>CAYTWB010000031.1:0-46416 GCA_964441945.1 uncultured Syntrophobacteraceae bacterium
GACCTCTTCTTCCTTTGCTGCTCCTTCCTTTGGCGGAGGCGCCTTGAAACCTTCGCCGAAGGCCGTAGCAGGCACCATTCCGGTGGCCAGGACCACCAGATCCACATCCTCCACGAGCACTCTCTCCCCGCTCAGTTCGTCGTCGGCCTCGACGGAGAGCTTCGGCCCGTCCACCAGCACCTCCGGGGATTGAGATCGAATGAAAAGGACCCCCTCCCGCTGCGCCTTCCTGTAGAAATCCTCGCCTTGTCCCGGTGTCCGCATTTCCTGGTAGATCACAAACACGTTGGCGTCGGGGTCCTGCTCCTTGATCTGAAGCGCCTGTTTCAAGGCGATAAAGCAGCAGATGGAAGAGCAATAGGGCAGGTGGTTCGGGTCTCGCTGGCCGGCACATTGGAGGAAGACGGCGTTCTTCACCGGCGCCTTATCGCTTGGCCGCTTGACCGGGCCGGATTCCAGCATTTCTTCAAACTGCACGTTCGTTACGACGTTGGGCGATGCTCCATAGCCGAACTTGCCGTCAAGCCTGGCGGGATCGTACGGCTGCCAGCCGGCGGCCAGCACAACGGCGCCCAGGCGGTGCTCGGCAGCTGCTCCGTTCTGTTTGATCTGAACATCGAAAAGGCAGGGGCCGCCCGAGATTCTTTCGACGCGGGCCGCGGTATAGATCGTGATGTTCTTCTCCCGCTCGACCGCTTCCACCAGAAGCCTCAGATCATTGGCCTTCAGTTCCTTGTACGGGAAGGTGACCTTCTGCGATACTTTTTTCTGAAATCCGCCCAATTCGGCTTCCTTTTCGACCAGCACCACCTGATATCCGGCCCGGGAAGTCTCCAGGGCAGCCGTCAGGCCGGCCGCACCGCCGCCGACCACAAGGATCTCTTTAGACATCACCCCTTCGGGCTGGTAGGGGGCCGGCAGGTCGGTGTGGATCGCTTTGGCCATGCCCATGCGGAGGTAGTCTTCCGCCATCATCTGAGTGTCTTCATCGTTTGGCTGCTGACACCAAACCACCTGCTCGCGGATGTTGGCTCTTTCGACAACACAGCCTTCAAAGCGAAAGACATCTCCCATGACGCGAGGCGAACAGGCCGTGATGATCAGGATGTTGGCCCCTTCATCGGAAATATCGCGCCGGATGAGCTCGACCCCGTCCCGGCCGCAAAGATTGTGATGGCTTCGACAAAGGGAGGCTTTGCCCTCCTCGGAGGCGACCTTGCCGAGCTGCTCGATATCGAGTGCTTCTCCAATGCCGCACCCGGTACAGATGTATACGGCGACCTTTTTCTCCATTGAGTCTACCCCCTGAGCACGGACTGGATGGCTTTGAGTGCGGCCGCGGTGCCGTCTTGAACCGATTCCGAAACGCCGGCCGGTATTCTGGTGCAGCCTGAAGCGTAGATGCCCGGCCGGGCAGCCATGGAAGCAATAAATCCGTAGTCATCGTAGGGAACGGGTAGGGGAACGGGGGATTCAAAAGTGTTCGGCTGCATTCCTGTGGCAAGCACCACCAGGTCGGCGCCGATCTCATGGAGGGTCATGCTTCCCGTATCTTCAACGCGCAAGACAAGATGATCGGTGGCGGCGTCCCGTTCGATCTTGGCGACTTTTCCCTTGAAAAACTGGACGTTCGGATCGTCCTTGACCTGGCGATAGAAGTCCTCGAGACGGTCCGTGGCGCGGATATCGATAAAGAAGATAATGATTCTTGCGTCCGGATATTGCTCTCGGATGTAGGTGGTCTGTTTCAACGACGCCAGGCAGCAGACGGAAGAGCAGAAAGGCAGATGGTTTTCGTCGCGGGAACCGGCACACTGGATGAATGCGATGGTTTGCGGAGGCTTGCCGTTTGACGGCCGAAGGACCTTTCCCTGGGTGGGTCCATTGAAGGCGGCCAACCGCTCCATCATGACGTTGGTTATGACATCCGGATAAACGCCGAAGCCGTAGGTGTCGAGTTTGGCGGCATCGTACGGTTTCCAGCCCGTTGCCCAGACAATTGCGCCGAACTTCATGTTCAGGGTCCGGGGGGGCAGGTCCAACTCGATCGCCCCATATGGACAGGCGTCCCGGACCTTGCCGGCTTCGCTGCTCCCGACCAGCGCGGGGTCAAGAACGTATCGCATGGGGAAAGCCATATCATGGGGCAGATAGGCTGCCTTGATCTTGTCCATGCCGTAGTTGAAGGGGTTGTCGATCTCCATGGTGCAGGCTTCACTGCATCGATTGCATGCGGTGCACTGCTCGTTGACATATCGGGGATTTAACCGGATGGAGACATCCCATTCGCCTTCGGTGCCGGATAGGGATGTCACCTCGGCGAGAGTGAAGACGTGGATTCCGGGATTGTTCTTAATGCGGCGGAAATTGATCTCCAAACCGCAGTATGGTGGACACAACTTGGGGAAGAACTTGTGAAACTGAGCCACCCGTCCACCCAGATAAGGATTCTTTTCCACAAGATAGACCTCGCGGCCCGCTTCTGCTGCTTCAATGGCGGCAGAAAGCCCGCTCATACCGCCACCGACTACCAGAATGCTTTCAGTAACCGCCTTTGCCATACCAATCCTCCCTGGCTGAACGAAGAGACATCGAGAACACAACCCCTTGCGGATAAAAGCCCTGAATCGGCAACGGAACCGGTCCCGGCACAGATGCCGCCTCTCTTTTTCAATCTCCCTTTCCCGCTCGCCGACGTGGATAATGAGACAGTGGATGCACAGTGAGGAGGTAGGGCAGGGGATCTCGGAGCCTTTTTGCAAGATGGGATGGACTGTTTGTAGATGATTTCCAGGAGAATCGCAACCTCTTTTGATGAGCAAGGATTGATGAAGAACGGCCCTGGGTAGTCGGCCACGAGGCATTCCATGCTTCAAAGAAATGAGTGTCCGGATGGCCATTCGTCATACCGGCAGGTCTCAGGCCGGTATCCAGGAAGCGTTTATGGATTTCAGCCGGAAGCATGCCGGAATGACGGGCAGGGCTATGATCACTTTATTCGGCGGCATGTAACGGACTGTTTTCACCTGACTTAAGACTCACACCCAAACCACCGGATTGACACGCAGTTCCCCCCTTTTCAAAAGGGGGGCAGGGGGGATTTCTTGTACTATGTGATTCCATCCAATACTCCTGAAGGTTGAGCGCTTTTATTTTTTGACAGCCGCCAGGAGCCAATCCCGGATAACCATAACGTATTGTTTGGCAATCATATCCCAATTGAAGTTTGAGAGCGTGAATTCTCGCGCCTTCTTCCCAAAATCCCTGCGATAAACGTCGTCGGAGAGGAGCTCTTCGATCCTTTCTTGATAGGCGGCGGCATTGCCCGATTCCACAAGAAAGCCGTTTTGCCCCTCCTGGACGGCATCGAGCAACCCCTCCATGCGAGAGGCAATAACCGGCAGGCCGCAGGCCCCCGCTTCAAGAACCGAAATGCCGAAGCCTTCCATATCTCCGGCGATTTTGATGTTCGGCTGGATGAAGATATCGCATGTATTCAGGAGCAGGTTTCGCACTTCATTGCTGACCATCCCCAGGACCTTCACTCTTTTCTCCAAATGATGTTCTTGGGTGGCTCGCAGGATATTCTCTTTGTCCGGGCCGTCTCCGGCGACGATGTACAGGATCTTTTCATCCAGGAGAGGCATGACCTTTTCAATAAACCAGGCGACGCCTTTCCTGGCGGTCAGCCTCCCGCAAGTCAACAGAAGATACTTCCCGCCGAGGTCCTGACCCAGGATATCCTCCAGGTCCTTTCTAGTGGCGTTGCTGACCAGGTCCTTCGGTTCAATGCCGTTGGGGATGAAGGCGAACCTTTTTTCCGACAGCCCCCGGAAAGTGCCCTGGCGGATTGTTTCATTGCCGACGGCAATGAGGCCGTCCAGTTTCGGTAAGAATCGCTTGACCCACAGGCCCTGGTAGATCCACATCGGGTAAGTGACATCCAGGCCATGAAGAATGGAGACCACCCTTTTCCCGCGCCCGTAGCACAATTTGACAAGGTATCCAACAATGGCCAAAACCCCGTCTCCCAGGAGGAGGACATCGTGGGAACGCATCAGAATAAGCGCCATTATGGCGGCATAAGGGAGGAAAACGGGCAGGAAACGTTTCCCGTAACGATTGGCTATTGTTCGGGTATGGGCATGGCGGGGCAGATGCACGGACAGTTCGTAGTTCTGATTTTCCATGCCCCCGACAACAGGCGGATAAGCGCGAGAAATGAAGAGAATTTTCAAGAATCGGTCCTTCCTTTACTATCCTCAGCGGGGGATGGATCGCTTTGAAACTGCCCCTGGCTGGATTCTACAGCTACAAGAAGTTGATGGGCAAAAGGCAAAACCGCTCATCAGGGTCGAAATCCCCATCCTCCTTCAATGTTCTGCGGTTCCTTGTTCAGTATTCATAACAGCGACTCGAACAGTTCGCGGTATTCAGAGACCATCCGCTTCAGAGTAAACATCCGCTCAACCTTCTCACGGTTGTATTCCCCCATCTGTCGCCTCAGCTCCGGCGTGCCGGCGAGAAGGTTGATTTTCTCTGCGAAGGCCTTGACGTCACCAGCGGGACAGAGAAAGCCACCCAGCCCGTCGTCGATGAGCTCGGGAAGAGACGAGCAGTTGGTTGCAACCACCGGGAGTCCACAGGCCATGGCCTCCAGGGCAGCGAGGCTCAGACCCTCTCTGACTGTTGGGGATAGCAGCATATCGCTTGCCTGGTAAATGCGAGGCATATCCGACCAGGGAATACGACCAAGGTCAATGGTGTTTGGTTCTTGGGGACGATAGTGGCTGTGTCCCAGGCCCGAGGTGTAAGTGACGACAATGCCGCGATCGAGCCCGCCGGCAATAGCGGGAAGCCACTGGGCTCCTTTTCTTAGGGTAAGATTACCGCTGAAAAGGACTCGAATGGGACCGGAAGGGTCCCTGACCGCGGAAGGGCGGAAGTGGTGTTCATCAATGCCGTTATAGATCACCCGAATGCTCCGTTTGAGGTTGAGCTCCCGGGTGACGAGCCGGGCAGTAAAGTGACTGACACTGGTGACAAGGCTACAATGATTGATGGATCGTCTGATGAACCATTTCAAATCGGTCGCATAATGAGCCTGCTGCAGGAGACTGCTGTAAGGCCGCATTCCGTTGTCGCAGACATAATTGTGGATGGTCAGAACCAGAGGCTGGCGCGGACGATGGAAAAACAGCCCGTAATCCGGGCAGGTGTGGACTATTCTACTGTGCTTGCCGGCCAGGATTCGGGGAAGCGAGAAAGGGAAAAGGGTGCGCCAGGGAGAATAGTCCACTACACGGTAGCCGCTCAGATGGCTCTCGATCATCTTGTGGAGGACAAACGCCCCGCTGCCTCTTGGCATGGGGCTGATGATGGCTTGCTTGTTACTTTCCAACATTAATGATCATTCCCTCACTGACAGATGCTATGCGATCACAAGTCGGACTATTCTCGCACCTTTCCAGACGTTTGATGCAATTCATTCTTGCCTTTAGAGGTCGGAGCAGTCTTGCATAAGAAGCAAGAAATTGGAGAACAAAAGAACAAAACGAGCTGATATGAAAAGGCAATCGCGTTACGATGCCAGCAGTGCGCCTCCCACCATAAGGCCATCGCGTATGGAATCGGCGATACCCTGGAATGCCCAGCGACCATACCTTCCCACCTGGAAAATGCCGTGGTGTTCCAGGAGTCTCAATGCCGACGATTTCCACTCTGATCCAGGCCAGCCCCACGTGTAAGCAACATCAATCCACGTGGGATGGATTACCTCCACAGGACCAATAAAACCCCATTCCTGTAACTCCTCAATGACACTTTGAACATAAACTTGAATTTCATTTGCGTGTGGCTTTTCACTCCCCCGATAGGACCGTTCCACGTAGATACTGACACGATCCTGGCTAATCCTTGCCGATGCAGGAAGAAACGAAGGATCCACATTGCTGTAAAAGCCGACACGATGAAAGCCAGAGCGGTTTTCATGGGTGTACAGCCAATGGTCATTCGGGCATTCTGGCATACGAACAGCTCCAATATTCAGCACCAGCACGGATGTATGAGGATCAATCGGTGCATGCACATTCAAACTCGCCAGCGTGAGAGTCTGGTTTAATGGCAGGGTTGAGATGAGTTTCTCATAATGACTGGTTGCCCCATCGGCGAAATGGATTCTCCTGCCACAGACGTCGATGTGTACAGCCTTTTTCCCATAATGGATAAAGCATTTTTCTGCCATGCGTCGAGAAAGTGTATCCAGTCCGTCGACAGGATAAATAAATGTCGTGTTGTAGCCGACAGGTGGCGCTTCTTTGAGCGCCCCTTGCAGGCTCAGAAATAACGCCGCAGGAGATTTGTAATCGTCCTGAGGAGCAATGTCTTTCCATAGCCCGGCAGTGTAGCGTTCATGGAATGGTCCGAAAAAGAGGCCTGTTAGAGTAGGACCAAAACTCTGTTCCAACCATTCACGCATAGTGCTCGGTCGAATGTGCCCTGCCAGAGCCATTTCCTGTAGAGCCTTGAGGGAGATTTCACTCCCAAGGCAGCGCAAATGGTTCTGAAGCGGATAAGGGACTGAAAGAGAACGGGAGCGAAAATAGACGGATGACCGTCGCGGGTGGCTTTGGATAGGAACGAGTGATCCAATGAAATGGATTATTGCCGGATCCCCTCCGAAAATCCAGTGCCCTCCCCCGATCTCAAATCTGTAAGCTTCTCCGTCCGGAGGAGGTTGAGGCAAGGGAGCATCACCACCGGCCGACATATAATATGATGAACAGATGCCGCCGGGAGCTTCAGCCTCTTCGCATATGGGAGCCCCGGAGACAATGCCGGCCGCCATACCGGTCATGCCAGCACCCAGAATCAAGATATCGGAGTCATTCATTTTGACCTTTCCTCTAGAGGAGTCTGTCATTGGCGTATTATCCTTGGCCCAACACGACCCAGAAATCCATCCACAATGGCTTGTGAATAGGCAAGGATCTGTCCCCGGGGCGATGGTCCGCTGAGGATTGCAAAGAGCATCCGTAACAGCACGCTCGGGAAGGTTGATGTCCAGAGCTTTAGTCCGTAGTAACGGCGGGCCACGATCAGACGATTGCGAGCATTGAAGTAGTTCTTCCAGGGCGCCTGTCGGACCAGAACGAAGCTGTGACCGGCAATCCGCAAAATACGACGTTCAGGAAGAGGATGGGAGATAAAACTGTCCCGCACAAGAAAAAGCTCTGCTCCCGCTCTCTTGAGGCGCTCACTATATTCAACATCATCCAAGGAAATGAAAAGTCCGGCATCGGGAAGGCCAACTCGCTCCACCAGGGAACGATGTATCATGAAGCCCAGGAATGGCAGGGATACCACTTTGTTTTTCCCTTCCGGTAGTTCGTGGGAGTAGAAAAAAAGCTTTCCACCGTCCCCAATAGGTGGCCAACACAGCTCGCGCCCCTTAGGGCTATCTCGGCCGGAGACGGATGCCAAGACCTGGTCTTTGTCTCCAAGGTAAGCCGTCAAGTGTTCCAGGGCGCCCCGAGCTGGCTCAGCGTCGTCATCCATTAGCCAAAACCAGTGAGCCCTGGTGTTCAAGGCAGCCCGCAAACCCGAAGCGAAACCACCGGCGCCCCCGGAATTTCGGCAGAGCTGCACCGTTATGAGTCTCCCTTCCCAGACTTTTGTCAGGTGATCCAATAATGCCGTTGTCCCATCCGTCGAGGCATTGTCTACGACGATGACATTAGCAAGGGGACTGGTTTGAGTTTTCAGTGCTTCCAAACAGGAAACCAGCAACTGCCTACGATTACGAGTTACTATGATACCAGCGACACGATGACCGGTTTCTCGCCGCGATAATTCATCGGATATCGATCCGTTGTGATCGTATTCATTGTTCACAATGATTTTTCCGATTTTGGCCGACAAGCCTTGGCGATACAATCGCCAGCTAAAGTCTCGTAAAGTCTTAGGTGAGATATTGCATGCCTTTCCAATGAAAAAAGATCCTCTGCACGGCACCTTGCAGAGACTCCCCAGCAGGCTGCCTTCCCAATCCTTAGAGCCTCATGCAGGCCCCTCACAAGCCCATCACTATCGCCTTGATCAACCAAGTACCCTGTTCGCTCATGGAGCACCATTTCCGGCACTCCCCCTGTCCTGAACGCAATGGTTGGTGTTCCTGCTGCCATATTTTCAAGTACAACAAAGGGCAAATTGTCGCGGAGGGTGGGAAAGAGGAATACATCCGCCGCCGCAAAGTACTGAGCCATCAACCGCAGATCGTAAACAAACCCAAGGAAACGACAATCAAAATCGTTAGAATTCCAATTCTTCATATCTCGCGGTGGATGACCGATAGAGAGAAAAGTAACTCTGCGCCTCCCGGCATCAAACTGCCTGACTGCTTCCAACGCATAGCGAAAACCCTTTCTCGGATCATCCACGTGAGTTGCTGCAAAAGCAATTATCTGCTTTTCGATCGGCAGGTTGAGTATATCTCGAACTATAGGTTTATTCAGTGGGCGAATGAAATCCAGGTCGATCCCGTATGGAATCAGTTTGGGCTCTTTTCGAAAAACACCAGATGAGAGTGCCAGTTGGCGTATCCACTCCGATGGTGCGACTACTGAAACATCAACATTTCGGTGGATCAGCCTTTTTAGACGTTGCAGCAATCCGCTAAAATCCAGAGCCGGAGAAGACAATGGCCAAGAGCGAATCTCAGGACAATCACCGCAATTTGCTTGGTATTTATTGCATGAATCTGGATAAGTACAACCTGCTGTGAAGGCTGAGCAATCATGAAGTGTCAATACAGTTGGCTTTATTGTTGCCGTTTTCAAGATTGTAATTGGGGAAACAGCGGTTACGGTATCATGAAAGTGGATTATATCATAGTCATTCAGCAGAAAAAGCCTTGGAAGTTTCAGTATGTCAAATCCAAGTATATCCGGTAATCCTACCAAACGTGATCCTATATTAGTGACAAAAGGAATATACTGACTAAAAGCTCCTGGGAAGACTAATTTACAATCAATATTATGTCTATCTTTCCGAACAATAATCCATTCATCAACTTCGCAGCCGTGATTGCGAAGACCAACCGCTAGAATGTGTGCAGCCCTGCTCGCTCCTCCAGCGCTTTCATCCGAACGGCTAACCATCGCAATTTTCATTGTCTAAATTCCCTTTCAATCAATGCAGGCTATTCTGTGTGGTGTAAACTCGCCGCGATAATGACTTGAGTGACCAACAGCCTCTCCCAAAAGCTCAAAAGTAACGCATTTCCCCCGAAGGACGCCGAAAGTGTTTCACATGGCTAATCCGAAATCTCTTGTAGAGGCGGATAACGGTCGATGGGAGATAAAGCTCTAATAATCTCAGTAAACCACGACGCGTAATGGGCCGGGGTCTCAAATCTTGATGGGAAAATTCCGGGCGAACGGGAGGGAGTTTGATGATTCGGGGCAGCTGGGCTAGCTCCGTCCGGCGCGGCTCGGGAACCAGGTCCGACAAAAAAGCGATCCATTGCCGGGCACAAGCTTCGGAAGCATATTCAGTCTGGACGCGAGCCCGCGCTCCATGTGAGAGGGCCCGCCAGAGGTTCGTATCGGTTCTAAGCGTCTCAACGGCCCTGATGAAGCTGTTGCCACGATCCGACACCACAAGTCCGGTTACGCCATGTTCAACCAATTCCGGAATACCGCTGCGCATGTTGGTGCAGATTGGAACCAAGCCGCATGCCATCCCTTCGATAAGGGAAATGGGCAACCCTTCGTAGTCGGAAAGCAGTACTATAGCATGTGCCTGCAAAAGATGATCTTGGATCTCGTCGCTGTCGATTCGACCTTGGAGGCTGACAGGCAGTCCTTTCCCCTCGGTTGCTAGCAACCACTCGACTTCGGCCCTCGCCCTGCCTTCGCCGTAGATGACTGCCTCGGTCCCAGGAATTTCGCGCGCTGCGCGACAAAACGATCGAGTCAAATCGAGAATACGCTTTTGCTCCTGTTCAAGGCGACCCACGTACACGAGTCTCAGCCCATTGGTAGGTTCACTGTTATGACAGTTTGGCACGGGAGCTCCACATGGAATCTTGGCTATCTTGATATCCTTGGGAGCAAGCCTTACCACCACCGACCGAAGGTACTCGGATACGCAGACCAGGCCCGATAGACGGTGGCCCAAGGGCCCATTGACGAATTCCTCGATCAGCGCCCAATAGAACGGATCGTCTGAATGCATTACACCAACTGTGGCGATTCCAGCTTGGCGAAACCAGCTATTCAGATAGTAGGCTGGAATCACAAGGTTGGGTACAAAGATATCAGGTTTCAAGTGTACGACGAAGGATAAGATCCTCTGCAATCGCTGCTGAGTGAAGGGGCAGGTTCGAAAGGCAAATTCTGTACACGGAATCCCTGTCGAGCGGAGTGCAACGCTGGTCGCACCCCGGCCGGGGCACGGTGTAAGGAGAAGGGCATGAACCGCCACCCCAGCTTTCTGCAATTCAGGCAGTAAGCGACGCAGCCATGTGTTTGGGCCTCCAACACAGTCTAGGTCATCGTAGGCACAGAATACGGTTTTCATAAAAAGGAAAGTTCATCTCTCTTCTGATGATGCACCTGCAAGGATCGGGAAGATCGGCTCGCAGATCCGCATTCGCTCATCGACCTTCAGAAACGAAAAGTGCAAGCTCATAGAGCATTGAATCCAAGGCACATCTTTCTGTCAAGGTTTCAGTTGGGCCAATTGATTGCTGATCCAGAGTCTCGCGTGATCCAGCATGAACCTGATCAGTGGTTTTGAGCCCACTCCTAAGGCGCCCAGCCTTTGCGCGCAATACCACATTCGCATGGCTTCGCCTGGGTCATGATTAGTGATTGCCTCCAACATCGCAAAACGTGCATTGTTTCGTGAGAAGCAACGGATGAAGCGCCAACATGCAATCCATGTGCGCCAAGTCCGAACACTTGGGCAAGAACCCAGGTTCTTGCGAAGGACCTTCAGTGAGTTTTCATAAAGTCGCATCACTTCTTTGGTCGAATTGCGAGCGTGCTGACGATAGTTGAGCGCGAGCCTCGGGTGGTAATGAAACGGCCCCACGGCAGCCAGCCGGATCCAGCAATCCCAG
The DNA here is from genome assembly GCA_964441945.1 of uncultured Syntrophobacteraceae bacterium. Taxonomy (GTDB): domain Bacteria; phylum Desulfobacterota; class Syntrophobacteria; order Syntrophobacterales; family Syntrophobacteraceae; genus JADGQM01. Next base: position 11,126 of record CAYTWB010000031.1, read on the forward strand.
TCGTCCGATCCCCAGAGCGTGTGATCAAATCCCCGAATCCTGCGTATTGCAGAGGTTCGAATCAATGCCTGTCCTGGCGATCTCAACCAGTTCGCCCGCAATAACTCGCTCTGTACCCAACCACTGGGGCCTTTACGGTCGGGATGCCGGCAACCGGAGGTCAGCCCGAAGCTCTCTGCATATCCATAGACTAATACCATTTCTGGATGAGAAATCATTTCGTCGACTTGCCACTGAAGCTTGTCGGAAGGCCAAAGATCATCATCATCAAGCAGCGCGATGAATTCGCCACCGGCTTCCGAGATCCCGCGATTGCGAGCGGCAGCCTGACCCGAATTGGGTTGTTCGAAGTAACGGATCTTGCCGGACGCAATCGACGGAGCAAGAATAGCGGCGGTATCGTCCTCCGATCCGTCATTGACTACGATGATCTCGTAACGGGAATAAGTCTGGCCGAAGACCGAACTAAGTGCCTCGAGAACAAAATCTCGATGGTTGTAAGTTGGGATAATTACGCTGACGGTGACGTGGTGATGGTCCATCGGCTTACGCACTCATCAAGGCTTTCGATGTATTCTCGTGGGGCTCACGCCGAAGTCTCTGATTCGACTTCAGATATGTGCCCTACCCGCACCGGCCCCACTTCTGCGGCTTCGATGTTTTCGCCACACCCGGTAAGCAAACCGAAGGGATGAAGTCATGCCGGGTAAGCTGAACAGGAGAATCCTCAAGCGAGATAACGGATGGAAATGAGAAATTTGTTCTGAACTCAAAAGCCTACCCAGCATTTCCAATACGAGCTGTTCGACTCTTTCAGCACTACAGATCGCAGCAATAAACTCCTGACCTGAGTGCCCAATTGCTTCAGCTGCCTCAGGATCTACGAGAAGGGATGCTATGGATTGAGCCAAATCGTCTGCCGTATCGGCAATGATGCAATGTCGGCCCGATTGGACTTTCAGACCTTGCATCCCAATACTGGTGCTAACTACCGGCACTCCTGCAGCCATTGCTTCATTAACCTTGCCTTTCATGCCAGCACCGTATCGCAGTGGTGCTACAGAGACTGCAGCGCGGTCGAGATATGGCCCTGTGTCCGGGACGTAGCCCAGGACTTCGACACCGGGCGCATCAGCTAACGCTTCTATCTCAGGAGGAACTGCGCTTCCGATGATCAAGAGCCGTGCGGCAGCAACCTGGGAGCGCACCTTTGGCCAGATGGTCGAAACCAACCACCTGACAGCATCGATATTTGGTGCATGGCGAAACCCTCCGATAAAGATGACTTCGGGTTGACGAATACGCTTTGATCGATGCCGCAATGGAACAATATTGGGTATTACAAAAGTGTTCGCCAGTCTCGCCTCGCGAAAGAGTGCCTGTTGTTCCTCCTCTGTGACGACAATCACACAGTCAGCTCGACGGTATGCATTCAATTCAGCGCACTTAGTTTGAGGTTCAGACTCACCTTCAGGAAGTCCCAGTACTCCTGCAGATCGTTCTCGCAGATAATGAACATCAACTGAGTCAATAACGAGTGACGCTTGAGGCTGAAAGAAATGAATCAGATATTGTAGTCTTATGGCTGTAACATAGAACTCACAAACAACAATATCATAGTTAACCTGACCAAGGGCGATAATCAAATCTATCAAGGAATTTGGTATTATATTCAAATCCATGTCATGAAGCAGTTCTTGGTAAGCCTTTGCATCCTGTAGAGAGATTTGGTGGTGTGATCCAATAGGCAATTCGCAAATGAACAATGATACATCGCAATGCCTACTCATTATCCGCAACAACTCAATCAGCCGCCTGTCACCGCTATTTCTATCAGAACAGGGAAGATGAGGCACTATAACTAAAGTGTGATGCCGATCTTGCATAGAATGTACCTGTTGGCACTAATACTTAGCGTAAGTGAGTGCTATTTTGCTCATTACCTTATTGACGGCTGATCGAATATGCCACCATCTCCTGATATGTGATTGATAGAATCGAAATGACCTAGGGCATGTAAAGGGTGATTCTTTAGAAGCATTAGTTGTGTAAATTTCATCGTAATAAGCACGACGCATTGCTGTTGTGATAAAATCACCATTTTCAAAATGATCGAATGCGTAAGGCCATTCTCGTACCTCGTAGTAGCTATTCTCCAACAACATTTCCCGATATATATGTGACAATAGAAACCAAGCGGATTCTTCAGTACTACAGTCTTTTGTAGAATGCCTTGAGACCTTCCATGGAGTGTCGATGTCCCATCCACTGAAATGGAAGAAAAGGAGCGGTTGACCGTTACTCTTGAAGCTGCCAACAGGCCCGACAGAGATAAAACGCTCGTTTGTATTCCAGTATCCAACGTTACAACCCGGATGCTGGAATACCTGTACATCACTAAAATAAAATGGTGCCAGGTTCAGCCAAAGTTGATCTACAAAGCAGGAACGGAAGTCATGAAATCCCCATCTCATTAGCCGTTTCTTAAACCAGTCTATAAACTGCTTTACGGTTTCGCATCGGGAGAGCCCGAGCATTCCAGCATTGAAAACCCCGCACCGGAGCAAATTGGTCTCAAACGGCGAAGCCGGTTCTGCATTTGAAGGTTGAAGGAGATGAGGGCTCAATAAAACGGAGGCATTTTGAAGAGCTTGAAATAACGGTTCTAGAGAGTTGCAGACCAGAATGTCAGTGTCGAGGAAAACCCAACTGTGCGCCCTAGTATGAGTCAGTATATATTCGTGGAGCAAACCGCGCAAAGCACAGCAATATTCAAAGGGCGTGTAGTAGAAACTCATATGACGAACAACCTCTCGCTCGGCCAGGTCCTCCAGTTGGATCATCTGAAACGGCTCTGTTGCCGGGTCGAAAAATCCATCGACACGATCCGCCAGGAGCACCAGAAGCGGGGGCAATTCAGGATTGTGTTCGCGAATACTCTTAGCGAGTACCCGCGCATGGGCCAAATAGCTCTTGGTGATAATGGTACAGATAAGGCGCTGTATCAAGACACGGGCTCCACAGGGACGGCGGTCAGCATGGCTAGGCGTGTGCCGGCAATGGATCAGACCTAACCGGAATGGAAGATCTCCGCCAGTTAATGTGCAATCCCGGCATACTCTGCGTGCTCGGGTTTGAACACCTTCTCCCCAACTCGACAGTGGTAACGGTAAGCGGAACTCATCAACGAACCAGGCAAAGATGCTGTGATCAAGGTGCTCCTGGAGATGGATGCGAGTATAAGAGCCCTTGAGCAGTAAGTAATCCCACTTCAGAAAAAGACCGTTTCCCTCTCGACAAATTCGACCAATTCCTCCGAGCCACCCCCGTCTGATGGTCCTGAGGTGACCCAACCGAAAAAGAAAAAGTCCAAACGTTCTGCCATTGGTTCCCAGTCATTGAGATCAATGGGCGTTATTTGCTGATCGGAGACACCCCTAAAGTGAGCAAGAAGGCCCAGAAAATGCCCGGAGTGAAAACGCTGCGCCAGGAATCTCAAAACAAATGAGCTGGGCAAGCATTGGGTTCACCTTATCGTTGGGGCCAAGGACAACTATGTGGATGTAGGCTACATGCACCTTGATGCTCCTCAGGATAGATGGAACTAATAGTATCTCCAACGATTCATGATATCCGTCACTCTCTCTTTCTGTGAATCACAAGTCGGAAGATATTCATCGCGCCAACTATGATCCGATAAATTCTGGGATGACGTTCCAAACATTTCTTCAACATCCGAATTATGACAAAATACCAGATAATAAAATCATTATCCTTGTATTTACTGAGCCCAAGTCCCATTTCTGCTGGAAGATAGCAAATGAATAATTCGCACAATGTTGAATATGCGGAAATTAAACACTTCATGGAATGAGACAAAGACTCAGATTTTACAATCAGCGCCAGCTTCATTTCCAAGATTGAATAATGATGTTTAAGGTGATTCCGAACGATTGACGTACTAGCAGAATCCTCGTGTACCCTATAATAAGTTAGTCTTTCCGGTATAAAGACAAATTTTCCACGGGTGGCTATGAGGCACCAGCATAACCAATCCTCGTATTGAAAAGCCTGAGGCGTGGCAAAAGGTATCTCCCGTAATGGGCGTGTTTTGACTAAGACAGAAGACAGGCATATGTGATTGTTTAACAGGTAATCCGATCGGTTACGAAACCAGTAAGGGACGAGCGGATTATTCATGAAATTCTGTTCATATCTAATGGATTGAGAGACATCGCCTATTACCGAAACACCGGTATGGCAGAGCACCACATCCTCATGACATTTCATCACTTCAACTTGTTTCCCTATTTTGTCCGGTGCAAACATATCGTCCGCGTCAAGAAAAGCAATGAATTCACCTGAAGCTAACGAAACCCCTCTTTCCCTAGTTGTACTCACTCCAAAATTGTTTCTATCCAAATGCCTGCTTATGATCAGATTGTGATATTTTCGAGATTTCAATTCCAATATTAATTCATATGAACCATCATTAGAACCATCATCCACAACAATCACTTCAATGGGTTTATATGACTGAGCATAAGCTGACGAAATTGCATCCTCTATAAATCTGAGAGAGTTATAGGATGGTATTATGATACTCACGACATTCGGTGTCAAATCGCGTTGCTTATATGTAACACAAGAAACCATATTAAATTCCGTGAGTTATAATGAGATGCCTGAATTATAATCAGTGATGTTTTATACGTTGTTTCAATAGCAAACACAAAATACATTCTTGATGTATATAGCCCTTACGATTGCACCAATCTAACTGCTCTCTCATCGGCAACGGACACCCCACGAATAATCGTTTAATCGCAGATCGGCCATATGCCAATGCTAAGCGAATGAATGAACGCGTCAAAACCCATAGCCGGCGCTTCGAAGCTACTGGCATCTGGCGTTCGCCAAAACGCCAATCTAGGATCGCATCACAGCGTCCCTGGGCATAGGTGCGCCGTAAAAAATACTCTTTTGTTAGCCTACAAGCTGGAATGAGATGGTGCACCATCGCGCTAGGGTCAATCATGATCTGATAGCCGGCACGTTCGATTCGGCGAAGAAACTCCGTTTCCTCACCAGGGACAAGGCTTGTGCCCATATAGCCAAGTTGCGCATCAAACGAGCCGACAATACTGAAGGCTGAAATCCTCACAGCAAAATTGGCCCCATATGGATAGTAAGGGTAGCTCGTGCAATGTCGTGCGGGATGTTTGAACGTCGGCTTAAAGATTCCTTCACATTGGTTGTCGAACCATGCTGGTGGTGTTGTTTCGTACTCAGGCATGATTCCACCTCCAGCGCACATAATCTGTTCACTTTGCTCAAACACAGCACACAATCTCTGAAGCCACTCCGGTTCGGGTACCGCATCATCGTCAAGAAAGCATAAGAACCGTCCTTTTGCTTCCACAATTGCACGATTTCTGGCTGAAGAAAGACCAACTTGTGTTTCCAGAACGTAACGGACTATCACTGTATTTATAGAAGACCAACATTCCTTTACAACCTCTGCCGTATGATCAGTTGAACCATTATCAACAACCAAAATTTCGAAACCACCCATCGGTGGCTCTTGCAATGCTGCCTTACGAATGGTGTTGCCGAGATAAGATGCACGGTTCCTGGTACATATGACAACACTGGCAGATAATTGACTCTTTGCGCTGTTTGTTTTCAAATAATATCCATTTTTCGAAGGTGACAGTTTATTAGAACAAAGCTAAACCTTCTCGGGTCGTCGCGCCTCGACATACAGTGTACCCCATGCACGTGACACGGTGTCAAGTTGCGGATCGAAGGCGCGTCGTCTTGCCTCAACGAATCCCGCTCTTCTTATTGATCCAAGCAAAGTCTCCTCATCATAAATAAACCGATGTTCTCCATCCTGGCGAAACATATAATTTATCTGCTCCATTCGTGTGTTTGCCCAGCTTGGATGCCAACGTTCCTTTGAGACATTGAAAAAGTCTTGATTATCATCACCTGCATAGGCGCGTAGCGCGATTTCCCCATCTGGGACGCCAATGGACAACATTCCGCCGGGTTGGAGCAGTCTGGCGTAATCGCGCAACAGATCTTCGGCAGGTCTTGGGTACTCGATGTGTTCGAAAAAGTGTTCGCTGTAAATAATGCTGCAACTTCCATCTGGCAAAGGAAGTGATTTACGTAGATCAAGTTCATAAACACTCGGACCCTCTTGCATGTCAATATTGATCCATTTTTCTTTTATATTGGGGCCACATCCGAGATTCAACTTGAACGAACGACCATCCTGAAGCAGACGAAGCTGCGCTCGACCCTTGGCGGTACGTTTCATTAGTTCATATTCTGTCAACAGATTTCTGGCTGTTCGGCGATAACATTTCGTATCCGGGCTCTCGCAGAATAGCAGGGCTAACACTCTGAATAACAATCTAACATTCATAATCATATTACTGGTCTTGTGACCTTACATGATGAAGTGATTAACGGTGAACACCTCATGACGACAGAGCATGCAGTCATTTATAGTTCAATCCCGCCCAGAGCAGCCATGATCGTGTCTTTTCCATTCCATCCGAGAAAGACACAGTTGGTCTGAATCCAATCAATTTTTCGGTGATACGGTTCTCAATCAAAGATTGAGATGCCATGAGCTCCAAATGTGCCGGATTAGGCCAGATGTCTTGAATATCCGGCGCAGGAAAAGTAACAGGTACAGTGAAAGGAGCGACTTGGCGTTTGCGTAGGCCCCGATCGATTGATTTTAGAGCGCGCAAAAAAATACGGGCTCCAGGCATGCGCAAAACAATGAGGGCCTCTCCTCGCAAGCTCCACAAATGACGAGGTAGCACTTTATACCACTTAAAGTGTCTGAGGATAGTTGTCTTTGGGAGGTATCGCAGTCTCGCGGGATTATCACCACGTGCCTTGCCATGTTCCTCATAGAATTGACGCCAAGTGATCCTGTCGGGACCAGACACAAGACAAGTAACTGAACCTGGATCCATATTCGCATGCAATGCGCATATGATGCATTGTATAGCATCATCGACGTACATAGCGTTGCATATACCTGAACCATCATCTGGAAGTATAATGGCTCCCTGACAAAACTGTTCCATCGGATATTTGGACCAAAATGACCATGGCCCGTAGACCACCGGCAACCGTAAAACTACAGGCTTAAAATCTGTTCCGGCAGCTTCCCTGAAAATCTCCTCGGCATCCAGTTTGTCTCGCCCATAGGAGTCGATGGGCGAACATGGCGTACTTTCATCTATAGCACCTGCAGGTGTCTTACCATATACGGAGATTGTGCTGAGATACACAACTCGCTGAATGCCGTTGCGGCGGCAAGCTTTGTACACGTTTCTAGCCCCTTCCACTGTTATCCTTCGGTTCTGCTTGGCAGTACCTACGAAAGAAACAGCGGCATGAACCACATGCGTGCATCCCTGCATCGCCACAGTTAGAGCTGATAAGTCCGTTACATCCCCCTGAATCATCTCAATCGGAAAACGACTGATCCGGCTGGCGTTTTTGAAATGATGAACAAACGCAACCACGTTAGCCTTTTCCACTTCGACAAGCCACTGGACTAGGCGACTGCCGATGAAACCTGTCGCTCCCGTGATTAGAATTCTGGCGTTCGACAAACTCACGAAGATTCCCCTTGAACTGGGAAAGATTCCCATGGATGGATCAGCGGTTTTCGCATCGCTTGAAGTTTTTCGATCAGACGGACCACCTTTGCGCCGTCCTCACCGGATACTAAGGCGGGATGACCTTGCGTTATTGAATCCAACCAGTTGTCAAGTTGATAGTCGAACATGTGTCGCCAGAGTGAGGGATTGGTCAAAGCCGACGTCTGCGGTGTGCATTCAATGGGGATAACTGGAAAACCGTCCGAAAAGGTCAAAACCACTTTGTTGTCATAAAAGAAGACTTCGATCCGACCTCGCTCCGCCTCAATGATTGCAGAATTGCGTAGGTTGCGTGTCCGGCTGAGTTCAACGCGACATGGTGTATTGTCGGGCAGGCGTAGCTCCATTATACAGTCCGCCTCCACACCGCCACACGCATCATCGTAATAGAATCCGGGCAAAACATCACCGAACCAACCGAGAACCATGTCCAATGTATGCGCTCCCGTATCTACCAGGACACCCCCCCCAGCTTTGTCACGCCGGAATTGAAAATCAGACTCTACAGGCCAGCCAAAAACAGCTCCTTCTGCCACGTCAACGGAATGTATGGGTCCCATTGTCTCGAAGCGTATCAGATTCCGTGTGAAGGTAACAGCTGAACAAAACCTCCGCATATGTCCGACAGTTACAGTGGCTCCGCTTGCTTCGGCCGCCTCTAGTACTAAATCACATTCAGCACTTGTTAGTGCCAGCGGCTTCTCCACCAGAACATGCTTGCCACCACGTAACAGCTCAACAGCGATTGATGCGTGTAAGAAATGAGGTACTGCCACGATGGCAGCATCAATTTCAGATAAGATCTCTGAGACAGATGCTGACCGCCGCGCCAGAGGAACTGAGCGGCCAATCACCTCGATCCTGGCAACGTTGAGGTCCACAAGTGCGGTTACCAGGCAGTCTTTCCTGGCCAGTAATGACGGAAGATGAAATAGTTCGGTGACGGCACCGCAGCCGATAAGACCAATTCTTTTCACTGGCCTAAACAGGTAGTGGCTTTCCATTTCTTTCATCCCGATCTCCACTACTTAAACAGCGAATCGAAGTCAACGCGCGGGAATACCTCGAGCTTCCCGCCGGCTGTCGCGTTGTATATCGGTATCCCACGTGCATTGAAGTACTCTCTGGCTATACGATAAGCACCTTCCATCCGTTCCACTTTGGGATCATGCCAACGGTATCCGGCTCCAAAATATCCAGGGTCAAAGTGATTGGGATCATTTGACGCTGAGGTAATCACGGATCCATCAATTATGTCGTCGGCTGTCGGTCTGGCATAGTTGTGATCAAAGCCGATCAGATAAATCCTGGTAGCTCCCAAGTAGTGGGCCAATTGTATGTTCATGAAGGTAACGGTGCCCCCCCAAAAAACATGTCTTTGAAAGTTATCTGTAAGCCTGGGAAATCCCCTGTACGCTCTTATGAAGTTCACATAGATTGTGTGTTCATCAGGAGGAATAAATTTGCGAACATCTGAGGGAAAAATCTTCCATAATGCTTTTAAGGCTGCAGCTTCTAGTCTTCGATCTTCAGCGACAAGGTAATCTTCAATAGTATAGTAGGTAGGACGGAATTTTTTCTTGTCGAACAAGAGAAAAATAGCGTTCGAGGCAATACTAATTTCATCGCAAAGCTTATCAACATCGGTATGGTTCAGACTGGGGCCGTTGCCGAGAATGAATACTCGCTTGCCAGCTTCGATGTTGCGCAGTGATGCCAAGCGACGTTCATTTTCCCGCAATGGAAAACCAAGACCAGCAAATGTCCTGCATATATTCTTCCATGCTAAGAAAACACGGTCTTGGTAACGTTTTGTTCTCATCAGTCTTGTCATAAGCAATCTTATATTGGATCATGTAAACGCACGCCGATTCCACCGTCGACATGTAAACACACACCAGTGATAAAATCTGCATTGTTTGAAGCAAGGAACAATGCAGCGTGCGCGACTTCATCCGGCTGGGCGATGCGGCCCAACGGATGCATTGAAGCAAGTTCGTCTAACTTTTCGGGCAAGTTTGCATAGCCTGACTTCAGCATAGGGGTATCCGTAGCAGATGGATTGATAGCATTGACCCGAACGCGAGACCCCAAGTCTGCCGCCAGCGATCGTGTTAGTCCCACGAGCGCGGCCTTGCTCGTAGCATAGCAGACAAACCCGGGTTTCGTGGATACAGCATGGATGCTGGCGATGTTGACGACCGAACCGTGGGCCTTTTCCAATAATGGAAGCATTGTCTGGACTAGCAGGAATGGCGCGATCAAGTTGGTTTGCAGCGTCTCATCCCATTCTGCAATCTTGACGTCATCGGTGTGGCTTACAATCTGGATGGCAGCGTTATTGACGAGTACCTTGAGACCACGGCCTTTGCAGATTCTCTCCATTTTTGCTCTTAGCACTTGTCGAGCCCTTTTCTTGCTATAAATATCCAATACATCGAGCTGGATGAAATGATCGGCTTCGCAGTTCCCCTTGTTTCTGTCCGTCGCCACAACTTCATAGCCATCACTACGAAAGGCCCTGCAGAGAGCAGAACCAATGCCGCCCAGTGCTCCTGTAATCAGAGCGATATTCTTATCAAGAATCGTGTTCATAATTCAATATTCCCATCTTATCGGACGAACAAATGCGGATTTCAGAGCTCGCTTCGTCGTAGCTCCTGAATCAAATTGTTGATGGTGTTCCAATGAACACGCTCCCATGCTTCTGGACTGCTGTTGGAATTATGAGGAGCCATCAGAACGTTGTTCATCTTTCGCAGCGGACTATCGTCAGGCAGTGGTTCAACTTCAAACACGTCCAATGCCGCGCCGGCAATAAGTTCTTCTCTAAGTGCCATAACTAACGCTGCCTCATCAATTATGGGACCACGAGCGGTATTGATAATCACCGCGGTCGATTTCATGATGTGGAAATATCGATCACTAATTAGATGGTGACTAGTAGAATTAAGTGTACAATTGATGCTGATGAAATCAGATTGTCGTAGCAATGCTTCATTGGTGACCATGGTAATCCCGGTCTCCCAAACAAACTCCTTAGGAATATCTAGAAGGTCATTACCCAATACCCGCATACCAAACGCAATAGCTCGACGAACAACAGCTTTGCCGATATTGCCGACACCAATAACACCAAGAGTACATTCGCGCAATGCCCGCCCCGAAGTTTTACGCCAAACACCATTCCGTACGCCATCAGTCATCCAAGGAATCTGACGGGCAAAAGAAAGAATATAGCCTAGAACAGTATCGGCGACCGGATCAGTGAACGCATTTGGGGTATTGCACACGGAAATCCCCAATCGTTGGCAGGCTATCTGATCAATAGAATCAATGCCGGTACCCCATTTGGAGATCACCTTCAATCGAGGAGCCATTTGCAGAACGCGTTCAGTGAACCTGTCGTCTCCGCAAATAGCGCCGTCGATATCACCAACCCATCGGCAAAGTTCTTCTTCGTCGAGTCGTTCATGCACGAGAGGGATTACTATTTCAATTCCATATTGGTTAAAGATTGGTCTAAACTTTTCAATTACAGGCTGTATATAGGGCGCAGAAACTAATACCTTCCACCGCATTATGTGATCTACCTTTCATTTTCTTGCAGTTCTGGAAATGCATTACTTCTTGTTGTACTCGGATAGAAATACCTCTCCCGAAGCGTTCGAGACCATCTCATGTGGCTTTGGTACCCTCGCCATGCGCCGTAGTATTGAAGAAAGCGAAAGGTTACGATTTCTGAAGCGACATGCAGTAGTCGGCGTTGCGACAAAGCTGTACGGGCATCACCAAAGACGCCCGCGATAAAGAAACCTATAGAATCCATCAGGCTAACATGGATTTCCGGTATTATATGGCGCAAAGCAAGAGCCTCTCGTTCGTACCGACGCTTTATTTGTTGCGATGTTTCATGGTGATAGTGATAAACGACGGCTTCCGGAAGGTAATGAACCGCACCGCCACCTGTAAGAATACGCTTTGCCAGTTCCATATCTTCCAGTCCCGTGAGATCTTCGCGAAACCCGTTGTCTTTCCAGCAGGACTGAAGGAGTGCGGCATTTGCATTGCTGCAAAAGCAGCCGTCTTGTGCTTCTTCGCGTGATGGCGGGAAATACTTATGAAAAACCAGATGCTCACTGAAGCGGGTTTTGGGGCCACCAATTTGCCGACCATAGCTATATGCAGCAGTGCCGTTCAACAGCGGTGCGGTGAGCAGTGAAAGCCATTCTGCGGATGCTGGGACGCAGTGTCCACTAATGAAAACAAGTATCTCGCCCCTTGCCTCTGCACAGCCGATATTGAGTGATCTACCGAAAGAAAATTCATCACGCTTGATAGTGAGGACCTTCGCACCATGTTTTTTCGCAATTTGAGGCGTTACGTCGGTAGAACCAGAATCTACAATGATAACCTCACTTTGCACGGCCATGTGGTCACGAGATAGTCTGCCTAATAGTATCGGGAGGTAGATACTCTCATTTAAGGTGCGAATTATTATTGAAAATTTTATCATAGCGTATTCACCACATGGTTGTCAGAAGGATGGCGTTGCCATTTCTTCACGGACTGTAAAAAGCCTTTCCGCAATAAGCTCTGCCAGCGCCCAACTATCCGGATCATCGATATCAATCGATTCCAACCGTGGCGTTTCAAACAATAATGGCCTCGCACCGATTCGAGCATTTGTTATTGAGAAACTCTCTTTCGAGAACAGGTATAGATTCGAATTTTCTTCGAACCACGGTTCCAAATCCTGCGTGCGAATGAGGTTCATGGGATCGTGATTTATTGGTGAACCATTCTGGCGATAGAATCTAGTCTGGTATCGGTTAACACTAAAAAGGCTATCACTTTTGCCCGAATCCAGGCCCTCGTAATACTTGTCCAGTGCCATACGAATCGTGGATGCGGAAAGTAGCGGGTTTGTCGCGTGGGTCATTAGATAGTTTTGAGAGCTTATGGCCATGACATCGTCAGCCAGTACTAGATTCATGCTAACAAAATCGCCACGAATTTCCGGTTTGCGATCCCGGATAATCACACGCGTAGAATCAGGAATACCATACTTATGAAGCAGCACCCGAGCATCAGTATTTATGACGATCAACTCAATTTCTTTGATTGATAGTAAGGTACTGAGGATCCAGAAAAACAAGGGCTTTCCTACAAATGGCTTAAAATTCTTTCCTGTTATTCGAGCACTGTGTGCCTTAATAGGAAGTAAAGCTACAAGGTGGTATGTGATCGGTTCCATCAGATTTCCCTCAATCGTTTATTATACCAAACACCAGCATGTGGAATTAGCAGGAACAGGCCAGGCGCATCATGCCGCGCCACGGCCGCGATTTCCTCTGGCATTGCTGAATTGGAAAGAAACATGTCCCAGTGCAGCACTACCACTTGTTTGGCATGTAGTTCGGCCGCGAACGCTAGCATCTCCCGAATTGACATGTTTCCAATGATTCCTGCGCGTTCGCGGTAAACATTGCGTTCATTGCACGGTAAGAATGCGATCTCCAAATCTCCCTCAAGTAACAATGTGGACACTATTTCAGGGTGTGGCATTGTATCTCCGGCATGATAAATCAGAGTCTCGCCGACTTTGAACAGGTAACCGCAATAACGCAATCGACCCATTATGTCTCGCTCTATGTCCATGTGCGCAGCCGGTACGGAACGTACAGAAAACCCGGGTGCAATCGTAATCCACTGCTCGCTCGCGAGATGAACCCGTGGGTCAGGAATGCCGTTGGCAACAAGAATCTCTGCGACTTCGGGAGGGGCCAAGAAAAACGCTTGCGGTGACGCGACAGCCAGTGGGATCAATGTGGCAGGATCTGTATGATCAAGATGAGCATGCGTCAAACAAATCAAATTGAGGGACTCCAGTTTGCTGGGGTGCACTGGAATGGGCACCTGACGGTCAAATCCTCTGCCGTATTTCTCAGCGACCGAATTGCTCAGATAGGGGTCAACTGCTAAGAGTATGTTGCTTGTGTAGAGCAAAATACCTGATTGACCTAAGAACTGCAAATTTGTTAAGTCGTGAGGTGCCATTTGTTTGAATGTTCACCCTTTGAATAATCATGGGTTGAGTTTTACCAGGGGCTTCTTCGCCGTGGTTCTGCATAAGTAGGTATTACCCGTCCGGTAAAGACCTTCTTGGAGAATCTTCCAGCGTAAGCGACAAAGCAATCTCCAAGCTTCACGAATCTTGCGAGCAGATGGTGAAGTTGCTAGATCATAAGCCAAGTTGTAAAGTTCCTGCCCGTAAACATCCGATGCATGAGGCTGCAATTGGTGCTCTAGCTCACATCGTTCACGGGCTTTTCCTGTAAAAGGCAGAATTCTGGGGATACTTGCCACAGCTGGGCCACGAATCAGGACGTGTAAGCCATTCCACCAGCCATCTCGCATCTCCCTCTCTTTTCTTGCCCCGAGATTCATTGGATGTCCTGGCGTGTATACTTCAAAAACCAGCCTTATTTGGGGGTCTATCATCAACAAGTCCCTCGTAGCGAGACGCACATGTTCGTAATTGCAGTCATCAATCACAATAATTGCGTTTTCTGCTAGGTGTGGCAGTGCGAGAAGAACGCACAATAACTGACTACGATAGTCGTGTGGTCCATCAACAAATAGGAGCCCGATTCTTGCGCCATCAGAGAAATCAGGGAAGTCTCTAAGAGCTTTGTCGTAGTCCCGATCAATCAAACGAACATTGTTGAGCGCAAGAAGTTGTTGTCGCTCCAGCACCAGTTGTTTGTTATTGCCCTCAATGTCAAACTGTGAGTAATTGTCGATGCCGTATACTCGTAGCTTTGGTGCAGCCAAAGCTACGGAGAGAAGCGTGAGACCCTGGAAAACACCGATTTCTGCATAGCAGCCATTCGATTCATGTTCGATCAAGTGCGCAATGCGTTGAAGTAGTCCGATAATCTTGAATCCAGAAAATCCATAGAGAATTCCGCAATCGATCAAGATTCCAGATCGCTCCGATTCTTGTATGGCCATGACAACCATGTCTAGCCAAGTATTTTCTCCATAATAAATATGAAAGCCTTTGTTCATTATTTCATGATCTGATAAGCGGTTAATCCTGCATGGGGACCATCGATTTGTACCGCATGCTGCATGTAAGACCAGAGGTACAGACACGGATTGTTGACTCCGAGTAGATTGATACCTAGTCTGTACTGACCTCGAAGGAGGTTGATTGGGCCAATCGTTTTCATGAAGATGCGTTCATTCTCAGTTTGTTCGGACACAACGGGATCACGACTGTCGTATTCGCCAGCGATGACACCATCATCTGAGTAGAAAAGCACACGCAGTCGACATGGACCGATATCCCCTATGACAGAACATTTGATTCCAATATCTAGCATGCCTCCGAAAGGTAACTTCTGAGGTTCAACGGCAACTGCTCCGGACAGGATTTTTTCATCCAGCGCAAGAAATTCCTCTGTTCTGTCTTTACTCGTTGTGTTCAGCTGTGCATATGCCTTTAGGGTTTGTTCGACATTGCCATAGAGTTGAATCATTCCACTCGACAAAAACAGTGCACTGTTGCAAACGCGGCTAACCTGTTCCGTGTTGTGTGTGACAAAGATTACAGCGGAATCTCGTTGAATCTTATTCATGCGGTTGTAGCACCGGGCTCGAAACGCAGCATCGCCGACCGCTAATACTTCATCCAGCAGCAGTATATCAATATGGATCGCGGTAGCGACAGCGAAACCCAGCCTCACTTGCATTCCTGAACTGTAGCTTTGCACTGGTGAGTCGATAAAGCCAGAAATATCGGCGAAGTCAATAATTTCATCCAGTTTCTCATCAGTCTCGCGTTTGCTCAGGCCCAACGCTGAAGCATTCACATAGATATTCTCCCGCCCCGTCAGTATGGGGTTGAACCCCGCGCCAAGGGCGATCAACGCTCCCACTCTTCCCCGCATCTCAATTCGGCCCGTATCCGGCTTAATCAGCCCGTTCAGCATTCTCAGCAGGGTTGTCTTGCCCGCCCCGTTGCGCCCGATCAGCCCCAGGCATTCACCGCGTTTGAGCTCAAAGCTCACGTCTTTCACTGCCCAGAATTCATCCGGGCGCAGTTTGCCGTTCCCGCCATGGCGTCGCCCGGTGATTTCCCGGCCAAGGTCCTGGAGGCCATACCACAGGGACTTCTTCAGACTTCGGCAAAACTTCTTCGAGACTCCCTCGACTTTGATCAGCGTTTCACTCATGGTCGGCCTACGCGCTCATGCGTTCGATGAGGATCGGCATTGCCAGGCGATAAACGATCCAGACGGCCAGCAGGAGCGATATCGTCGCCAGATTGACCAGTAGGAAATACCCGAGGGACTCCGGCGTCTGGCCGGTGAGCCAGTCGCGAGCGGTCACAAGGACGGGCGTGAGCGGATTGGCGGCAAAGAGGCTGGCTGCCCATCCTTCCTTGGGCATGGGAAACACCACTGGGGTGACATACATCATGAATTGCATCAGCAGCGGGAGGGCCTTGCCCACATCGGCATAGAGCAGCCCAACCGGAGTAATCAGAACCCCGACTGCCGTACCCACGAGGATCAAAGACATAATCCCGAACGGGATCAGCAGTGCCCTCCATCCTGGGAGAACGCCGAGCACGGCAATGGCCACCAGTACAAGCGCCAGCTTAATGCCGGCATTGAACAGGGTCTGGTATAGGCCCGAGACGATGAGGGCCTCGCGCGGAAAGTTGAGCTTGGCGAGCATGCCTTTGGCGGCGTTGGCCTGCTGCAGGGGTGAATTGAGCGCGTCCATGAAGATCGACCACAACATGGTACCGGTGAAAACGTACACCGGGTAAGGCAGTGAAGTGCCGGCAATGGTGACGATGCCGGCACCGGTGAGGAAGAGCCATGCAAGCGTGTTGGCAATCGGCAGGATGAATGCCCAGAGGATGCCCAGAAAGGCTTGCCGGTATTGGGCCTGAATGTCCCGGACTGCCAGGCGCCAGGCGAGCTCACGCCCGGCGGCAAGATCGGCAAACATCTCGCGCAGCATTTTCGACGGGCTTGCAAGAGACGATTCAGGCGTATAGATCGTAATTGAGAGTTCGCTCATCTGGGTCTATGGGACTCTCTTGTTTAACAAGCAACGCTCCTCAATGCTCCGTCCCGATTGGTGAGAAAACGGAGCTGCCACAGTGAAAATATGGCGTTGCCATTCATCATACCGGCAGATCTTCGGCCGGTATCCAGGAAGCGTTTCTGGATTCCGGCCAAGCGATAATCCTCATCGGCTTTCATCAGCCATTCCCGGACAACGGTTTTCTTAACCATTCTCATGAGCGTCTCCATGTCTTGCGCTGCCACCCGCCACCCAGCACCTTGCGAAAAATGAGCAGCAACCTATTCCTCCAGAAGCGGGGGGCTGGAACCGTTGATTCTGTCATCACACGTAACGAAATATCCCGCCTTCAGTCTTTCCGCACAGGCCAGATGCAGAGCATCAAGACCCTCAATAGATCTGCCAAAACATCGAGCGTTCAATCATGGTTGGTTCTCTCACCTTCAAACACTTCCAAGAGAGGAATTTCCACCTGTTCGATGGATCCCAGATGCAAAATCTCTCCCGATGAAAATACTTCCCCCCGGTCAAATCGGCCGGAATCTTCCAGAAGATACCGTTCGACATATTCGCCTCCAGCATCGACCAGGATGTATTCAAGAACACCAAATCTTTCGTAAAGGTCCTTCTTCTCCCATCGGTCTTTTCTTGCCGTGGCTGGGCTTATGACCTCAACAATCAAGTCGGGCGCCCCTTGAATGTTCTTTTCCGTAATCTTCAGAGGATCGCACACAACAAAGACATCCGGTTGCACCACATCGTATTCTGACAAAACCACATCAGTCGGTGCGATACCCGGTAGGCAGCGGTTATCACGGAGGGCATTTCGTAAGATGTGGCAAATATTTCCAACAATTCTCTGATGTTTGAAACTGGGCGCGGGAGTCATATTGTAAGCTTTTCCATCAAGGATCTCCCACCTCTCATCCTCCGGCCATGTCAGGTAGTCCCGATAAGAGAATCTTTGCCGCTCCCTGGGCAATGGCATGCTATTCCTCCATAAGCTGGGTTTGAGAACCGTTTTCACGACGCCACAACAGCAGGTGAGGTCTCTGCCTTAGATTGGACTCTAACCGTCTGAATTCTTCGAGTGTGAGAACTAATGAGCGGATTTTTCGACCAATGTAGCGCTCAGTTTTTCTGCTCAAATCATTCAAATGGTACTCATTGATGTTCCCCACCAGCAGGAGGTCGATGATGCCGCTGTCCCGACCGTCGGCATAGTCGTCGATGAGATATGCCTCTTCAAGGTCGCCCAGGCGGGTGAGGATGCTCTCGACAACCTGGTCCATGCCGAGCGATTTCTGCACCATGGAGTGCAGCTCCGGAAAAAGAGGGTGCTCTTCGTTGGCCCGGTACAACACCTGGCGCCCGGTTTTCTCGCTTTTCATGAGCCTGGAATCCACCATCTGCTTCAACTCTTCGCGGATGCCGTTGGTGGAAACGCCGAACTCAGCGGCCAGGCCTCGCAGATGCGCCGTGGAGGAAGAGTTGAGAAAAAACCTCGTCAGCAGCTTGATGCGCGTCTTCGATGTAATAATGTCTTCAAGCATGAATATGTCTCGATCTCAGGTGAGCAATTTAACTGTTCATTTCATTTGCTATTTATCTGCTCTATGATCGATAGTCAAGCATTTTCTATATAAACTGCCGACCAGTGAGCTCCGGATGGAAGCCGGTTTCTACCTCCAGGAGACGGACAACGAGGCCTTTGATGGTGACTCTGCCTGCCGAGGGCTCAGTGATCCTGGGCAGTGACAGCAGACTTTTAGCAGAGTACTTTTACCAGCCCCATTGTGGCCAATGATGCCCGCGGATTCCCCTCGCCGGGCCTCGAAGCTCATGTCCTTCAGCGGCCAGACCTCTTCCAGAATGTTGCCTTGCATTGGAGGACAGGTTTGCGCTGCAGCAAGTCTTTGGTCTTGTACCAGAAGCTGCGTGTCCTGCATCAGCACATCACGGAGGGCGTGGCAGCAATGTTGTTGAATTAACCGGAATTGATAGCTACGTGATCAATGCTCGCCAAGTTAAGAATGTTCCTGGTCGCAAGACCGACGTTCAGGACAGCGAATGGTTGGCGGAGTTGGCGCGTTGCGGATTGTTGCGTCCCAGCTTCATTCCCATCGGAGACTTCCGGGAAATGAGGATGCTCACTCGCTATAGAAGAAAGCTTAGCGGTTACCTTTCCGGCGAGAAGAACCGCCTGCACAAGGTTTTGGATAACTGCGGAATTCGTTTGGGCTGCGTGGTGAGTGACATCGACGGCGTCTCTGGACGGGCCATGCCATGGTGGAGGCTCTGATACGAGGAGAGCAAGGACCTCAGCAAATAGCTGAATTGGCCCGTGGTCAGCTTCGTAAGAAGAAAGAGGAATTGAGGTTGGCCTTGGATGGAAAAATCAGTGATCGGCATCGATTCCTTTTGAACAAGATTCTGGAGCATATCAGATGGTTGGACGACGAAATAAGGGCAATCGATACTCAGATCGGTGCGGCTATGAAGCCGTATGAGCAGGAATGGAGGCTTGTACAGACCATTCCAGGAATGGACGAAATAAATACCGCGATGTTGCTCATCGAAACCGGCGTCGATATGAGCCGCTTTGGCAGCAAGGAACGCATCAGTTCCTGGGCAGGCATGTGCCCTGGGAATGACCAAAGCGCGGGAAAACGCATGAGCGGAAGGATGCCCAAAGGCAATCCATACGTCAGGGCGATTCTCTGCAAGGCAGCCAACAGTGCCAGGAAAACCGATACCCAGTTTAAGGGACTCTACAAAGGGCTCGTGATAAGACGGGGACACAAGCGGGCTGTGATGGCTATCGGGCACAGAGTCCTCGAAACCGTATACATTCTCCTCACAAGAAAGGAGCCTTATAGAGAACGCACGATTGACAATGAAGCGCTGATAGTCAAACGTAATGCTCCCAGGTGGCTCCAATCATTGATCAAGTATGGCTACCTGGACACCTTGAGGACGAGGAGGCAAGCTTAGTATCGTCGTTGCTTCCGACATTTGCGCTCGCTTTAAACGCCCTTTAAGGGCAGACGGTGTTGTTTGCTCTTCAGACACCAACTGCCCACGTTGGATTTTCACGGTAAGAGCGAAGCCTCCGCTAGACGTCAACCTCCATTCCACAATAGGCCTGGCTAACTTTGAGCGGGTAATGCTCGGCATAGAATCGGGCGTAAGCCCTGGTATCGCTCAACAGCTTGTCGAGCTTATTATCGTCGGCTCCCGGATCGCTGTGGAAAAGGACCAGGTGCTTCACGCCGGCCAGCACGGCAAATTCAACGCCCAGAATGTTGGAGGAATGCCCCCAATCCCTTTTCATCTCATCGGATTCAATGAGTGAGTACTGCGCATCGAAAATAAGCAGATCGGCATCCGCAAAGAATTCAACAAACGGAGAAATCTCCACCTTCTTGTCGTTCTTATGCTCCGAATCGGTCGAGTAGACGATCTTTTTCCCGGATCGGCGGAAGCTGTAGCCATAGGACTTCCCCGGATGATCTTGTTCGATGCCCTGGATATCAAACCCGGCGATGTGATACGCCCGGTCCGGGACTAGAGTCGTGAATCTGATGGTCGCCTGAAGACCGTGAAGAGGCATGGGAAAGAAAGGGGGGCCCTGCTGGGTGACAAAAGCCCTCTCCAGATCGGAGTGGCATCCGTACAGGTTCACCGTGTTTTCGGGCAGGTAAGCCGGCCTGAAAAACGGAAATCCCTGAATGTGGTCCCAGTGAAGATGTGACATAAAGATATGGAAGGTGAGCGGGCGCCTTTCAGCATTGATCTCCATGACGTGATTGCCGAAATCTCTCAAACCGCTTCCGGCATCACAGAGGACATAATCGCCGCCGTCGTCGATCTGAACACAGGAAGTATTTCCATCGTAACTTCCCCATACGGAAAAAGGGAGTACGGTCTGGATGAAATGGTCTCGGGCCTGTTCACCTGAGAGATCATAGTCCCTTGCCAGTTCCAGCGCCCTGCCAATCTTCTCTCGGACTTCACAGGCAGTGATCGAGCGTGGAAGAGAACCGCGTGATCCCCAAAACCGAACCTTCATCGATTTCAACTCTGCGTTACGGCGTCACCTTAGCGTCGCTCTTTTCGGACTTTTTCTTTCTGGCGGCCAACCATTCGCTGAAGCCCTGCATATTGACATAGAAGATCGGCACAAAGAGGACAGCCAGCAGGGTGGAGGCCAGCATACCGCCAATAACCGCGGTCCCGAGGGCCTGGCACCTGGCAGCCCCGGCACCGTCTGCCGTCGCGAGCGGCACCACGCCCAGGATAAAGGCAAACGAGGTCATAAGGATGGGGCGGAAACGTCGCCGCGATGCTTCCACAGCCGCTTCCAGAAGCCCCACACCCTTCGCCCGCAGTTCGCGCCCCACTTCCACAATAAGAATGGCGTTCTTGCTTGCGAGAGCAATCAACAGCACCATACCGATCTGAGTGTAGATGTTGTTGTCGAAGCCGCGGATTGCGAGGGCCAGCACTGTGCCGAGGAGAGCCAGCGGCACGACCAAAATGACCGCGCAGGGGTTCGACCAGCTCTCGTATTGGGCTGCAAGGACCAGAAACACCAGAAGGACGGAAAGGGCGAACACAAACAAAGCCTGATTGCCGACCAGCGTCTCCTGGTAGGACATCCCCGTCCACTCGATTCCCATGTAGGGGGGCAGTTTCTGAAGACTCATCTGCTCCATGAGCTTGAGCGCTTGACCGGAGCTGAAACCCGGGGCGGCACTTCCACTGATATAGGCGGCCGGGTAGAGGTTGTACAGAGTGATGATGGACGGGCCGGTAGTCATGCTGATATTGGTGAGGGTACGCACCGGCACCATATGCTCTTTCTTGTTGCGGGTATACAGGTAGTTGATATCTTTGGAATCCTGGCGAAACTCATTGTCGGCCTGCACGTAGACCTGGTAGGTCCGGCCGAATTTGTTGAACTGGTTTACGTAGTAGGAACCCAGGTAGTTTTGAAAGGTGGAAAAAACGTCCCCCACAGAGACATCGAGGGACTCCGCCTTGACCCGGTCGATATCGGCGTGCAGCTGAGGCACAGCCGCTCGAAATGAGGTGTTCAAACGGCTGAGCGCGGACTGAGCATTGCCGTCCTGGATGAGCTCGAAAGTCATTTGGGCCAGTTTGGGGAAATCGAAACCCACCCCCTTCAGCTGCAGCTCCATTTCAAAACCGCTCGACACCCCCAGGCCCTGAATGGCCGGCGGTACCAGGGGAAAAATCATGGCATCCTGTATTTTTGAAAGCTCGTGGTAGAGTGTTCCGATAATGAGCTCCTGACTGATCCCTTCTTTCACTCTCTCTTCAAAATCCTTGTAGACGACGAAGAACACACCGGCATTGGAGAGACTCGCGAAGCCGTCCATGACCGACACACCGCCGAAGCAAACGCGATTCGCGATCCCGGGTGTCTGCGCTATGATCGCGTCAACGCGGTTCATCACCTCCTGTGTCCGGACCAGAGAAGCAGCGTCGGGAAGCTGGACGACAACCATGGCGTATCCCTGATCTTCCTCGGGCATGAAACCCGTCGGGGTAACTCTGTAGAGCCATCCGGTCAACACAAGGAGAGCGAGGAAAACCACCATCATCATGCGGCTGTGGCGAACCACCCAACTCACCAGGACTGTGTAGCCCTTTTCGCAGCGCTCATAGACCCTGTTGAAACCACGGGCCAATACATTGGGCCGGCCGGTCCTGGGTCGCAGCCACTGCGCACAATTCACCGGCTTGAGGGTGAGGGCGTTGATGGCGCTGATAAAGGCGGTGGAAGCAATAACCAGGGCAAACTGTCGGTAGAGCTGGCCGGTGATGCCCGGTATGAAGGCGGCCGGGAGAAAGACCGCCATGAGGACCAGCGTCACACCGAGGACCGGCCCGGTCAGTTCCTCCATGGCCTTGATGGCTGCTTCCTTGGGCGCCAGGCCCCGTTCGATGTGGTATTCCGCCCCTTCCACGATAATGATGGCATCATCGACCACGATGCCGATGGCCAGTATGAGGGCAAACAGGGTTATCATGTTGACCGAAAAGCCCAGCGCCGCCATAGCGATGAAGGCCCCGATGATGGTTACCGGCACCGTACTGGCCGGGACCAGAACGGCCCTCCAGTTCTGCAGGAATACCATGATCACCAGCAGCACCAGGATGCCGGCCTCAAAGAGGGTCTTGTACACCTCGTTGATGGAAGCCCTGGTGAAATCGGTCGTGTCGAACGGGATGGAGTATTCGATCCCTTCCGGGAAGGTCTTGCTGAGCCGGGCCATAGTCTTTTTGACTTCATCGGCGACATCGAGAGCGTTCGCCCCCGGCAGTTGAAAGATCGCGATTCCCGCCGAAGGGTCCCCATTATTCATGGAAAACATGCTGTAGGTTTGAGCACCGAGCTCCACACGGCCGATGTCCCGTATGCGGATGATTCGGCCGCCCATTCCTGAATCGACTTTGACAATGATGTTCTCAAACTCTTCGATATCTTCCAGGCGGCCGAGCACGTTGATGGTGTACTGAAAGTTCTGAGTTGACGGCGTGGGCGGCATGCCGATCTGACCGGCGGCAACCTGATTGTTCTGCTGGGAGATGGCGGTAACGACATCGGAAGGGGTCAGGCCGAACGTCTGCAGGGTCCGTGGATTGAGCCACACGCGCATGCTGTATTGACCTATGCCCATGACGTTCACATTCCCGACCCCGTTGAGGCGGGAGAGCTCGTCTCTGACATTGATCGTTGCGAAGTTGGTCAGGTAAAGGCCGTCAAAGCGATTATCCGGAGAGGAGAGATTGACGACCAGCAGCATCTGGGTCGAGACTTTCTGGGTCGTCACCCCCTGCCTCTGGACCTCGGGGGGAAGCTGGGGATTGGCAATCGCCACACGGTTCTGGACCAGGACCTGGGCAAAATCGAGGTCCGTCCCGACCTTGAAGGTGATCGTGAGTTTGTAGGTCCCATCGCTGCAACTGGTCGATTGCATGTACAGCATGTCTTCGACCCCGTTCACCTGCTGTTCGATAGGCAGGGCCACCGTCTCCGCAACGGTCTGGGCACTGCCTCCAGGGTAGGAGGTCGTTACCTGTACGGTGGGGGGGACAATCTCCGGATACTGGGAGACTGGAAGCTTCACGAGTGCCACCAGACCGAGCACCATGATCAGAATGGCAACAACATTTGCGAAAATCGGTCGCTCAATAAAGAACCGGGACAACATGGACTTTCCCCTCGCCTGTACCCATAATGGCAGTGACGCTCAAAACTGATCACTGAAGGGCTATTTCTTCTTTCCCCCCGCTCCCTGCTGCCTGGTGCCTTCCGTTTTTCCCTTGTTATCCTGAGGTTTTGACGAAGGTCCCGGGGCACCTGGAGTTCCAGTTCCCGCCTCGGTCGGGGACTGTACCGCCGGCTGCTCCTCTCGAATCGGTTTGACCGTGGCGCCGGGTCTTGATCGTTGAATCCCACTCACCACAACCCATTCATCTCCCTTCAGACCCTGCTTGATGACCCGCATTCCATCTTCCAGCTGTCCCAC
Organism: uncultured Syntrophobacteraceae bacterium; assembly: GCA_964441945.1. GTDB lineage: Bacteria > Desulfobacterota > Syntrophobacteria > Syntrophobacterales > Syntrophobacteraceae > JADGQM01. Next base: position 35,493 of record CAYTWB010000031.1, read on the forward strand.
TGTGACGGAGCGCTGTTCCACTACATTCTGGTCGTTGACCACGAGCAGATAGCGCCCGCCCTGGTCAACACCCAGCGCCCGCTCCGAAACCAGCAGTGCCCGCTTTCGCACGTGAACCGGAATGCGGATGCGCACAAACATGCCGGGAAGCAGGGTGGGGGCTGCCCCGCTCACCGGGAAGGGATTATTGAACACACCACGCATCAGTAAAGTCCCGGTGCTGGAATCCAGGGAGGTGGCGGAAAAATCGAGCCGGCCCTCATGCGGATAGCCCTCTTCGCCTTCAATCCCAAGGTACACCGGAGTATCTTCGTCTTTGTCTTTCAGGCTCGGCTTGTCCATGCGGCGCTCCCGGTCCCGTTCCATGATGCGCACCAGGTCCCGTTCATTCAGGCTGAAGTAGGCATAGATAGGGTCCAGCTGATAGATATTCGCCAGTTGTGTCGCTGTGTTGGAAGCTCCCACCAGGTTGCCGACGTCCACCAGGTGCCGGTCGACGCGCCCGTGAAAAGGCGCCCTGACCTGGGTATAACTGAGGTTGATGCGGGCGATATCCAGGTTCGCCTTATTCTGCTCAAGGGTTGCCTCGTCCGCATCCCTTTGCGCCCGCCATTGTTCCACCGTGGATTGTGCCGTGGCGTTTTGCTTGATCAACAGCAGCTGCCGGTTATACTCCAGGGTGGAGCGAACGAGGGTCGCCTGGGCCATGGCAACGTTGGCCTCCGCCAGTCTGACCTTGGCTTCGTATGGGGGGGGCTCGATGACGAAAAGCGGGTCCCCTTTCTTGACAATATCGCCGTCTTTGAAATTGATGCTGGTGAGAAACCCTTCCACCCGGCCCACCAAGGCGACCTGTTGGATCGATTGGGTGTTGCCCGTCAGATCAACATACTCGGTAACAGCCTTCTTCACGGGCCGGCTCACCGTGACCTCGGAAGGAGGCGGCGGAACATACTTGTTCTCCGTCTCGCCGCAGCCGGCAACCAGCCACAAAGTGATGCTCACCATCAACCACCGCAACGGAACGAGATTCTGCTTCAGCGTACCTCCAAAAGTCCAAAACATACGCCTTTTCCTCCTACCAGTCGGGAGCCCGGATCGGTTCATCCCGTTTTTCCGGTGATGGCGACTTTACGGCCGCCGGTGTCAAGAGATTGCCCCAGTTGGTGCGTTTTTCCATTTCCTCTGTGATCTCGGCGGGAATGAAATCCTGGCCTTCACGGATTTCCCAGCCTCCGCCAAAAGCCCGGTAGACCGCGATCAGGCCTTGAGGAACAGCACCCTGGCCCTGGGCCAGGTTGTCTTGCTGGCTGAGCAAATCCTTCTGTGCGGTGAGCACCGTGGTGTAATCCGTAGCGCCCTCGCGGTATTGAATGAGGGAAAGATCGACGGTGCGTTTTGCCGCATCGACCGCTTTGACGAGTGCCTGGACCCGCTCCTGGGCCTTGAGAAAAGAGACCAGACCATCCTCGACCTCTTGCTGAGCCTGGAGAACGGTGTTCTGGTAGTTGACGAGATACTCCTGAAAAAGGGCGTCCTGCAGCCTGACATTGTTGGTGATCTGGCCGTAGTTCAGAAGGTCCCATTGGAAGGCCGGTCCGATGGAGCCCGTCCGGCTTCTCCATGAAGATAGGTCACCGAGCGCAAAACGGCCGACATCGGCTGCCAGAAACCCAAAATTGCCGGACAGGGAAAAGGCGGGGAAGAGCTCTGCTTTGGCGACGCCGATCTGGGCGCATTGCGCTTCCGCCTGAAATTCGGCACTGCGAATATCGGGGCGCCGGCGCAGGAGCTCGGCCGGCATATTGACGGTGATCTCGGCGGGGACATCTGGAATGCCGGAAGCTTTCGACAACCTCTCTCCAAGATCGCTCGGCGGGAGCCCCAGCAGTATGCTCAATGCATTCAATTGCTGGCGCATCAGCATCTCAAGCTGCGGAATGCTGGCTTCAGTACTGTTCAACTGGGTCAGGGCCTGCTGTACATCCCGCTCGCTTGTGGCTCCCCCACGAAAGCGGGCCTCGGCAATCTTCAGACTCTCTTTTTGAGTTTCAACGTTGTCTCGGGCAATGCGAAGCCGCTCCTCCAAAGTGCGAATATGCACATAGGTGCGTGCCACATCACCGGTCAGCGACACCAGCGCCCAGTCATAGGCGGCGATGGAACTCAGCAGGCCGGCATCGGCAGACTGTATGGCGCGTCGAAACTTTCCCCAGAAATCGAGCTCCCAGTTCGCCGAAAGACCAATCTGCGCCTGGTTGTAATCAAACCCAACCCCCAACCCCAACTGGTCTGATTGCGGTGCGGAAGAGGAACGTTCGCTGTTTCTGTTATAGTTTTGAGACCCAAGCATCTGCTGGCTCTGCGGGAAGAACTGGCCCACCGCAATACCCACTTGCGCACGCGCCTCAAAGACTCTCACACCGGCAGCACGCAGGGAGAGGTTCTGCCGATAGGCAGTCTGAATGAGCTCCTCCAGGACCGGATCGTTGAAGGCCTTCCACCAATCCCGGCAGCTCGTCGGCCCCGTTTTGACCCGCGCATCCCCCGCCTCAAGCCACTGCAAAGAAAGCTTCGTGGAGGGCCGCAGAAAATCCGGTCCAACCATGGTGCATCCGCTGAACAGCAGGGTCGACAAGAAAAGAGGCAGCCAAACCATGCGAAATCGGCGAAAATCGAAGAGTGTCACAAGGGCTTCTCTTTGACAGACATCTGCCATGTTTTCCTCTCTGGAAGAACCGGAGCACAACCCATTTCCCGGCAGATTCGGCCGATCGGCCTCTGACTTTCCATTCCACCGGGAAGCAAATGGAGGATATGGGGTCAAACGGGCCGCATACTACATCTTTTTGTGCGGCCAGTACAGCGAATCTTGTACCCGGCAATGGATCTCGCCTGAACGCAACATCAGGGTAAATTGGTCCTCATCGAACATCATGCTTGAGTGGAGCACTTTTCATGTTACACCTCGTTCCCACGCTCCTGCGTGGGAACGCACCTGATCATTGTTGTTGAATTATGAGAGAACAAATCAGCCCTCGACGCAACATTCCGGATGTTGCGTCGAAATCCCTGACTGTGCTATGAGTACATCGTTTTGGACGGTCTGCCGGCAAGTGGGTTCTGAGATAGTCTCTTAGCATCTAAACAAGCCGGGTGCCGCATTGGCGAGGTTCGGTTCAAGGACCGATCCTTGCCGAGGCCGGTGCCCGGCATCGTACAAAAGGCCATGATCATCTCATGAACATCTGCCCCGTATGCGGTTTCGATGGGATACCTCCTGGCAGGTCTCAGTGCCCCCAGTGTGACGCCGACCTCACAGGTTTCAAAACTCCTGACTCCCTTCCCGACGCCCCAACCGGAAGGCAACGAGGATCGCAAAAGCAGCTCATCTGGATGGGAGGCTTGGGAGTACTGGCTGTAGCGGTGATCATTGGCCTGCTGGTTGAGAACCTCTACCGGATCAGACGGATCGAACTCCTGCTGGAAGGTCAAAGGCCCCCGGCACTTTCATCCTCGGCCAATCTCGACGATAAGCCATGGCAACCTTCGCTGGAAGGGTCGAAGCCTGACCGGAGCGCCCGGTCCAGACCGCCGGCCGCATTGGAAGGTCCCAGGGAGACAGACAGAGAGACTATCCGCAAGCATCCAATACCGCCGGCACCTCCCCGCGAGATTCAGGCCGCCGACCGGATACCGGATGATGCTCCCTCTGCTGTTCCAGGGGTTGCTGATGAACCTTATCGAGCAAAGACGGAAGAGATCGAGCCCACAAGCGTAACCATAACCCAGCCGCAAGCCCGGCCCGGCAAGGACGGTGGTGCAGCGGATCATCTCGCGGGAATCGCTCCTCAGACTCCCCCTGCCGAGGACCCGGCCAGCCTTAGAGCAGAGGACCCTGCCGGCGGAACAGCAGTCGATTCTGCCCGGGTCTCTTCCCAAACCGCACCCACGATCGATCTCATTGTCCCTCAGGCACAGGATAAGACCGATACAGCCGGGGACCGTCTCGCCGAAATCGCTCCTCAGACCCCACCTGCCGAGGACCCGGCAGTCCTTCAGGCAAACGAGGAGCTGCCCGTTCCTCGCATCAGCGTGGGAATTGAATCGCCTGAATCGGCATTCTTTCGGGAACAAGGCTCGATCACCGCAACTATTCCAGCGCTTGAATCACCAGCGGGGCTTCCGCCGGCGGGTGCCGCCTCGGTCGAGCCCGAGTTCTGGATTTACGATGCCAGGGGAGGCGAAAAATTCTGGGATATTGCCGCGCGGTTTTACGGGGCGGGCCGCTACTACCCGGTCCTTATGGAACATAACCCTGAAATCGGGCTCTTTGGTGTGGGTGCCGGTGTCCGCATGAAGGTCCTGAAGGATGCCGGTCAGGCAGAGGAAATCCTTAGAAGAATCGTCAAGATTGAAGGGGGCAGGCTCATCTGGTACTACACCGTGATGAAGGGTGACACGATGGAGTCCATAGCACGGAAATACTACAATTCGGACAAGAGGATGTCCCGCCTTCTCGACCTCAATCCCGGCCTCAAGCTGCAACCCGGAAAGCAGATCCGGATTCAACTGGATTGAGAGACTCTCTCAGAGCTCGCTCACACCGTTACCCCGGCGAAAGGCCGGGGGCCGGTTCTTTTGAAAAACCTGCTCCTCAGAAAGGCCCGCTGCCTGCTGATGGCCGGGGCTCATGATTGGGTCTTTTCAATCGCAGCGCCAATAGTTCGGACCTTGCCGCCATCGATGAGGGGATCATGGTTCTGAACGATTGATGCCTCTTTTTTGCAGACCGCTCGCCCGCTCGAGGATACGCTCGTCAATCGAGCACAAATGAAGGTCCCGCTGCGGGAAGGGCATCTGCAGGCCGGCTTCATGAAAGCGGCGGGCGATCTCCTGGCAGAGATTGCTTCTCACGGAAAGCTGGTCCTTCACATCGGCAATCCAGGAATGGAGCTCAAATTCCAGGGCATTTTCCCCGAAGCGCAGGAAAAAGGCATTGGGAGCCGGATCGCTCAGTACCCGTGAATCGCTTCGAGCAGCCTCTTTGAGCAGCAGTAAAACCCGGCCGACATCACTCCCGTACGCGGCCCCGACGGCAATTCTAATCCTGGCGATGTGGTTGGTCCTGGTCCAATTCGTCACCTTTCCCGAGATGAACTGAGAATTCGGAACAATCAGCTCCGATCGGTCGAAAGTCTCGATGACCGTCGAACGCAGCCCGATCTTTCTCACTGTCCCAGTCTCGCTGTCCACGACAACCATGTCGCCGACCTTGAACGGCCGTTCGAAAAGCAGCATGATGCCGCTCACGAAGTTGTTGACGATATTTTGCAATCCAAAACCGACACCGATCCCCAAAGCTCCCGTGAGGAAAGCGAAACTCGTCAGATTGAGGCCGATGATACTGATCGCCATCATTATGCCGATGAAGAGCAGGAAATAGTGGATCAATTTGAGGATCGCATCCCGGGCGCCACGATCGAGCTGCTGCCGAGGGAACACCTCCCCATCGAGAAATGAGCGGACAAACCATGAGCCCGAAACAATGAGATAGAGGAACAGTGCGGAGACCAGGAGGCGGCCCAGGCTGAGGGTCAGTCCACCGACGGCGAATTTGAATTCAAATATCTTCTCCCAGGCCTGACCCATGGACGCATAGACATTCCACAACTGGAACAGGGCCAGGAAGACCCCGATCCAGAGGATGGCTTTGAACAGGTTCTTCAGGCGGGATTCGAGGGCGGTCCCAAACCGGCTGAAGAAACCCAGCCGGCTGACGGCAGGCAGATTCAGAAAGACCTTGATGCATCCGTTTCCGAACTGGAGCAACAAGAAGGCGATAATGAAGAGGAAAATGGTGCCGATGGAAGAATGCGTCACATAGTCTGCAAGATTACTGTAGCCCGCCAGGAGAAAGAGGAGAGCAGCCATCGCGACCACCGGCCCACCCCTCAAGCCCAAGGAGAAAAGATCCGGCCGGCCCCCCAGTTCGGCGATGTGGCGCCTGGCCTGGACCACGAAAAACCATGTCCCGGCAACGAGGGCCAGCGCCATGTACAGGGAGTAGAGAGGCCCCGGAAGCGAAATCAGCTTCAAGACTGCGGAGACGATCTGAACACCCGCCAGCACAAACAGGACGAAACGCATCCGGGGATGCGGAAGCATCTCTGAAACCAGAAAGGAGGCTGAGAAGATCAGCAAGGCAAACGTCAGGAACAACCAGGATGGAGCCGGCGCCTGGTAGAGCAGGGCGGTTGCCGCCTGGACAACAAAGATTGAAAACGCCCAGTCGTGTTTTCTGATGAAGTGCCATTCTCTGATTCTGTCGGGCAAGTGCCGGCGGCGGCGAATGACATACGTGACGCCCACAATCATGAACAATTGCAGGAATATCATCCAGGCGTAGAGGGACAGGTATTCGCTGTCCGCCTTCCAGCCGTCCACAATGCCGCCTTTGGCTGCAACCCAGAGTCCTTTGTCGAACTGCAGCAAAAACTCCCTGCTGAAAAAGGACGGGGCATTCTTCCGGAAGGTCTCGCTTCGCACCTTCTTCAAGGCCATTTCAACCGGGATATTCAGCTGGCGGACTTCATCCAGCTGCCTGGTGAGCTTCTGCTGGAGAGCCAACAGGGAAGCAGAGGTATTCGAAGCGGATTGCAGGACAGCATGAGTCGCCTCCCCGGCCTTCTTGAAATTCTCCAGGGGGATCTCTGTCTGGACCTCGCTCAGAGACTCTTCCCATGCTTTCCAAAAGTGCTGCTCCTCTTCCCAGCTCCTGCGAACGGCCTCGATCTCTGTAAGTTTGTATGAAACCAGATCAAGCTGGGTTTCAAGCTGGCCTTTTTCGTTCTGAATCAACTGCTGTGCATCGAGAAGCCGGTAAATATTCCAGTTTGACACGTCACCCATGCCGGCCGTCCTTTTCGCCAGCTGGCTGATCCGGCTTTCCGCGTCAACAATCCGCTTTTCGATGGCTGCTACATCGCCGGTCGAGGCGATGATCTCCTTGGCGTCCATCGCCCTCTGGCCCAGATCGGCAGTGCGGGGAACGACCTCGGCAAGGCCCGGGAAGGATGAGGCCGGAGCTTTCGCATCCTTTTTCTCCTCCGCACCGTCATCCTGGATAAAGACTTTCGGGACCAGTTGCGGTACCTGGCTTTTGTTGTCGGCCTTCTCCTGTGCCAGGCAGGGAGAGACAATCAGCCAGGCAGCGATTATCAGGGATGGTGAGAAAAGATGATTCATAGTCTACTGCTTTAGCTCCGGGTTATGAAATATTTTCGGCGATCTGCCGCAAGGAGTATAATCCCAATACCGCACCCTGGCCAAGCGGTCTATGAGCGCCGTTCCAAATGAAGATTTGGTTGGAATATCGGTTAGTTGTCTGTAACACACCGGGATCAAAACATATTATATCTTTTGACACCTGTACCGTTTTCTCTATGATGGAGTGAACGATTTCAAGAGAACAGGATTCCTTCAAATGATCGAGAACACTATTGGGTTGTTGTCAAACACATGTATTTGCTTCCGGAGAGGATAGAATTCCGTATGAACAGCCTGGAGAGTACGATTGGAACGCAAACACCACAGCACCAGGAAGCTCCTGTGAGTGCTGAAATGAAACGCAAATCACGAGACAGGAAGGAACCGCCTGTCCTCCTGTCGGACAATGCCCTGGTGGTGCTCAAAAAGCGCTACCTGATGAAGGATGAAAAGAACAGGCCCATCGAAACCCCGGAAGAGCTGTTGTGGCGGGTGGCGCGGGCTATTGCCGAGGGTGACGCCCCGTATGAAGGGCCTGATAAAGTCGAAGAGACCGCCCGGAAGTTCCATCGCCTGATGGCTTCCCTTGATTTCGTCCCCAACTCCCCGACGCTGATGAACGCCGGACGCCCCCTGGGTCAGCTTGCAGCCTGTTTTGTGCTTCCCGTGGAGGATTCCATCGACAGCATTTTCGATGCCATCAAGCATGCGGCAATGATTCACAAGAGCGGTGGCGGCACGGGCTTCTCCTTTTCCAGAATCAGGCCCGAAAACGATCAAGTCTTGACCACGCAAGGCGTGGCAAGCGGCCCGGTCTCTTTCATGACCGTCTTCGACGTCGCCACCGAAACCGTAAAGCAGGGCGGCACCCGCCGCGGAGCCAACATGGGCATTCTCAGGGTGGATCACCCCGACATTGAAAGGTTCATCACCTGCAAAACCGACAACGATCGCATGACCAACTTCAACATATCCGTAGCGGCCACCGATGTCTTTATGAAAGCGGTGAAGGAGGATACGGAATACGACCTGGTCAATCCACGCACGGGGGAGCGAACCAGGGCCCTTTCGGCGAGAGGCGTTTTTGACCGGATCGTGCAGTCGGCATGGAAGAATGGCGAGCCGGGGCTCATCTTCATCGATGTGATGAACCACGATAATCCGACACCGTCAGTGGGGCGGATCGAAAGCACCAATCCCTGCGGAGAGCAGCCTCTGCTGCCTCATGAATCCTGCAATCTCGGCTCCATCAATCTTGCCCACATGGTCAAGAGCGCAAAGATCGACTACGATCATCTCAGGGAAGTGGTTTGGGCCGGAGTTCACTTTCTCGATAACGTCATCGAGGTCAATAAATACCCGCTTCCCAAGATCGAGGAACTGACCCGGGCGAACCGGAAGATCGGCCTCGGCGTCATGGGCTTTGCCGACCTGCTCATCGCACTGGGCATTCCTTACGATTCCGAGGAGGCCGTACAGACTGCCGAAACCGTCATGGCTTTTATCCAGGAAGAGTCCAAGGCGGCGTCCGCTCAACTGGGCAAAACACGAGGCAACTTCCCCAACTATCCGGGCTCCATCTACGATCACCCCGATACCCCCACCATGCGGAATGCCACGACCACCACCATTGCCCCGACCGGGACCATCAGCATTATTGCCGGCTGTTCCAGTGGGATTGAGCCCCTCTTTGCCATTAGCTTCGTTCGCAAGGTCCTGGACAACGAAGAACTGCTCGAGGTCCATCCTGCCTTCCAGGAACTGGCGAAAGCCGAGGGGTTTTATTCGGAAGCGCTGATGAAGCGGGTCGCGGAAAAAGGGAGCATCAGGGACGTTCGGGAAATCCCGGAGCGGGTGCGCCGTATTTTTACCGTCTCCCATGACGTGAGCCCGGATTGGCACATCCAGATTCAGGCTGCGTTTCAGAAATATACCGACAATGCCGTGAGCAAGACCATCAACTTTCCGTTCAGTGCCACTCCGGAGGACGTCCGCAACGCCTACCTCCTGGCCTACGATCTGGGATGCAAAGGGTTGACCATCTACCGCGACGGCAGCCGGGATGCACAGGTGCTCAATATCCAGCGCAAGCCGCAGTATCCACAGGTCGAGCCCCGGCCTCGTCCGGACACGACGAAGGGCATTACCGAACGGATCAACACCGGTTGCGGCAAACTGTACGTTACCATCAACTGGGACGATCATGGTTTTTGCGAAGTCTTCGCGCAGATGGGAAAAGCGGGGGGCTGTGCCTACTCGCACATTGAAGCCACTGGGCGCCTGATTTCCCTGGCCCTGCGCTCCGGAGTCAAGGTCGAATCGATCATCAGGCAATTGATGGGCATCCGATGCCCTTCGCCCATGTGGCAGAACGGGGAACAGATCGTCTCCTGTTCGGACGCAATCGCCAGAGTGCTCAACCATCAGGCCCAGGCCGACATCACCCCGGTAGAAAGCCTGATGGGGGCCTGCCCCGACTGCGGTGCCGCTGTGGAACACGAGGGCGGCTGCATTGTCTGCCGGTCCTGCGGGTTTTCCCGCTGCAGCTAATACGCTGGGATTGGCTAGTGGCTAGTGGCTAGTGGCTAGTGGCTAGTGGCTAGACCAACCACCAGCCACTAATCACTAACGAGAGATTCCAATGCAAACTCTTCACAGCTGGGATTTGTCGCCCAAGGAGGCCAGAATCCTGCAACAGTCTCTGGCCGATCGAGTGAAACTCCAGCCCCTTCCAGGGTCTTTCACAGCCCTGGGAGCTGCCGATATCGCCTATGTCTCGGCAACAAACCAACTGGTTGCAGCCATTCTCGTCTTCAAATGGCCGGATCTTTCGCTCATCGAGACCTCCCACGTGGTGGCACCCATCACGTTTCCCTATGTTCCCGGCCTGCTCTCTTTCAGGGAAATCCCACCGCTGCTGGCGGCGTTCGGCAAACTCCGCCGCCCTCCGGAGGTGCTCCTCTGCGACGGTCAGGGAATCGCTCACCCCAGAAGGTTCGGGCTGGCCTCTCATCTGGGATTGTGCCTGGACATCCCCACGATAGGTTGTGCCAAGAAGCTCCTTTGCGGCAAGCATGATGACATGGAACTCCACCGCGGCTCATCAAGGCCCCTGCACCTGGGGGATGAAACAGTCGGGTGGGTCTTCTGCTCACGCGACGGGGTGAAACCCATCTACATCTCACCCGGGCACCTCTCCGATCTGGAAAGCTCTAAGAAGCTCGTTCAGCTCTGTCTGAGCCGTTTCCGAATCCCTGAGCCCCAGAGGCAGGCTCACAACCTGGTCACACAACTGCGCAGGGCGTTGGCGGATTCCATTGCTGAGGACTAGTCGGTCCGCTGAGAAGCCGCTTGAATAATTCCCGCATACGTCATACCCGCGAAGGCCGGTATCCGGAAAACCGCGCAATTCCTGGATGCCGGTTTTCACCGGCATGACGTTGAGGGCACCGTGAACCAATTTTCAGACGGCCGCTGAAGCGGGCTTCGTCCTCCTGCCGGCGGCACTCCGCAATCTTGATTGTCTGAATCACCAATGCTTTTTCCTGCTTGACCACCGCGACGCTATGTCATTTAATCCATATTCCAGGGACTGCTCCTCGGAAATGAGTGTCCGAATCCCCCACTCGTCATACCGGCAGGTTTTAAGCCGGTA
>CAYTWB010000032.1:0-45951 GCA_964441945.1 uncultured Syntrophobacteraceae bacterium
TTAAGAATATCGCCGCAATTTTGTTATCGACAAAACCCGTGCGAAAATCGGTGATTATCAGATTGGCGAACGGGAAGTCGGGCTTGTCGCTTACGACCGGTACTACGGCGGCCGGCCGTCCCTGGACAAGGTGGTTGTCCATTATCGGCCGAACAGCGAGGATTCGTGGGCAAGACTCCTTTCCGGGAAGACGGATGTCGTCTATCGGCTCAATCCGAAAGACTTTGAAATATTGGGTCGTTACCGTGATCGGTTCCGTTTTGACGCGAAAGTCCCGGACTCCTACATGATACTTCTGTTCAACACGGCCGATGCCCTTTTCTCTGATCCGGATGTCCGTCTGGCGCTGGCCTGTGCCGTGGATCGAGAACGGATCATCAACACGGTCTTTCACGGCTTTGCGACGTTGGCCGTTGGACCTGCCGGAGTGAATTCCCCCTTTCACCACCCGGCGCTCAAACCCGTTCCATACGATCCCGAGAGAGTGCTCAAGCTGCTTCACCGGGCGGGCTGGACTCGCAACACCCGGGACCAGCTCCTTTAGCGAAATGGGCAATGCTTTGAGTTCACTGCCTTGATATTCAAGGGAAATCTGATTGACAGAAGAATTGCCGAGGACTTGCAGCTTTTCTTGAGTGAGGTCGGCATCAAAATGCACCTGCAATCCCTTCCCGTTGAGGAGCTCGTAGAAAGGTACTGTCGCAACAATCAATTCCAGGCCGTGCTGACGGAGTTATCGAGTTCGCCCAGGATAATTGATAGACTTGTGGAGTTATGGAAACCTGCAGGTGGAAAAGGTTCAGCAGCCGGCCTGTTTCACCACCCCGAGGTCAGCAGACTGTTGAATGAAGCCGTTGCAACTGAGGACCCTCACCGGAGAAAGAAGTGCTTCCAGGAAGCGGACGCTCTCATCGCGTCGCTCCAGCCGGGGATATTCCTGTTCCATAAGGGGAGACTGAATGTCATGTCCAAAAGGCTTCAGCTCCCTTTCCCTTTTTCTTTCGACCACGCTGGAATCTACCGCTTGAAAAACGCTTTCGTTCCTGGGCGGTGATTAAAGACCAGTACAGCCGGGCGCAAGTCCCTGACCAGTTTAATCGGCGTGTGAACCGCTGTTGTGAGGGCGACCGGCAGGTTGCCCCTTCCGCTGCAGACCGGTTAAGGATTTTCGCCGTGCTGTACTATTTCAAAATGGCACAAAGGCCGTTGAACGTCATTCCGGCATGTTTCTGGCCGGAATCCAGAATAGTATCTGGATACCGGCCTGCGCCGGTATGACGAAAGGGAATTCGGACACTTGTTTCTGAGGCGCTGTACGAAGGATTTCAGCAGGTCCTTCGGGCGGGTATAAAGCCTGCCCCCCACGTTGCCGGACAACCATTCGCTGGGGCGGGCTTTATGCCCGCCCGCCTCGAATTCAATTCACCGTCATTGTGCCTTCACGGGGATCGCCCGCCCGGCATGATGGTTTACTTCGTCGAACAGCAAACGGATCAGAGATCTTTCGAAATGCTGACACGAAAAACCGTGCCCCCCTGCGCTCCCGGTTCCACTGTTGTTGTGCCCCGATGGCGTTCGGCGGCTTCCTTGACAATGGCAAGACCAAGTCCGGCCCCCTGGACCCCCCTGGATGATCTCCCTCGGTGAAAAAACTGAAACAGCTTATCGGCGTTCTCCCTGCTGATCCCCACGCCGTCATCGCTGACCGAGAATACATGGGAATGCTCGTTTTCTTCGTGGCCGATCCTGATCTCCGAGAGCTGTTCGCCTCCGTATTTTAGAGCATTGTCCACCAGGTTCCTGAAAATGCGGGTCATCGATAACCGGTCGGCCCGGATTTCGGGCATCGCTCCGGACTCCACCAGATCGACCTGAAGTTCCTCCAATCGGATTGAGAATTCCTCCTTCACCTCACTGAGGATGGTGACCATCTCCACCTTCTCGATCCTCAAGGGGGCTTCCCTGGTCGCGATGTACACGTTGATGGCTTCGACCAGGGAGCCGAGGTGTTCCGTCGCCTTGAGGATCTGCACGCAATAGCCCTTTCCCCTTTCGTCAAGCAAACCGTGGCAATGCCTGTGAAGAAGATTGGTGAACCCGTGTACGCCCATTGCGGGACTCTTGAGATCGTGAACAACCGAATAGGCAAACATCTTCAACTCCTCCGAGCTCCGCCGCAGTGCCTGCTCAGCCCGTTCCCGTTCAGCAATCTCGATCTTGAGCTCTTGAACAGCCCTGGCCAGTTCCGCCGTGCGCTGCTCGACGCGGCGTTCGAGCTCATCGTGGGCCGCCTGAAGGGCCGCTTCGGCCTGCTTGCGTTCGGTGATATCGACGGTCACGCATACCAGGCCGCTGAGGGCACCCTCGGTATTGGTGAAGGTCCCCTTGTTGATGATCACGTCCCGAATGCGACCGTCTGCATAATGAAGCGTGCTTTCATGGACCTGCTCCCCGGGGTCTTCCAGGAGCGCCGTATCCATCCGGTGATATTCGTCGGCCATGTGCCTGGGAAAAAGATCGTGGCTGGTCTTGCCGATAATTTGTTCTCTCGTAAGACCGAGGCGCAATTCGAACGCTCTATTACAGCCGAGGAAGTACCCCTGGGTGTCTTTGTAGAAGATCGGATTCGGTATGGTATCAATCAAGGTTTGCAGGAAATGCACCTGTTCCCGCAAGGCTTTCTCCACGCTGCCCGCTTCGCCGTTCATCTTGAACCCTTCTTTCGAACTGGGGAAACGCCGCCCTGGTGAGAGTTGTCCAGGTCACGACCCCTTCCGGGATTATCCGACAGGAGCTTTTCCACGCCTGTCAAAAACAAATCCCCTTTCATCAAAGCAAACAGCCTGCCATTGCAGGAAAGTCCGCACAGAACATGGATAGACGTGGGTTTTCTGCTTTGCTCTCAGGCGCAGGTTCGTACAGCCTGTCAGCATTTTCGTCCTAAAGGGTTTCGTTCACGAAACACAAGGCACACTTTTGTACAGGCGTGTTTCACAATAGACTGAGACGGTGAGATCAAAACGGGTGTGAGCAGATAAGGGTCTACAGTAAGCGCTTAATGGTGTGGTGGTATCGTGTCGTTTTTGGAGTTTTCGAGTTGACAGGCGGGGGGGAGTGCAGTAAAGGCTGAACGGTAACGCTGATTTGAGAGAGGCATCAGGCACCCTGAGGGGTTTAAAAGGGAATCCCGTGCGATTCGGGAGCGGTCCCGCCGCTGTAAACGGGGACGAAATCCGATGAAGCCACTGTCCGGCTGAAGCTGGGTGGGAAGGCGTGGAGAGTAGGTTGATCCGTGAGTCAGAAAACCTGCCTGAAGGCTGATGGGAAGTCGGTGCGAGCGATGCCGATGAACCGGTGAAGGATCAAGTGACGCAGGGTGCAATCCTTAGGGCTTCTAGCTCTAAGGATTTTTTTTTGCCCTAAGGTTTTTTTGCGCTGGTCTGCACTTCGACCTCCGGCATCGCCCCGGTTAGCCGTTCATCTGTGAGAGGAAGGCTCGGGGGGGTATTGTGTTGAAGCTACGGGAGATTTCTACAAGAGACAGGCTGTCCATGAAGATTGAAGTTCCCTGCAAGCAATGCGGACAATCTTTCGTGAAATATGCCTACGACAAGACAGCAAGGTGCGAGGCATGCCGGGAGAAAAACAGGGAAGGGGCTCAAGGGCACAGGATCCAATGACATCCCGTCCCATCCGCTACCTGGTGCTCTGGCTGACCACGGCCTGTAATCTGCGGTGTCGGTACTGCTATCGCGGCGAGCAGCCGGCGCGGAGCATGCCGCTTCCTGTCGTGGAAGCCGCCCTTCGCCTGGCGGGCTCCTCCGGGCTGCCGTTTCATGTGCAACTGGCCGGGGGCGAGCCCACCCTCGAGCCGGAGCTCATTGCCGCCGTGGGGAAGATCGTGAGGACCGCAGGATGGCCGTCGACCATGGGGCTCCAGACGAACGGAACGCTGCTCGATGACAGCCTCATCGAACTTTGCCGGACTTACGGGATCGCCGTTGGCCTCAGCCTCGACGGCCCGCCGGATATTCAACAGTATCTCCGCGGGAAAGCGGGGGAAACCTTCCGAGGGCTTGACCTGCTGGCAAGGCACAACATCCCGGTGCGCATCACCACCGTTTTGTCTGCCGCCAATGTCGCACATCTCGACAGATTGATCCTCTGCCTGGCGGTCTTTCCCAATGTCGAGGCGGTCGGGCTCGACCCGCTGGTCCGTAAAGGGTCGGCGATGGAGGCTGAAGCCCTGGGGCCTTCAGTCGATGCCATCCGCTCCGGGGCCTCGAAGATGTTCACCACGTTGGCCCGGATCAATGCCCTCCGAGGCAGGTCCCTCCAGTGGCGCGAACAGAACGCCGTGGCTCAGGCATTGGCGAAGCAGGGAAAGATTCAGCCTTATTGCCATGCCTGCAGCGGCCAAAGCCTGGCCGTTTCCCCCGACGGCACCGTCTATCCCTGTGGCCAGGCTGTCGGCGACCCGGCCATGAAGGTGGGTACAGTGGATCATATCGATTGGAGAAAATTGCGGGAGATGTACCAGGGTGTGCATTTGAGCGGCGACTGCCGAAACTGTCTCCTGGAAGGAAGGTGCCCGGGCGACTGCCCGTCCCGGCTGACTTACAACAGTGATGCGGCGCAGCACGCGATGTGCGTGGTATACCAAACCATCCTGAAAGGTCTTGGAGAGAGGATGACTCATGAGAGAGCTCAACATTTGCTACTACAGCGCGACAGCCACGGAACTGCCTTCACTGAGCCTGGGTGTGTCTCAGTTTCGGGATGGCGGCGGCCGGGTGACCGTGACCGCCCGGACGCAAACGCAACTCTTTGATCAGGCCCGCATCGCGGCTTTTGTAAGCGAAGCCGTGCGGGCTGACGTCGTCATTGTCACGCTTCATGGCGGCAAGGCCTTGTGCCCGGCTTTCGACCCTTTGATTGATGCGCTTCGGCAGCGGAAGGCCGCGGGGGAGCGCGCCCCTTATCTCCATATACAGCCCATGGGAGGTGACGAAGAGTCAATCCTGCTCGCGCGCGAACACTCGGACGGAATTGCCGACGGCACGTGGGAAGACCTCTATCGCTATTTCAATTACGGCGGCCCGATCAATGTTCAGAGGGCACTCATTTGCCTCAATGCGGTTCTCAACTGGTCCGGTGAGATGCTTGCCCCTCCCGAGCCGGTGCCGCTCGACGGCCTGTACCATCCGGACCTCGGGTAC
The DNA here is from genome assembly GCA_964441945.1 of uncultured Syntrophobacteraceae bacterium. Classification (GTDB taxonomy): domain Bacteria; phylum Desulfobacterota; class Syntrophobacteria; order Syntrophobacterales; family Syntrophobacteraceae; genus JADGQM01. The sequence continues at coordinate 5,220 of CAYTWB010000032.1, forward strand.
GTCTCGGACGTGGCTGCCTATGTGCGTGACCGGATCGATCCGAACCGTCCCACCGTGGGTTTGTGGACGTTCCAGACCTACTGGCTGAACGGGAATCTTGCCCACATCGACGCCCTCATTCGTGAAATCGAAGCTCAAGGAGCCAACGTCCTCACGGTTTTCAGCATGCGGCTGAAGGATGCCGCCCTGGGCAACCGGGGTTCCGACGAGATCATCCAGACCTATTTCATGGACGGCGGCCGGCCTCGCATCGATGTTCTGATCAATGTCATGTCCATGTCCATGACGCTCACCCATGCTGACTACCGGCGGCTGTTCCCCGAGCTCGACGTGGCCGTGCTCCAGGCCATGACCAGCACAAACCCCTACGCCGTATGGAAGGAGAGCGTTCAGGGGATGAGTGTTATGGACGTCACGTTTCAGGCGGCACAGCCGGAATTCGACGGCAACCTCATCACCCTGCCGGTGGCGACGCGGGAGGAAGACACCATCGATCCCATAACCGGAGCGTTGCTCGCGCGCCTGGTCCCGATCCCGGACCGGGTGCCCGCCATGGTCCGGCTTGCTCTGAACTGGGCCAAACTGCGCCGCAAACCCAATGCGGAAAAGCGGATTGCCATTGTCTTTCATCACTACCCGCCGCGAAACGACCGCATCGGCTGCGCCTTCGGTCTCGACAGCTTCGCCGGGGTAAAGCACCTGCTCGACGCCATGGCCGGGGAAGGCTACCGCCTCGACCGCCCCTATGCCGACGGCGACGAACTGGCGAACGAGATGCTGGAGCGCATGACGTGCGACCGGCGGTGGCTCACCTCCGATCAAATGGCGGAGCGGGCCGAGGCGTCGGCTTCTCGAGAGATGTTCATCCCCTGGCACGAGGCCCTGCCGGACACCGTGAAGCGAAAAATGACCGAAAACTGGGGTGAGATGCCCGGCAGTCTCTTTGTACACGAGGACACCCTCTATTTTGCGGGCCTGGTGAACGGAAATGTCTTCCTCACCATTCAGCCGCCCCGCGGCTATCTGGAAAACCCGGAAGCCATCCTCCACGACCTGCACCTCTCTCCACCGCACCATTACCTGGCCCACTACCGCTGGATCAGGAATGTGTTCAAAGCGGACGCCGTCGTGCACGTGGGCAAGCACGGATCCCTGGAGTGGCTGCCGGGAAAACCTCTGGGGCTGAGCGAAGAATGCTATCCCGATCTGTCCATCATGGACCTACCCAATGTCTACCCGTACATCATCAACGATCCCAGTGAGGGGATCCAGGCAAAGCGGCGTTCCTACTGCTGCATCATCGATCATCTTACCCCGACCTTCACCAACGCGGACCTCTATGAAGATCTGACGGAGGTGGAGCGGACTCTCGCCGAATACACCGAGGCTGCCCGGCAGGACCCCGGCAAGCTGCCGGTGCTGGGTGGACTGCTCTGGGAAGCGGTCGAGGCGGCCGACCTCCACCATGATCTTTCCCTCACCAGGGAGGACGCGCTGGGGGACATGGAAGGTTTCCTGGCCCGCCTTCACAGCACCCTCTCCGAACTTTCCGACACCATGATCGCAGACGGCCTGCACATCCTCGGACAGCCGCCTGAAGGCGACCGGCTCGTGGAATTCCTGGTGCAGCTGACACGGTTGCCCAACGGCGACGTACCCTCCCTGCGAGAGGAGCTGATCGCCGCGATGGGCTATCGCTACGACGACCTGCTCGCCTACAGGGGAGAAGGGGTGCCGGGAGCAGGGGGTGAAACGGGCGGGCAGCTCATTCAACGCGCTCACAACTGGGCGCTCACGCTTATGGCGGCACTGGCGGCGCGGCGGTTCGACCCCCGCGCCGTTTCGGAGCTGATCAAGGACCAGTGCGGTGATCGCTTCCCGCGACTCGAGATGGTGCTCCGATACGTCGTCGAAGTCCTTGTCCCCAACATTCGCCGCACAACAGAGGAAATCGACGCCTCTCTGAAAGGCCTTGCGGGTCGTTTCGTGCCGCCCGGTCCTTCGGGGGCACCCACGCGCGGTCAGGCGGACATCCTCCCGACAGGCCGCAATTTCTTTTCCCTCGACCCGCGCATCATTCCAACTCCCGCTGCCTGGGAGGTGGGCAAAGCCCTTGGTGACGTGCTGCTGGAACGCTATCTCAAGGAAGAGGGGCGCTATCCCGAGAGTGTCGGCATCATCGTCTACGGCGGACCCACCATGCGCTCCCGGGGCGATGATATTGCCGAGGTCCTTTACCTCCTGGGAATCCGGCCGGTATGGCAGGCCAACGGAGTGGTGAAGGGCCTTGCCGTCATTCCCGGGGAAGAGCTCGCCCGTCCGCGCATCGACGTGGTTCCCCGTATCTCCGGTTTCTTTCGGGACGCCTTTCCCAATCTCGTTCAGCTCATCGACGACGCCATCCGCATGGTGGCGGCCCTGGAGGAGGCGCCCGAAACCAACTTCATCCGGCGGCACGTGCTGGTCGATCGTCAGAAGTACCGGGACAGCGGGTTGACGGAGGAAAACGCCTGGAGGCTCGCCACCCTGCGTGTCTTCGGGTGTCCCCCCGGCACTTACGGGGCGGGAGTGGAGGAACTGATCGAATCGAAACAGTGGAAAACGCAGCAGGACCTTGGCGAGGTCTACATCCGCTATTCCGCCCATGCCTACGGCCAGGGTATCTATGGGACGCAGTCCCCGGAGCTTTTCCGCCAAATGCTCTCCCGCATGGAGGTAACGGTCAAGAACGAGGATTCACGCGAATATGACATCATGTCCTGCACCGACTACTACAACTACTACGGAGGACTGATCGCCGCCGCGGCCACGGTCCGAGGGTCGATGCCTTTTGCCCTGGTGGGAGACAGTTCGGACCCGCGGCGCGTAGCCCTGCGCACTACCGGCGAAGAAACCAGACATGTTCTGCGCTCCCGGCTCTTAAACCCCAAATGGCTTGAGGGTTTGAAGAGGCACGGCTACAAGGGGGCGGGAGATATCTCGAAGGTCATGGACATTATCATCGGTTGGGACGCCACGGCCGAGGTCATGGAAGACTGGATGTACGAGCGGGTCGCAGCCAGGTATGCGCTGGACCCCGCTATGCGGGAATGGCTGAAAGCAGTGAACCCCTATGCCCTGCAAAACATCCTGGACAAACTGCTGGAAACCATCGAGCGCGGCATGTGGCAGGCCACGGACGAGATGCGGGAACAGCTGCGCAACGCCTACCTGGATGTGGAAGGCGACATCGAAGAAGCAATGGAGAGGACGCCGGCTTGATGACGCCGGATCATCTCCACACAATAAAGTGACTATTGTCCGTGGCATGGGCATCCCGCCCATGGTTACCTCGGGCTGCAAGCCCGTGCAGCAGGATAAGCAACGTGGTCACTTATTCTGCGGGACTGTACTCAGAAGCGTTTTGCCGATTAAAGAGGAACTACCAACATGCTGCTTGGCACTTTCTACGAAGGAGTGGAAATTCATCGCGAAGACAAGGTTGTTTTCGCGCGCTTTCTGGTCCCGCATCGGGTGCTTTCCACCTGTTCGGCGGCCGGGGGGTTGCACGACAACCTGACACATCTCTACAACCATCAGTCCTGTGAACCGTCGGGCCATCACCGTCCCATTCACAGGCTGGTATCGCAGGACCCGCGCGCCTACCGCCGGGTGATCGCCTGCCGCCACGGCCTGCCCCCCGAAGAGTGCGCCACCCTGGGAACGGCGGCCAACATGCGATACGCCGCCGTTCGCCGGGAAATCTCCCGTGATCTTGAAGTGGTGGCGGTGTGCACGGGAGGCGTGGAAACCAATTCCGGGAGGGCCGGAGATCCGGCCAGCGTCTATGAATCAAATGGTTCCTTTGAGCGAGTCGGCGGCCGGGAATCCGTTTCGCACGGGACCATCAACACCCTCCTTTTCATCAACCGGGAACTGACCCCCGGTGCCATCGTGCGGTCCGTGATCACCGCCACCGAAGCCAAGACGGCGGCACTGCAGGAACTGGCCGTCGGTTCACGCTATTCCGACGGTCTGGCGACCGGCACGGGGACCGATCAGATTGCCGTCGCCGCTCGGCTGAACACCGGCATGCCGCTGACCGGAGCGGGCAAACACTGTGTTCTGGGCGAGCTCATCGGCAAGACGGTCCATGACGCGGTCTGCGAAACCCTGATGCTGCAAAATCATCTCACACCCGAGGGACAGCGTTCGGCCGTTTTACACCTGGAGCGATTCGGGACAAGCGGACCGGACTTATTGGAAGCCATTGCCCTTCACCTTGAAGGACCTGAAGCGGTTCTCTTGAGGAACAACTTCACGGTGATCGAGCGCGATCCCCTGGTGGTGGCCGCCGTTGCCGCCCTGGTCCATGTTCGCGACAAGGTCGTCTGGGGAATCCTTCCGCGAAGTTGCGTCCCGGAGCTGGGGGCGACTTTCGGGGCTCAAATCGCCGCCGCTGTCTCCGGTGACTACACGCGCCTCGACGCTTATCGGGACACCCTTGCAGCGGCCCGCCCGGACTTCACCAACCCGAATTTCGTGCGGCTGACGGCCTATGCCCTGGCCCTCGGCTTTCAGGAAAAATGGCCCAACCCCACCGTCGAGGAGGTTTCTCATGGCGACTAAAGGTCTCATTATGGTCCACACCGGTTACGGCAAGGGGAAGACCACCGCAGCCCTCGGCCTGGCATTCCGTTCCCTGGGGCATGGGCTGCCGGTCTGTGTCATTCAGTTCATCAAAGGGATCTGGAAGGTCGGCGAGCTGCATGCCGCCGAAAGATTTGCCGATCTTCTCGAGTTCCACGTTGCGGGGGAAGGCTTCACCTGGAACATCAAAGACCCCGAGGATCATCGCCGGGCGGCCCGCGACGGATGGGAACTGGCAAGGGGCAAAATCGAGGCGGGACGGCATCATCTCGTCATTCTTGATGAATTCACTTACGCCATGAACCTCGGGATGCTGGATGAACGGGAAGTCCTGGCCTGCCTGCGGCAAAAGCCCGAAGCGACGCACGTCCTGATCACGGGACGTGATGCGCCGACGTCGCTCATCGATATAGCGGACCTGGTCACGGAGATGCGTGACATCAAACACCCCCTCAAGGCGGGCGTTAAGGCTCAGAGGGGCATTGAATTCTGATCCGTCTGCCGGCTTTTAAGAGCGAGAAAAGGGAATCGATGATCGTCATTGAACATCTTAGCAAACGATACGGCAGCACGCTTGCCGTGGACGACCTCACCCTGAGGATCGAAGCGGAGCAGGTCTTTGGTCTGCTCGGACCGAACGGCGCCGGGAAAACCACGACCGTTCGCATCCTCTCCACCCTGACCAACCCGACTTCAGGGACCGCCGCCATCCATGGCTGCGATGTCGTCAAGCGGCCGATCGATGCCAAAGCACAGATTGGGGTCGTGCATCAGACCCTGAATTTCGACCCGGAACTGACCGGAGCGGAGAGCCTCATCATCCATGGGCTCCTTTTCGGTATGGACTGGACCGACGTCAAGCGGAAGACGGAGGAGATGCTTGTCTTTGCCGAGCTCACCGAAGTGGCAGGCCGCACTGTCGGCAAGTATTCCGGAGGCATGAAACGGCGGTTGTCCATTGCCCGAGCCTTGATTCACGATCCTCCGGTGCTGCTCCTTGATGAACCCACGGTGGGACTGGACGCCCATACCCGCCGGAAAGTATGGGAACTGATCCGCCGTCTGCGGGATGCCGGGCGCACCGTCGTCCTGACTTCGCACTATATCGACGAGGTCGAGCTCTTGTCCAACCGCGTGGCGATCATCGATCAGGGGCGCCTCATTGCCGAAGGAAGCCCGGCTGAGCTGATCGATCAGGTCGGCCGCGTGGTGGTGGATATCGCTCATCCCACTCACACCGAGTTTGCCTTTTTTGAAACCCGCGAAGACGCGGCCCGCCATATTGCGAACCTGGATGTGGAAACGACCATCCGCCATGCGAACCTCGAGGATGTATTCATCCGGATCACCGGACGGCGCGTCAACCCGAACGAGAGGAAAGGAGAACCGCAACATGCGTCAGGTCATGGCCATCATGCTGCGCGAAATGCTCATTCTAAAGCGTAAATTCTGGCGGTACGCGTTCTCTTTTTCAATATCGCCGCTTCTCTACCTGATAACCTTCGGGTGGGCCGCCCGCGCCCGGATGTCCTCCGGCGGGGCCGATTACATGGCTTTCATGCTGCCGGGGCTCATCGCCATGAGCAGCATGATGAACAGCTTTGCCATGTCGTCGGAGATCAACATCTCCCGGTTCTACTGGAAGACCTTCGATGAAATCCGATCCGCTCCCGTGGCGGACTGGGCGTATGCCGTCGGCGAGATCCTGAGCGGCATGCTGCGGGGTGGCATTGCAGCCGGGATCGTCATCGTCATCGGGCTCGTTTTTCAGGTCCCGATACACCTCTCTCCGAAGCTGGCCGGGGCGGTGGCTCTAACGACTTTCATCTTTGCCTCGCTCGCCATCTGCACGGCCATGGTGGCCCGCTCCCATGCGGATCAGGGGATGCTATCGAGCTTTGTGATCACACCGATGGCTTTTCTTTGCGGCACGTTCTTTCCGGTCGACCTCTACCCGGAATGGGTGCAAACCGTCGTCAAGGTCCTTCCCCTAACACCGGCTGCAGAGCTCATTCGGGCAGCGGCGCTGGGTGACCCCACCCCGCTGACGCCGCTGCTCTACCTGTGCGCCGCGGCAGTGGTGTGCTTTGCCCTGGCGGTTTTCGTGGTTCGTCAATCAAAGCAGTGAGCGCATGATGTTGAAACCCGTATGAAATCCGAGAGGCCGTGATGAAAAGACAGCTAAGACTTGCCCTGGTCCACCTGGAAGTTCGCTACAAAGACCTCGAGACCAATCGAAAGAACATCCTGCGATGGAACCTTGAAGCGGCTTTGCGGGGGGCTGACGTCATTTTGAATACCGAAATGCCGCTGGCGGGCTATTCCTTTCTTTCCCGCGAGGACATTGCCGGATACATCGAGCCCGACACCGGAGAGACGGTCGTGGAGCTCGCCCGTATCGCCCGCGAATATGGGAAATATATCGGAATCGGCCTGGCGGAGCGGGATGAGGCAACCGGGATTTATTACAACAGCGCTGTCATGATCGGGCCGAACGGCAAACCGGTCTGCAAACATCGAAAGATCAGTTCCGAAATGCGCTGGGCCTGCCCGGGCCGGCCCACTCAAAAGAGCACCTTCGAGACGCCCTGGGGGCGAATGGGGGTGCTCATCTGCTCGGACACCTACTACGGCCTGCTGCCACGGTCACTGGCCCTGAAAGGGGTGGACCTCCTTTGGGTCCCCGCCAACTGGCCCCCGGGCGGTCTCGATCCGAAGGAACTGTGGAAAGCACGCGTGCTGGAAAACGGCTTCTTTCTGGCCGCCTGCGGACGGAGCGGCAAGGATCGTATCATGGATTGCCGTGAGGCTGTCTCATGCGTCTATGATGCCGAGGGCCGGGAGCTGTTTTCGTCATCTTCGAGCGAATCCGCAGTCTTTCTGGTGGACCTCCCCCTGGACGACAAGGGGAAGCTGCACGGCCTATCGAGAAGACGGAAGCTCAAGACCCGAACGCCGCCCCACTATTCCCCCATCTACCTCGACCTGCGCCTGGTGGACGACCTTACCGGCCACTACGGGCTTCCGGAAGCCGGGCCGTTGCACGTCCACTGCATAGTCCCCGGAAACAATTCCGCAACAGCGGAATCCCTGGAGAAAAGGATCAAGGAGCAGGGAGGGGAAGCACCGGGGCTCTTCGTGTTTCCACCCTTGTCGAACGATTCGATTGACGGAACCAGGCTCCATGAACTGGCCAGGCGCTGTGATGTTGCCCTGAGCACGGCCCTCGTTCACGAGGCCACCGGCAGGACCTATGTCCTCTCGACACCGGACATCCATTGTGAGTGGGACCCGGCCACCGCTGAGCACCGGGACTCCGGCTTCCCCTTTCCGATGATTTCTTATCGTTCGGCAAAGATTGGGATCGCTCCGTTTGATTCCTTCTTCCACCCGGAGCTTGCCGTGGCCTTCGCCAAGCTGGGATGCGATCTGGTGGTGCTGTCGGAAGACACGCTGGACAGCGACAGACGCCTGCTGTGTGAGGTGAAGACGGTGGAAAACGTTGCCGTCGCTGCCTGCGCCTCGAACGGTGCGCTCGTAGCCATGGTCCCCAGAGGCCACGAACGCTGGGAAGAGCAAAGTGTCGAAGGTCCGGGAAGTTGTTCCTATACGGTTGACATTCACCGCACCAGAAAAAAGCGCTTCCAGGATCGCCTGGATTTTGAGCTGCTCTTGAGGCGCGCGCCAAACCAGAGAAGGTCATGAAGCTGGTGCCGCGTCGGGTCAGTTCATGTGGGTTTCTCTGGGCTAGCAGCCGGTTCTGTTTGTCTTGCAGACGGAATCGCACGTCCATAAGCCCAATCGGCGACGGGCGTCCTGCGTTTCTTTGGTGAAGAGGCAGTTGCAGTTCCGACGGATTCTTTCGATGAAAGCTTCTTCGTTCCTAATGTCTTCAAAGCGACTGACAATAGCGTCAACCGGTCCCAGTTCGATACCGATCCACCGCCGCCGCTTGATTTCCGCTACCACGTAAGTGGTCCCAGAACCGCCGAAGGGGTCAAAAACGATATCCCCCTCTTCCGAGGACATCTGGATGATGCGATCCATCAGCTTAAGAGACAGCTCATTTGAGCCTCGCCGCTTCTTGTACTTGGAATGCCGTACCGGTGCGATATCCATCCAGACGTCGGTGAGGTTGACTCCCAGTGGATTCATCTTGTCTTTGTACCCGCCATAGTCGCGTAAATCCGACTTGCATGCCGGGCAGATTTCCATGGGCAGACGGTCAGGGTGAAACGTTTTGGGCTTATCGCCCTTGCAGTAGTAAAGCAGGGAGTAATGAGACGGATAGAGCCGCCCCGGGATAGGGAGGCTGTATTTGATGTCCACCGCTATCCAATGCCGAAAGGTGAGGCGGCCGTTGAGATACCCGGCAATGTGGGTACTCCATTTCGGGATGTTCCAGAAGAAAAGGCTTCCGCCCGGCTTCAGCAGCCGGGCACATTCAGCCGCCCACCGCTCACACCACTCCAGGTACCTGGCTTCCTTGAGATCATCATTGACCCCTGAGGGATAGAGCTTCTTAAGGTTGAACGGCGGATCGGCAAAGATCATGTCGATACTGTCGCTTGCCATATGATGCATAAGGGCCAGGCAATCCCCTTGATGGAGCCGCCCTAAAGTCGTCTCAAAAACGACCGGCGGAGGCTCCTGATGATTTTCCGGCTGCTCAATATCGTGCCGGATCAGATCGAGAACCTCCTTCGCATGGTTCTTGATCGCTGTCACCAGGCGGCGATCAAGGATCCCCATCCTAAGCATCAACTCCGCCGGCGACAGACCCGATGCCTTGCATATCCGGTCCAGATCGCCTCCCGTCGGCACCGTATTGCTCTCGTTGTAATGCTGAAGGCGGTCCAGCGGCACACCTGTAACGTCGGCGAAGCGTTTTACCGCAAATCGATCCGCGGCGTTTATCCCCAGTGCTTTATACAAGTCCGAATAACTCATCAGCAACATCCTCGAACACATTGACCGCCAAGATGAATACTATAGTCTGTAGATTTTTAGTCTACATCATCCTACACGCTGAAGCAACACTGGAAAGCAGAAATAATTACGGGGGGACGCCCTTGACCGTCGAAGATGCATTCGGACTGACCTTACAGGATCTGCGGAAAGTTCGGAAGATATCGCAGGAAGAACTCGGCTTCGAGAGCGGCTGTCATCGTACCTACATCAGCCAGCTCGAACGCGGCCGCAAGAGCCCTTCCCTGAGAACCATTTTCCAGTTGGCTGTCGCTCTGAAGACCTCACCTTCTGAAATCGTTCTGCGTGTGGAGCAAGCTTACGCAGCATCAGGACAAGATATTGGGCAAATGGGTAAACTGACCAATGAAGATAATCCGGATAGAGCGTCTGATTGATGTTGGCGGGTTCTCTTCCTCACCTGAATGGAAGACTATTGAAAACCATATCAAGAGTGCCATCCACTCCATCCAATGGCCCCCTCGTTCAGGCGCCTTCACGCTTCGTGACGAGCCGGGCAAAAAGCGTGGCGAGGGCAGCGGCGTAAAACCTATAAAGGATGCGTGCATGCAGCATCTTAAGGCACAGGGTTGGGATCTTGAAACCCGTGTGGACGTCGCTAGCATGAGGCGACCGGGTCCTGTTGATGCAACCCTTCTGGTCGGAACCAGGCTATTTTGCATGGAATGGGAGACAGGCAACGTCTCATCCAGCCATCGTGCCCTGAATAAGATGGCTCTCGGCATGCTGCGAGGGATCTTCATCGGTGGGGTATTGGTGCTCCCCACTCGCGCAATGTACCGTTATCTCACCGACCGCATTGGCAACTTCGCGGAAATCGAACCCTATTTCGGCCTCTGGGGAGCACTAAAGGTTCAGGAGGGACTTCTCGCCGTTATTGCTGTCGAACATGATGGCGTGAGTTCTTCCGTACCACGCATTCCCAAAGGTACCGACGGCAGAGCCCTTCAGTAGCCTGCGTTTTCATTTGAGCTGTAGAATCATGATGTATTCAGTCCGCATGGTGTTTGCCATTCCAGTAATTTGACGAGCCAGTTTCAGAGCCGGACGGAATCCGTATCTGGCGCTTATGTTGAGGAGCATTTCCTCAATCCCCGGAACACTGCTGGCGGGAATTCCCAAAATCCGCCCAATTTGATTGTCGTTGGTACCCACAACAATGGTGCAGAAGCGGCCAGGACGCAGCACTCGGCTGCATTCGGAAAGCACTTCTTCCATATCCGACTGATAGAGATCAAATCTCTCTCGAGGGGTTTTTCCGCGAAGGCCGATCATTACTTCCCGCAGGGCATTGATGTCGGCACCCAGGAAGTCCAAGTGAAACGAGTCATTTTTCAAGTAATCAATGGCAAAACTGTATGGCGGCGAGAAAAGGACACCGTCAACGGATCTGTCCCTCAGCGGTAGGAAACGAGCATCCCCTTGCAGTGAGATCGCTGATGCCGACTCCAGATCAACCTTGACAAGGACTTTCTGGATCTTTTCGGCCACAAACAGATATCGCTGCAGGATGGCGCGAAACTGCTCGTAAGGGGAGGTGCGCGTGCTCCTTTCTGAGTAACCCGCGCTGTCCAAATAGGCGAGAAGGAGGAAATCTCGAACCGGTTGGGACATGACGCTTTTCGACAGTCCAGTGCCGGTTCCGATGCAAGAGATATAATCCTCGATAGGTTCCTGAAAGAACGAGGAAGGCACCCGCGACTGTACTTTGGAACCGGGTATAGTGTGGCCGATGCCTTGCTGTAAGTGGTTGAAAACCGCTCTACAGTTTCTCAGAGCAATGCGAATGGGCTCAATGGGCACCGTCAAGCCGGCGAGCTTGGCTCGGGCCATAAACCGGCAGAACGGGCTCGCGTCTATGCCTATGGATTTAATCTCCATCAGGCATGCCTCTATGAGCACCGTTCCCGAACCCATCATCGGATCGAGCACGGTCTCTCCTGGTTTCAGCCCCATGATGTTGATCAAGGCCTTGACCATCTGGGGGTGGAACTTACCACGATAAGGAAAGAGGCCATGAGTGGCGTACCCGGTCTTGAATTGCTTGGATTCAAAGAATGAGCGAAGCCTTGCCGAAGAGAAACGCGGCAGGCGCAGTGCTTCTCCACTACAAATCAGAGTGTGGTAAGTTGGGCTTTCGCCTACCTGAGCAAAGTAGGCACCACGACGGACAATCTCGTCATCGGAGAGGATTCTGCTCTCATAGAACGCGAGCTCAAGTTCGTAAACGTCGCAGATCCCTGGGATAAGCTGTAGATTCCTTGGCAACAGTCTACCATAGATGTCCTCCGCCAAGGCCTCAGCGGTTTCTTCCAAAACACGTTTTTCTGAGTTCATTTCAACCACACTCATCATCCTCGGGCGTCAAGAGACTTTCTTCTAACGTATCCACAATGCCCGGAACGTATCAGAAGCTCGGCTAAAGAAAGCATTATAGAGTATTCGAGAAAGAGACAAACAAAGCTCCTGCTGGGTGGCACCGATCGTTCAGATACGGGGATGAAGGAGAAGAGGATAAGGTTCCCCTGCACCCGGACCGAGCATGTAATCATAACCTGGTTGACATGTCTGTGATTTTCTCATGCAAAGCCCGCAACAAGGATAGGCCCAAGAACGCGAGTATGCAACGTGTTTCCGTCAGCCTTTTTCAGGGAGCAGAGATTACAAGGACACTCTGAACAACGCGCGATTTCAAGCTGTTCGGCTGACAGGCGGGAGAGAGTTAGGATGCCATCTTTGGGGAGAAGTGGCTGAGGGCTGCCATCTGAACAAGGTACCACCCCGTGATGGTTCTGCAAGGCCGCGATGTGGGGGGATCGTGGTTCCAGTGCCTCCGTTCAGTCTGTTCCGCCTTCTGTGATGCCGAACAGGCCAAAGGTCTGCCTGGGCAGGAAATCAAAGGATTGCACCAAAAGGAAGCCCGCCTTCTCCATGTCACTCCGTATCAAACCGACGGGTGTAAAGTGCTTGAACATGGTGACAAAGTTGAAGCCCCCCTTTGGCTTGTATTCGATGATTGCCGCCTTTCCATCCGGCTTGAGGTATCTTTTGAGTTTCCGGAAACAATTCGGGGGTTCCGGTAGGTGATGGAACACATTTCTCGCAAAAACCAGGTCGAGCCCGGATTCCGGGAGCTCCATCCGGTCGCCTGTCGCCAGGACGAAAGTAATGTTATGCAGTCCTTCATGGTCAGCCAGGCGCTCGATGAAATTCAGGTTTTTCAGCTGGTTGTCCACTGCGTAGACCCTGCCGCCGCTGCCGACCGCCCTGGCGAATTCGAGAGTGAAATACCCGCCTCCCGAACCAAGGTCGGCGATAGCGCTTCCCTCTCGGATACAAAGGGACTTGATGATTTCCACTGGCTTGTTCCGGGGCGAGGAAGCTTCAAGGTTGAGCATCTTCAACAAGAGCGAGTTCAACATGGAGGGACTCCTTATTCAGAACTTGTGCGATATCCCTGCTGGAGAGAGCTCTCAGCACAGAAGCCGGCCTTATCACCGAAGGCTGCCACTTTGAATACTCTGGTTGCTTCCCGACATGCAAGGCCAATCACGAAGAAGCGTCCCAATAAAGTGCTTTCCCCAGACAGGTTTCTTGCCTTCTTTCTCGCACCATCGTACCGGCCGGGACAATGTCGCTGAATTAAGATCAAGGCGGGCGGGCATAAAGCCCGCCCCTACGGGCGATAGAGCCGAGGCGACGGGTAGTGTGTAGGGGCAGACCGCCGTCTGCCCCTACGGTCGGGCATAAGACCCACCCGGCGAATGGTTGTCCGGCAACGTAGGGGCGGGCTTTACGCCCGCCCAAAAGACCGGCTGAAATCCTTAATTCACCAACATTGACCGGCCGGGAGGGGAGGCTGCCCAACCTCTTCAGGAGACCGGGCCTCAAGAGCGCAGGGCTTCGCTCAGGGACGTTTCACTCAACACCGGAATCTGCATTCGTCTTGCTTCCCCCAACAACATTCCATTTCGAAAGCTCGTCTCATCGAGCACCCTGTCCTCACAAACCAGGAGGTTCGCAAAAGGGACCAGGGAAAGCAGGGGGACACCGAGACCGCAGGGTGTGTCAGTATTGAAGAAATAGAGATGCGAGACGTCGATGCGGTCCAGTTTCTGCAGGATCGACGGCAGCTTGCTGGTGGAACTGAGGACCATAATACACATGACTTCAACCTCCTCGCGTGGCAGGAGAGCGCTCCGCTCGTGGTTGTGATATCCCTGCACGAACGGAGCGCTCCGTTGAGTTCACCTTTTAAAGGCCCATCCGGCAGCCACTAAAACGCATAGATCATGGAGAGCAACGGCGAGATCGCAGCGTCGGCGTTTTTGCCGGCGACATCGATATTCAATCCCAGGGCCACGGAAAACTTGTCGGTGGCCATGTATTCAATGGCCGGCACGACGGAGACCAGCGATTCCCGGGGCACATTGGTCTTTGGCCCGAACAGGCGCCCCCCGCCCCAGTAGCTGGTCAACTCCAGAAGGGCTACCCATTTCTCGGTGATGGGGTATTCCGCAGCCAGGTTGAGGGTGACAAAATCGCCCGGGTACTGGCTCCCCTCATCGTCCGTATAGGATGTCTGCATGGAGTACCACACGTTGGCGTAAAAGAGGAACGGGCTGACATATTTGGAAATATTGAAACCGGGCGTGAAGACATAGGCCCCTCCGCCGATGACATCGGTATTGAGGTTATGGGGATCCAGGCCCTTGAATTTCCCGGTGGGAAAATCGGTGGCGAATAATGCCGTGACGGTCGGAACGCACGGGGTTTCCTGCAACAGCCGATACTTCAGGGTCAGGTTGAAATCGCCCAGGCCGCCGGCATTCGCGGAGCTCTTGCCGTCGGGACCCCTTTCCTCGATGCTTCCAGCCCAGTTGTAGGCGTAGGGGATAACCAGAAAGACCTCCATATTCTCCATGGGGCCGTAAGTCAGTTTCCAGTCCATGCTGAAAGTCCGGTAATTCCCTCCGGCCGAACCCCGGTGCCAGTCATTGCCAAAACTGTCGTTGACGAAGCTGCAGGCAAAGGTCGGTTGAATCACAAACTGGCCCTTCTCGACCGGAATCGCGGTGTCGGTGACGAGGGGCCCGAAGGTGGCGGGGATCTCCTCATCCTTGGCCGCCTCGGCTGCCGGCTCGAAACCCTCGCCTCGGCCCCCGATGACCGGGCTCTCCCCGGGAGTCGCGGCCGCGAGGACCACTCCCCCAGCCCCGGGGGCCTCTTCCATCGCCCGAACCGGGCTCGGCAAGGCAACAGCCAAAACAAAAAGCACCGCCAAAACATATCGAATGGTTCTCATGGCTCCTTCCTCCTGTTCATACCATACAACCGTTTAGAGGGTTTTGACACCAAAGCCCAAAAGCGACCCAATCTGGAACACGGCCGCGGCCGCACCAAAAGCGAGCACCGTGTTGAAGACGAGGGAAAAGAGCCCCCATTTCCAGCTCCCCGCTTCCTTCACGATGCAGACGACGCTGACAAAGCATGGCGCATAGAAGATAGTGAAAACGATGAGCGACAGGGCCACCAGGGGATTCCAACGGGGGGCCGCCGCCAGATGATCACTGAGCGACGTGCTTTCCTCGGGATCCACCTCGCCCAGGGAAAAGGCGGTGCCAAGCGTGGAGACAACCACCTCCTTGGCGGCAAAACCACCCACCAGTGCCACATTGGTCCGCCAGTCAAAGCCGCACAGGCTGCCCAGCGGCTCGAGGGCCACGCCCATCCGGCCGGCCAAGGAATGCTTCAGGGCTGCCTGGGCTTCCTCGGCATTCGTTTCGCGCAATTGCCGCCGCAGGTCCCCGACCGGTCCCGGCTCGCCTTCAATCGGCTCCGCCTCGACCAGCGCCTTCACGTCTTCCGGGACTGTGGCGAGGAGGCTTTCCCGTTGCTGCTCGAATTGCTGCCGGGATGCTTCCGGGAGCTCTGGAAAGGTCATCATGGCCCACAGCAGGATCGAGATGGCCAGGATCACCGTACCGGCCTTCTTGAGATACATCCACGTGCGCTCCCAGGTGTGAATGAGCAGCCCGTGGAACGTGGGCAACCGGTAGGGCGGCAGTTCCAGGAGAAAGGGGGTAGCCGGGCCCTTGAAGAGCGTCGAGCGCAGCAGTCGGGCTGCCAGCAGTGCCCCGCCCCAGGAAAGGATGGTGATGAAGAGCATCATCCAGGCCTGGCCGTCGGGGAAAAACGCGGCGACCAGCAGGGCAAAAACAGGCAGCCTGGCGCCGCAGTTCATGAAAGGAACAGTCAGGATGGTGGCCATCCGTTCCCGCGAGCTTCTCAGCGTTCGTGTGGCCATGACCCCCGGGACCGCACATCCCCCGGCGATTCCCCCCGAGACAATAAAAGCCATGAAGGAGCTCCCGTGCAGCCCGAACAGGCGAAAGACCCGGTCGAACATGTAGGCGGCCCGAGCCATATAGCCCGTATCGTCCAGAAAAGTAATGCCCAGAAACATGAAAAGGATAAGGGGAACAAAGCCGACCACGCCGCCGACGCCGCCGATGACCCCGGAGACGATGAGTGACTGGAGAAGTCCGGGAGGCAGGATGCTTTCCGCCCACTTGCCAAGCGCGCCGATGGCCGTTTCCAGCCAGCCCACCGGCACCTCCCCCAGACTGAAGGTGAAGGCATACATGCCGTAGAGAATGGAGAACATGATGACGGGGCCGAAGAAGCGGTTGGTGAGCAGCTGGTCGAGTCTGGTCGTCAGGTGCAGGCGTTGTGTGGTTTCATCCCGCTGCAGCACGCCGTCGCGCAGCAAGGCGCGGATAAAACCGTAACGGTGGTCGGCGATCACCGCTTCAGGGGTGGTGTTCAGGGTCTTTTGCAAGTGTTCCGTGAGCCGGTCTGTCTGCTTGATGAGCTGCCAGGACAATTCCCGGTCTCGTTCTCCGCCCGTTCGAATGACGTCCTCATCCCCCTCCAGGTACTTGAGGGCGAGCCAGCGCGGCGGATAAAGGTCCGTCAGGAAGCCGGCCCCCTCGATCAACCACTCCATCCGGTCGAGCACCTCATCCACATCCTGACCGTAGGAAAGGCGCAATGGAGTCCAGGGAGCTTCCATGCTGCACCTCTCCAGGGCTGCCTGCATCAGTTTGCTGGTTCCCGTTCCGTTCCTGCCCACCGTCGGAATGACGGGAAGCTGCAGGCGCCGACTCAACTCTTTAACGTTGATCTGCACTCCCCCGGCCTTCGCTTCATCCACCATGTTGAGGGCAATCACGAGCGGCACACCCAGTTCCAGGAACTGGACCGTAAGATAGAGGTTCCGTTCCAGGTTTGTGGCGTCGATGATGTCGATCACCAACCGGGGACGGTCGTTGACGAGGAACTGGCGCGCTACCCGCTCATCGAGAGAATAGGCTGTGAGCGAATAGGCGCCAGGCAGGTCCACCAGGTGGAGGGAATGCCCGTTGACTTGGTGGTAGCCTTCCTTCTTCTCCACGGTAACGCCGGGATAGTTGCCCACGTGCTGACGGGCACCGGTGATGGCGTTGAAGAGCGTCGTTTTCCCGGAATTGGGATTGCCGGCCAGAGCAATAAGGTATTCAGTCGCCATCAGGGGCCCTCCTTCTCCAGCATGATGTAGTCGGCTTCGTTGTTGCGAAGAGTCAGGGTGAAACCCGTCAGGCGAACGGCAACGGGATCTTGCAGAGGGGCCCGCCCCAGCACCTCCACGGGGGTGCCCGGCACAAGCCCCATATCACGAATGCGGCGCCCCAGATCTCCCTGGGCGGTGACCTCGCAGATGATGCCTTTCTGGCCTGGTAACATGTTTCGCATCAGTCCCTTTTCCATACTAATCACCTCCTTGAAAGTGTTATAAAACTTTAAGTAAGTTAGACGTCCCTAACTTGCTTCTGAAAAAAAAACGCTCGCCTCCTGCCGTGCCGCCGTCAGCGGTACGGCAAGAACCGACGGTTTCGATGAAAGCCCTGGATCACCCCGGCGAGGAAGCCGAAGACGCCGCCCTTGCCAGGCTCTGCAAAAGGCGACCATGCATCGGATGGTTTCCTGAGCCGATGGTCTTCATCAGTTCCAGCGCCGTTCCATAATGATGTACGGCCCGATCGGGGCATCCCCGGAGCTCGTAGACGATCCCGAGGTTGTTATGGATTTTGATCGTCGTGCAGCCCCCTCCCGCACGTTGAAGCAATTCCAGGGCTGCAAGCAGATTCCCTTTGGCTTCGTCGAATTGTCCCCTCCGGCAGGCTTCCATACCGATCCTGTTCAATCTTCCAGCCGATCCCATGGCACACATCAACACAATCTCCCTTCCATTCGACTTGTTCCGGTCGATGCCACACTGCTCCAAAACCTTCGCCCATCACTTGCTCGATTATCCTCCGGTCCTCATTGAAGACCGGGCGGTACATCGTTTTGAAGCACTCCCCCAGGACGCCCCGTCCCTTCAACGCCCAGCACCTGCGAGACGCCGTTCAGGCTCGAGCTTGCGAGCAGCTGAATGGGTTTGCTGTATTTCTTAGCGAGCTTCTTCACCATCTGGCAGGCCGCATGGCTGTTGCAGTTAACGGGACAGAAAACGACGTCGGCCCGCTTGAGACGGCTCTCCAGTTTTTTGGAACCGTTCTTCAAATTGCCGTCATGGTAATCGAATACCCCGCCGCTGCCTTCAATCAGCTCCCGGTACAAAGACTCCATCCTGGTGACACCCCCGACGATCAGCACCCGTTTTCGGCAAAGGTCGAAAGATGGACAACTCTCCTCGCACCGGCTCATCTTCCGGCACTGCTGAAGCACAGCTCCCATTTGATCCTGGAGGTGTGCACTCAAATCGCTCTGCCTGGTCCATTTTTCCGCCAACCGCCGGTTTTCCTGTTCCTGAACGGAGAAGCGTCGTTTGTACTCACTCACTGTTCGCGACAGGTCCTCAATGTTCTCTCGCAGCCGCTGGTTTTCCTGATCGAGGATTCCATGGGCATTGCCTTTGAGTCTCATGATCTCCTCGTCGAGGGCGGTCTTTTCCTTTTCCATTGCCAACAGATTGACGGTAAGCTTCCTTACCGCACTCTGCAGGTCCGCATTCTCCCTCTGCAGGACATTCCGCAGATCGGTATCGTTCTTGTATTTTTCAACCGCTTTTTGCCTCAGCGTCTGCTCAAAGACCAACAACCGCTTCAATCTCGCTACGCGCTCGACGGTATCGTGCATCTCCATGTGGATGTCGCCAAAAATCTCCCTTCTTGTCGCATGGGAGAGATCCACTCTGGTCGCCGCCACCCGGAAGACCGCCTTGATTTCGCCGGTTCGAAAGGAGGATCGCCAGTGATCGAGAAAATCATTCTCCCCGAGTGGCTGAAGCGCCTCCGCTTCCCGGCTGAATTTTCGGCTGAGATAAGAATCCATCCTTCGGGAAAGAGGGTTTTCGGTCTCCGAATGACCAACCAGGATTTCGTGAATCTCGAAGGGACCCTTCCGTTTCACAGGAATGCCGACCTTCTTGAGCAGTTGCTTTTGCTCGCTGAAGGCCAGGCACAGCCCAACCACCGGACACCTGAAGTGGATGTCGATTTCCCAGGACCTTCGGCGTGCCGGCCGGTCCGGGGGATTCTCTCCGCAGGCGGGGCCCCTCGGAGCATTGTTGTCTGGTTGATGCGACCTTAGTACGGTGCCTGGCTGCATGATAATCCGCTCCTTGCTTGACATGGAGATTTGGTTCCGGACCATCCTCGAGACGGATAGAAACACGGCCCGCTCAGCGCTCTCAGCAGGTACTCTGGTTGAGGACGGGCCAGTGCAGCGGCAGGAAAATCTCAAACCGCGTCCCCACTCCGACCTCGCTTTCAACGTCGATCCACCCCCCTCTCCTGCTGACCAGTGTGTAGACAATGGCCAGTCCCCAGCCCCGTTTTTCGCCGTTCGAGGTCGCTTTGGTCGAAAAGAGCGGGTCGAAGATGTGTGGTAGAACCTCCTGAGGAATCCCAACCCCCTGGTCACTCACCGAAATTACACCGAAATACCCGGGGCGTGCGTTTCCATGAGCCGAACAATAGCCGGCATCCACCTCGCGCCCTTCGATGGAAACCAGCAGCCGACCTCCTTGAGGCATCGCATCCAGTGAATTGATCAGCAGATTGCTCATGATCCGCCAGATGTCGCTGTGGGACAGCATGACCGGAAGCGGCCGCAAGCATTTTTCAACCTCTATTCTTGTCGCAGGAAACACGGACGGGCGTATCACTTCAACCACCCTTACGGTTTCTCCCGACAGGTCCTGCACCAGCATCTCATCGTCCTGCGGATCGCTGCCCAGTGAGCGAAGGTGGGTTGCCAGCGTCTCGATCTTGCGCAATACGTCCCGGACAGCCGCCGCCTTGTTGCGCACTTCCGGGACCGGGACGGCCTTTTCAAGCTGAGAAATTAGAGCAGCGATGGCCATCACGGAATTTCGGAAGTCGTGTCCCAATTGAGCCGCAAGGTGCTGGACCGAGTTCATCTGGTGCACCTGAATCAACTCCATCACGGCATGGTCGGTGCTTTCAAGAAGACCCCGGGCCTGTCTGAGTGAATGATGGATTTTGGCGAGTGAAGGCTGAAGCGCCGGTGTGAACGATGCGCACCGACCGTCCATCGCCCCGGCGTCCTCGGCAGGGCCGTCATTGCATGCAGAAATCTTCGCCATGAAACGTCTCCTTCCTGTCTTGCGGTTAGCTTCAGCTTCAACGATCGCTGACCCCTTCACGCTGTGAAGGATGCGTGAAGCGCCCAGTGAAATCCACTATTCGAAACGGAATAGCTTGTCAACAAAAAATTTAGGTGGGCCTAAGTCTTTTTGGCGTACCTTATTAATTGCTGCTTGACAATCCGAGGCCTTACCGATAGATGAGGATAGGGTGGCATCACGCCCAGTTGAGGCCTGATGGGCACAAGCGTGCGGGTGGGATGTGTTCAGCTGGCCGATGAAAGCCGCTCTTGAACTGATAGTCGGGTTATTGATGAATGGTTGATCATTTTCGCTTTTTGTCCGGGAGAGGGATCGAACGATCTTGGAATCTAAAGGGTAGATCAGGCCGGTTCTTTGCCCTCGGTTTGGCCATCCTGTTGTTCCTTCTCTCAGCTGTGGTCCATGTGACCCACACCTGTACCCCCTACCGGCCTGCACCTACCGGTCCGCCCGCCCAAGGCACCACCGGTGATGGTCCGCCTGCGGCCGGGCATGAGGAGCCGGGCGACTCTCGTTGTCTTGCCTGTCTCTTGCTCCATGCCCTCAATGCTACCCAGATAGCACTACTCAACTTCGATCTGTCGAAGTTGTGCGATAATAATTACTTTTTTTCTCATCAACCATCCCTATGGACAAGGGATGAGGCCTGCCTGGCATCCATCCGCGCTCCTCCCCGGAGTGTTTTTCCCTCCTGACCCACCTCATCCCAGGGGCCTGTTACGGTGGCTTCTGTAGCCTCACGAAGGATTCAACTGCTTTATCCCGCAGGGACCAGTTGATCAACGCACCCATCGCGGCATGAGTTTGCTCCCTGGGAATGAACTAAATGTACCCTCCTGGACAAGGGAAAAACCGTGACGAGAAGGGAAATGATCAAGATGCTATTGGGAGGAGCACTGGCTTTCGGGATGTTTCCCCCAATGGAAACAGAAGCCTGCCTCAAGCGCAAGACCGTCCACAAAGCCAGGAAACATTGTACGGAGAGGATGGCCGGTTCACAGCTTCTGTCGAACGCAGGTACCGGTTTGTGTGACGGGAGTCTCTCTTTTCAAAATGCTCATACGGGCGAGGCCATCAGCATCCGGTATTGCGATGCGAAGGGCCGTTTGGATGGCTCAGGCTGCCGGCAGCTGAGCCATTTTTTTCGATGCCTTTCGACCGGTCGGGAGATAAAGATCAGCCCCCGCCTGTTTCTCCTGCTCGATGCTGCCCGCAATGGTCTGGGGGTGGGAGAGGAGCCGTTTCTTCTTTACTCGGGGTACCGTTCTCCCGCCTACAATCGCCTGCTGGCCAGGCGGGACGGACATGTGGCGAGAAACAGTTTTCATACCCGAGGCATGGCTGCTGACGTGGCTTTACCCGGGGTGCCCCTGGCGGATTTGGAAAGAGTCGCAAGAAACCTGGGGATGGGCGGCGTCGGGAGGTATGGTCTGTTCGTTCATCTTGACGTCGGCCCGGTTCGTCACTGGTAACCTGCCGGATGAACCGACCGATCCTTGAATTTTTCCGGGCAATGGAGCGCCCCTTCCGCGGATTTCTTGCAGAGGACGGATGAGGATTCTCTCAATGGACTACGTGTTGCCTCAAAAGTTCGCCACCATGACAATGATGGCAACCGCAACGGTCTTGGAAGGAGCACCCTTTATCCTCCTGGGTGCGCTCCTCTCAGCGCTCATCGAGGTCTTCGTCTCCAGTGAGCGCATAATCCGCCTGGTGCCGCGGCATACATGGCTCCAGTCCCTGGCTGGGTTGAGCTTCGGCTTCGTGTTGCCCGCCTGCGAATGCGGGATCGTGCCCATCGTTGGCCGGCTCATGAAAAGAGGCGTCCCTTCCCGAATGGCGCTCACCTATATGCTGGCGGCTCCAGCTATCAATCCGTTGGCCCTGCTTTCAACCTATGTGGCGTTTCAGGGAAATTACTGGATGGTTTTCGGCCGTGTCGGGCTGACGATAATCTGCGCAACTGCGGTCGGGCTTTTACTATCCCGGTTCTTCCCGTCAGGCCTCATGAAGGAGGTCCCGGTCGAGGGCTCGCCCCGCTCCATGACGGCGGGCGCCACTACCGGCCAACCATGCTGTTCGTGTGCTCATCACCATGCAAATCAACAACGGTCGAAATTCGTTGACCTCTGTTGCCACACGGCCACCGAGTTTATCGAGATGGGCAAACTGCTCATCCTTGGCGGTTTGGCCGCTGCCCTGTTCAGGGTCTACCTCTGGGTCCCTGCTTCTCCCTTCTTGGAGGGAGACCTTTTCGTGGAGGTGGGCGTGATGATGCTTCTGGCCGTGCTGCTTTCAGTCTGTTCCGAAGCCGATTCCTTCGTGGCAGCCGCTTTCTGGTCGTTCGGGGCGGTTGTTGCCACCGACCAAAAGTGGACCCACCCTCCGCCGACGAATGGACCCACTTGCCAGCGTTAAGGAGTTGCCACGTGGCAACGCCAAAGTGATACTGGCACATATATTGCTTATAAGCTAGAAGCAGAATAAATACATGTAAAGTATAGACAAATTGGATATACATTTCGACTCATGAAGACCTCCAGCGTCTAATCCACCGCCCTCTTCATGGCCTTGTTAGTCCACCGGTTGCTGGGTCCATTTCAGCCCATGTGGTGGGTCCATTCTAGATCGGTGGTGACAGGGGCGGTGGCGCAGCTGGCCTTTATCAGCATGGGACCCATGGTCGATCTCAAGCTCGCCATTGCCTACATTGCCGTTTTCAAACCGAGGGCGTCCGGTCTCCTGATTGTGATGCCTGCTCTCCCGGTCTTCGCTCTTTCCGCGGCGCTTTCCGTCTTCTTCGGATAGAACCATGAAGGTTACCGCGGCAAGTATTGAGGGTCTTCTCATAGTGCTTCTGGGCGCCTTCATGGGCCTTCTGCTCTTGTCCGACAAATACCGGCTCTTCCTGAATCCCAAGTTCACCTGGCTTTCGGCGAGTGACGCCGGCATCCTCACGGTCGTCGGTGCCATCGCCGTCTTTCACCCGCGTCCGCATGGCAATCCGATCGGCATCGTCATTTTCTCGGGGTTTCTGCTTCTCTCGGTCTGGAGCACATCCAGGGAGCTCCAGGATCCCACCATGGGTTCCCCCGCACGGGTTGATCCTGCCGAGCCCGAGGAAGCCCGCATGTTTCTCAACGGTCGCGAATACATCCGCATCAACACCGCCGAGCTCTTCAGCCTCTGTGAAGAAAGGAAGGGGGAAGCCATAGGGGAGCGATTCGTGGTGCGAGGCTATGTGATGGTTCCAACCGATGCTGGAACGGCGGGCGGCTGGATCGTGGCCCGCACTCTGGTAACCTGTTGCCTGGCTGATGCGGTGGCGGTCGGTTTTCGGGTCCTTGGCGATATGCCTGCCCAGGCTTCACCTGACGCAGTGGAAGCCGGACGTTGGATTCAAGTATTCGGAAGGATGCAGGCCCTTCCCGAGGTAGAACCCGACGTCGAGCTCAAGATCATCCAGGGAGTCCCCCTCCTGCTTCACCCTCACTACACCTTGATGGCCGAGTTCCTCACGGAGACCGCCGAGCCTGTTCCCCCTTTCATTTTCGAATTCAGATCCGAGGAACCCTATGCTTACTGAGCAGCATCGCCCATTTGCCCAAGCCCCACCGATACTTATTCGACCATGCACCATCAGAGACAGCATTCCCTTGTCCCCATCTCCGCTTTTCACTCCCACAACAAACCATAATGAAAGGTGGCAATCCATGCTGCACACTCTTCCACAGGCAAGATCGACGCAGGGCGGCGGCATTCACCCTGCGGAACCCGACCCCATCACTCTTTCCGGGCGATCTATTCGATACTGCCCGCAAGTCCTCGCTTTGGCCTTCCAAACCCGGAGCTCAGCCCGGTCTCGAAACCCATTATCCTCTCGGAGGTGAAAGAGACTGTGACTCGAAGAGAAGCCCTGCAACGCATCGCGGCCTTGAATTTAGGCACCCTTGCATGGTTCGCCGGGCGGGGTCGAGGCCATTGTGACATCGGTTGCTCGAATGCTCGGCATGCTCAGCAGGTTGAACATAAGAGTCTGTCGGGGGCGGCCGATGGGTCGAGCGCTTTTGTCCCGCCCGATGGCATGCAATTGCCGCGCGGGCTCCGGGTGATGGTGTTCGCGCCCCATCCCGATGATGAGTCCCTCGGCGCCGGAGGGCTGCTTCAGCTCATAGCGGCAAGCAGGGGCACCAGCCGCGTCGTTTTCGTGACCAGCGGGGACGGGTTTGTCGAGGGGGCAAGGCGATACTTCGGCAGATCGTTCCTGGTGCCGGACGATTTCATCGACTACGGAAGGCTGCGATGTCGTGAAGCACTCGATGCCATGAAGAGCCTGGGGATCGGAAGAGGAGGGATCGACTTTCTCGGCTTTCCCGACGCGGGGATCGAGGCTCTCTGGTCTGCCCACTGGAGGGCTGAGCATCCGTATGTCTCACCGCACACCTGCATGGACCACCCGCCTTATCCCGACTGTCGCAGCAGGGAATGCCGTTACACGGGCTCTAGCCTCAACCGCATGATCAGCGATGCGATCACGGGCTTCTCACCCCACTGGGTCGTGCTGCCCGATCCCAAGGCACCTACCATTATCGCACTTACATCAAGCCGCTTGGCTG
Source organism: uncultured Syntrophobacteraceae bacterium (assembly GCA_964441945.1). Lineage (GTDB taxonomy): Bacteria > Desulfobacterota > Syntrophobacteria > Syntrophobacterales > Syntrophobacteraceae > JADGQM01. The sequence goes on from CAYTWB010000032.1 coordinate 30,150, forward strand.
GCTCATCCTGGGCATAGCGGCTTTCATACTCATATCTTACGCGATAGAGCGAATCCGCACCCGGTGCCGGCGGCGGGCGACATCCCAACAGGCGCCGCAAGCTTGATGAAGGCCACACCCGGTAAGCTGGAATCTCACTGTCGAAGTGGGGATCAATGGTTGAAATCACACCTGTTTTACGAAATTGATCGTGTAATGGAAGAACCCGCCATACCGGGTAGAGAGCCTGAAGCCGGCGGATTGCCCCATTCTCGTCATCTCATTCTTGGCAATGAAATCCGGGTCACCCAGTTTGATTTCCGTAATGGACAGCAGCCCGCTTTTCCTCAAAACACGGTGGATTTCTCTCAGGCAGGCGTCACGGTCAGGGACTTCGCCAAGCACGGCTACCAGAAACGCCACGTCAACGACTTCGCTCTCCACGGGGAGGGGTGTTCATTCGTATCGCAGAGCGATGATGGGGTCCAGCCTCGATGCTTTCCAGGCGGGGTAGAAGCCGAAGACGATGCCGATGGCCGTAGAGACTCCGAAAGCGGCGAGAATGGCATCGAGTGAGAGCTCCGTGGGCCACTGGAGCAGGGCTTCCACGAGATAGGTGACGCAGCGGCCCGCCAGGATGCCGGCGACTCCCCCGCAGAAGCACAGGATCACCGACTCCGCCAGGAAGTGCCGCAGGATGGCCCCATTCCGGGCGCCCACGGCCATGCGCAGGCCGATCTCGCGCGTTCTCTCGGTCACGGAAACGAGCATGATGTTCATGATCCCGACACCGCCGACCACGAGCGAGATCAGGGCCACCACCAGAAGCAGATTGGTCATGGTGGTTGCCGTGGAATAGAGTGTTCTGGAAATCTCGGTCATGTCACGAACATAGAAATCATCCGGATCTTCCGGGCGAATCCGGTGCCGGTCACGCAGCAGCCGGGTGATCTGGTCGATAGCGGCCTGCATCTGACCGGACGTCCTGGCCGCAGAGAGGATGTGGTCCACCGTGGTGAAGCGGACCGGAAGCGGCGTATTGGCCGCCTGGGCGGCCGACGGCATCGGGAAGAGGCTCTGAGCACCCGGATAGACGCGGCTGAGGGTGTTGACCTCCTGCGCCGCACCCGACCCGGACGATGCCGCACCAGCCTGGCCGGAACCACCCGAGGCGGAGCCGGTTACCCGGAACTTGATGGTGGTCCACGGCGCCAGCAGAATGTCGTCCTGGTCCATGCCCGTCATTGTTGCCCCTTTGGCGGCCAGGGTCCCGATGACCTTGAAAGGGACCTTATTGATGCGAACCTCTTTGTCGATGGGGGATTCCCCGGGAAAGAGCTCCCTGGCCACCTTCCGGCCAAGAATGCACACCTTGCCGGCGTTTCGCACCTCTCGTTCGGTAAAAGGGGCGCCCTTGGCTATAGGCCACTCGCGGACATCGAGAAAACCGGGAGTGGTCCCGTAGATGGAACCCGGAACCCAGTTGCGGCCGCCATAGACCACCTGGCCGCGGGTGCGCACCACGGGAGCAACCGCACGGACCGCGGGGCATTCCTTGAGGATCGCTTCCCCGTCCTGCGGGGTCAGGGTCATTGCCGTAGCCGCGCCGAAGGCCGCCGAGGTCGGATAGACCAGGAGGTTGTTGGCCCCCATTCCAGCTATGGTCCGCTGGATGGCTGTTGCCGACCCGCGCCCGATCTCCATCATGGCGATCACCGCCGCCACTCCGATGATGATCCCGATGGTGGTCAGGGCAGCCCGCAGAACGTTGCGTCGAAGACCCGAGAGGGCGGCGCTCAGGGTGCCGAGGGCTCGAAGGGGCAGGCTGCCGAGACGGCCGATCTTCCAGGATACTCCATCGAGAGTTGCGGACGCGTCCACCGTCGCTGCACTGCCGATCGGGGAAGGCGGATCCCCCTGTATGACCCCATCCTCGATTCGAATGATGCGGTGAGCGTGTCGGGCAACCTTTTCATCGTGGGTGACGACGATGATGGTGACTCCTTCCTCCCTGTTCAGCCGTTGAAAAAGCTCCAGGACTTCTTCACCGGTCTTTGAATCCAGGTTGCCGGTCGGTTCGTCCGCCAGGAGCAGGGGCGGCCGACGGATGAGCGCCCTGGCAATGGCGACCCGTTGCTGTTCCCCGCCGGAGAGCTGAGCCGGTTCATGATGGAGGCGGTCCCACAGGGCCGCCTTCCCCAGGGATTCCTCCGCCCGCCTGGCGGCCTCCCTTGGCGGGATCGGCCGTGTCTCATAGCTCAAGGGCATCATCACGTTTTCCAGGGCGCTGGTGCGGGGCAGGAGATTGAAATTCTGGAAAATGAAGCCGATCTTCCGATTTCGAAGGAGCGCCTGATCGTCGCGGGAAAGACCGGCCACATCGTCTCCATCCAGTTGATAACGTCCGGAAGTGGGACGGTCGAGGCATCCGAGAATGTTCAATAGGGTCGTCTTGCCGGATCCCGAGGCGCCCATGAGGGCTACGAATTCTCCTCGTGAAATGGTCAGGGAGACATCTTTGAGGACCGGGACATCGATTTCGCCCAACCGGTAGGTTTTCGAGATGCCTTGCAACGCGATCAGTTCCATGGTGGTCGCCCTCGACCCTCTCCGATCAGTGTCCATGCCCGCCGCCTCGACTGCCGCTAAAAAGCCGAGGGGCAAAGGGGCTGACGCCCGAACCGGAACCGTCGGCGTCTTCGGTCTCGTCCCCCACCACCACGGCAGCGCCATCCTTGAGCTCACCCCCGCGGATTTCCGTCATCGTCCCATCGGTCAAGCCGGTCTCCACGCGGACCGGACGGGCAAGGCCTCCCTGTGCAATCCAAACCACCGGCTGATGGCCGTGAGCCGCGCCTCCCGAAGGTGCTGAAGCGGGCACGGAAGGCTTCGGGCCGGCGTCCCCACCCTCCCTTTTCAGGGCGGCGGCGATCAGGTCGGGTCGAGGGGTGTACCGCAGGGCCGCGTTGGGCGCCATGAGCACATCGCGGCGCTCGTTCACCAGGAATTTCACATTGGCCGTGAGGTAGGGCAGGAGGCTGCCGTCGGAGTTGTCGGTTACGACTTCAACCGTGTAGGTCACCACGTTCTGGGTCATCGTGGCATTGAGCCGGACCTTGCCGACCTGACCCTGGAATACTCGACCGGGAAAGGCATCCACGGTGAAAGTGACCGGCTGGCCCGGGTGGATTCCGCCGATATCGGCTTCGTTTACCGAGACCCAGACCTGCATGCGGCGCAGGTCTCGGGCGATGAGAAACAGGCTCGGCGCGCTGAGGCTGGCCACCACCGTCTGACCGATATTGACCCTCCGGTCAATGATCACCCCCTTGACGGGCGACTTGATGGTACAGTAGTCAAAGTTTTGCTGGGCTCGCGCCAGAGCGGCCTCGACCTGCGCCACCCTGCTCCTGGCTTGCGCAACCGCCGCTTTGGCGCCGCTCACGTTGGCTTTGGCGATTTCGAAGGCCGACCGGTAGGCGTCACAGTCAATCTCGGAAAGAGAGCGGGATGGCCCCGGCCTCTTGATGCGGTCCCAGTTGCGCTCGGCCTGGTCGCGCTTCGCCTGCATCTGCTCCAGGTCCGCTTCAGCCTTCAACACCCCCGCCCTGGCCTGCTCCAGCTGAGCTTTCGCCTGGGCCACATCCGAAGCGTAAAGGGAATCGTCGATCCTGGCCAGGATCGTATTCTCCTCGACATTCGAACCGTAATCGACGGTCAGGCCCGCCTGGTCCCTGCCAAAGGCCGTGATCTTTCCGGCCACCTGAGACCCTACGTCGATGAGCTCTTCGGGTTCAATGGTTCCCGTTGCACTGATGGTCACCACCAGATCGCCACGTTTCAATGAAGCTGTCTGGAATGATACGGGCCGATCGGCACCCTTGGCCTTGATCCATGCTCCGGCCAGGACAACTGCCGCAAGCAGAAGCCCCGCTGCCAGGAGGCCCTTTACAAGACGGTTCATTTTCCATGAGTCGGCTTTCGTTCGGCTATTTTCCATACCCGTCCTGCTTCAGTTCCCTTCTTCCCCGTGCAGCTGGAACCGGATGGGCAGCCGGGCCCTGCAGAGGACCGGTTTTCCGCCCCTTTTCGCCGGACTGAAGGTCGATCTCCTGACCGCCCGCATGGCCTCCTCGTCGAATCCCGATCCGGCGCGCTTGATGAGCTCCACATCGACCAGGTGTCCCCTCTCATCGATGGTGACCATGAGGAGCACGGTCCCCTCCCGCCCCTGTTCCCGCGCAAAGCCGGGGTACCTCGGAAGGACCTTGTTGACGAATCGGGGACCCTCTCCGGAACCGAACGCCGCATCATAGGGTCCGTGCCCTCCCCCGGCTCCATGGCCGGAGTGATGTAGTCCCGCGCCTTCAGCGTCACCCCTTCCGAGCCCCTCCCCCGCTCCGGGCTGAATGGATTCGGGAGCACCGGGTCGGTCACTGACGGCGGTGGGCAAAGGGGGTGCGGGGGTCTCCGTTTTGGCAAGCGCCTGAGGTTTTTGCATGGGCCTGGCAACGGGTTTCGGCTTTGGCTTAGGCTTCTCCACGGGCTTTTCCACCTTTTCAGGGACCTGAGGGATGGGTACGGTCTCCTCGACCACCTCCGTCAACTGAACGGCGGCCGGTTCTACCGGTTCGGGCTCCGGTGCGGGCTGGCTTGCCTCGGTTCTCACCGAGGGAGGGGGTTCTCCGTTGCCCTGGCTCATTGCGCCCTCTTCCCCTCCACCGCCCAGCTCCTGAACGCTGATGAGATTCACCTCGCAAAGAGGCGGGTCAATCCTGCGGAATGGCATCGCAGTGGAAATGCCCCATGCCAGAAGGATGATCACCACGTGGGCGAAAACGGACACGCCCATGCCGGCAAGCATGCCTTCTTCGGTCAGACCGCTCTTCCTGTAGTCGTGTGCCTGCATATTCCCTTGATCCCTGGTTCTTTCCTCATACCGGTGGACCGACCATGCCATACACCCGACCCCTTTCGTTCCCATTCCGCACCGGCTGAGCGGGGTCGAGCGTGGACGATTGTCAGATCTCGGGAGGGGAGCCCTGGCCATCCGACTCGGGCGCCCCGCCCACCGGGGTATGGTGACTTCGACTTCCATCAAGCGGCTCCGTCACCATGCCGATCTGCTCGATTCCCGCCTCGCGGACGGCCCCCATAACCTGGGCCACGAGCCCGTATTCAACCTTCCGGTCGGCCCGCAAGATGACTCCTTCCTTCTGCAGGCAACTTCTCCGCATGGCGGCGAGCCTGGCCTCGAGCGTTTCGAATGCCACTTCCTCGTCGTTGATGTGAATCCTACTGTCCGCGGTAATGCTCACCACGATCCTTTCCGTGTCGGTCGGAATCGGGCGGGCGGATGCCGCGGGAAGCTTCACGTCTATTCCCTGGATCATCATGGGTGCCGCGACCATGAAGATGATCAGCAAAACGAGCATGACATCGACAAACGGGGTCACGTTGATTTCCGACATAATCCGGCCGCGTGAGCGGGCGCCGTTAACCTGCATAGCCATCGAAGACCCTCCTTATCCCGTCTGTGCGTGATCGGCTTCCATGCAACCGCAAATCCCTCTTCGTTCCCGCGTGATGCCGAGGGGGATCGTCCCCGTTGCAGCCTCTCCAGCCGGACTCGCCAGATCGGTCTTGAGCCTGTTCAGGAAATCTGATGAGAACTGGAGCATGTCGTCCTCCATCAGCTGGATTTTGTTTGAGAAATGGTTATAGGCCACCACCGCGGGAATAGCGGCGGCCAGGCCCATGGCCGTGGCCACCAGGGCTTCGGCGATGCCGGGAGCCACAACCGCCAGGTTGGCGGAGCCCTTCAGGCCGATCTCCCGAAAGCTTGTCATGATGCCCCATACGGTGCCGAAAAGACCGATGAAGGGGGCCGTGCTTCCGGTGGTGGCCAGGAAGGGCAACAACCGCTGCAGTCGCTTTCTCTTCGAAATGACACCGGCCTGAAGGGCTCGATCCACGTTTTCCAGGAGCAGCTGCGCATGTTCTGCCGGATTTGCCGCCCGCCCGCTCGCCAGAAGTCCATTCACGCGATTCAGTTCAGCGCAACCGACCCGGAAGATATGAGCAATGTGGCCTTTCTCAAACCGTTCACACTCTCCGCGGAGCGGCTCCAGGCTGACGCAGCCCAGGAAGAGGCCGGCGAAGGTCTCCGATTCCCGGTTCACCTGTCGAAGGTACAAGCCCTTGGCCACGATGATGCCCCAGCAGATCAGGGACAATCCGAGCAGGCCGGCCATGATGGCCTGGACCACCGGCCCCGCGTGCAAAACCATATCCGCGATGCCCGTTGCCCCCGGGACGGAAGAAACCTCCGATCCTTCCGTTGTCGTTTGCGCCATTGCCGCCAGCGTGATCAGAATCAATGCATTACCTCCCTTCGGATATTGCCACGTATCAAGTCAGCGCCCTTCGGGTGGACCTGAAACAGGACCATTCAAACACGAAGACACGAAGGACACGAAGAGATGATTCCAACGCGATCTCAACCGTTACGATTGACGTGTTCACCATTTCCTCTCCCAGGGTTTCAATGAGCCATCCCTTCTTCAGCAGGCTCCACACGTTTGTCCCGTCAGCACTTCGAGTTTCTCCAGGATTTCCGTCTCGCTGGAACATCGAACAACGGCGGTATGCAGGAGGGATGAAGCTCTTCCAGCTTGGACATCCTCTCCGGGTCGCCTGAGGCTGAAAACGGGCTTTTCCATTCCCAGTCCCGCTCGAATCAGGTCCAGGTTCCGCCGGTTGAGGTCCTCCACGGGAAAGCCGCTGTCGATGACACACGCCGCCTTCTCGAGAAGATCGAGGCCCCGGAAGTAAGCCTCGTCGGTCACAGCCTTCATGGGTCTTTCCACAGCCCTGGCCAGCCCCAGGGACTCGGCCACGTAGGCGTCCAGGTCATTGGCATGGAGCACGCCCGTGGAGACCGTAAAGCCCCGCCTGACCAGCATGCGGTAGAGCATGGCACCTTTTCCCACGCCTCCCGCCACGAAAACGGGGCCCCTCGCTCCCTTGCAGCCGCTCAATTCGATACTCCCCAGCCAGGGATTGAAGGCGGCTCCCTGAAAACCGTAGAGCTCTCTCACCGTTTCTTCCCGCAGCACTTCTTCCGGCCCTCCCCAGGCCATGATGCTCCCTTCCCGGATCAACGCCACCCGGTCTGCGACCTTGGCGGCGATGTCCACATCGTGCATGGAGGCCACCACGGTGATGCCCTTCTCCCTGCACAGCCGCTGCATGATGGTCATGACCTCCATGCGGTGCTTGAGATCAAGATGGAGGGTGGGTTCATCCAGCAGGATGATGCGGGGTCCCTGAGCCAGGGCCCGGGCGATGAACACCTTCTGGCGCTCCCCGTCGCTCAGGGTCTGCATGCGACGATGGGCGAGGTCGGAGGCGTGGACCAGGGCGAGCGATTCCTCGACGACCGAAACGTCCCGGGGTTTGAGGGAACCCAGGAGGCCGGTGTGCGGGTAGCGCCCGAGGGAGGCGAACTGAAAGGCATCCATGAGTCCCGGGACCGTCTGTCCGGTCAGGACCACCGACAGCAGCCGGGCCAGTTCATGCTGCCGGATGTGCTGCAGCGTCTCTTCACCCAGAAGCACCGACCCGCCCAACGGAGCCAGCAGCCTGGCCAGTGTTCGGAGCAGGGTGGTTTTGCCCGCTCCGTTGGGGCCCAGCAAGACGATGAACTGCCCCGCCTGAAATTCCAGGTCCACCCCTTCGAGAATGGTCCTTTCCGGGTATCCAACCGTCAGGCCGCGCAGGTTCAACACACGCTCAGCGGGTTGGGTCATGGTCACAGAGTGGCTCCTTTCTTGAAGAGGAGCCCCACCACAAGGGGAGCCCCGAAAAAGGCCGTGATGGCGCTCAACGGGAGCTCCACAGGGGAGAAGACCAGGCGAGCCAGAAGATCGCACAGGCTGGTGACGACTCCTCCCAGGATCATGGTCGCCGGAACCAGCAGGCGGCTGTCCGACGTGCCAAAGCAGAGACGGGCCATGTGCGGCACGGCGAGGCCGATGAAGGCCACCGGGCCTGCAAAGGCGGTGACGATCCCCGCCAGGGACGATGAGCAGAAGAGAATGAGCAGGCGAAAGAACCGGATGTTCACCCCCATGGTGGAGGCGCATTCTTCACCCAGCAGAAAGGCGTTGAGCGGCTTGGCGAGAAGAAAGATCAGGAATAGAAGCGAGCCCCCCAGAAGCAGCAGGACCCCCACCTCACTCCAGCGAAACCCGGCAAAGCTCCCCATCTCCCAGAGCACGAACCCCTTGATTCGCTCCTTTTCGGCGAAGGCAAGCAGAAGACTGGTGGCGGCGTGGCACACATAGCCCACCATGAGTCCCGTGACCAGGAGGGTGACGGCGCTGCGGATACGGACCGCAATGCCGAGCACGACGAACATCATGACATACGCCCCCAGGAGGGCCGCGAGGGTCGTGAGGTACGGGCTGACCTCGATGAAGCCTAGATGAAGGGTGGTCAGCATCACCACGGCGACCATGAGGGTCGCTCCCGAGGAGATCCCAAGGATGTAAGGTCCCACGATGGGGTTGCGAAAATAGACCTGGAGGAGAAGCCCGGAAACGGCCAGGAAGCCTCCCCCGAGCACCGAGCCCAAGGCGCGCGGGATGCGGAGCTTCCAGATGATGAACCCATCGGGTGAATCCGTGGCCCCCCTCAACAGGATCTCCCGGAGGTCTGAGAGAGAAATATCCACCGACCCCAGCAGGACATTGCTGCAGAAGATGACGCACAGGGCGATGAACGAGCCTGCAAACAGTAGAACGCGGCGGTATTGCAGTCCGGCTGAGAGAGTGAGCTGAGCTGTCCCCATCAATTCCTGTTTCTCCACTATTTGATGAAATAGCCTGCGATACGCCAGGTGCCATCCTTCTCCAGCATCGACGTAACCGTCTCGATTGCCGATTTCTTGTTTTCGAAAGAGGCTTGAAACTCGATGAGCACATATTCACCGTCCGGGGCGCCAGGCAAGGAGGTCTTGTTGACGGCGCTCTTGACTTCCCTTGACACGAGCTTGCCCAAAGGGTCCCTCACCTGCTCCAGAGTTTGCGCCCACTTCGCTTCAGTGACTGCATCCCTGAAATACTGAGCCGCTTCCTTCCAGCTTTGCCCATAATTCCCCGAGTCAACCAATGCGAGCCATTTCCCCGTTGCCGCTGTGCCGGCCTTTTCCCTTTCCGTTCCTTGCGCTGCAGCAAACCCCACCCACACAAACAGGGACAGAACCAACAAGCAAATTGCACTTCCTCTCATGGCACCTCCTTGCTTCTTCAAAGCAATACTCGTTCAAGTTCAGTAGCTCTCCTTTGCCGGCAGGTCCGCAAAGAACTGCTTCTCCCGAGCCGGAAAGATATCCGGGTGCAGGATGGAAGCGACTTCTTCCAGGATTTCGTCCAGCCGGTCGGCCGATTGGGCGTAGTGGGGAAGCGGCGAGAGGACCCTGCCGTCCCGGATGGGACCGATCTGGGCCACAGCCGGGTTCGTTTGCACCATGGATTCCTTGGACGTGACCCCCACGTTGGCGGCTCGATACGTAAACAGGGTATCCGCGTTCCTTCCGCTTGCCAGGAACCGCTCCAGGGAAATCTCGATGCAGGCGGAGCCGTACACATCGTCGAACAGGTAGTTGGCCCCGGCCAGCCGCACGAATTCCCCGACCCAGCAGTTGCCGGGCTCCACCATGACCCGTTTTTCGTAAATGTCCCCCCACATGACTTTGGGACGCTCCCGAACGGCGGCGGCCTTTTCACGAATGGTCTCGACGGCGTGCCTCACGCGCTCCACGTAGTGGTCCGCTTCCGTTTCCCGCTGAAAAAAGGGCGCCAGAAATTGAACGAAGCGCATGCGGGCATCCAGACTCGGAGCCACCGGTGTGACGGTGATGATGCAAGGGATTTGGAGCTCATCGAGCATGGGGATGACGGACTGGTCCCAGGTCATGACCAGCTCCGGGCGGGCCGCTTTGAGTCGTTCATAATCAATGGCATTCGACTCTCCCAGATAGATGATCCGTCCCGCGCGGATGCCTTCCGTAACCTCGGAGATGGTCCATTCCTCCTCGCGCGTGGTCACACCCACCAGGACCTCCTTCACTACACCCAGTGCCTTGAGCATGGCCACATCGTAGCCCGAATAGGCCACCGCGCGCCGGACGGGCACTTCGACGACCCGCAGCGGATCGTATCCTTTGGGAGCGCTTTGGCCGCGCGGGATAAGGACCAGTTTGCGGCCCATGCCGTCAGTGACTTCCTTGACGCCGTCGGACAGGTTTTTGACCGCGAACTCCCCGATAGCGAGAAACGGCTTCTCTCCGTTGCCTGAAGAACCGCATCCCATCGAGAGGCAGCAAACAGGCAGGAGCAGGAAAATCGCCCGCAGGGCGCGGCTGAGCGAGGGTCGTTTCATCGTTCGTCCTTTCTCTTCCGGGTCCGGAACCATTCGACCAGGTACACTACAAGCCCGGCAACAAAGAGAGCGGTGCCCGCAAAGTACAGGGTCAGGGCCGGGTCTTTCTTGATGATCAGATTCACATAGGGCTGACGGCTCATGCCGCCCCCTTCGATCTGAGGGCCGAAGCCCTTGAGATGGATGCTGAACCCTTGAAATCGGGCAGGGTGGTTGATGGAAACCTCATCCCGATGCACCACGGTCCCGGCGCCGTCGGTGAATCGGAGCTCGGCCCGCGCGTCCAGTGCACGCTTGAGCCAGGCGTCCGGCAGCCGACCACCCCGGTAATAGTCGACGTACAGGGCTTCCAGCATCAGGGAGAACTCCGACGGGTACAACCGCATACTCTTTCCAGGCACGAGAGGATTGTTCGGAAGCACCCGGGCGAAAAGCGTGCTCGCAAGGAACCCGAGAAGGATCAGGATGAGCGCGTAGTGCATGGCGTGCGGGGAAAGCTTGAAGAGCAGACCAGGACCACCGGCGTGCGAGCGCGCCTTGACGATCGCCGCCACGCGAAGGGTGGTGCAGACGAAGGTGTTCAGGGCGAGCAGGAAAAGCAGGGGCAGCAGAAGGAAAAACCACCAGGTTTCAGGAAGATTATGGAGACCGTAGGTTTGCACCCAGTCGATGAGGCCCGAGTCATTGAAGGACCGGAACGGATTGTCTCCAAACCTCAAAGCCAGGGACCCGACGGCTGTGTCCCCCACAAGCAGCAATAATAGCACCACGGCCAGATCAACGCTCCCCAGGGCTTTCCAGATCCTTTCCATGCGGGTGTTCAATTCCATTTCGGCCATTGAAAGACCCCTATTTCGGCAACCGTGGTGAAGAAGAAGATGAGCACCGCCCCGGCAACGGCCAAACCCAGCCGCTTCGGCAGGCCCCAGGACCGGGCAAGATGGACGTGGAGCAGACAGGCGACCATGCACCAAATGGACAGACTGGACAGGACGGCGGGATCGTCCCACACGATGGGACTCCCCCAGCCGAGATAGGACCAGATCTCCCCAGCAAACATGGAGAAGGTCAAGGACCCGAAGCCCCAGGCGATCCACCGCATCACCCCATTGGTCAAGGACTGCCCGGCCTGGGAAATCGCCGCTGAACGCAAGAGCGGCAACAGGAGCAAGGCGGCTTCGGCGGCAGCCATGAAGAGGCAGGCTTTCCCCAGGGCCCCGAAGAAAAGGAAGAGGTGGGCGAACAGGGTGCTCGAGTGGACGAAGGGAAGGTAGTAATCCTTGGGAAAGAAGAGGGCGAGAAAGGTCATGTAAAGAATGGGAAAAAGCCTCAAACCGTTTCCCGGCGATTGGCGCAGCATGGGACGCACGCAGAGTACCCCGAGGAGCAGGGGCAGGAAAAAGGGTGTCTGGTAGAGGGGCAACATGGGCCAGGCATTGGCATATCGGCAAACCGCCGAGACCCCGTTGGCCGCCAGCCCGACCAGAAAGCTCACACAGGCCGGTCGCTTGAACGGGCCCCAGAGCAGGGCGAAAGCCACCGTGTAGCACACTGCCGCTCCCATAAAAGGCCATTGGACACACGTCGTCACGCCTTTCCCTCACCCCCTTCCTTCATGAGCCCCGGAGGGGTTTGATGTTCTCCACGACGTCCTGGAGGGGTTGGCGCCTGAGCCTGTGCGGAAGCACGAACCGGGCGGCTTCCTCGACATCGGCTGCGGTGACTTCCTTGCGACCGTGGACGGCGGCGAGGGTCTTGGCTGTCTTCATCATGATGATGTCGCCTCGATGCCCGTCGACACCCACGTCGACACAGTACCTGGCAATGTCCAGGAGCAGCGACCGCTGAATGGTCACCTCGGGATAGAGGGCCATGGCGTGATCCATGCTCCGGGCGAGCTGTTCCGAATTCTCCTGCCATCGGGCGGCGAAGGCCCCGGGGTCTTCATCGAAAGCCACCCGCCGCTCCATGACTTCCACGCGCTCCTCCAGGTCAACGGCCCCCTGGATGTTCACGCAGAGCCCGAACCGATCCAGGAGCTGAGGGCGCAGTTCACCCTCTTCGGGGTTCATGGTGCCCACCAGGGTGAATCGGGCCGGGTGGGTGTAGGAAACCCCTTCCCGTTCCACGGTGTTGACGCCCATTGCGGCCGAATCCAGGAGCACATCCACCACATGGTCGTCTAGCAGGTTCACTTCATCCACGTATAGAATCCCCCGGTGGGCGGCGGCCAGGAGCCCGGGTTCGAAGTGCTTTTCCCCTTCCTTGAGAGCATATTCCAGGTCAAGGGTCCCCACCACGCGGTCTTCGGTAGCCCCTATGGGAAGTTCCACCACGGACACCGGACGCCGGAGGACCTCCGGAGCTTCACCCCCCTGGCGGCGCTCCCGGCAGACATGCCGAAAACACCCGTCACAGACTTCTCCCTCCTCGTCGGGGGCCAACTGGAAGGGACAATCCCGCACAACGTCCAAGGAAGGCAGGATGTCGGCCAGCCCTCGAACCGCCGTCGATTTGGCCGTGCCCTTCTCGCCTCGGATCAGGATGCCCGAGAGGGTTGGGTTGACCAGGGTGAGGATGAGGCCCGTTTTCATCCGTTCCTGTCCCACAATCGCGACGAACGGATATTTTGCCTGAGCTTTTTTCATAGCGATTCCTTAAGCTTTCTTACTGTTTCGCCTGTTCACCGACTCCCGGAAACAACGTTCACCAGATCGGCGGCCCGGAGACCGTCAATGCGAAAGTATTCACCCCTCAGGCCGGCGGCCAGGCGCCCCGCCAGATCGAAGCGCACGATACCGGGTTCTTCGGTGTCCACCACGATCCAATGGATCCTTTGGTCTTCTCCCACACGGGCCGCCAGTCGCAGGGACTCTTCCATGGGTGGCGCGCTTCCGAGAGAGACGTTCGATTTGCCATCGGTGATGACGATTCCCAGGGGACGCAGGTTGGGATCTCGCCGGAGCTGGCAGATGAGCAGGCGATAGGCTTCGGTAAGGCCGGCCGAAAGAGGGGTCCTGCCGCCCACGGGAAGGTCGGCGAGGAGCCGGGCCGCCGTTTCGATGGAGGCGGTGGGCGGGAGGACCACTTCCGCCTCCCGGCGCCGAAAGGCGATCATGGCCACGCGGTCCCGTTTTTGATAAGCATCGAGGAGGAGCGAAAGGATCGCTCCCTTGGACGCCGCCATGCGCCCGCGGGCCCCCATGGACCCGCTGGCGTCCACCACAAAAAGGATGAAACACCCCACACGCTTCTCCCGAACCTTCTCCCGCCAGTCCTGGGGACGGATGATGAGAGCGGTGGGGCGGGGGGTTCCATCGCGGCGCCTCAACTGGTGAGGGGCCGCAGCGCGAAGGGTTGCGTCCAGGGCCAGGTCCGTCCCGTCGCCCCCGATGCGGCTCCGGACATACCGGCCCTGTTTCTGGGTCGTGCGGGTTCGGGAACGCCGACCCGATCCGCGTCTCACAAAACGGTCGTCGGGTGGTGCCAGCTTCTTGACGGAAAAGGTAGCTCCCACCTGAAAGACCTGATCCGGCGTCTCCGTTCCCGCAGGGTTGTCCGGGGGGCTGCTCTCCGTTTGTGAATCCGGACTCGCGGGCGGAGGGGCCTGGTTTCCCTGATCCGGCGCGTCCGGTGGCTGCTCCGGGGGATCGACCCGGTTGCGATTCCAGTCTCCCTCTTCCTGGTTGTCGTCCCTCGAGGGTGGGGGCGGTGGGGGTGGCGGAGGGGGTATGGCATCGCGTCGCCGGTGAACCAGGGCCATTTCGGCAACATCCAGAATATCGTCGATCAAAACCCTCGTTCGCCCGTTCCAGGCGCTGAACGCGCAGGCGGCCCGTTCGATGACCAGGTCGGCCCGGTGGCCGGCCACGTTCTGGCTGCGGGTGAGCTCGCCGATGTACTTGCGGAGGTGAGGGGCCGAGCGCACCGCAGGGAGAAGCTCCCGAGCCCGCAGCAGGCGGGCCGCCAGGTGGTCCTCCTCCCGGGCGAATTCCTGGTGAAACCTTGACGGGGCCAGTTCGAATCGGTCCCGGCGTTCGATCAGTTCCACCCGGAGGGCCGGGTCCTGTTCCGAAGTCACTTCCACGCACAGACCGAAGCGGTCGAGCAGCTGGGGACGAAGCGCCCCTTCTTCGGGGTTCATCGTGCCCACCAGGGCGAAGCGGGCGGCGTGGCGAAAGGTCATGCCCTCGCGCTCCACCACGTTTTCCCCGGAAGCCGATGCATCCAGGATGACATCCACCAGGTGGTCGTCAAGGAGATTCACTTCATCGATGTAGAGAATGCCCCGGTGGACCCGGGCGAGCAAACCCGGCTGGAAAACAGAATGACCCCGCCGAAGGGTGACGCTGAAGTCGAGTCCACCCAGCACCATGTCTTCCGTGGCATTGAGGGGAAGGGTGACGACAGGAGTGCGGCGGAAATACTGACGCTTCTTCGGGCGCCAATCCCGGCACTGATGGCACCATTCCTCGGGGCGGTCGGGATCACAGGCGAAAGCACACCCCCGGTGGACGGGCTGCCGGGGAAGGATAATCGCCAGTCCCCGAACGGCGGTGGATTTGGCCGTTCCCTTTTCGCCCCGGATGAGCACCCCGCCGATGCGCGGTTCGATGGCATTGAGGATCAAGGCGAGCTTCATCCGCTCCTGAGCGACGATTGCCGAGAAGGGGTAGACCCGGCTCGAAGAGGATCGGTTCCCGACGAATTCCTCCGGTTGAGGGCAAAGAGCGGTATTCATGGTGACCATTTCGTGCATGAGTGCCCCATCTTCCCATAACGGTCATGAATCGTGGTCATTGCTTCACCCTCGGCGGCAGCGATCCCCCCCCAACCCCCCTTTTCTAAAGGGGGGCAGGGGGGATTTTCACGGTAATACTCTGACACTATTGGATAAACAACGGTTGAGCGCGATGCCGTGTCGTGGTGCAAAGCCGGCCGTGCCCCACCCCGGCTCATGGCCAAAAAAAAAATCCTTAGAGCTTTTCGCTCTAAGGATTGCACCCTGGTTCGCTTAGTCCCTTAACAGGCTATCCGGTATCCCCTCTACCGATATCCCTCTCAGCCATCAGGCAGGTCTTCTGACTCACGGATCAATCTACTCTCCGCACCTTCCCGTCCTGCTACAACAGAACAGTGGCAATTCCGGATTTCGTCCCCGTCTACAGCGGCGGGACCGTCCCCGAATCACACGGGGTTCCCTTTTAAACCTTGCGGTACCTGATGCTATCAAAACATCCTAATGAACGTTCGTTTTGTATTCCATCCCCCGCGGCGCTGTCAAGCACAAAACACAGGCGAAAAGGGCTCATTGGCTCATCAGGGTGCAATCAAAAGTGAGAGTAACGCCACCCCACGACGGAACAAACCTATTGCC
>CAYTWB010000033.1:0-45753 GCA_964441945.1 uncultured Syntrophobacteraceae bacterium
AAAACCTGAAAACATCGCCACCTTCCTGGGCAGAAAGCTCCATGAGAACTACCAAAATGTATGACAAGTTCAGTCTGATTCTGCGCATTGAGACCACGGTAAATGATGTCTCATTTTTCAAGCACTACCGATTGGTAGAACACCGGGATGGTAGCCAATCCAGAAAACTTGCCCAAATGAAAAAGGGGATCTACTCCTTGCCAGCGCTTAGCCACCTTCTCCTTGCGGCCAACCGCAGATACCTGGAGTTCATTTCCGCCATCGATGACCCGAGCGCCGGGATCAAGAAATTGGACAAGATCTCCAAAACCGTTGTCGAAGGTGAGCGTTCGTACAAAGGCTTCAATCTCTTTGATGATCAAGACCAGCTGCTCCTCGAATCGATAGCAAGTGGAGAATTCACCATCAGTGGCTTCCAGAACAAACACCTGAGGCGAAAACTCAAAGAAAAAACCAGTGCTCAGATCTCTCGCATGATCAGACGTCTTCATGTTCATGGCCTCATCAGAAAAATCGGCCACACGTACAAGTACTACCTGACAAAATTCGGATCTCAGGTGATCACCATGGGCCTCAAACTCAAAGAATTGGTCATCATTCCCAACCTTGCCGGCCACCTGAGTTTGGCGTGAAAATTACTGTTTTCTGCCAGGAAAAGCACGAATCCTGGAATTAAGATACTAAGTCTGCTGCAGTAGCGTAAACGGACCATCTTCCGGTGTAGGCGCCATGGTCATGCCAGAGTAGTCAAGGAGTTCGTCGACACGCTCCCATCGGCGGTGTCTTCAGGCATCTCATCGCTTTCGTTTTCCAGTCTATCCGAGTTTACCGGCATGTCATGGCTTTCTCCCGCCCTGCCGGCGGCGATGTAGGGAGAGTCGTTGTTTTGCGACTCGCTTCCCCTGGCTTCAATCTCTTCCGCATGGGCGGTTGAGGGGAGAAAGAAGGCAGCGGAGCGAAGTGCGATATCGATATGAGGTATCGAGGAGAGAGTGAACAGGACATTCGTACACCACACGAACGGACGGAAGCGATTGGTGAATGAGCTGAGCATGGGGACACCTTATCCTTTCGCTCAGATGGAAAGAAACCGATTGCACACAATGAGATTGACATGACCCTTGCCGGATAACAGAGGATTGCTTGATTCGAAATTGCCGGGAAATCGATTGACCAGTGCATCAAAGACAGATTCTGATGAAAATCTCAACTGTTGATATGTCAATATTGCGGAAAGATGTCTGCTCCCCAATATCCACGGCAATACCGTCCTTCGTGGGATTGGGCTATTCAGAAAGAATTGAACGATTACGCATCTTTCCTGCGAATCCTGCAGGGGAGGTTCTTGATATTCGGCGTTCCGAATTCCTTGCCGAGTTTGGCAATCGAAGTGAGCATGTTGAAGTTGGATTCCTGCCAGTCGAACTGATGCGCGGCATCGCCTTCCGGAAACCACCAGCCGAGGGCCGCGCTGACTACACGGGGGTGAACAATGTCGGTCACTTTCGCCACCTGGCTGATGGCACCGTATTTCGTTTCGATCACAACCGAGTCGCCGTCGCTGATTCCACAGGCCGCTGCCGTATCGGGATGAATTTCCGTGAGGGGATGCGGCCTCTTCTCCCGCAGTCTCGCCACCCAGCGGTAGGACGAGAGGAGATAGTAGCGGCTCTTGGCGCTGATGAGTATCAGCGGATACTCCGAATCCTCCTCTTCGGGAAGCCCTGAATACTCGGGCAGCGGCTTCAGGTTGAGTTTTTCCGCCGTGCTCAGCCTGAGCTCCACCTTGCCCGAAGGCGTTCGGAACCCTTTTTCTTCGTGAAGTTTGAAGCGATCCGGTCCCTTGAGATATCCCTTCTTCACAAACTGGCTGTAACTCAAACCGGCAGGTCTCAAAACATCCTCCAGGAACCCCTCGAAATCCTCATGCCAGTATTCGGGAGCGGACACCCGCTTGCCGATCTCATTCAAGATCTTCATATCGGGCCAACATTCCTCGGGAGGCTCCACGAGCTTCGGCCGGGCAACGATCAGACCGTGGCCGATGCCGTAATGGCCGATGTCGTTCATCTCGTATTGATGGGCCACCGGGAGCACGATATCCGCCATGGAGGCGGTGGGCGTCATGAACAGGTCGGCTATGCCGACAAAATCCAGCGTCTTGAAAACCTCGTGAGTGAGACGGCTCTCTGCCCAGGCAACGAGGGGATTGGTGCAGATGCCGAAGTATCCGCGAACCGGATAAGGGACCCCTTCCAGCGCCGCCTTCCGGAAATAGGCCGGGGCCACGGTCATGAGTCTCGGAATGACGCCGTAACAGGCACTGATCATCTCTTTACGTTTGTCCGGGATGAGATCGGATCGGACGAATTCGCCCAGTCCCATGATCTTCGGGTCATGGGCGTTGACGTTGCCTCCGGCCACTTCGAGATTCCCGCAGATACCCATGAGGCAGACCAGCGACCGGGTGGCATCGAAAGCGTGGACATCGTGCTCGATCGCGTTGCCCCACTGAAGGGCGGCCGGCCTGGCTGCCGCATACATCCGCGCGGCCTGTCGAATGAGGTCCGCCGGGACCCAGGTGATCGGGGAAAGCACCTCGGGGGTGTATGGTTTCACGTGTGCAGCCAGGTCTTCCAAGCCATGGGTGAATTTCTCAACGAATTCCCTGTCATAAAGCGATTCTTCGACGATGACGTTCAGGAACCCCAGAGCCAGGGCATGCGCCGTCCCGGGTCGAAGCTGCAACCAGAGATCCGCGCGCTCAGCCAGTTCCGTTCTGCGCGGATCGACCACGATCAGCTGGGCCCCCTCTTTGAGCCGCTCCAGCAACAGCCCGGCGATTTGTCCCTCTTCGCTGGTGGAAAGGAGGTTGCTGGCCCAGGAAAGGATGAGTCGGGTCGGATGGTGAAGATCGGCGACGGGATAAAACCCGCACGTATGGATACCTGTGATCTCCCGCGGTGCATGGCACACATCCTGGCTCGCGACGACATTGGGAGAACCGAAGCTATTGGCCAGCCGAATCAGGACAAAGTGCTCCAGCCCTTTAGGCATACCGACTCCAAATCCCACCGCACGCGCGCCGTATTCGTCCTTGATCTTGAGCAGCGCTGCAGCCGTTTCATCGAGGGCCTGCTCCCAGGAGATGCGCTGCCATTTCCCCTCGCCACGCGCCCCTGCCCGCTTCAGAGGGTATCGGAGCCGCTGAGGGTGAGTCAACCGATCCGCGGAAACCCTGCCTTTGTAACAGGTGTAACCCCGGTTCAAATACCCATCCGGGTCCCCTTTGATCTGGACGATTTTGCCCTCTTCAACCCCCACGAGCAGGGCGCAGCCACCGTGATCCATCCTGGCACAATGAGTCTTAACCCAGCGGGTTTCTTCCGCCATAGCACCAACCTCCATATCGGTTTCATAGTAGGTGATAGGAAATCGCTTTCTCAAGCTTTTTCTCCAGCAGTGCTGTCGAAACGGTCAAGGCCGTTTACTAGTGCTGAAACGATAACTGCCTGCCCAAATTACTGCAAAGCGCCTTAAAACAATGGAATACAAGAATGGTCCGGGCGCAAGGAGAGAGGCCTGACAGGGTCCGGAAGCTTTATTGTAAACTATTGCGCACATTTTGGGTTGGCAGTTAGCGCCCCTTCTGCTTTAAGCGTCCAGGTGCTCGTTCCACTTTGGGCCGTATCACTCCGGTATTGCCACCCAGGCAGCATCTTTGCAGGAGAAAGCATGTTCACCCAAGCCATAATCAACACAGCGGAAAGGATCTTGAGAGAGCCGGAATACGCCATCCCTTTTGATAAGGCTTGTGAGCTCGCCGTCCTTTCCGCATCCCACCCTGTGGATTTCATCGCGTGTGCCCATCAGATCAGGGTGCACCATCTAAAGAAACGGGTTTTCACCTGTGCCATCATCAATGCCAGGTCCGGCTTCTGCTCCGAGGATTGCGCCTTTTGCGCCCAATCCTCCCACCACGCTACCCGAATCGAAACCTACCCCTTGATGAGTGAGGAGCTGCTGCTGGCAAATGCCATTCGAATGGAGAAGGCCGGGGCAACCCGCTATTCGATCGTCACCAGCGGCTATGCCCTCACTCCGGAAGAGACTGACCGTGTTTGCAGGGCCGCCGCAGCCATAAAGAGCAAAACGAACCTGCGAGTGTGCGCATCCCTGGGCATGCTGACGGAATCCAGGGCCAGGCAGTTGCGGGAAAGCGGGGTTTCCCGATATCACCACAACCTGGAGACGGCCCGCAGCTACTTTGACCGGATATGCACCACGCATGATTATGAAGAGGATTTGGAGACGGTCCGGATTGCCGGATCAGCCGGCCTGGAGGTCTGCTCCGGGGGAATCCTGGGGCTGGGAGAGACCTGGGAACAGCGGGTGGAGCTGGCTTTTACACTTCGAGAGCTGGATGTCGATTGCATTCCCTTGAATTTTCTCAACCCCGTTCCAGGCACCCGGATGGAGGGCAGGCCGTGCCTGCCGTCCATGGAAGCTCTGAGGTGCATTGCACTCTTTCGATTCATCCATCCTCGGAAGAACATCACGGTTTGCGGCGGCCGGGAAGTGACCCTGGGAGACTTCCAATCCTGGATCTTCATGGCGGGTGCCAACGGCCTCATGATAGGCGACTACCTGACAACGAAAGGGCGAAGCACGCAGATGGACATGGAAATGATTGCAGCGATGGGGCTCGAAAATGGAAGCCATTGAAGCGAGAAACAGGGAGCTGGAAGTCGATGACAGGCGGTACATCTGGCATCCGTTCACCCAGATGCAGGACTATGCGATCGAGAAGCCACTCATCATCGAAAGGGGGGAAGGATGCCTGCTCACCGATATCCACGGCAACACCTACCTTGACGGCGTCTCGTCGCTCTGGACCAACGTGCATGGGCACAGGAAGGAGAAGCTGGACCTGGCCATAAGGAGACAGCTCGACCGCATTGCCCATTCCACGCTTCTCGGGCTGTCGAACGTCCCGGCGATTCAGCTGGCAAAAGAGCTGATCGCCATAGCTCCCAAAGGTCTGACCAGGGTCTTTTACTCGGACAATGGTTCCACGGCGGTCGAGATTGCACTCAAGATGGCTTTTCAGTACCACCGGCAGGTCAATGGGAAGAATGGCGACAAAACCAAATTCATTGCCTTCAAGAACGCCTATCACGGCGATACGGTCGGTTCCGTGAGCGTCGGCGGGATTGACATTTTTCATGAGAAATACAGCCCGTTGCTTTTCCACGCCTTTAAGGCCGAATCGCCATACTGCTACCGATGCCCCTTCGACCGGGCCTACCCTTCCTGCGGCCACACCTGTTTAGACCGCCTCGAAGCCCTGATGAAGGCCCACGCCCACGAGGTCTGCGCGCTGGTGATCGAACCGTTGGTCCAGGGGGCGGCGGGGATGCTGGTTCAGCCTCCGGGTTTTCTGAGAAGAGTCAGAGAGCTTTGCACCGCATATGACATCCTGATGATTGCCGATGAGGTTGCCGTCGGGTTCGGGAAGACCGGCCGGATGTTTGCCTGTGAACATGAGGAAGTGGCACCGGACATGATGACCCTGGCCAAGGGCATCTCGGAGGGCTACCTGCCGCTTGCGGCCACATTGACCACGGATGAAATCTATCAAGGATTTCTCGGAAAATACGAGGAATTCAAGACGTTCTTTCACGGACATACCTACACGGGAAATCCCCTTGCCTGTGCAGCCGGGATCGCCAATCTCTCGATCTTTGAAGAAGAGCGGGTCCTCGATCGGCTGCAGCCGAAGATCCGCCAGCTTGCCGCCGGACTGGAGGCTTTCAGGGCCCTTGCCTGCGTGGGGGACATTCGGCGGAAGGGGATCATGGTCGGCATCGAGCTGGTGGTGGACAGAAGATCAAAGGAGCCGTTCCCGCCCGAGGAGAAGGTCGGGCACAGGGTGATCCTGGAGGCACGAAAACGCGGGCTCATCATACGACCCCTCGGCAATGTGGTCGTCCTCATGCCTCCGCTCGCCATATCCACCGAGGAGATTGACCGGCTTTGCGACATTGCCTTCGAATCCATCCGGGTGGTTACCGAACAGACGATCAGCGCCGGCGGTTCAGCTCAGTGAAAAACGACGACCATCCAACGCTTAATACAGCACTGCACAATAGAGTGACCATCACCGCAAGTCGTCATTCCGGCATGTTTCTGGCCGGAACCCAGAAAAGCTCCCTGGATACCGGCCTAAACCTGCCGGTATGACGAGTGGGAATTCGGACACTCATTCATGCGGCGATGTACTTAGCGGACTATTTTGCTTTGATCCCGGCGATGGGATCTACGCGCATCATTTTCCAGGCCGTCCGGTGGTGCCGGGGAGCCTGATTGTTCAAGCCTTCATGCTGGCGGGCGAGCGGCTGGGGTTTTTCGAGGGACCGCTGCAAATAGAGAACTTCAGGTTCAGGCGATTCATTTCTCCCGGCGAATATGCTTACCGGATCGATGTCATGGGAGATCGACTGCAATGCACCCTCTACGATGGTCCTTTGACTGTGGCGGGAGGCACTCTTAAGCTATGCGGCTGATGTTTTCCGGTCGTCGCGTTTTGGTTCTCGGTGGGAGCTGCGACCTTGGCATTTGCCTGGCCGGGTTGCTGATCCGTGAAGGACTCCATCCCATCATCACCTGACGGAGTGAGAAGGGTGAACAACATCTGGCGGCACATCTGCACACCTACATCGGGTATTATGAGACCGTCCGCCTCGACTTTGCGGAAAGGCATGGGATCGATGCGCTCTCTTCCCGTCTCGATGACGATCTGGACTATCTGGTCGACTTTGCGCAAGGAGACATGGAGAGCCTTATCGGATCCGCAGACCCTGACAGCATCCATCACTTTTTTTCTGAAAACGTCTCCTTTCGCGCCGAGCTTCTGAGGACCGCATCGAGGATCATGCTCCGGAAGAAGCGGGGACGCATGATCTTTGTATCATCCGCCGCGGCGTCCCGATCCAATCCCGGCCAGGGGTTCTACGCGGCATCGAAGCTGGCCTCGGAGGCGCTGTACCGGAGCATAGGCATCGAGCTGGGAAGCCGAGGGATCACCACGGTGACCCTGCGTCCCGGCTACATCGATGCGGGACGAGGAAAGAAATACCTGAGCGTCCGGGGTGAGCCCGCTCTCAAGGCCGTGCCCCTGATGCGGGCACTGACCAGTCGGGAGGTAGCCGAGGCCATTCTATTTTTTCTATCCGACCACGCTGTTGCGTTCAACGCCACCGAAATCCACATGGACGGGGGGCTCACGGCCGGCAAATGATTATTGGGCTCGTGTCCGGCGGATAGAACCTGGATGGAGCGGATGCTTCCATCCGTTGTGACAACAACGACTCTGAAAGGTGTTTGAATGGATGTTTACGGTCAGATCCGGGAATCACTTACCGAAATAATGGACATCGAGGCGGAAGAAGTCACGCCCGAAACGTACCTGGTCAGGGACCTGGGTGCCGAGTCCATCGATCTTTTGGAGCTATCGGTGGCCCTGAATTCGAGGTTCAAGATCGATATCAACGACGATGAGGTCTTCCTGCGGACCCTGAGGGTTTGTCTCGGGGAGGCCAGGGCTGACGGCCTTGACACCGTTTCTCTCGTGAAGGGGAAGTTCCCCTTCCTCGGCGGGGAGAGGGTCGAGGAGATTCTGCAGGACTTGAACAGCGGACCGGTGCTCAAGGTAAAAGATCTGGTGGATTACGTTTCATGGCAATTGAGAAAACCGTGGAAATGACCTGCCACGACCCGGTAGAAGCGCTTCTGTTCCGGCGAAGAAGCATCCGAAAATATCGAACCGAGGTGCCCCCGGCGGTATGAATCGAAGCGATGATCGCCTGCGGGGCGAGGGCCCCTTCTCCGTCCAACTCCCAGCCGGTCCGCTTCGTTCGTATCAGTTCCTCAAAGATAAGAGACAATCTGGAGCGGACCATGGCGCAGCGATATCAGGACCTTCTTCAGGCGGTGGAACGGAAGGGAGGGGCGAAGAAGACGCGCAACATCCTGAACGCCTGCTTCCGCTACTCCGAGTTCCTCTTCAAGGCGCCGGTGATTGTTGCTGTGGGCACGGGGAGTCCAACTGGTGGTTTTTCGGGAAGACTTGTCGAGGCAGGAATCCTGCCGGGGGATGCGAGAGGCGAAACGGACCTCGACATCAGCGTGGGACTGGCCCTGAAAGGTTTCCTGATCAAGGGCGAAGCGCTCGGGCTGGGAACGTGCATTCTTTCGGCTCCCCTGGTGTTTCTCACGGACCTGGAACGAAGGATCGGGATCGAAGACATCCGCATCAAGTGTTTTATCACGGTGGGGTTCGCCGATGAGACCCCATCCTTTGTGGAACGCAAAAGCCTTGCCGAGATCTATCGGGAAGTTTAGTAAGATTGGATTTCAGGAGGTTGGATGCCGGCAAGAGTCGTCTTCACGGGCATGGGCGTTGTGTCTGCTCTCGGGTTTTCGGCCGATGAAATCATCCTCAGTCTGAAGAACGGGAAGGTCGTATCCGAGAAATCCGACTTTGACGAAGCTGTGTGGGTGGGTCCCATCGGTCCGGACTTCAATGTCAAGGCTTTCACCGGCCGCTACAAGAATGCCCGGTATCTCAACCGCGGCGCCCAGTTTTGTGTCGCATCCGCCCTGGAGGCCCTGAAGCGGGCGGGGATCGATGGTGACAAGCCAGCCGAGGCGGGGCTCTTTGTCGGCGCCGGCCCGAATCTCGATATCGGGGGCGAATTCCCCGAAATACGGGGCGGGAAAATGGAGGCGGAATCCCTTGCAGCACTCTGGATTCTGAAGTTTTTGCCCAACACGGCAGCCTCCACGATAGCGGATCTGGCGGGAATCCACGGCGAAAACGCAACCATCGGCACGGCGTGTTCCGCGTCCCTGCAGGCCATCGGTGAGGCTTTCCGCAGAATCAAAAGCGGCCACCTGGCCCTGGCCCTGGCCGGGGGCGGCGACTCGCGCCTGAGCCCCGGGGCTGTCCTGGCCTACAGGAAGGCACAGGCAATCTGGACCGGGAAGGGAGACGCATCAAGGGAATACAGCCCTTTCGACTGTAACAGAAAAGGTTTTGTGCCCGGGGAGGGCGGGGCCTTTTTCGTACTGGAAGAACTGGAACACGCACAAAGGCGAGGAGCGGGCATCATTGCCGAGGTCTGTGGCTTCGGAGCGTCTATGGACGGCTTCAGCATGACGGCCCCGGACCCGGAAGGCAGATGGGGGGAAGGTGCGGTTCGAGCAGCCTTGAAGGAGGCGGATCTATTACCATCCCAGATCGATGTCGTCTCGGCCCACGGAACAGGAACGCCCCTCAACGACGACATGGAGGCGAACCTGATCGCTCGTGTCTTCGGTGAGCACAAACCCTTCATAGTCGCCTTGAAGTCGTGGATCGGACACCTGGCAGCTGCATGCGGAGCCGTGGAACTGGCCATCTCACTGGCCTGCATGGAAAACCACTATCTTCCGGCGATACGAAACCTCAGGGGCCCCTGCCGCAGCGACCTAAACTTCGTTCGAGAGGAACGAAACCATGCGTGCAGCGCCGTCCTGCTGGAGAACTTCGGGTTTGGCGGCCAGAACAGCGCTCTGGTGGTGAAGACATGGAACGGATCATCCTGAATTCGGGGCTGAGCGGGTTTTTTCTCGTCGATGCCGTCACCGAAGTCGACGCTCAAAAGATTGCGGGTTGGAAGCGGTTCGCCGGCGCGCCAACCTACCTGGGCATTGAGTCGCTTGCCCAACTGGGGGCCCTCCATGTACGCCACATCACGGGTTTCGAGAGGCACGCCTTTCTGCTGACCATCAAGCGCTGTTCGCCGGCTTCGAGAGAGGCCTTGAACGGCCAATACCGGCTCTGCGGGGAGCTGATCGGCCGGACCACCTCGGCCTTCTCCTACCGCCTGGAAGCCTCGCATGGAGACGAAACCATGATCCAGGGCGATTTCTTGTTTGCCGTGGTGGAATACGACACCACCTTCAGGAGAGATACTCTACGGAGCCATTACCAAGAGGTGTTTTCATGTTTGACAAGCGCTTCAAGCAGAAACTGCTGATGCAGCAGGAAACCGGCCTCTACCGTGATCCCCGGGGAATAACGGCGAGAGAGGGGAAGTATCTCCTAATCAACGGCGGGATGGTGTTGAATTTTGCATCCAACGATTACCTGGGACTCGCCACCTCGGGGAAATTGAAGGAAAAGGTCGCCGAGAACTTCAGAAAGTACGGCACTTCCTCTTCTTCATCCCGGCTTGTCAGCGGGCACTATGCCGTGATCACGGAGGCGGAAAAGGCCTATGCCCGCTACTTCGGCTATGACGATGCGCTGTTTTTCCCGTCCGGATACCAGGCCAATCTGGGGCTTATCTCGACGCTGTTCGAACAGGGGGACACCATCATTTTCGACAAGCACATCCATGCCAGCAGTGTGAAGGGGATGGAGCTGAGCAAGGCGGAGTTCCTCGGATACCGGCACAACTCCATGTCCCACCTGGGCAGGCGGCTCGAATCCAGAAGCGAAAACCCCGTTGCCGTCCTCACAGAATCCCTTTTCAGCATGGACGGCGATTTGCTGGATGTTAACGGCATGCTGGATCTCAAAAGAAAGCACGGTCTTCTGACTATCGTGGATGAAGCCCATGCCTTCGGCGCTCTGGGTCCAAGCGGGAGAGGCGTCGCTCGTTCCGTCGCCGACGTTGCCGTCGGGACGTTCAGCAAGGCCTTCGGACTGTTCGGGGCCTTTGTGCTGCTGCCGGAAGGGTATAAAGAGTACCTGTTCAATTTCTGTTCCCCGCTCATCTACTCCACCACCCTTCCCGAAGCCCATGCCGCTTCGGCCCTGGATCTGCTGGAGATCATTTCCGAGAGCGAAGGCAGGCGGGAACAGCTCCACCGGACCAGCCGCCTCATGTCGGAAAGTCTCCGATCCGCAGGGTTTCAAGTAAGCGGCGAAGCACACATCCTTGCCGTGGAAATCGGCGACGAGGAGAAAGCAGCGGCTGTAAACAGAGAATTGTTCAAAAGGAACATCTTCGCTTTCCCGGCCAGGTATCCAACGGTACCCCAGGGAAGGGCCATTTTGAGGATCGGGATGACGGCGCTTCATACCGAAGAGGACGTGGCGTTTCTTACCGAGGAGCTGAGAGGGGTGCGTGACAAGATTCGATTCTGATTCAGACCGCTTCTTCGTCACCGGAACGGACACCGGAGTCGGAAAGACGGTACTCTCGCTGCTCTTGATGCAATTCCTCCACGCGCGAGGACTGGAGGCCCGGTATGTCAAACTCATCCAAACCGGCTGCCGCACTCCTGATGACCTGGACAGTGACGCCCGATTCATCCACGAACATGTTTCGGCCATTAAGGGGAAGGACCCAGGCAGTTCGGTTGTTTACTGCTTCCAAAACCCCAAGGCACCCTGGTTTGCCGCCAGGGATGAAGGCAGGGAGATTGACATCCAGGCCGTGAGGGAGTTCGTTCAGGAAAGAAGCACCCCAGGCTTGCCCCTCATCCTGGAAGGGGCTGGAGGGCTTTTTGTCCCCATAACGGAAAACCTCCTGACGATCGATCTAATCCCACTGCTCGAGGCCCGGCCCATCCTTACAGCGAGGACCGGCCTAGGAACCATCAATCATACTCTGCTTTCCCTGGAAGCCCTGAAGGCCAGGGACATTGAGCCGTTCGGCATCGTGCTCATCGATGGGGGTGAAGTCGCTACCCCAAAGGAGATGATTCGAGAAAATATCGAAGCCGTGGAAAGGTTTTCGGGAATTCGGGTTGCCGGAGTGATCGACAAAATCGAAGATCTTTCCCGCCCGCCAGGGGAATGCTTCCAGCCGCTTTTGAAGATGTTTAGTGACCAACGCCCAGGAGCCCAATACCCAGCGAAGTCAATGCCGTGGCCAGCACCTTCGTGGGATTGAACCCCTCCTTGAGAACAGAGACTCCCAGCAGCAGAGCAAAGATGATGCTGGTTTCGCGCAAAGCGGTCACCAGCAAATAGGCTGCGACGAAGAGCAGTGATTGAAGGCTCGGCAGCGGTGCACATATCAGAGCCGTAACGGCGAAAGGTGTGTGCCTCAGCACAACGGCGCTCATGCTGAGGTGTTTATCGTCTGTGCTCTTGTTCCGTGCTCTTGTCCGGAAGATTCCAGCCGGCATGGAATAATACTGCCGGCAGAACACTGTCGATAACAGCAGGAGACATAAACAGACCCTACCTTGCCGCGCGAAGAGCCGCTTTCAACTCTTTCATGTGGTAGGGTTTTTGTAGGAAGATATTGGGTTTCTCCGGATAGTCTCCCCGCATCACCTGCGCCTCGTCATAGCCACTGGCCAGGATCACCGGCAGGTCCGGCCGCAGCACCCTCATGGCAGCCAGCGTCTTCAAACCGTTCATTCCCGGAATGCCCTGGTCGAGCAGTACCAGACAAATGTCATCCCGTCGCTCCCGGAACTTCTCCAGGGCATCGAAACCGTCGCCTGTCACAATCACCTCGTAGCCAAATTCCTGCAACATCGCCTCGATCATATCGCGCATGACCGGTTCATTTTCTGCCACAAGCACCAGCCCGCTTCCTTCGAACGGTTCTGAGTCATCCATCGGTCCCTGAACCGGCTGCCGAAGCTCTGCGGCCGGCAGGGGAAAGAATACACGGAAAGTCGACCCCAGGCCGCACTGGCTCTCTACCGCCAGGGCTCCCCCATGGGCCCGCACAATACCCAGGACAACCGCCAAACCCAGACCTCGACCGGTGAACTTGGTCGAAAAGAACGGGTCAAAAATCCTTTCCAGCATCGAAGGGTCGAACCCACAGCCCGTATCGCAGATTGAAATAGAGAGGTACTCGTCTTCCCTGGGCTCCCAACCCGTAGGGAAAAGGCGAAACTCCCGGAGCTTTTCGGCCCGTACCGCTCGAACAGCCACAGTAATCCGGCCTCCGGCGTCTCCAATAGCTTCTCCGGCGTTGAGAATCACGTTGGTCAAGGCATGCTGGATATGTGCCTTGTCTCCCCGGACCATTACTGCCCCAGGAGGGAGTTCCACATTCACCTGCACGTTTTCAGGCAAAGATGAACCGACCAGGAGAAGTGCTTCCTGCACCGTTTCTTCAACATCGCAGAACTCTTTCATCTGGACGGTCTGACCGAGATAAGTCAGCATCAGGCCACTGATTTCAGCCGCCCGCTCGGAAGCCTTTAACGCTTCGGTCAGGTGTTTGCGCGATCTTGGGGTCTGATGCAGATCGCCGAGGGCCAGGTAGAGACGTCCAATCACTACGCTGAGCAGGTTATTGAAATGATGCGCGATGCCGCCGGCCAGGGTGCCGATGGCTTCCATTTTTTGCCTCTGAATGAGCAACGATTCCAGCTTCTTACTCTCCGTGATGTCCTGCGCCGTCTGAACGGCACCAACCACCTGCCCCCTGGAATCGAACACCCTCGCGGCCTGTATGGCCAAATTTCTCTCCTCTCCCTGGATCCAGATCTTGCTGATACTCTCAAACGCGTGGGGGATGACTTCGCTCTTCCGCAGTCCACGCTCTCCGAATCGTGCAATCAGATCGTCATCGTTCATTTCCAATATCAATTCCGCCAGGGAGGGCGATGCCTTTTCCCGAAAGAGGGGGCTCAGATCCAGAGGCCTCCCCAACAGGCCGCTCTTCGGCAAACCGGTATAGGCTTCATTGTAGCGATTCCACAGAACCACCTTCCGGGTGCTGTCGATCATAAAGGTCGGGATGGGAATTCCATCAAGAATCGAACTAAGCCGTTTCTGTTCAGAGGCGAGCAGTTCTTCCATCTTCCTGCGTTCGGTAATGTCGCGTATGGATTCGATGGCCCCCACGACATTCCCTTTGCTGTCAAAGAAGGGGCAGGCCTTTATCGAAAGCGTCCGGGTTGCACTTCGCAATGCCATATCGGTTTCGGCCAGGATGATGTCACCATCTCTTCCGACCAAATGATAGTTGTCTTCGATCGCTTTGTCGGAGGCAAACACCAGGTCAATCAACAAAGGCCTCCGAACTCCATAAAACGGCAAAGAATAGTCATGATTGCCCCTGCCCAGCATGTCGGAAGCCTGGACCCCCGTAATCTCTTCAATGGCCCGGTTCCATGCGATGACTTTCCCGTCCTTGTCGATGGCAAAGGTTGGATCAGGCGCAAAGTCAATGATTTCGGACAATCGTCGCTTCGATTCTTCAAGGGCCTCCTCCGCCTTTTTCCGGTCGGCAATATCTATGACTGCCCCTCTGACACCCACAACTTCATCCTCACGGATCATGGGGCTGGAAAAGATGATGACCGGAAAGGTGCGGCCGTCTTTCCGCAGGGCAGTGTATTCCATGCCCTTTGAGGGCTCCCCGTTGAGCACCCTTTTCAGGCTTTCGCCGGCCCTGATGCGATCTTCGGGAATAATGATGTCGAAAGCGTGGATCCCGTTGCGAACATCTTCATCCGAATAGCCAAACGTTTCATGGGCGGTTCGGTTTGTGCCGGTCACCATGCCTCGCTTGTCAAGCTCGAAGACCGTTATGGGCAGGAAATCGACCAGCTCCCTGTATCTTTGCTCACTTTCCTTCAGGGCGTCTTCCGCATGCTTGCGCTCGGTGATGTCACTGACGATTCCATGCCACAGGAGATCTCCATCGTTCAGTGTTTGGGGTCTGGCCTGAATTTGGATCCATCTGACCATTCCTGAAACGACGGCCCTGCCTTCCCAAAATAAAGTCTGCCTGGACTCAATTTTCTCACGAGTCAGCTTGAAAAAAGCCTCCGAGTCATCGGGATGAATCGGCCGGAACACAATCTGAGGGTCGGCCAGAATGCTCTCAACCGTCTGGCCGATGGTTTTCGCTATCCAGGGGCTGACAAACTCGAACGAAAACCCGCCGGCTGGAGTGGTGCGCAAAAGATAGAGGCCCGCCGGGATGTTGGCGGACAGAGTCTCGAACTGGTTCTTGCTCTGCCGCAGCGCTTCCTCCATCCGCCTGCGCTCGGTGATATCCTCCATGATGCCGACAGCGCCCGTTATTTTTCCTTCGGCATCACGAAGCGGTGCCGTCGATATGCTGATGTCAATCAAAGAGCCGTCTAGCTTTCGTCGACGGACCTCCTTCGAATATTCTTCACCACCCAGTACCCGGCTGAAGTCCGTTCGAAATTCATCGAGCTTATCTTCAGGAACGATAGGATTGAGCCGGCCTGCGACCTCCTGTTCGCTCCAGCCGAATATGCGTTCGGCCGAGGGGCTCCAGTTCATCACTTTTCCGTCACGATCCAGGGTCATGATGGCCACCGGGGAGGCGGCAACAATCGCCAGGAGGGTTTCATTGGCTTCCCGCAACGATTCCTCGGCCCGTTTGCGCTCTTCCATTTGACGGGTGAGTTCTTCATTCGCCCTGGCCAGTTCGGCGGTTCGCTCTCTCACCAATTCCTCGAGATGATCACGATACCGACCCAACTCCTCTTCCGCCCTGGCGCCCCGGGTTACGTTCCGGATAGACTCGATGGCACCGACGACATTTCCCTTCGAGTCCCTCAGAATGCTTGCTTTCCCGGAAAGATGTGCCTCACTTCCCTGCAACGCCGGCATGTATGCTTCAGCCGCAATCGCCGACTCCTCTCGGTCGATTCTGGCATATCTTGCTTCGATTTCCTTTTGAGGTTTAAGAATGAGATCGACAAGAACAGGCCTTCGCTCCCCATAGAAAGGCAGGGCATACTCGTAGTTGCCCCTGCCAAGAATGTCTTGCGCCTTGATTCCGGTCATTTCCGCGATCGCCCTGTTCCAATAGATGACCTTGCCTTCCCTATCGATAACGAAAGTGGCATCCGGCAAAAAGTCGATGATGTCTGCAAGCTTTTGTTTCGATTCCCTTAACGCCTCCTCCGTCTGTTTATGCTCGGTGACATCCAGTTCGCTTTCCGTCTTCTCCAGTTCGGTAACGCGCCGGCGCAAATGCTTCAATTCGTAGATAAGTTGCTCTCTGGCCTTATCTTCGTCTCGCATCTCGGGTCTCCTGAAATGAAGATGACACCCCTGGGGCCTTAAGGCCTCGTGAGCATTGAACAGCCTGGATTCCGATAGAGTGGCTCAATTCTACAGGCATTGGTCGCAATAGAAAACCATTTATCCATGCAAAGAATCGGATATTTGAATACTCCGATCCGACTGATTGCCGGGAAGGCATACCTTTGATATGTTCGAGCCTCTTGCAGAAGTCCCTCAGGGCGTCATTCCGGCAGAGTTTTTGGGCCGGAATCCAGGCTTTAAGGTCCCTGGACCCCGGCCAGATGCATGCCGGGGTGACGGAATTTGAGACTTTTGCAGGAGGCTAGTTCGTAAGGAGGTTGTTGCGCTCCCCTTTCCCTGTCCCGCTGCCAAAAGAGCAACGGAATGCTCGTTGGCCGCTACCGTTTCTCTGACGGTTTGGCGGTCGGATTGTACGGGGGAAATCTCCTTGACCGGGGGCGGAACTTCGGATATCGGTCTTCCGAATGATCGGATCGAAAGACTCGGCCGGTTGCCGGAGCAACGATCCTGCCGGGTGCCAGCCACTGACCCCTATTCGCCTTGACATTGCAAGCGGGGAGGACTTTCCATGACAGATATGACTCAATTCGACTATTCGAAACTGGACACGCCGGAGGTCCTCATGAACCTGTTTCATCCGAGGCAGGAATGGACGGGGGTTCAGGCACAGGGTCCCGCCACGGACATGCTCATCCCTGTTGCAGAGGACGCCGCAATAGGTGCCCGGTTCCACCTGACCACGAGCACCGCCGTAAACATGCTTTTTTTCCACGGAAATGGTGAGATCGTTGCCGACTACGACGACCTTGGGCCGGTCTATAATCAGATGGATATCAATTTCCTGCCGGTCGATTATCGGGGCTACGGCCGATCGACGGGAACGCCGAGTGTCACGGCCATGATGAGGGACTGTCATGTCGTCTACCGGTTTGTCCGGCGCTGGCTTTCAGACAACGGCTTCTCGGGACCGTTTGTTGTCATGGGTAGATCGTTGGGAAGTGCGTCGGTCATTGAGCTCGCGGCACAGTATCCAAACGAGATTGACGGACTCATTGTCGAAAGCGGTTTTGCCTATGCGGAACCGCTCCTGAAGCTCCTTGGCGTTGATACCCGCCGCCTTGGATTCAAGGAAGAAGAGGGCTTTCGCAATGCGGACAAGATCCGAAAATATGACAAGCCGACCTTGATCATCCATGCTGAATTCGACCACATCATCCCTTATTCGGACGGGCAGGCCCTGCACGAAGCATCCGGCTCCCCCGAAAAGAGGCTGCTGAAGGTCCCCGGGGCAAACCACAATGACATCTTTGTGCGCGGTTTCATACAGTACATGGCTGCTGTCAGGGATTTTGTGGAAATGCTGAGCGATTCGGGTCCATTCTAAAGAGAAGAGGGTAACATGAAGATTAGAATGCCCATCAAGTTTTTCGGAAACTATCAGGTGACGGTGCGTTCCGGATCATCGGAATCGCGGGAGAGATGTCAAAAGCTGACCATCTCCGAACTGAGCTCAGGAGGAAGCGACCAGCCCGAAGATTCCGGTGCAGAGACCTACCAGATTATTTTTCTCGACTCGGGGTGCAGAAGGATTATTCAGGGCAGGCTGAAAGAGAATCTTGAGGATAAAGTCGTCTTCCAGGTGGAGGACAAGGAGTACGAATTCTCACCTCTCTGAGGGACCCATGGGCATTGTACAGCCTTAGAGCCGTTTTCGACCATTCGTTCAACGCTGAATCCATCAGCTCCGAGGCATGCAGGGCTTCCCGGATTAGGTCATCGCGGATTGGTGGGATTTCCTCTAAAGATCCTCACGCAGAGGCGCGGAGGACGCAGAGCTATTTTCTTGTATCTCCGCGCCTCTGCGCCTCTGCGTGAGTCTTGAAAGGATGGGCGAAGAGCTCATGTCCCCAACTAATCTGTCTTGAGCCCCCGGACCTTGGGCTCGATAGCCGGGTCTTCCTCCAATCCGCACGGACGGACACCATCCGGTTTTCCCATTTCCTGCGTTACAAGGAAAAGAAGTGGAACAGAAAAGCAAGATCCAGGAGAACCTGATCGGTGCCTACCGTCGGCTGTCTCCGCTCCAACAGCTCCTGATGCAGCTATGTTCAATCATCTATGAACCGACAGACCTGCCGACACTCTTCAAATGCCTCCGGCGAATCGGCCCGGTCTACCCCGAAGTCAACTTCGAGGGGATAAGCGAGCTCGAATCCCACATCCGCCCGCTTCAGTCGCTCAAGCTCCTGAACAAGGGCCTGCAATGCCATGAAGCAATTGTCGAGGTATGCAGCAGACACGCCCTGAATATCCAGATTGCCATCGACGGGGAGGGAAACGCGGTCGATTCACAACGGGCTGAGACCTGCGAAAACCGGCCTTCCCCCACTGCTGTCTGTTCCACCTGCAACAACCCCATCCTGGGGCCTGCAGGCAGCGACTCAGGCGACTCGATCTGTGCAGCCTGCATGGAAAAAGAGCTGCTGGATAGTGCGAGCACAGAAGATTTTTCCCAATGGTCGCCGGCCCGGATTGAGGAAGCGCTCTCGCCCGAAGGCACCCTGGACTCACGCCTGACCGTGCTATGGAGATTCGACGAAGCGATTCAATCCATCCCCAAAACATCCCGCAGGCCGGACAAAAGTGCCAACATCCTGAAGCTGCTGGTGATAAACCTGGGATATGTCCATCCCCATCCGCTTGCCCGGACAGTTCGGCAGGCCGCCGTCGACGCCTGTCTCCGGATGAAAAGCAAGGTGCTTCCGTACCTTCTCAGCCTGTGCGAACATGAGCCCTGGCAGTTCTATGCCAATGTTATCCTGGTCCTGGCCGGCATCGCTCCCGATCGAGCACCGGTCCGAACCCTGCTGGAACAGGCATCGGCAGACCCCAATCCGGAAATACGAAAACGCCTGCTCATGGGCTTCGGTACCGGAACGACTCCCTGGTCTCGATCTCTGGTTCTCGACCTGGCCAGGAACGATCCGAACCCTGCAGTTCGGAAGCTGGCCCAACAGCTCGTGACGGGACAGGTGAGAAAGCTTGCCGGGAACCGTCTCGTGGCGATAACCCCGGCGGGACCACGTAACCGCTATGATCTGATGGCAGGGGCGGTTCGGGAGGAGATGCTCTCCGTCCCGTATTACGCCAGGGGAACTGTGGTCAATTACTGCCAGCGCTTGATGCGCGATCTGCGGATTGGAATCTATAACCAAGATGAGGAGCTCCTGCAGAGATCTCACAAGCTGATTCACTCCTATTGTTCCGCAACATACGGCCAGCCGGGGCCGCTTATCCGGGTCTGCAACAATCCTTTCGATGCCGGCTGGTTTCGCACCCTGTCCAAGGGAATGCAGAAGCAAACTCTGGTGGCGATCTTCTACCATGCCATCCTCTGCCTGGGTGCGGATGAGGCCGCTTTGGCCTATGCTCTGGACCCCCAGTTCAGGGGGGGCATTTCCCCAAAGGAAGATCCGGCTTTCTTCTTTGAACTCATCTCCAGGCTGCTGGTCAGTGGCCGCCTGGCGGAGGCGGAGGAGCTTCTGGCGGAAGCGGACCACGTGGTGCGGCTCTATGGGACACGGGGATGGATTCAATTCCTGCAAGGTCAGGATGAAGCCGCAATGAAATCCTTTGACGCCGACCTGAAGGAGTTGCGCCACAATCTGAGAGAGCGCAACGGGTTCTTTGGAGGAATCGAGGGATTGTTTTTCCTCCTGGTTCTGCTGAAGTCCGAACACCCCTCTGATCGAGACAAAGTAGCCGCTCTGATGAATGCCGCTCTCGGCAGGCACCACGAAGGGACTGTGCTTTCACCATTGTATCAGTCCCTGAACATCGTGTTTCGTTCCCTGAACTGTGAAACGAACGGGGTCCAACCCCCCAAGGTCGACGGCGCTCCTTCTGATGCCGGTCTTGGCTCGTTTTTTCATATTCTTGCTCTCTATTGGAGCAATGGCCGCCTCGAACAGGAGTCCATCGACGTACTCAGTGATCTGTTCATCAAGTCCCGCGAGATGGGTTTGAACTGGCTGGCGATGGAATGTGCGGAGCTCCTGTGCCGCGCTGAGGAGGATACCCCGGTGCGGCGCAAGGCAATCGAGAAGATCCGGCAGGAAACGGGCATGCAGTCTTTCGTGGCTGGGATCCGGGTTGAGGAACCCTGGAAGCGAAGCCTGCACGCCCTGACCGGGATTGCGGCGGCCACACAAGATGTTGCGCCACAACCGCCTGATGCCCGGTTGATCTGGCTCCTCAACTATCAGCAGGGGTCGGTGTCGGTGCAACCGATGGAGCAAAAGCGATCCGCCCGCGGCATCTGGACCAGGGGGCGACCGGTGGCGCTCAACCGATTGTACGGCGGCAAGAGGCCAGGCTGCCTCACCCCGCAGGACCATGCCATCTGCAAAGCCATTGAACGCGAAGGGCGTGACTACTACAACACCCGATACCGCTTCAAAATGGACAGCCTGCTGCGGGCCTTGATCGGCCATCCTCTGCTTTTCCTGGAGAAGTCGCCCGAGGTCCCCGTGGAAGTGTTGAAGGGGGAGCCGGAGCTCCTGGTCACCCGTGCCGATGACGATCTCCACATCCAGTTCTCCGTCGAGGCGTCGAGCGCCCGCGCAGTCC
This sequence comes from uncultured Syntrophobacteraceae bacterium, assembly GCA_964441945.1. GTDB lineage: Bacteria > Desulfobacterota > Syntrophobacteria > Syntrophobacterales > Syntrophobacteraceae > JADGQM01. The sequence continues at coordinate 20,693 of CAYTWB010000033.1, forward strand.
TGGTGCAGGAAACACCCACACGATTCAAGGTTGTGGAGCTCTCCGATCAGCAGGTGCGCATTGCCAGGATTCTTGGCGATAAGGGATTGAAGGTCCCATCATCCGCCGCTCAGGAAGTCATGGACACGATGTCCGCGCTCTCCTCCCACGTGACCGTCCATTCCGCAGTCGGTGGGATTTCCAAAGATATTCATGAGGTTGAGGCCGATACGATACCCCGCATGCATATTCTTCCTTCCGGGTCCGGCTTCAGATTCGAGATGTTCGTGCAACCCTTTAGCACCGGCGGCCCGTATCTCAAGCCGGGAACGGGCATGGAAAACATTATTGCCGAAATAGACGGCAAACTGATGCATACGCGGCGTGACCTGGAACTCGAGGAAAAGATGGCGCAAGCAGCGGAATCCGCCTGCCCGACGCTTGCCATGGCGGTCGAGAACGAGCGCCAGTGGAGTCTCGACGATATCCAGGACTGCCTTCAGGCTTTGCTCAATCTGAAGGCGGTGCAGGACAGCGGGGCGGTGGTCCTGGCCTGGCCGGAAGGCGAAAAGCTCAGGGTCAGCCGCGAGGTTTCATTCGATCAGCTCCATCTGCGTATCCGCAGCAAGACGAACTGGTTTGAGCTTGACGGTGAACTTCAGGTCGACGATCGGCTCGTTGTCGATATGAGGCGCCTGCTGGAGCTTGTCGAAAACGGCAATACCCGGTTCCTTCCACTCGGCGAGGGCCAGTTTGTGGCGCTAACCCGCGACTTGCGCAGACGCATCGAGGACCTGGCAGACTATTCCGAAAAACACGGCAAGGAACTGCGCCTGCATCCTCTTGCCGCGGTGGCGATCGAAGATTTTACCGATCAGCTTCCTCATTTGAACACCGACCATGGCTGGCAAACCCGGTTGTCCCGCATGCACTCGGGTTTGCAGTTGAAAGCGGCCGTCCCTTCGACCCTCAAAGCCGAACTCCGGGACTACCAGGTGGAAGGGTACCAGTGGCTGGCCAGGCTGGCTCATCTTGGACTCGGCGGCTGTCTGGCCGACGACATGGGACTGGGGAAAACCCTGCAGGCGCTGGCGATCATACTCGACCGGGCGCCGGGAGGACCCACTCTGGTCGTGGCCCCCACTTCCGTTTGTATGAACTGGGTGGCGGAGGCGGACCGGTTTGCTCCGACCCTGAATATGGTGGTTTTCGGGGCCGGCAACCGTGAGCAGATGGTGAAAAACCTGGGCGGTATGGACGTGCTGGTGGTCAGCTACGGCCTGCTTAACCAGGAAGCCGATCTTCTGGCTTCCATCGAGTGGCACACGATCGTTCTGGATGAGGCTCAGGCCATCAAGAATGTTGCCGCAAAACGCTCGCAGGCGGCCATGAATCTCAAGGGAAGGATGCGGCTCCTCACCACGGGGACCCCCATTGAAAACCGCCTTGACGAGCTGTGGACCCTCTTCAATTTCATCAACCCGGGGCTCCTTGGGTCCCAGGATCGGTTCACTGCCCGTTTTGCCGTTCCGATTGAACGCAACAACAATCGCGAGTCCAAAAGACGCCTGAAGAAGCTGATTCAACCCTTCATTCTGAGGCGCACCAAGGCGCAGGTCCTGGAAGAATTGCCGCCACGCACGGATGTGATCCTGCAGGTGGAGATGAGTCCGGAAGAGGCGGCGTTCTACGAAGCCTTGAGACAACAGGCGCTGGAGCGGCTCGAATACGATGACAGCCCGGTGGGCCAAAAGCACCTGAAAATCCTGGCCGAAATCATGCGACTGCGCCAGGCATGCTGCCATCCTCGCCTGGTCGCCCCGAAAAGCAGCATCCCCAGCTCAAAGCTGGAGCTTTTTGGAGAGGTAGTGTCCGAGCTCATCGAAAACCGCCACAAAGCCCTTGTCTTCAGCCAGTTCGTGGGGCATCTGAAGCTCCTCCGGGAATACCTCGATGCCAGGGACATCGAATACCGCTACCTCGACGGAAGCACTCCACCCCGTGAACGAAAACGCGAGGTCGATGCATTTCAGGCGGGCTGGGGGGATCTCTTCCTGATCAGCCTCAAAGCCGGTGGTCTGGGATTGAACCTGACCGCGGCCGACTATGTGATTCACATGGACCCATGGTGGAATCCCGCCGTCGAAGACCAGGCGTCCGACCGCGCCCATCGCATAGGACAGCAGAGGCCGGTGACGGTGTACCGGCTGGTGAGTCGAAACACGATCGAAGAGAAAATCGTCAGACTGCACCAGGAAAAACGCGACCTGGCCAGCAGCCTGCTCGACGGCAGCGACATGGTCGGCAGGATGTCCGCGGACGACCTGCTCAAGCTGATCCGGGAACAATGACGCTGGAGGGAAGCGTCAAAAGCCTGGGGCCGAACTACTTCAGCAGGCCGTGGGCCCTCATGTAGGTGACGATCTCCGTGGCAATGCCGGAAGCGGTCCGAACGACGTCTTTCTCCGACGCGTTCTTGGCCAGAACGAATTTCGCCGCAGCCACATAGGGATTCATGGTAACCACCGCGCCGGGCATCTTCCCGCTTCCGGTGGTGGAACCGAGGATCAGAAACGGGTTGCCGGGATGTCTGCCCACGTCGGTTACCTTGACCTCGATCTGCATCTCTGTCTCTCCGGCCCCGAATCCGATTATGGCACGACGCAGCCGGTTCCCTTCATCCACCTCCAGAAACTGCCCGGTAATCACCCAGCCTTTCCCGGGAACGGATTGCCCGGGATAGATCCGCTTTGCCGGGAGCTGTTGATTCCTGAGGTCCTGGCTGAGGGAATCCGAAAGCAGGTTCACCATTTCTCTGGCTTTTGTCTCAGGGGTTTCCTGGCGATGCAGGGGATTCAGTCTTTGGATTGGACCCCCTTTCAGGACTCCCCCCAGAGGGCCGGAATCCTCCTTGACCGCAGCGATGTCGATGGCAAAGTCGGTCACATAAATGGCCTCGGGCATGGTTGTCGGCTGCAGCTGATCGTTTGCCTTTTCCTTGATCTGTGTCCCACTGCATACCGTCGCACCCAAAAAGGCCAGCAGAAACAGGCCCGCGACTGCACCGATACACCGGAGAGTCCTGACGGGAAAACATTCGAAAGCAGTATGCTTCATGTCGGCACCTCTGAGTCAGGTTAAGGGTTTCAGACGGTCTTTCGGGCGGGCATAAAGCCCGCCCCTATGTTGCCGGTCAACTATACCTCGCACGGCCACAATCTGCGCTACGGCTGCAATGCCCAGGTTATGCCCGCGCAAAGTATATTCTCCGCAGGGGAGGGCTTTATGTCCGCCCGCCTTGATCTACATTCACCAACATTGACATCTCCCCCCTGAACGGGCGAGAAGAATTCCGGGTCCTCGGACAACCTCCTAGAAGAGCGCCAGGGTGTATTCCTCGGAATCGAAGGGCCGCAGGTCCTCCAGTCCCTCACCAATCCCGATGAAACGCACCGGGAGCTTCAGCTCGTCACAAATGGCGACAACGATCCCCCCCTTGGCCGTCCCGTCCAGTTTGGTCAGAACCAGACCGGTCACGCCAATCCCTTCCTTGAAGAGTCGGGCCTGCGAAAGCGCATTCTGACCGGTCGAGGCATCGAGAACGAGGAGAATTTCATGAGGTGCCGCAGGTATTCTCTTGTTGACCACGCGCTGAACCTTCTTCAACTCCTCCATGAGATTGACCTTGGTGTGCATTCGGCCGGCGGTATCCAGTATGACCACATCGATATCCCTTGCCTGGGCTGCGTCAATGGCATCGAAGGCAACGGCGGACGGGTCGGAGCCTCTCTTCTGCCGAACGACCGGGACATCTGCCCGTTCTCCCCATAGCGAGAGCTGCTCGATGGCGGCGGCCCGAAAAGTGTCGGCCGCGACCAGCATCACCTTCAGACCTTCCCGCTTCAGCCGGCAGGCCAGTTTTCCTATGGTTGTCGTCTTCCCGACGCCGTTGACCCCGATGACCATGATCACGAAGGGGCGATCGGCACGATAATCGATTGGCTTAGCCGGCAGGGAAAGAAGGCTTTGAATCTCCTCTCGCATCTGTTCTCGGAGCTTTTCAGGGTCCTTGAGCTCCTGGCGTTTGATCTTCTCCGTGACCTTTTTCAAAAGAAGCTGAGTCGTTTGAACCCCCAGGTCCGACGTGATCAGGACCTCTTCCAGTTCGTCCAGAAGATCCAGGTCGATCGTCTTCTTGCCGAAAACCAGCCGATCGATGCGATCACTCAACTGCTCTCGGGATTTCTGCAGGCGCTCACGCAGCCGCTTGAAGAACCGTCCCTTTTCCCGTGCGGTATCCGCTGAAGGCCCCTCATCAGCTGTAGGCTCTTCGTCACCGCTTTCAGCCGGCGGGACCTCCGAAGACGGCCCTGCCTCAGGACCATCTGTCCCCTTGATGAATGTCTCCGTTCGATTCCCTTCGGGGACCTCGCCATCGGGTCCCAGAATCTCCTCCGGGGCAGTCTCTTCGGGGCGGTCGTCTTCCTGTATCGATTCTTCCGGTGCTTCCCGGGCCACTTTGCTCTTGCGCGTGAACCATTTGATCATGAATAATGCATATCCTCCCGACGGTAAGGGTTTTTCCAGGATCCCTATAGCAGACTCCGACCCAAAAGACAAAAGATGCATTACAATGGCGAAAACCCCTCATAGAAAAGAAGGACTGCACGGTGGAAGGCACACTCCCGGCCGGTGCGCACGGGCTCACGCCGGGGTGGCGGGATGAAAGGGCTTGATAGACACCCTCTCAGGGGAGGATTCAGATGAAGGAAGAGAGCCGGTTGCGGATGGAAATGACTTCCATCTGCCGGAGGCTTGCAGAAAAAGATCTGATTGCTGCAACGGACGGCAATGTGAGCTGCAGGGCAGGCAGGGATACCCTGCTGGTTACTCCAAGCGGCAAGCCCAAAGGTGCACTCAAGCCCGCCGACCTCCTGCTCCTTGACCTGCAGGGAGAAACGCTTTCAGGGCGGGGAAAACCATCCAACGAGATCCGTATGCATCTTGAGGTCTATCGCAGACGCGAAGACGTCTCTGCGGTCGTGCATGCGCATCCCCCCATGCTGACAGCGTTCACTCTGGCCGGCATCCCCTTCATGGCGGACGCGCTGCCGGAAGTGTGGCTCATGTTTGGCCCCGTCCCTACGGTCCCCTACGCGACCCCTTCCACGGATGAGGTCCCCGAGGCCATTGCACCGTACCTGGAGGAGCATCAGGCAATTCTGCTCGAGCGGCATGGATCTTTGACCCTGGGGAGAAGCCTGGACGAGGCCTGTATGCGCCTGGAAAAACTGGAGCATGCCGCACGGACTCTTTTTTTCGCCCGGCTTCTCCGCAGGGGCCCGCTTGCTCCATTGCCGGATGAAGCGTTGAAGAAGCTCGAAGAACTGGCTGCCCGCCTAAGCCTTTAGAATCCTGGCATCGACCACCACAATCCCTTCCGGATAGGCAAATACCGGATTGAGATCGATTTCCACAATGTCCTCGTGCTCTTCGGCGATTTGTGCAAGCTTCAGAAGACCATCCACGAGGGCATTTTCATCAACCGCCTGTTGGCCGCGGAAGCCTTTGAGCAGCGAAGAGCTCCTGATCTCGTTGACCATCTTGAGCGCTTCGACGCGATCGAGGGGAAGCAGGCGCATCGAGACGTCACGGAAGAGTTCGACGGTAATCCCTCCCAACCCGAAAATAATGACGGGCCCGAACTGGGGATCACGGTTCATTCCCAGGATCACTTCAACCCCGGAAGCCGCCATGGCGCTCACCACAATACCGTTTATGCGGGCGTCGGGGTGGTGAGACTTTACCTGATCCATCATGCGATCGTAGGCGGTTCGAAGGCCTTGAGGGGTTTGAAGATTGAGCCTGACCCCGCCACAATCGGATTTGTGCAAGATATCCGGTGAGTCGATTTTCAGCGATACGGGAAAACCGATCAGATGAGCGTGGTGCACCGCCTTGCCGGGGCTTTCGGCGAAGCGGTTGACGATGCAGTCAAAACCCCTGGACTTGATGAAGTTGAGGCTTTCATAGAAGCTCAACTGCGACCGCCCGGATGCCGCCGGGAAGGTGTGCCGCGCGCGCGCAGCCTTCTTCTCTGCGGGAATGATCTGCGCCAGAGTGCGAATGGCCCGCTCCGGGGTTGGAAAAACCGGTATGCCGCGATGATGCATCTTCAATCTTTCCGTTCGTTCCACTTCCGCTCCGCCCAGGAAGGTGATGAGCTCATTGGCGCCCGGCGTGACGACCTGAGACGCATCCAGAATGGGATCGCCGAAAATGACTCCCAGTGTGTCGTAGTAGGGACGTGCCCGCTCGATGACCTCCTGAAACATCCGGGCGTTGGCATCCCCGGTCAGGTCCAGGGGGTTGGCGCGAATGGCATGAGGAGGAATGACGTCCTGCAGGCGGGCCGCCAGTTCCTCAGGGAGGGGTGCGACCTGCAATCCTTCCCGTTCGGCCGTGTCGGTGGCCAGAATGGCGGCCCCTCCCGAAGTGGTGATAAAAAGGATGCGATTCCCGGAGGGAGGCGTGAGATAGGCAAAGCCTTTTGCGAAGTCGAAGAATTCCTCTATGGTTTCCGCCCGGCACACCCTGTAGCGCTGGAAGAGCGACGAATAGATGGCATCGGTCCCAGCCAGTGACTTCGTGTGGGATTCGGCCGCCACCCGCCCACCGGGGGTTCGCCCGGACTTCAGGACGATCAACGGTTTGCTCAGGGATTCCATAACATTGCGAAACCGGAACGCATCTTTAACGCCCTCGATATAGACGGCAATGACCCGGGTATTCGGGTCATCTTCGAAGTACCGGATCAGGTCGATTTCGTCGACATCGGCCCGGTTTCCAAGGCTGACAAAGCTGGAAACCCCCAGTTCTTCAATCGAAAGCCAGTCCATCATCGCCGCACCGACGGTGCCGCTCTGGCTGATGACGGCCACGGCTCCCTTGCGGGTGAGAAGCGGCCAGGAGGCACACAGGGGGTGATAGGGATTGTTGACACCCTGGCAGTTCGGCCCGATGAGGCGGACGCCGTATTCTGCGGCCACGCTTGCAGCCTTCTTCTGGAGCGCTTCCCCCTCGCGCCCCGCTTCGCTGAATCCGCCGGAAATGACGACCGCTGCTTTCACTCCCTTTTCGCCGCACTCCTGGAGCGCTTGAGGCACCAGTCGAGCGGGAATGATCAGCACAGCCAGATCGAGGTTGTCCGGAACATCCTTTACGTTCCTGAAGCAGGTCAGGCCAAGAATCGTCTCGCTCTTGGGATTGATCGGATAGAGTGCACCGGGGAACCCGCCTTCAACCAGGTTCTTCAAGATCTCGTGGCCCAGTTTTCCCTCACTTTCCGAAGCCCCGACGACCGCAATACTCGACGGATGGAAAAACGCACCTAAGTCACTGGAACCCATAACACGAACCTCCCGCCTCCATGATCGGATTTATCGAAGAAGAATCGCTGCCCCCTTCGCACTTAGACGCCCGAGGATACCTCAACACAAGCCTCGGTGCGAAAAGGGGGCAACCCGGTGGCCAGACGGTATCTAATTAGAATCATCCAACGGTCCCCTCAGATCTGGATCCCTCAGGATGTCTTTTTCTTCGCTTTTTCCGCTACACGGGAATTGAACTTGTCGGCCTGGATAATGAAACGTTCGTGGACGGCTTCACCGATCTTTTCGACTTCATCAAAGGCTTCGAGTCGGAACGTCAACTTCCGGCCTTCGACAAGCGACACTTCGGTTTTTACGCTGATCTCCATTCCCAGGGGTGTGGCGGCCATGTGCTTCAGGTCCATGGAGATCCCGACGGACTGTTCTCCGGCTTTCAGATGCTGGTTGATCAGCTCGGCGGACACCCGCTCCATCAAACCTACGAGAAAAGGCGTGGCAAAAACATCGGGAAGATAGGGGTAGAATTTCTGCGCAGAATCTTCCGGCTTAGTCTTAACCTTCAATTCGTGAGTCATGCCGGTGTGAAACGGTGAACTCATAGTACCTCCTCCTACCAGTTAAAGGGACCTGAAAATGAGACACTCGAATCTGACAAAAACCACTACCGGGTACTGCTCCGCATAAATGAGTGCCCAAATTCCCATTCATCATACCGGCAGGTTTTAGGCCGGTATCCAGGAAGCATTTCTGGATTCCGGCCAACAGCATGCCGGAATGACGGCCGGGGTTATGATCACTCTATTTTGAGGTGTGGTACCGAGCCAAGAGCAGTAACGCCATAAGCCTGAATGTCAAATTACCCCATCAAGGCGATACGCCACAACCAAAAAATCATCGTTGTTTTGGTCGATCACTTCTCGCCGCGAGAAATTTGACTTTTTGAGCGACGCCAGGTAGAATTCCCGAAAAGGATGAGCCATGCTCCCTGCCGCCCTGTTCTTGAAGATCTGCGCATTAAGCCTTCTATCAATCTCTGCTTTGGTGGGGGGGGTGCTCCCGGTTATTCCCGCCACGGGTCGACCCGCTTTCCAGGGGAAATGCCTCCCGAGGTTTTTTCCGGCAGGCAACAACAATTTTTCGTGTCGGTGTTTCGCAAGATCATCCCACCAGTGAACTGCTGCGTTGACGGGTCACTCGGAGTCCGTTTGACCTGCTGCATGAGATTTGGGCTTTGCGGAGGAGATTGTCATGAAAGCGAGATGCGGGGTCTTCATCGTGTTTTTGGGTACGGTACTGCTCGCCTGGACTTGCCCGGCAATGGCCGCGGTCCAGTTCGACCTGCAGACCTATGGACCAGCCCCCTACTATCCCGATGATGGGGGACTGATGCACCTGCCGGCCGGCATTTCCTGGGCGGAAGGGGATTCGCAGCTGGTGACCGTTACCGTGCAGGTGGTTGATGAGGCATCCAAAGAGGTGCGCCGCACCTTCACTGAAGTCGTGGATCCAACCCAATACCCTACCCGTAAATATCAATGCGATTTCCTGTGGGACGGCAGGGATGACCAGCAGGAACCGGTATCCTACGGGTCCTATTCGGTCTACTTTGATGTCGGGACCTCATCCCTAAGCAAGAGCGATAAAGGGGGAGCCCTATCATCGGTCACCCTTTCCGAGGCGGTGTGCGGCGGGGCTCAAGTCGCCTCTCGCGGAGGCGCCGGCGACACTCGAAACAACCGGGGCGACCCTGTCAACGGCGTCTCGGGTAATCTGTACATGGAAGAGACCGACCTTGCATTCGAGTCTCACGGTCCCTTCCTGGGTGTCAGGCGTTACTATAACAGCCTCAGGACTCCCCTGGGGGTTGGATGGTACAATAGCGACGGTTGGACTTTCAGTTTTCATGAGGCCCTTCGCATAGATCCGTCGGATCAATCCGTTACCTATCTGCCCCCGGACGGCACGGAGTTTCGGTTCAAGAGAAACCCGGACGACTCTTTCACGCCTGTTCGCCCAAACTGCAGACTGGCCCTCTACCTTGAGCAGGGCGGCGGGTACCGGGTGGTGGCGCCGGATGGTTTTGTCACACGCTTCGATTCTTACGGCGGGTTGAAGAGTCAGACGGACACCAATAACAATGCCGTACTGTACACCTGGAAAAACCTGAAGCCACCCGTCCCTCCTCCCATTGTCAGCCGAGAGCTCTACTGGTTCTCGGAGGCAAGGCCGAAAGGAATGTTTCGGATCACACGAATCGCCGATTCATATGGCCGGTGGATTCAACTTTCTTACGACTCCGGCGGCAGGGTGATCGCGGCCACGGACAGTATTGGCAGAAAGGTCACTTATGGTTACCCGGCCATGCCTTCGAAATTGCTCGTCGAGGTGCGGCCATCCGAGGGCCCGGTAAGGAACTACACGTACGGGGAGAAGAATCATCTCGATGGGATCAGAGTCAACGGAGTTCCCTACTCGACCCTGGAATACTACCCCTGGCCTTACTGCTACACGGTCAAACGCCAGACCTTCGCCGATGGAAGCACGATCGACTATGAATATCTGCGCGATCAGAAAAAGACAAAGATCACCACAAACTCGAGGGAAAGTCTCATCGAGTACAACGACGAAGGGCTCATCACGGCCGATGTGGACCCCATGGGAAACCGCATCGAGTACACCTACGACGGCCTGCAGCGCCTTGCGTCCCTGAAGGACCCGCGTGGCGCCACTCTCTCCTACACATATGACGCGAGTGGGAATATTGCCTCGGTTACGGGACTCAATGGAGCGACCGTCGCCTACGAATACGATGCCCGCTTTGCCAAGGTGAGCCGCATACTCTTCCCGGACTCGACGGAGAGCCGCTTTCAATATGACAAAAAGGGGAACCTGGTCAAGAAGGTCGACGCGCTGGGTCACACCACCACCTATCGCTACAATGCCGACGGCCTGCTCACGCGCGCAATCTTTCCTGAAAACGATTCCCTCTTCTATACCTATGATGCCGACGGATTCATTGAGTCGATCAAGGATAACGCCAAGCATATGATCCGAATGACCCACAATCCGGCCGGATGGCTGGAGTCCCTCAAGCAAGCGGATGGCGGTATCATCCGATTCACCTATGACTCCTTCGGGAGACTCAAGAGCGCGACGGATGCTCTTGGCCGTATCACCAAGTATTTTTATGATCCCAGGTACAATCTGAACCGGATCGATGCCCCCGACGGGAGTGTGACCCGCTACATCTACGACGCCCTCGATCGTCGCGTTGGGGAAACCGACCCCACATCGCGCACCATCGGCACTCCTTATGACAAAGACGGAGCGCTCGCCAGGGTTTTGGACCAGGGGGCGGTGGAATTCCCCATGGGTTATGATCCAGCCAAGAGGCTCATCTCCCGGGGAGGTCCCATCGAGCACCTGTCCGTGACCCGCGACGATTCGGGAAACATTCTCTCGATTGTCAATCCGGCTGCAGGAGGGCGTTTTCTGGGCTATGAGTACGACACGGCTGAAATAAACGTGAGCCGGACCATCGGCACCGACCAGGTCCTGCTGACCCATGACCCGCAAACATCGAGGCTCCTCTCGATGAACGACCCAGCCGGCACCACATCTTTTGCCTACGATGCCCTCGGCCGACTCGTCGAAAAACGGGTGCCCTGGATTGGGGCCGTCCATATCGGCTATGACCGCGAGGGGCAGATCACCCAAATCACTCCACCCGGAAAGAGCGCCATCGAATACAAGTTCAACACGGCCCGACTGCTTTCATCCGTCGAGCACAACGGTGTTCAGCTCGTCCGGTACAAATACGATTCCAGCCAGAGACCCGTGAAGATCATTCTCGCAAACGGAATAAAGGGTGAGCTCACCTACGATGCCAACGGGAATGCGGCATCCGTTCAATACAGCTCTGACACGGACCCCAATATCTACACGGCAATCTATGAAAGAGACACGGCGAACGCCATCAAGAAGCAGACCGTGAGCGGATCGCTCTTTGGAGATCGCCAGGAGACCTATGACTGCGATCCGGCACATCGGCTCATTTCCGTCAACTCCGGTGGCATCGTCACCCAATACGCCTACGATTCGCATCAAAACCGTCTTCTCAAGAAGGTGGGCGCAGCTCCGGCCGAAACCTACACCTACGACAGCACGTACCGGCTCCTTACGGCGGGCGGCACGGTCTTCTCACATGATGCCGACAACAACGTAGCTTCCAGGGCCGTTGCCGGCGCCGTCACCGCTTTTGTACACGATTCCAAGGGACGCCTGACACAGGTGACTCTCCCCGATGATTCCACCGAACAGTACGTCTACAACGGCCTTGACGAGCGTGTGAGCTCGGTAAGCAGCAAGGCTGGAACGACCCGATATCTCTGGGCAGAGGGCAACATCCTGGCCACTTGCGGTGCATCGGGCAACATCAATACCCTCTTCATACGCGGACACGGCCTCGTGGCAACCGTGGGAGCGGGAGGCATCCACTACTACCTTCAGGATGGTCTTTCCAATGTCATCGCCGTCACCAACGGTTCCGCCTCGGTCACTCAGACCTACCGGTACGATCCCTTCGGGCTGTTCACCGAAACGAAGTATGCTGGCGCCATTGCCAATTCCTTCGCTTACGGCGGAGAATGGTACGATTCCTCCACCGGCCTCTACTACCTGCGCAACCGGTTTTATGATCCCGGCATCGGTCGCTTCATTGCCCCGGACCCCGTGGGACCGCTCCCCGAGCCTAACCCGTATCAGTATGTCCTGAATAACCCTCTCAATCTCGAAGACCCCACAGGACTCTCGTCCACCCCCCGCTCACCCTGGAAAATCCCCGGAACGCGAGGGCTCACCCTCGATGACCTCATGAAGATTGATAAAGGTCTCGGGAACCTTTTCAGGTCTCTGGTTTGGAAAGGGTGGAAATACGACCTTTGGCTCTGGATCCATAGGGGAGGTTGCGGGGCGGCGGCGGGTGCAAGGGGCCAGGATGTGGCCAATGACCTGCCCGAGGGCTGGAAGATCACAGGCTACAATTGGCAAACGGGCACAAACTGGACTCACACGTTCAACATCGCTTCATACACAGCGTCCAACGGACAGACCTACTACTTCTATGTCGACACATACATGGGCTGGCTCCAGCGCTTTCCAACCATTCAGTACATAGGGACCTCGATCCCGTCGTTCTTTTACCAGGCAGGTGGAACGGATGGGGCCACTTACGAGGGTCACAATTGATCTTGATGCCCGAGTGCCGCGCCTCGGCGCGGCACTCGGAGCAGAAAGAGCCGCATGGGATTCCTGCCGACCGGTTCCACCGCTATAATCCCTTCGGTGGAATCCGCGCCGAAGAGCGACTGATTTTTAGCCGGTTCCAGAGTACCCATAGACCTTTCACCTATTATGGAAGGAATCATGCTCCCGTCCTACACTCCATGCCTACCGGGTTGATTACCTTCACATTCTGCCAATCGGTGGATTGGCGGCTTGCCTGCCACAGGTCATGAGAGACCTGCGTGTTGAGCCAAAGCTCGGGGCTTGTATTGAAGGCCCAAGACAGCCGCAACGCCACTATCGGAATGACAGCCCCGCTTCCTTAACTATCTTTGAAATGCTCTTCCTGAACACACCGATTCAGGCAGCCAGCTGCACGTTGGAGATCTTGAGTTTATCCAGGTAAAGCCTTCTCAAGATCATGCCGGGATGACCAGGTGTTTTGTCACCCATGGCCTTCCATGTGTCTATCCCTTTCAACGTCTCCGGCACTATCATGTCTTGTTCCCCTGTGCTCTGTCTTGTTTAATGTGGTTTTTCCTTTACAATAAGACCAGTGGCGACTGAAGGTGCGATTGCTTTGGTCACGCCCGGGAGGGTGCCCGGCGTCTGACGGGGCTTGATCCTATGAGCACATTGAAGCAGGCTTTTGCATGAGGTCCCATCATTGACTGCTTTTCGAGTGTGGGGTTATGGCTGTTTGCTATTACAAAATACTGGGTGTTTCGACTCGCGCCAGTCAGGAGGAGATCAAGCGAGCTTTCAGGCTAATGGCTCTTCGCTGGCATCCCGACCGCAACCCCCAGGACCCTTATGCGGCCGAGCGCTTTCGGGAAGTTGTCGATGCCTACGAGAACCTGATCGATCCCTCTAAGCGGGGTTCCTACGACAGTCTTCGCCGCCCCGACCGGTCGAAACCCGCCGCCCGCCATCGCCGCACCCGTCCATCGCAGGAGAAGGCTTCCTCGTGCACGGTTGAGGAGGTTTTGAATCAGTTCTTCGGAGTCCAGTTCACTGCCCCAAGGCAGCATCGGGGCTGCGACCTGCGATTCGATCTGCAAATTCCTCAAAGCGCCGCAATCGAGGGGACTATTGAGCAGATTGTGTTTCAAAGAAGGGTCTTTTGCCGGAAATGCACGGGGAACGGCCACAGGATTGCTTCATCGGTCTGCACAAAGTGTCAGGGAATGGGTGCACACGAAGAATCGTGTTCTCTAACGGTGAGGATTCCTGCAGGAAGCCGGCAGGGAACGCGACTGCGGGTCCCCGGCCAGGGAGATCGGCCCAGTCCGACGGTCCCTCCGGGTGATCTTATCATCTATCTGCTCGTCGTGGAGGGGGAACGGGGGGCCTGAGAAAAAGCCTTCAATTGTCGAGGAGTTTCATCCAACCGTTTCGAGTCAGATAGTCGCGGTAATCCTCCCGGTAGTTTTCCAGGATATAATCCAGGTAGTGGATGTGCCTCTCGATCGCTTCCCAATAAAGGTCCCGGTCTATTCCCCAACGCACTCTGAAGTGGTTCCGCATCAGGGTATTGACACCGCCCAGGTCTTTCCGGAAGCGCCTTTGAGTCATTTCCCAGAATTTTATCGTCTGTTCGAGAAACCCCACCTCATCTCCAAAGCCCGGAACACCCCCTTCGATGAATTCGGACAACAGCTCTGGAAGCCTTTCCAGATAAGCCGGAGAAGCCATCTGTCCGAGGAGGTCGGCGGTCCCGAGCATCTTGCCCAGGACCTCGTTCTCCCGGGAAGAGAACTGGATCTGATCCACGTTTACGTCCAGACCGGTACACCTCAGGCAGTTGCGGCACTGATTGAGATCTTCTGCTGCGAATCCATTCTGTGCCAAATACCTTTCAAGGAAGCCTATACTGCGCTCAATATGCACCAATGTGTACTTCGCTCCCGTCCCGGTTCTGTCGTCCGCCGGCTGAATGTATCCGGTATCATGCATGAGCGAGGAGATGAGGCTGAGGTAGGTGTTGTGGCGGCCGAATCGGATGCCGTCTACCGATCCGCCGTGAACAAGCCTGGCCATGGCCAAAAAGCAATCCATGGTATGGTGGAGATCATGGTACTGGGTATTGCATTTCTGATATCCGGGCCATCCCCCCTCGAAAAGCTTGACAACATCCTGAAACACTCTGTGAACGGGACGCGTATCATAATCCGGAAACATCAGCATTAGAATATGGTCAACTTCGCTCAGAACCTCTCGAGAGTGTTCCATGGACACAAGATGTTCAAATTGGCTGGGTTTGAAAGAATCCAAAGAATCCCTTTCGCAAGCGCTTGAGCTGGAGCCGACGATAAGCTTCCGGAAAGTCACCGCTATCCTCAAATGTGATTTCAATCATAACCTTCCGGTAAAGGAATGCAAGATCAAATAATACCCTGCCAATGGTGTCCAATAACCGTGCTTGCCAGTGCTGGAACTAATATGATTAACTTGTTATCGATGTGATATCGGATGCGGCCTCACCGATTGATATTTATCAGAAGCTGCAAAGCCTTTTCGTGATATACGATCAGCCGGCTTCAGCGAATCATGTATGAGTCAGTTCATGCTTGTACGGACCTTCAACCCTCTTACGGCAAGGAAGCAGGCGCTTGAGAATAAAGAAACCCGCTTTTTTCAATCTTTCGTCCTGGGAGTTCCTCTTTGTTTCGGCCTCCACGCTGGTCATGCTCTGCCTCTATTTTCTTGTGGTCCCTTTTCTCGAGTTCGTCGAGCTCAAGGCCTATGACCTTCATTTTTGGCAGCGAGGAGCAATCGAGCCCTCCGGGATGGTCGCGTTTGTGACCATCGATGAGGAGAGTATCAAGCGGGACGGCCGATGGCCGTGGCCAAGGCGGCAGATTGCCCGTTTGCTCGAAGCCGTAGCCGGCTATAACCCGAGGGTCATCGGCATGGACATGGGTTTCTTTGAGCCGGATCTCAAGCTGCGGCAGGAAGCGATCCTGGACTTGAAGGAACGCTTCGGCAAGGAACCCGGCATGATCTCCTCGCCCGAGTTCATGGAACATCTCCAGGCGATGGCTTCAGCAGAAGACGACGATCTGATTCTGGCGAGGACACTGAAGGACCTGCCGGTGCCAATCGTCATGGGCCAGTTCTTCTTTTTCGATGAAAACAGCTATGTTCCTGAACCACCACCGCCGGATGCCCTGGAGAAGACTTCCTTTCGCATTGTACAGATCAGGGAAGAACCTCGCAGGGGCACACTGCATGAGGCCGTTGGTATCGCGGCCAATATCCCTCTCGTCCGGGAATCCTGCCGGTATACGGGGAGCTTCAATGTCTTTGCGGACCCGGACGGGACCGTTCGCTGGATGCCGCTGGTGATCCGATACGGCAATCGCCTCTTTCCGTCGGTTGCCCTCCAGACTCTCTCGGCTTCTCTGCCCGAACTTCCTCTCATCGTCAAGGCGGACTATCAGGGTATTCAGGACATTCGCCTCGGACCGGTTTCCATACCCACAAACAGCAGGGGTGAAGTGCTGGTCAACTTCTACGGTCCCGCCTACACATTTGACCACTATTCGGCCAGTGCCTTTCTTCATGGCGAAGCACCTCCCGATTCCCTGGAGGGCAAATTGATCGTGATCGGAAACACCACCGTCGGACTTCACGACATGCGCCCCACCCCTTTTTCACCGGTTTTTCCCGGAGTCGAGCTCCACTGCACCGTCATGGATAACATCCTTCAGCAGGATTTCATGATACGCTCGGAGGGAACGACGGCCTACTACGATGCGGCGGCGCTGGTGGGTCTGGCGGCCCTCTTTCTGCTTCTCCAGTCGGTCGTACGGGGTGTTGCGCTGGGAGTGACGGTCCTGGGCCTTCTGGGAGGCTACATCGGGGCAACGCACTATGCTTTCCTCCAACACGGTGTCTGGCTCAATCACATCTATCCCTGTCTCAACCTGGTCGTCGGTTTTCTCGGGACATCGCTTCACCGCTATCTGAAAGAGGAGCGGGAAAAGCGCATGATCCGCCAGACCTTCGGCCTCTATGTTCATGAATCCGTAGTGGAGGAAATGCTGGCTAACCCCGACAAACTAAAGCTGGGTGGCGAAAAGCAGGAACTGACCGTACTCTTTTCGGACATTCGAGGGTTCACAAGCCTCTCGGAACAATTGCCGGCTGAAACGCTCGTTCCGCAACTCAACGAATACCTGACCAGCATGACCCAGCTCGTTTTCGAACACCACGGCACCCTCGACAAATACATCGGAGATGCGGTCATGGCCGTTTTCGGCGCGCCGTTGCCGCAGCCGGACCATCCCGTTCGCGCCTGTGCCACGGCCTTGAACATGATGAAGACCCTCGAAGTTCTCCAGCAGGATTGGGCGGCGAGGGGGCAACCCATCTTCAAAATTGGTGTCGGCATCAATACCGGCCTAATGATGGTGGGGAATATGGGATCGGAGCGTCGTTTCGACTACACGGTGATCGGCGACAACGTCAATCTGGCCTCACGATTGGAGGGCTTGACCAAGATGTACGGGGTCGGAATTGTTGTCAGCGAAACGACCTGGGCGCTGGCAAAGAACGCGTTTGTCGGCAGGGAAGTGGACCTGGTGCGTGTCAAAGGCAAAAAGAACCCGGTGGCCATCTACCAGTTGATGGATTCGGCGGAGCATCTCGGCAACTACCGGGAAGCCCTCGCGCTTTTCGAAGAAGCCTTGAAGTGGTATCGGGAAAAGAAGGTGCTGCAAGCCCTCGAGTTGTTCAAGCAGGTCGCCGCCTTGTGGCCGGGGGACCCCCCTTCGCTCCTTTATCAGAAACGCTGCGTCGAAGTCCTGGAAAAGCCGCCCGGAGAGGACTGGGGCACCATTACGGTGCTCGATCAGAAATGACTCCGGTCCGTTTCCCCGGCAGGCAGCTATCTTTGCGTAGGTTCCAAAGCTGTCTTTTCTCGCGGGGCAGCAGAGGACGCAGGACCTAATGTCAGGGGCCTTCCTCCGCGCTCTCCTCGTCTCTGCGTGAGGAAAAACAAACGCTTTTCAAGCAAAATGAGTCTATTTGCGCATAAAGGAAAGAACATTGTGGAACAGGCTCACCACGGCACGCTTGACCAATACAAGGGGGTGCAGCAGCCGGCACAGCCAAAGCGCCGGAGCACTCCGCGGCCGGTATCGGCTGATCACGTTCTCCCGGGAGGGAAAGAGCAGCTTCCATAGATAATAGGCTCGGTTGCGCCATCCCGGTAATTCGCCCAGCATGCCGAGCTTGTACAATTGACCGCGAATCACCGCCTCCTGGCTTTTCTCACGGTTCGTGACCACTGGTTTTCGAAGCAGATCGGCCAGGTCGAGCTCCTCAACGGGCGCCTCCATTTCCGGGACCCGGCTTCGCCAGAAACGGCGGAGCAAGGACAAGACCGGCTTCACCTGTTCCGCCACCGCCAGGCGCTCCGCCATGGCAAACAGTTCACCCCACTCGATTGCATCCCGGTAGTGAGCGATGACTTCATGGATGTCACAGAACCAGTACAGCCTGCATTGGCCATAGCGGAGATGACGCTGCAGATGAAGGCATAGATAGAGCAAGAGATCGGCTGGAGCAAGAGAAGTCACGGGCGGGCCGCCTGTCGGGGGTGGGACCCGGACAGTCCTCTCCCAAACCTCGTCCATATGTTGGAAGCCATGAGGAACATTCGGAAAAATACTGAAATGGACCTCAACCATCAGGGGTTTCGAGCCGTAAAACGGATTCAGATGATCACCCTTGTCAACGGCAAAGAACGCTTCGTGGAAGGAACTGGGATGGACGGTTTTCTGATGAAATCCGAGCTCGGCCAGTTTGGCTCTTATCTGACGGTCGTCTTCCCTCCTGCACAAGATGTCGATGTCATCCATGGGCCTTAGGGCGATATCCCGGTAGATCCAGTTGGCAAGAAAAGCGCCTTTCAACAGGACCACCCTCAGCCGCGCCTCCTCGAAGACACGTAGCAGTCGTTCAGCGAAGCCACAAAAGCGAAGGTTCCCCATCGCCGTCTTTCGGTAGGCATCTTTGAGACAATCCAGGACTGCCTGCGGGACATACGGCGAAAGCCTGTCCTGAGAGAGATGTCTGTATAGAAGGGGCTGGACCCCGAGAATCCCAGAATCGGCGATTACGGTGTCCCAGTTGATTTGCCCTCTGAGCAGCGCCTCCATTTCCGCCGTATCGTCGGAATCCGGGTTGATTCCGGCCGCAAGAATCTGCAGCAGCGATTCGGGGGAAACCTGCGATGCAAGCTGCCGCCCCGCTGATGTCAATTGACTCTCAGGCAACATCATGGTAAAAAACTCCATTCTATGAAGCAGATACCGAAAGGATCTTTGTTCGCGATATCATAGTGTTCGTTGTTGATGCAAGTTTTCTCGGCGGCAGGTTTTCTTGGGAGGTCTGAGCAGAATAGAGCCAAAGGAGAAGAAAAGATGGGAAAAGATGATACGGCTGCCGGGCAGGTGAAGCATCCGGAGAAGATGTCGTTGCCGCCTTATGTGCCTCCGAAAATCATTACTTACACCGCAGAGCAGATTGCAGAGCACATTGGGCCGGCACTCACATGCACGGGGCCATGCCCGGTTCAGCCGTAGTCCCACGCCGCAGAACAGAGTGACCATACTGGCCGTCTTCCGGCATGCTGTTGGCCGGAATCCAGAAACGCTTCCTGGATACCGGCTTAGAACCTGCCGGTATGACGAATGGGAATTCGAACACGTATTCGTGTGGAGCTGTACTGAGCAAACGGGCGTTCACCATCGTGATGCCGCTGCCGAGGGAGATCCGTCTCCATGCCCAATCGTCCCTCATTTGTTACACTCCCTTCTTCCGATTTTAGAGAGGCCACGGAAAGACGGTTTATCCTTCTGCATCGAACCCGCCCCAGGTGGATCGTTGCCAATCGGACCACCCTTGAAATTGCCCGATGCCTTGACGGCGGCGAATCGATTGACGAAACAGCGCGCCGTCTGGCGGGGCGCTACGGGATATCGGTCGAGTCCGCCAGGCAGGATGTGCTGTACGTTGCAGAGGAGCTGGCCAGGCAGCAATTCGAGCTCGGAAATCCCGCCGGCCCTCGGGTAAGGTTCCCTTCTCTTGATTCGGTCTTCTTCCATATCACCACTCGATGCAACCTCTCCTGTCTTCACTGTTATGTCGATTGTCAGGCCGGCATCGATTTGCCGACACCGTTGATCCTGCGAATCCTGGACGAAATGGTGGACAACGGCTGTCTCCAGGCCACGCTCAGTGGTGGAGAACCCCTGCTTCATCCGGAAATCAGGAAAATACTCACGGTCGCAGCCCCCAGGGTGAAGCTCCAGGTCCTCACCAACGGCACGCTGATCGACAGGGACTGGGCCGCTTTTCTGGCTGAGACCGTCTCTTCGGTACAGGTCAGCATCGATGGCTCGACAAGCACGATACACGATGCGATCAGGGGGGAGGGAAGTTTCGAGAGGGTCAAGAGGGCGGTGGAATGCCTCCAGGAGGAAGGACTGGCTGAGCGAATCATACTCTCGGCAACGATCATGAAGCAGAACCTCAGGGATTTGCCGGCAATCATTGCCCTTGCCGAGAGTCTTGGAATTCCGAATGTTCGCTTTTTACCTCTGCGAAAATTCGGCCGTGCGGAGACTCATTGGGACCTGGTCGGCTCGGAATTGAGTGCCGGGCACTTCGAGGCGTTTTTCCAGTATGCCTTTGACCTTCAGGAGAGCAGGCGGTGTTCGGTCGATGTCAGCTGCGGATTGAGCGGGTTCCTGCTGAAGGTCCCCGAGGATGGGGCGGGAGACGGGTCCTGGTGTCCCGTGGGGAAAAGACTGGTGATCGGTGTGGACGGCGATATCTACCCCTGTGTGCTCTTGATGAGGGATGCATTCAGGCTTGGGAATGTCTTTCAGCAGGGCCTTTCGACGGTCGTGCGGTCTGATCGGATGGCTGAGCTTTGCGGCATACTATTGGAGCGCAGAACGAAGCTTGAACCCTGTTCGCGATGTGAGTGGGCAAGCCTTTGTCAGGCCGGGTGTATGGGGCAGGCAGTCGATCACCGGGGGACCCCCTGGGACACGGACCTCTTTTGCGATTGCAGGAAAAAGGCTTATCGGCACGCTTTCGACAGGGTCCTGCAACGGGCCTGATCCGTTGCGCGTTGCCGTCGTGGGTCATCGCGGATTAGTGGGATTTCCGTTAAAGATCCTCACGCGGAGACGCGGAGGACGCAGAGCTTTTGTTGTATCCCCACGCCTCTGCGTCTCCGCGTGAGTCTTAAAAGGATGGCCGAAGATCTCATGCCCCCCACTAATCCATATTGAGCCGCCTTCGTTTCGAGGCGCGGCAGCAGGGTCGAACCATTTGGCGCACATGACAAAACGATTCTACCGAATCCTCAGCACCGGGCTCCTCCTGGAAACCGACTCGGAGGAACTGCTGAACTTCTTCTCGACGGACTTTAGCTGGTTTGAGGCCAAGGTGGATGCCGGATCGGCAACGCTCTCCGTTTCGGCCTCCCTGCATGTTCCGGGCAAAGAGCCGTGCCTCAGCATCAACGGGGAAGCCTGTTCCCTCGAGGGCCACCCCAACCCGTCCCATTTCGCCTACCACTCCGCCATGAAACGGATCATGGAAGAGGTGAGGGATTTCCTGCTTTTTCATGCAGGAGTTGTGACACAAGATAAGAAAGCCCTGATCATTGCGGGCCTTCCCGGCTCAGGGAAGACGACGCTGGTCATCGAACTGCTTAAATGGGGCTTTTCCTTCTTTTCGGACGACTTTTGCCCGATCCATCGGGAAACCGGGTTGATCCATCCCTTTCCCCGCTCTCTGTGGCTGTCGCCATCCTTCGACGATGCAGGCGCCCGCTGTGGGGACCTCCCCCGGATTCCCGTCAGAAAGGGCAAAAAGCCGGTGAATGTCCACGAGCTCGGTTTTCCTTTGGGCACTTCACCATGCAGGGCAAACATGCTCATGTTCTTGGATTCCGGCTGTGACTCTCTGCCGGCCTACGATCTGGAGATCGGACTGAAGGGCGAGGGGGAAAGCGCGGTCATCGGGGATTTCAGCAAACTGCCGGGAGTTGTCGCGACCCGAATGAACAGCCGATATCCCGAATGGCGCGTGAGTGTTCCCAAAGGGGGGATGCTCACCGAAAGAATCAGGAACATTCTGAAGGAACGATCTCCATACATCTGGAATGTATACCGGGTGGACCGGGTGAAGCCTGATTTTGGGGGTGAGCCGTCAATCTCCCCGATGCACATTCACGAAGCCGCTTTCCGGATCATTCGAGATCTGAAACAGGAACGGGTGTTCGACAACCATTCCGGTTCATCGAGCTTCCCGCCGGGCGCGTTGTTTGTCAAAATCAATCAACTCCTTGAATCGACAGCCTGCTACCGCCTCTCGCCCGGGCACCTGGATGCGATGATCCAACTCGTTTTGGAGGCATGGGAGGCAAGTGCTCCGTCATGAGCCCATTGTCAATCCCCATGCCCCTTTCATGAAAATGGCGCGGCGGCCTTTGGGGTCACCAGTCGGAGGAAGCCTGGTTTCTGTTCCTCCCTATCTCCGATAGCCCATGGCCTGACGCCCGTATTCACATAGGAGTGAAGCGAGCCATGCATCTCAGAATCGTAGCTGCAATCGTAGCTTTGATGGTTCTGTTCGGATTCGGGGCCGCCTTTCCTGCTCAGCCGCAGGGCGATGCACCGGAGGTGGCAGTGCTCTCCATGGACGACTATGGGTTGACCATCGAACTCACCCTGCCGGACTTCAGCATCCAGGAACGAACACCATCGGCCGAACTGCATTCATCCGAGGTTTCTATCCCGCCTCATCGGGGCGATGCATGCCGCAAGATCGTGCTGCCCGGTTGGGCCGGCACCGCCCGGGGCGGGCATCCGGAACTGCCCATAAAGGGCTATTTGATCCAGGTGCCCGAATCCGGAGAGATCGGATTGGAAGTAGTCGAAAGCACCTATGAATCATTGCCCGGCATCGAAATCTGTTCCGCGCCCCGACTATCCCTTTCAGAGGATGAAAAGCCGACGGCTGAATATGCCGGGGACCCCCGGATATATGGCTCCTCCGATGTTTTCCCCGGTGTTCCGGCCGAAATCTCACCCCGAAATCGCTTTCGGAACGTGGCTGTTGCTCGGATCATGATGTATCCATTTCAATGGAATCCCATGACCAGAGAGCTTCGTTATTTCAAGAAGCTTCGGCTGAGAGTCCACTTCGAGGACCCATTGCCCCGCCCCGTCGGCAATGCTGTCGAATTAAGCGTGACTCCCTTGCGCGGCGCCGTCACCCCGGCGAAAGCCGGGGTCCAGAAGATATTGAAATCACTAGATTCCGGCTTTCGCCGCAATGACGCACAGGGCTTCAACAGGGAGATCCTGCACCTTGATTCAACAGCATTGCGCCCCGTCGGGTCCCTGACAGGGGTTGGAGAGAGTGGAAAGGAAGACGACTTCACCCGCCTGCAGCGGCACAGTATCCTGAATTTCCGAGGCCCGGTTGAGGTTTCTCCGGCGGATGTCGCGCTCCTGAATGCACCGCGCCCGGACGTCCCGACAGGAAAGGAACAGCGGCTTCGAATCGAGGTCAGGGAAGCCGGCCTCTACAGGCTTTCCTGCAAGGACCTGGTCAAGGCAAAGCTCAACCCACGCTCGATCGATCCCCGGACTTTTCAACTGTTCAACCGGGACCAGGAAGTTGCCGTCAAGGTGGTTTCGAAGCGCGCCAATCGTTTCAAGTCCGGGGACTACCTTGAATTCTACGCAGAGGGCCTCAGCACCGAGTTCACCGACACGAACGTCTACTGGCTCAAGTGGGGCGACGGTACGGGAAAGCGGATTGAAAAAATCAGCGGTAAAGTCACCGGAGAGGGTCAGGAGCCGGGTCCCTTTAGCGAGCTTCTTCACCTGGAAGAAAACCATACCATCTGGGATGGGACGCCTGGGGCCCCCGCCACCGACTACTGGTTTTGGGAAAGAGTCACCGCTCCCATGACCAGAGAGTACTCGCTGGTCGTGCCCTCCCCGGTAGCGAACCAGTCCGGTGCCGTCGTTCGCGTCGGCTACCAGGGCCGTTCCACCGCCTCACCGCACCCCAATCATCACACGCGCATCAGCCTGAACGGGACCGTAATCGCAGATAGCCGCTGGGACGGAAATTCGGAATATATACAGGAAGGGGCTGTTTCGCCGGGTCTCCTGATCGGCGGAACGAATACGCTGACCCTGGATGCGCCGGGTGATACCGGGGCCCCGGTCGATATTGTCTACTTCAACTGGGTGGAAATCGCCTATCTGCGTAACTTCGAAGCGATCGCCGACAGGCTCTCCTTCACACTCACCGGGAACGGCCGGTTCCGGGTAACCATAACTCAGCTCGACAGGCAGTCGATCAAAATCTATGAGATCACCGATCCCCGGAACGTGAGAGAGGTGGTCTCCTTTTCGAAAACGCATGATGGACCACCCTACAAAGCGACATTCGAAACCGAGGTCGCCGGGAGAAAGACCTATCACGTGACGACCGCCGGGGCCGTCAGGTCTCCGGAAAAAACGGCGGTGTGGCAGCCCGTCAACCTGAAGAATCCTTCCCTTGAAGCAGATCTGATCCTGATCACGGACAGGGAATTTCTCTCTGCGGTCGAGCCGCTCTGCGCTCTTCACCGGGACCAGGGGTTGCGCGTACAGGCGGTCGGCATTCAGGATATCTACAATGAATTCAGTTCGGGCCTGGTCTATCCGGGGGCCCTCCGGGATTTCTTGAAAATTGCCTATGAGCGCTGGAAGCCGCCCGCCCCCACCTATGTCCTGCTTGTAGGGGATGCAAATATCGACTATCGAGATTATCTCGGAGCGGGAAAAGAGAACCGGGTGCCCGTGCATCTTTCGCTCACCGAAAGCCTTGGGCTGACGCCCGACGACAACTGGTATGCATGTGTCGACGGCAATGACTCCCTGGCGGACATGCTGATCGGCAGAATCCCCGGAAGCAGCCCGGGGGCGGTGAGCGAGGAGGTCGGCAAGATCATCGACTATGAACAGAACAGCTCCTACAAGCCCAGGCGCGCTCTCTTCGTAGCCGACAACGACCAGACCGAATTTGAAACCCTGAACGAGACCCTGGCAGGCTTCCTGCCTTCCGGTTTCGATATCCGCAAGGTCTACCTGCGCGGGTATGACAATCCGGACAAGGCCACACAGGACATCCTTTCACACATCGACCTGGGGATGCTCGTCGCAACCTACGCCGGTCATGGCGATGTCACCGGCTGGGCAGGGGAGCGGATTTTCGAAACAGCCGACGTCACCGCGCTGAGCAACGCCGACAGGCTACCCTTTCTGATCACCCTGGATTGCCTCAATGGCTACTTCGCTCAGCCCTATTACTATTCAC
>CAYTWB010000034.1:0-44968 GCA_964441945.1 uncultured Syntrophobacteraceae bacterium
GCCAGGACTGCTTTCCCACCTTATTGCGCTGTCCAGTTTTCGGGGTACACTATAGGTTGCCTCGAATATTGGCAGTTTCAGCTTGAAAGATTTTTTTGACGCTAAAATAGCTATTCTATTAAGATCGGCTGGCAAGACTCCAATTTTTTGCAATGTTTCAATGGCGCGATTGAATTCAGCGTCAAATTCACAATCTTTTCCTAGGTCTTCTCTGAAACTTTTATAGGCGTAGATGAGCAAGAGCCATTTCCAAGTCGTAGGCAATTTAGACTCAGTTTCGGATGTCCCTGATATGATCTTCTTGAACGACTTATACGGAAATTGATTTAAGGATACGCTATTGACAAATAGACATGTTTTATCTTCCTGCAATCCGCATGTTAGCCGTATGTGTTCTCCGATTATCGATTTACCAGAGCCTTTGTTTCCTAGCACTAAATAATAGTGCTGGTTTAAGAGTTTATCCAAGATGTTGTCAAAGTCATAAAACCCTTTGCGTATAAGATCCGGGTTGACCTCAAGCTCAACTTCTGCACTTATCTCACCAAACTGTACGTTTCTCAACACCTTGGGAAACCCTCCTTTCTTGGTATCATGATTTTTGCTCTAACAATGGCATGAGCGGCGGCGCCAAAATGGTACCGACTCGCATTTTGCGGTACTGATTTTGAGACGCCACGTGGCTGCGCCGTCCGCCTCGATGCACACGTTAGCCGTTATCCTACAATTTCCGCAAAAGCACATGCGTCTCACCTGTCTCGGTGATCCGATGCATTTCTAGCGAGTAGTTCTTTCCGTGAATTGCCTGAGGCGCGAACGAGGCAACTTGAGAGATAGCCCCACCACTTTTGGCATGGCTATATTCGGCAGTGGCCATAAGCGGGATGAGGTCCTCTCGGACGTACAGTTCACCCACGAAGATGATTTCTTCAATACGAACAGGGCCAATAGTAGTATCAACAACGAAGTGGTCCGCATCGTTATTGTATTGGGCGTGTAGCCGGACACTTTTCCCTGGACCATTGATCTGGAGATCATCGAAGAGAGTGCCTGCTTCGGACACAGCGCTGCAGAAGGCTTCTGAGGGAGATACCAAGTCGCCGCTCTTCGAAGACCGAAGGAACTTTGAGTCTCCGGGTTGGCTCGATATGAATTGGGAGACTACCGTTCGGCGATCCACGCTTTCGCCCTGATTGATGAGCAAATGGGCGTGGTTGAGCTTTGTTGTCCGTTCGATTTGATGAATATGACGGATGACAAGCCAGTCGGCAAATTCCTCGGGGCTTAGACTCTTGACCTCTCGAAGCTCAATGCCCTGTGCTTTCGCGAATTCAGCCGCACCAGGAGCAAACCCGGTCGTGGAGACCGCAGTTACCTTATCGAATCCAAACCGCGTGCGCCTGCCAACAAGCTGTTCGATCCAGGAGCCGGGGGCAGAGCCTTTCCCTGGACGATCTCGGCACTCAATAAGCCATGCAATGCTCGTTGAGCCGACTTTTCCATGGATCTCAATGTCAAACTCGGCAATCTGAACGCCTTCATCGTTGTAGACGCGCTCGTTTGTCTTGACGTCAAAACCCTGGGGCAGCAGAGTTCTTTCTACGAAAGACACAAGGCCTTCAAGATGCTTACCGTCTGATCTCATAATCATTCCATAACTTTGCGACAGCTAACATAGTACTAGACTACCTAAATGAAATTGGAAAATGCGGCTTAACGAGCCGCATATACTCCCACATCCGATTTCTGCCATCGGACAAAACGGCTAATGAAATTGCCTTATTACCAGCACTTTTTCGGATTGTGGCAAGCCGTATATCCTGCTGATAGCAGCCGCATATACCACCTAATCGGAGCCTGTCGGTGAGATCTGTTCCTCCATTCTACCTTTGTTCGGTGTATTGGTCTTGATCATGGTCGTCTTGACGTCCTCGTGTCCCAACAGTACCAGGACCATTCGAATATAGCAGTTACCTTCAAGCAAGTGGATGGCGAAGGGATACCGGAAGATACGGCAACCAAGCTCCTTAACATCTCCAGCCTTGCAGAGAGTATCCATTAATGACCAAGCGAGATTTGTTTCATGCGAGGGATGGTGGCTAGCTGTTCCTCTGATGAATTGCCGCGATGGGAATTGTGGTCCGCCTGCCGTCATTCTGTTGCACCTTCGGTAAAGGGAATCAGAGCAGACAAAAGCACACTTTCAAAATGGAACCAATAGATCATGGACTACTTCACAAGCATGAGTCAGTGGCAGGAGGATACGACTGGATTTTATGAGTGTCAATAAAGAGTTAGTGGATTGATGCAGATTCTTTTCTGATAACCGAACGGGCAGTTTCCTTAGCCTCGGGCGCGGCCCTTACGGTGTGGAGGGAGAAGTTTTGGCGACCAGGTAGCGGAGTTGCTGAAACGGCCAAGGTTGCGGGAGGCATGGATGCAACTCACTCTCTCACTCGGCGGTAATGGTCGACCGGAGCACCCTTCTAAACGGTGTCAGATCCCATCGATCAAAATGGCGATGAGGGATCCCAACGAATAAGGATAGATCGTGAGAGCGAAGCGAACCACGATCTTATCCTGTCGTTGGACGAGCCCGAACTTGGCATAGCCTTTGCCATATATAAGCAAATATCTTTTTCGGAGGAAATCAGGAAAAGATGAAGTAAATTGAATACTTGCACAATTTATCCGGCGCTAAATCAGCGAAAAGATGAAATAAATTGAGGACTTGCATAACTTATCCGACATTCGAAGAATTGGGTCATAACGGCCAACGGCCAAGAATAAATCGAACGTGAAAGAATAACCAGGAATTCTTGATTGAAAAATAAGAAAAGAGCCATGAAGTCTGGTTTTTTCCGCCGCGTAGCGGCTTCGTCCAACAACAAGAATGGCGATACTGCGGTTCAGGCTTCCATCTCCGGTTCCTGCAAGGCCCCCGGTTTGTACTCCCGAACAGCAATAAAATTCATGAGGGAGCTCTGAGAGATCCGGATGCTCCGCTCCGGGATTTGATATGCTTGGAGGTCGCCCCGCTGCACCATTTGGTACACTGTATTCCTGTGAACAGAGAGTATGTCTGCAACAGCCTCGACGGTTAAGAGTGGGTCGACTTTTACTTCACGATTCTTTGTCAAAAGATCCTCCATGAACGACCGGCATCTTTACCCCGGACAATTTTTCTACCCATTCACAGCAAGGTCTTTGCCGACCGGATGTGTGCTTTTGCCTGGCGCCGGTTCCTCCCCATCGCAGGCCAGGCAATACCGGCATTTATGCAGGCTCTTATTGGGGAATGCCAGTTTTTTAAGGCCACAGTATCCAAGGCTACACTTTACCCTTGGCCGGTTCGAGAAAATGGATTCTAGGCGCTCAAACGCCGCACTATCTCCGCTTTCTTCGTAAATCCTTGAGCCTGTGCCAGCAGTTGTCTTTTCCGCCTGGTTTCCTCTGTGATGTTAGGATTCCTACCCATCCGGAATGGATGAAGAGCGCAGTCAGGCGTCCAGCACTCCCTGACCAGCTGCTCTGACTCACCCATGCACCAGAGACACGTCTTGCGGATCGTCTTCACCGAAGGTCGCCCCATGCCCATTCGGTAGGGATAGAACCAGCAAACCTCATTGTTGACAGATCCGCCGTTCTTGCACCTGTTTCCGCCGCATTTGTGAACGTCGTAGACTGAACCTACACATTCAACGCAGAACGATCTAATCGCTTCACCTGGGGTCACATCTTTTCCTTTCACAACGTTTATCGGTCGTTCAAATTGCCTCAACTACTTGCCGAAGATGCCCTATGATAGACTCCTCAACGAATGGATTTATGCCGGGGCGGCTATAGGCGTTTCCAACCTTGGAGCTCCCCGGCCAGGTGCGCAGCTCCCCTCGCAGATGGGTTGCAGAATGTCCGGGATGGCAAAAGGGCAGGGGCTTCCCCGAGTGACCCCGGTCTTGAATGCGCCACTCCGCGCGACGGCTATCTAACAGTGGAACCCACACTGTTTTCCGGATGCGCCGGGGGCTTCTGCCCCGCTAGCACCCGGTCTCGTTCCTCTTCATTTCGAAAAGTTTCCCGATATTCGAGGGGGGTCCCATGAGGGATATGCGGTGTCATCCGGGGCGCTTCGGGCACGGGGTCTGGAAACTGCTTGGATCCAGTGGCCTTCAAGGCTTCCCTGACTGCCTTTTCGGAATCGTAGCCTTCTATCGATTTCTCAACTCGATATCGTTCCTCGGAAAGATCGTGCTGGCGGTCCCTGATGCCCGGCATGGGCGTTGCGCCTTTCCTCGCCTGGGCAACTTCCTCCCGATAGAAAATGGCCTCTTGCTGGTCCAACAAATCGAAATCGATCTTCGGGACAGGCGTTCTGAATCGGATCTCTGTGCCATGAACGTATGGTTCACGGCTACTGGCTTGCTCCAATAGAACCGCCGCCTTTGCCGCCTGTCTCAAGAATTCCCGGAAGAGGGCAACCCTCTCTGTTTCGAGTCGATTCCATTCCTTTTCGATTTCAGCAACTCTCTCCTGTTTCTCTTGCAGAATCCTGTTGCTCAGCCGTTCTTTCAACTTCGTTTGCGCGTCCCGGCAGGCCTCCGCCTGGAGCATCACATCTTCGAGTTCGATTTTTGCTGATTTTAGCGCCTTGCTCACGTCTTGAGTCGCGCCCGCCATGAGCTGGGTTTGAAGATCGATCACCCGCGCGCGGATCTTTTCAGCCTCACCGATCAAAGTCAGTTCGCGTTGTTCGAAAGAGACGAAAGCTCTGGTGAGTTCGTCAGCGGTTGGGTTCTGGCCATTCAAAACACCGTAGGATTCTTTCATGGCTAATCCTTTCTTTGCATTGCTGCAAGTTGGGCATAGTAGGGGTTGGAGCGAATCATCGCCTTCATTTGGGCAGTTCTGGACTGTTCTCTTCCCTCATGCCTCAAATGTCCAAATCTCTCAGCTCGCCGCTTCGAGTCCAAGACCAATGGACTTTCCTGTTGCGGGGGCTGAACTTTCCGAGAACTACCTCTCTGGGGACCCGTTTTCACTACCGTGGACCTTGGCTTAAAATGGGGGCGTGCTTTAGCCTCCGCTTGCCCCTGTTTCAATGGCGCACTCACGATCTTGACCGGGCCATGACACTCACACGATTTTTGCCAGATGCCCGGAGGGGATGCTTGCCCGCAAATCTGACAAATTGCTCTCCACCAATTTCTCATTTCAGAGTTCTCCTTTCTGTGGCTCTCTACCATCGGGTTGCACCCGCGACTTCCTCACGCAATCGCTGCAATTCATCCAAACCGCCCATGAACCCACACGGCAAGCGCCGCGCCGTCCTCAGGGGCAGCCTGGGGGCTTCCGGGGGCTTTGGCTTCCAATTTTCGAGATGCAGAAAGTATTGAATCCTGTGGGCTCTATTCTCCAGGCTTTCCCGGATCTTCTCGAAAATCTCGCCAGTCTCCTCGGAATTTCCAATTTGCTCGGCGATGGCATGTTCAACCGCCAGGTTCAATTCCTTGACCTTCGCCTGCAAGTCTCTTAGCCGTCGATCTTCCATCTTGCTCCCTCCTTATCGATAACTGGTGTGCTGGCCCATCCAATTGGAGCGAACAACCAGCTGTTCACGGCGGGCCGATCTGGATTGATCCTCTCGACCCACAACATTTATCTGTTCTCGTACCAAATTGAGCCCGCCGCCCGGCCATGTGGGGTCCACGAGGGCATGGCAGAGACAGCAGGCGTCAAGTAGATGGTTATCGCGCCGAATTCTGACCCACTCCACGCGCCCGCGCCGATCCCGCCGCTTCTCTTCCGCCGTGATCTGGCTTGCATAGTCGTTGCCCACATCCTTGTGGAGGTATGCCGGCTGGAAACCACTACCGGAACCAGCGCTACCAAGTCGTTCGAAAACGGCTTCTTTCATCTTCACCGTGTCAATCAGCACGAGCTGCAAGCCCCCACGTAGGGGTTTCCCCGAGGGGGTCCGGTCCCTGGTCTGGCCATACTTAGCGACAGCCCCGGGGATCTCTGTCGAAGAACCCTTGGTTGGCCATATCCGGCAGCTACGACCGACGCTGTGGTTGCGGACCCACATGTAGATCCTGTCAGTTTGGCTCAAGCCGTATTCATCATCCCCGCCGCCGCTGTCCAGGGCTGCGCGCCATATCTTCATAGGCTGATTCGTATTTTGCTGGGGGTAAGCGGACTCGAAAAGAAGCTGCTCGACGTCTTCCCAGCTTGCAAGGAATCCGTAGTGAATGAGCCATGAAGAAAAGTCTTGAGCCCATGCGCGGACCACGAACCAGAAGCCGAACTTCTGGACATCGATGCCGCACGTCAAAGCAATCGCTCCTGAAGGGACTGTTTGCGCTGGCAGATCACACCGCGCCTTGAGGATTTCCGACTCTGTGCTCGCAATAATCCGCTGGCGCCAGGGCTCCGCCAAAGTCGAATTGATGAACCCTTGGCGATCTCTGGGGTCTGGAAGGCTGCCAATCCATTCTGTAACGAGCTTCGGTATGTCGCCCGACCGGCCCAGCAAGGAATAAAGCCGGTTCAAATGGAAACCGACCTTCCGGGGCGGGTGCTCGATTTCCTTCCTTGGAACCATCATGCCCCTCTCAACGGCCTTGTTCTTTGCCGCCGTGCTCCAGAGCTTTCCACAAGTGCCGCATTCGTACCCTGCCGCCTCGATCTGTCCGGGTGTACCCTCCCGGCCGCCTTCCCATACGACCCCGCCAAGATTCGCCCATGTGCCGTCAACTGTCCTGTACCTGCCGTCCGGAAACGCGCTGCTATATTCCGCACCCCAGACGAGCGGCTGATATTGCCCGCAAAATGGGCACGGGACATGCCAGTCGAAGACTGCATCGCATGAGTTCAAATGTTTCCAGATGTTCCCGTCTTCCGTTGTGGGGGTGCTGAGGATGCCGATTTTGCGCCCATAGAAGGTTTCCGTTCGCTGAATCCCGAGAGAAATGGGTGATGCTTCATTGCTGCTGACGGAATACCCCGGCTTGTCCACTTCATCAAACAGAACGATCCGCATCGGGCGAGACGCCAGCTTTGACACTGAAGAAGCCCAGCCCAAGGCGATATAAGCCCCGTTTGCCAGGCTCATTTCACCTCTGTTGAATTGATCTTCGACAATTAAAGCCGACAGCTCGGGACTGGCCCTAAACATTCGCTGTATACGCTCTCGGGACATGTAAGATGCCGTGTCTTCGTCAGCCATTACGAGCATGATGGGGCATGGCTCCTGGTGGGCATAGTATCCCATGACCGAGATAATGCCTTCCGTTCCGGCGATCTGTGCGGACTTGCATAGTACGACCGTCTCAACCATGGGGTCTTGGAAGCAATTCAGAATCGGCACAAGATACGGTGTTCGCCTCAACCTGAGGGGTCCCTTTTCCTCCGCTGGCTCGACCAATACCCGGTAATGTTCGGTCCATTCAGCAATGGTCAGCCGCTCTGATGGTTTCCATCGGGCTACTTCGATATCAAACAGTGGCTGCAGGCGTGAAGCGGCCATCACGGCTAAACCTCATTCTGATTTCGTAAACCTCATCTTCAATTATCTGTCGAATCTCTGTCCGCTCTTTATCGACCAGCAAAGGCGGGAGCCGGTCGACCAAACTTTGCAAAGCCGCGGTTACCTCACTCACCCGGAAACCCCACCCTTGGGCTATTTCGCCTCCAGTGAATAGTTCTCCCTTCAATTGTTTTACGAGTGTCTCTTCCCGCTCTGCTCGTGCCAATCGATAGCGCAAATCAGCCATCAATCGTCTCTGTGCAAGGTCCTTGTCCTGCTTTCTCTTGCCGTGCCGGGCGATAAACCGGTCCAGCTCGTCTCGGTCAAAAGAGCCGTCCGCGTTCTGCCGAACATTTCCCTTGCTCCGATGCCATTTGAGCATTCGCGTGGAAATACCAAGATATTCGGCCGCCTGAATGTGATCGCCCAGAGTCCCGGACTCTTTCGGTCCTTCAATCTCCCGTTCAAGCTCCTGAAATGCTTTCAACTCCGATCTTGAGAGGGTTTCCCCGTTTTTCATTTTCATTAGATAGGTTTGATACAATTTCAGCCGTGCCGCTCCCCCGGCCTGCAGGAGAATGCTTCTTGATGCCTCGAATTTCTCGTTGTCGTCTTCCATATCCCCCACCTGCTATCCTGACTTTCTCGACTCAGAATTTTTTAGGTACACAGATTTTTCATTTTCAAACGTAGCCAAACGTCGCGGGCTTGCGATCCGTGCAGTTTCTTTGCCCAGAAAGGACCCGCGCTTTTCGTCAATGAACAGAATAATTGCCGCATTCATCACGCGCCCTTCCTAGTCTTTAGCGCCTTAAGGTCATGTCCTGAGCGGATCGCCGCGTTTAAGTTCTTCTGAACCTCTGATAAGAACTTGCTCAGCAATGAGTAGCAGGCATATTCAGCGCCGTTTCTGCTCCCGCAATAGAGAAAGCTTGTCCTGTACCTCACCTGAAACGCAAAGATGCTTTGAAGTGCGGCCTTCGGCTCCATGTGGCTCAAATAATGATGCCGGGATATATCCTCGATGGTGGCTTCCACCAACACCCAGAAGTGGGGGAGTGCCGCACCTCGGGCAAGTTCCTTCTCGAATCGCTCTCGATTGCTACCCTGAAGGCAGGCTATCAGGTCGTTTAGTTCTTTACGCTCGCAAGCAACAACAGACTCGAAGCCACGCAGGGAGTAATCGCCGGTAGTCAATGCAGCCCGCTCAACCTCCACATCAGGGAAGTGCGAGAAATTGAAAGGGGTTTGTTCTCGGCTGTCGGTGATAATGATCATTGCGACACCCCAGCGGTCTTCAGCCGAAAGCCCACACAGCGGTGGGGTAGTTGCGGAAATTGAGGAATGTTCTCATCCCAAGGCACGCCATTGCAGCGCCCTGGGAGGTTTGGCGGATCACCGAAGGTGAAGTGAAAGCAAGAAGAGCAGGTCACATTTACTGACGCACTGACGCAAACTGACGCACTTTTCACCTTTTTTTCCTTAGTATTTTTATTTTTATAAAAAATAGTAGAAATGGCGTCTGTGTCTGTCTGTATGTCTGTACCTGCTCTTAAGCCAATTCCCTGCCATCCCCTGTCAGCCCTGGCTCCCACTCTCGCCTGTTTTAATCCGCGCTCCTGAAGGATTGATGAGAATGTACGCTTTGTGACTGGTTCCTCTCGGTTCTCTGAGCACCACTTTTCATATTCGCCATAGAGGTCGGCTATCTTGCACTTTGCCAGTGGATTCAAGATGCAGCAGTCAGCGATGAATCCACCTAGAATATCCATTTCACAGCGGTAACTATCAGTCGCCCGCTCCACTTCCTCTGGCTTGTCCAGGCCCTCTTTCTGCCACAAGATACAGCCCTCAACGGCCCATTTCAGGATTCCTGGCCACTCGCCGCGCAAGCGTTCGAGCAATACCGTTCTTGGGATTTGCTCCGCCTTGGGAATAAAGACTTCGAAAGGAATTAGGTGGATTCTGTTCCAGATCGCATTGTCGCTGCCCCGGATAACCGGTTTGTGATTTGTGCTGAGCCATATCTTGAACTCAGGAGTGAACTCGAACCATTCCTGATGGAGAAAACGGGCGCTTATCTTGTCACCCCCGGTCAACCGCTTAATGAGGGATTCAGCAAGCCGCTGCCCGCGTTCACCTTCAGATGCCGTCACAAGGCGGGCACCCTTGAGCCGGGCAATGTCGTTTGGGATCGCCTCACCCCGTTTGATCATAAGACTGTCAACCGGGGTTTCTTGCGCATAGTCGCCCAGCATTTGGCCTATCGTTGCGGTGAAAATGGTCTTTCCGTTGTCGCCTATCCCGTAGAGCACAGGAAGATTCTTTTCGCGCGTATCGCCAGTGAGGGTATAGCCCGTGAGTTTCTGCAGGTAGGAAATGAGCTCCAGGCTGCCACCCATTACCCTGTCGAGGAAGGTAAGCCAGAGCGGGCAAGTTGCCGTACCGCTGAAATTTACCGGCGCCAGCTTGGTGATAAGGTGCCCCCTACTGTGTGAAATGAGTTTTCCGGTTCTCAGATCGAGCGTCCCATTGATCACAGTCAACAGCCATGGATCTTTGTCGAAGTCGCCCGACCTCATGGCTATTCCTGGCTCAGTCTGTGCCAATGTGAGAAATGAAGAAATCTTTGCTGCGGATTCGCAGTCGCGCGCGTGCCTGGCTAATCTCTTCCTCCAGTCGTCATCTGAAGTCTGAGCAGCTTCAGCATACATGCTCCGAGCCGTCTCCTTAGCCAACTGGCGGATCGCCCCAACTTCATCAACCTGCCAATGCTCACCACTCCAAACGAGCCATCTTCCCCACGAGTGGCAGTATCGGACCTTTTCCCTATGCTGTGCTGCGAAGCGCTCAGCATTGCCAAAATCTGTCAAAGGGAAAGTAGAAGTGCTATGGCATGCAGCAGCCTGAGTTTCAGGTTTTTCGGTGTATTCAGTCGCCTCCTGGGCAAATTGAAGGAGCCTGTCTTTTGATCCTCCATTTCTGAGCCAATCGGAAACATCACCCTTGGTTGGCAACCCGGGGAGTTCCACGATTTTGACGCTCTGAGCGTAACCCTGGAGCTTTTTAGCAACATCTTCAGCGTGTTTCCGGCCGGTATCGTCATTGTCGGGAAGGATGATCGCTGATTTCCCGGAGAGAAATGAACTATACTCACTTCGCCATTTCCCGGCGCCTTGTGGGCATGTGGTTGCCGTCAACCCGAGAGCGGTCAGATTATCGCAGTCCTTCTCTCCCTCGGGGATGAAAACAAGATCCGCGGCAAGGACCTCTGGAAGCCGATAGATCAAACGTTGGGTGTCTTTAAGATTCCAGATCCAACCCCCTTTGCCGTCCGGCCTTCTTTGCCTGAAATCCTTTGGCTCGAATCGCACAACCTGGAAGAGGAGATTGCCCTCAGCGCCAACATAATCGTAATGGGCAATTTCCTTGCGGCTGTCAGGTCCATTACTGCTCGGTTCAATCCCCAGCTCGGCTGCAAGTTCCCTGATCGCATCCTTAGTCGACAAACCCCTTGCAGCCCCATAAAGATCAACTGAGTCCCAACTCTTGCCCTCAGCAAAACAATGAAGCCCTTCTTTGCTCAGCTTGGCTGACGGATTCTGATCTTGATGGAAGGGGCAGGAGACGTTTCCCTTGTCCCTGTAGAAAGGAGCCCAAAAGCGCCGGAAGAGGATTCTGCAATCCGCCTTCTGCTTTATCAGCCTGATTGTTTCGGCATTTGACGGCATGTTTGACTGTGACCTTTTTGTTTGGCCTCGAAAGATGACTTTTGTCTTTTGGTAACCAACCCCTGTGGGATCTTTCTTTTTTTCGATTGCCCTTGCTGCCTTACCCACTCCAATCGCCTGGCACGCTCGGGACAACGGCAGTCTTCATAAAGATCGAAGCAATAAGAGCAGACTCCTTGCAGCCCAATCTTGACAGCCATGACGTTATGCCCCCTTCAAATTGAAGAGCCTAAACAAGAGGCGCACCACTGTGGCCGGCAGAATTCGGTACAAATAAAGGGTGGTGACAGTTCTCTTGAGGATTACCCGAGCCAGATCTTTACCCTTCATCGTGGTCGCCGCGCCCCTATGCTGCCCATACCTTGCTTCTTCTCGCTTTCGTTTCCCTTTCCAGTTATGACTGCCCTCGCCGGTCGCCCACAAAACGCCAGCGCCCGCTCTTTTCGATGTTTGTTCGCAATCGATGCGGGAGGACGGTGCTGCTCCTTGTGTTTCTGAATGAACTCTTCAATGTCCGCACGATCCAAAAGGTGTTTGTTGCCAACCTTTAGAACCGGCAGTTCGCCCTTCCAAACGAGATCCCTCCAGAACCAGATCGTTGCCCCGTATTGATCTGTTGCTTCCTGGTAACCGAGAAGACGATGCCTTTCGTTCGTTCCTGATGTAGATCTTTGGTTATTGATTTGAATCTGATTCGCCATGCCGTAACTCCATGCCCATGGGGGGCTGAGTCAATTCGGCTGGCTGGCTGGAAGCTGCTGGCTTTGGCTGGCTTGCCGTCGGTAGGTTTTGTTGTCTATTTCTGCATGCAATACTTGCCGCTCGCCGTTTTCACGAGCCTGTAGACGTGTTTCCCTCGCTCATCGACAATGCAGACTGTCTTTGGAAAGCTCGTCTTTCCATCCACTACCACATCTGCAACGAGCTCTCCTTTCGAGGGGCTTGTTTTGGGGCTGCGAACCTGCATTCGTGCTCCTCTCGCACTCATTCAAGGCGTTTTCCAGGCAAGTCGTTCCTCTTCACTCCAAGGAATTAACGACTTATCCTTGCGCTTCCGGTACATGGCTGCATTCTTACACTTAACTGAGCAATATTCACGTCGAGTCGAACCCCCTACCGTGAATCGGTGGCAATACGAACAAACGGTGATCCTTTTGTATTCGGGTCCCCGTCCGTCCAAGAAATCGGATATTACATCATAGCTAACGATACCAATTACATCTGAGGGGTGAGGCGTTCTAACTCTCACGCGCGGCCGGAAAGGGTCCTCGCTCGGTACGAAGTCATAATTCGGCAAACGCGGGCTTACATAGTATGCGTTGAGAAAATTCAGGTCGGGGAACCCCACCAGACAAGAATCAAGAAACTTCAAAAAGTCGTATTGAACCTCTGCCATGTCTTCCTGTAGCAATACATCAAATTCGGGGTCATCCGCATAAACGAACCGATAGCCGCACCATTCGTCCTGTGGGATGCCTCTGTTCTTCATGTCCGCCTCATATCGGTCGCGGCTCATTAAGAAAAACTTCCGCTTAGCCGTATCTTCGTCATCGCCGAACCTGAAGTAGTACTTGGGAACGTCCATGCGTTCCGTTGGCGAAGATTCATTGATTACAGCAACGGCTTTCGCCAAGAAATCTTTGACACCTTGAAGTGTCCTATCAGCATTTATGAAGTCCAGTAAGATTTGCATCCCTCTCCCTTCCATGAACGATTCTACAAAGAAAATACCGTGAGTCAACTGAAAAATGTAAATTTCAGCTGAATTTTTTGGACCCACAAAAAACCCGGCAGGCAACCCGCCGGGTATGGGCGATTCGATTTTTACTTTATTCGTCCCTAAGATTGTAACCCTTTGTTAATCAATGTTTTTTCCGTCTCGAAAAATTGTGCCCAATTGTGCCCATTTTGTGCCCGTCAGCATCAAAGAACGCCAAATGTTTCGCAAACGCAAACAAAAGTACAGACGAAAACAATATACTTATCAAACAGTTGTGAAGCCGCCGTTTTTCGAGATCTGCTATTTTCTGATTAGAAGTCCGTTGCTCTATCCATCTGAGCTACAGGCGCGCAGCGGTTTTGCCGGTTTTCAGATTCATGACTGTGTCCGAAATGAGGCCTGGGAACCGATTCAAGAAACCAGCATTGCAGCCCTTTCGCTCCTCACGCTTTCCGTCTTCCTCACAGTCGTTCGTCTGAAATCGTGAATGAGTTTTAAGGCAATCGCCGCATTTTTGCAAGCAATCTTCTCGGTTGGCTTTCTCACTCCTCAACCAAGTCTATGCGCTTCCAGCCTCGCACGCACGCCAAATCAGTTTGCGCTGCAAGGAGCCTTCAATCGCAATCAGGTGCTATCATGGCTGTTTTACTCTTTGTTTTCTCTCGTCGAGAAAGTAGAATGGCTTCGTGAGACTCGAATCTGTGAATCAAAAGAAAAGGATAGGGTATGCACATCTTGATCTTGGGTGCCGGGGCTTTGGGGAGCCTTTTCGGAGCCAGGCTGTCGCAAACAGAAGCCAGGGTGTCCCTGATGACTACCAACAAACGGCATATTCAATCCATTCGGCAGAACGGTTTGATCGTCGAAGAATTGAGCGGAAAGCGGCAATGCTACACCGTTTCGGCTTATGATGAGCCTCACTTTCTGGAAGGCATCCCGGACCTCGTTGTTGTGGTGGTCAAGACTTACGACATTGAGAAAGCGATCGAGAGTATTACAGGCCATTGCGATTCAACCACCCTGTTTCTCACCTTGCAGAACGGCATCGGCAATTGGGAGCGGATCGCGCGTCTCGTGGGTGAGGGGGCGGTTTTGGTGGGAACGACGGCTCAGGGATCGACTCTGGTCGAGCCGGGCAGGATACGCCATGGAGGCAATGGCCCGACCTTCATTGGAGAGCCTCAGGGGCCATCCTCGCCTCGAGTGGAGTCCACAGTTGCCCTGTTTCAGCAGGCCGGACTCAAGACCGAGGCTAGGGATCATATGGAGCAGCTCATCTGGGAGAAACTGCATGCCAATGTTGGAATCAATGCCATCACTGCTCTGGCGGGGATCAAAAACGGCTTTGTTGCGGATAATGAGTTCGCGAGGGACCTTTGCAGTGCAGCAGTGAGAGAAGCGATGCTGGTGGCGTCTGCCAAGGGTTTTGAGATTGATGCAGACATGCCCGAGCGGGTGCTCTCGATTGCTCGATCGACCGCAGTGAACCGCTCTTCCATGGGGCAGGATGTAGACCGCAGGAAGCGCACCGAGATTGATGTCATCAATGGGGCAATCGTTGCTTTTGGCGAACAGGTTCACATTCCCACCCCGATTAATCAAACCCTTACTCGGTTGGTGAAGATACTGGAAGCCGCCTATCTGGTTCGAAATCCCGAATTGACTTGACGTTGTGATGTGCCTCTTCCGTTCCCTTCCATGAAGAGATATGAAAAGACTGCAATGCCCTCTGTTTGTCTCTCTTTGTGGTACTGTGGATGAGAGAAGAGCTTTGTTGTAAACCTCTCATTGACAACTTGTACAAGAAAGGTGTTTATCATGACGAAACGTGTTACCGTGCCTGACATTATTGCCGCCAAAGGCAAACGGAAGCTCACCGAGATGACCGCTTACGACTTCCCCACTGCGCTCTGGGTCGATCAGAGCGGGATAGATATGATCCTGGTTGGTGATTCTCTGGCGATGGTGGTATTGGGGCACGAGGATACTCTTTCCGTTACCATGGACGAGATGTTGCATCATACGAGCGCTGTTGCCCGCACCGCCCGGCACGCCATGGTGATAGGTGACCTGCCGTTTCTTTCCTATCAGGTCAGCGTAGAGCAGGCGGTGCTAAATGCAGGTCGTTTCATAAAGGAAGCGAGAGCACAGGCAGTCAAGCTCGAGGGCGGCCGGAGGGTTGTGCCGCAGATCAAGGCCATTGTTGAGGCTCAGATCCCCGTTCAAGGGCACCTTGGGCTGACCCCGCAGAGTCTGGCGGCGTTTGGCGGGTTCAAGGTGCAGGGAAAGAACGCTGAAGCTGCGAAAGCACTGATTGAAGACGCTCAAGCCCTTGCAGAGGCGGGGTGCTTCAGTATTGTCCTGGAAGGAATTCCTTCGCCCATAGCGGCCATGGTCACCGAGGCGATCCCCATTCCCACCATCGGTATAGGCGCCGGCCCGGATTGCGACGGCCAGGTCCTCGTCATCCACGATTTGCTTGGGCTCTTTGAGCGGTTTACGCCGAAGTTTGTCAGGCAATATGCCAGACTCTCAGAGCAGATTCGGAACGCTCTGACAAGTTTCCGGGAAGAAGTAGAGAAGGGGATTTTCCCCGGTCCCGAACATGGGTTTACCATTGATGAGCAGGAATTCGAGAAGCTCAGACACCAGGACACGGGGAAGCATTGAAAAAGCGCGTACTCCCTAGTCCGGCACTTTCACCTTGAGCTTTTTCAGATATTGTCCCAGTGCCATCAGGGGAAAGCAGTTGCGATAGTTATGGTAGCGAATGAAGAAATGTTTTGGGAAGCCTGTGCCTGTGAAATGGAGCTCTTCCCATGAACCATCGGGTTTCTGGGTGTTGAGGAGGTACTGTATTCCACGGTTGACCGATGGAGACTCCTCTTCACCCCCCGCAATCAGGGCCATCAGCGCCCAGGCCGTCTGTGACGGCGTACTGGGTCCCTGGCCTCGAAGCTGTGGATTGAAATAGGACTCGCATGTTTCGCCCCAACCGCCGTCCTCATTCTGGTGCTCTTTGAGCCACCTGAGCGCATTCTGAATCCAGGGCGCCTTGGGGTCTTCACCGATATTGATGAGACCTCGGAGCACTCCCCACGTGCCATAAATGTAATTCACCCCCCAGCGGCCCCACCAACAGCCATCCGGTTCTTGAAGATCACGGAGGAACTCTATTGCCTTCGCCGCTCGGGGGTGTGTTTTATCGAAACCATAATACCCCATGGCTTCCAGGACTCTCCCGGTTACATCCGCTGTGGGATAATCGACCATGGCCTCCTGGTCTGCGAAGGGGATCCGGTTCAAAATCACCATGTCGTTGTTGCGGTCGAACGCAGCCCAGCCGCCGGAAGAGCTCTGCATGCTCAAAACCCAATCCATTCCCCGCTGTTTTGCAGATTTCACCATTTCGGCCTGACCGTTGCTCAGACAGTGGAGCGTGCTCAGAACGACTGCAGAATCATCCACATCCGGGTACCGCGTATTCACAAATTCGAACGCCCATCCTCCCGGAGGGCAGGAATTCTTTACCTGCCAATCCCCACCGGTCAGGATCTGTTGCTCTACCAGCCACGACATCGCCTCCTTGAGAATTGGATGATCGGGGGACATCCCTCCTTCAATAAGAGCAAGCGCAGTGAGGGCCGTATCCCAGATGGGGGATAGACAGGACTGCATCCTCCGGCCCCTTTCATCTTCCAGGCAGAAGTCCTCGATGGCTTTCAGGCCCTTAATAACCGCCGGATGGGTCAAGGGATAACCCAGATAGTGCAGCGCCAATATCGAATAGACCATGGGGGGTTGGATGCCTCCCCAGTCACCGCTTGTTTCCTGATGGTCCAGTATCCATGCCTCGGCAGCCTGTATGGCTCGATCTCGCAGAGGGCGAATAGGGTTCCTTTCGAGGCACTTTGCGATCCGGTCGAAGAGGTAGAAAAGCTTGTGGGTACAGGAGGCAAACCTCTTTTGAGAGGATGCCCTGCAACCCTGCAGGTAGAGCTCAGGGATAGCCTTATCAGAAGGCAAATTGCACTTCGGTCGTATGTTTAGAACGATGGAGAGGGGAACGGCTGTAGCTCTCGCCCAGCTGGAGAATTCATAAATGCTGAAATAGAGGTGTGGTGGA
This sequence comes from uncultured Syntrophobacteraceae bacterium, assembly GCA_964441945.1. Lineage (GTDB taxonomy): Bacteria > Desulfobacterota > Syntrophobacteria > Syntrophobacterales > Syntrophobacteraceae > JADGQM01. Next base: position 17,103 of record CAYTWB010000034.1, read on the forward strand.
AGAAGCACGAGCTCAACCGGCATGGAAGGGACTTTATCCCAGTCATACTGGCCAAAGAGTGCCAACCAGATTTTTGTAAAGACCCGGGCTGACTCAATCCCTCCATGTCTGAGGATGTATTCTCTGGCCTTCACAAGAGGTAAAGATTGAGGGTCTTCACCGGCGAGCTTGAGAGCGAAATAGGTTTCAATCGTAGTGCTCAGATTCCCTTCGTCACCATAGTACAACCCCCAAGATCCATCGACTCGCTGTTCGTTCAGGAGATACCGGACCACACTTCGCTCTCTGACTGGATCGGAGCGTCCAAGGAGGTAGAAAAGCATGATGTATTCGCTGGTGATCGAAACATTGGACTCGAGCTCCGCCCACCAATAGCCTTCAGCATAACGGGTCCTGAGGAAAAACCGGGTCGTAGCGCGAATGGCTTTTTCGATGCGTCGAGTCCAGGAGCTCTCAATAGTGTAGACCTGGGCGGAATCAGGCGCAGCCGGTGCTCTTCTCAATCCCGCTCTCTTCACTCTTAAGCCGACTGCGACCTTTTCCGAAGGAAGCCGCTTGACTTTCAGGGACGTCTCTTCCAGGTGGTCCAACTCAATTTCTTCTTCGAATAGCTCGGCAACGATTTCCTGATTGCGTCTGGTCGGATTCATTTAGTCTGCCAAATGTGGAGAGTTAAAGTTTGCTGCCCACTCAGTCGAACAGGTTTTCCCCAAAAGGATGAACCCATCATAACGACCTCTAGGTAATGAAGCCTTTACCCACGAAGGTGATTTGTATCAGTCCGTCTTTCGGACCCAGCCCCGATCACCTTGCAGGGAATCAAGGAATACTTATTACATCTCGGGGGTTTTCGCAAGTGAACAGATATGAAAATCCCGCTACAGTCGAGAAATCTATGCTGGGAAGCTGTCACACCGGACTGGGCGAACTTCTGCTCAATCTGGCTCGAACTCGATCCACCACCAGCGAAATAAAGAAGAACGCTGTGGCGACCATGATGATGGTGGCCCCCGAAGTGAGGTTGAAAAGATAGGAGAACCACAGACCGAGTAGCGTGAAAAGCAAGCTCAAGATTACGGAGAACACCATCATGCTCCGGAGCGACTCGGAGTAGCGCTCGGCGATATAGGGCGGGATGGAGAGCAGAGCTATGACCAGAATGAGCCCGACCACTCGGATGACCATCACTACAACAAAGGCCGTCATGGCGAGGAGTGTGAAATAGAGCGCTCGTACGGGGACTCCGGCCGCCTGAGCAAACTCTTCGTCAAAGGACATCGCGAGAAAGCTGTTATAGTACCGAGTCACCACAAGCAGGACAATCAGATCGACGGCAAACATCATCACCAGGTCGGACCTGGGAACAGCGAGAATGCTCCCGAAAAGATAGCTCATCAGGTCAACATTATACCCCGGTGACAGGTCGATCAGGATGATCCCCATAGCCATGCCCACGGCCCAGAGTACACCGACGACGGTATCGGCACGTTGTTTGTTCTTCAAGGTGACGATTGCCATGATTGCCGAGATCAACAGAGAAAACCCGGTTGCCCCCATGAGGGGCGATATGCCCAGAAAAAAGGCCAATCCGACTCCACCGTAAGCGGCATGAGCAACCCCTCCGGAGATGAAGACAATGCGGTTGACCACAACCAGGGTCCCGATAATCCCACAGGCCACACTGGTCAATACCCCTGCGAGAAGCGCATTTTGCATGAATTCAAATTGAAGGGCCTCCAACATTTCAATGGTCCTCGTGCTTGCGCAGGACCCGATGAGGCAGGCCATGGGCGATCAGCTCCACCGGACAGTGATAAGCCATATCGACCATCTCCGGGGTAATCTCCGCTGAATTGTGGTAGTAAAGGGTTTGATTCAAACAGGCGATGGACTTCACATAGCTTGACAAGACGCTCAGATCGTGGCTGACCACGACCACCGTCGAAGAGACATTCAGCTCTTTCAGGAATTCATAGAGATCGGTCTGAAACTCCTTGTCAACGCTGGCGGTTGGTTCGTCCATGAAAATGATAAGGGGATTCGCGGCAAGTGCTCTGGCGATGAATACCCTTTGCCGCTGTCCACCGGAAAGCTTTCCGATGGGACGCCCCCGGTATTCCCACATATCGACCCTTTCCAGTGCCTGTCTGGCCTGAGCCCTGTCCTCATCGGAGTACCGGCGGGAGAGTCCCATGTGGCCCAATCGTCCCATGAGTGTCACATCCATGACCGAGATGGGGAAATCTTTATTGACACTGGTATCCTGAGGGACATACCCAATCCGGCCCGTCATGTGCGAGGGGTCCTGTCCTAAGATGCGAACGATTCCGCCGGTCGGTTTGAGTATCCCCAGCATCAGCTTCAAGAGGGTGGTCTTGCCTCCCCCATTAGGACCAAGAATTGCCAGGAACTCTCCTTGCCGGATATGGAGATTCACTTCTCGCAAGACAAGTTGTCGGTCGTAGGAAAACCAGACGTCTTTCACCTCAATCGCCAAAGGTTGCATCAATCCTCCCCGGCTAGACTACAGACCACTATAGACCCTTAAGCTCTTAGATCAATGGAGCCATGAAGTCTCATTGCATAAGGTTTTGAAGCGACAGGGGACGGCCGTTCAAGATAATCTGTCCCCCCTCATAACTGCCTCTCGCCACGTAATTCCCATTTTCCTTCAGGATCATATTCTGCGCCATCAGGGCTTTCAGTTGTTCATCCAGCCTGGCAGATGCGATCTTTTGGATCTCTTTGTCATCGGGAACCACTCCCTTCTGTTCTTCATATTCCGTGACAATGTCTGCTTTCATTGTATCGATAGCCACTCGGCGCAGGAGGCTTTCCGCAACCTTGAATTCAGCTTGAGCCGCTAAGGCATTCGCGAGTGCAAGAAGATCCTGTGTGGACTCCAGCTTTGTTCCGTCGAAGGCTAGCCTGGCTTTGCCTGTAAAGTCCCCGTCGGTGGTTTTGATCTCAAGCTGCTTGACTTCAAATTCAGGGGACTTCTTCAGCAGACCGGGCAGTATCTCCATATACCGGCCAAGCATCACCAGTTGCTCTGCTTCTGTGGACGGTTTGGCAGGAGCGGAAGCCTGTTGACGAGCTGCTTCCTGGAGCTTGAGGAGAGAAGCGGCGTCAAGATTTCGAAATTCCATCTCAAAGACGCCCGGGCCGTATTGTGCCCGGTTGAGCTTCACCTGATCGGTGCGGATGGCACCCAGAAAGCTCACGTTGTCTCCGGATGCTTTGCTGGAAGTATTTGCCCGGAAACCTTGCATCAGAAAACCGACCGGCTCTGTCCCGTTCTTCTCACTATATTCGACGGCGTCAAGATCGAAAGATGCCTCTCCCAGAGATAAGCCGCTGGCGTCTTCACGCACATGGAGAGTGGATGCTGCCTCTTTGATCCGCAGATCGAAATCCTTTCCGGTCACCTCCAATCCCGGGGCTTTCAAAAGACCCGAGAACGCCTTCATATCAATAGTAAAACTGGTTTGAAGGGACAGCCCCTTCCAGTCCACGGCCACTTTGTCTTCGTCGCCGAAGGTGTGCTGAAAAGCGGGAATGTGAAGCTGTTCCTCACCATTGCCATCCAGATCAATGATTGTGTAGTCTCGTGCGGATGCAATTTCAGGAATCTGGGCGTATACGCTGGAGATTTGGTTCTGGTTCTCAGGGCTGAATACAATCGAGGTTTCAATAATTCCCATCACTGGTTTGAATTGCGGTTTCGTGCCCGGAGGTTTAGCGAGAGGGAAGGGGCCGTGAAAGATGTCATGGGCCAGGAGCAGTCGTATGGGTTGCTTCTCGGCCGCAGCGTCGGGTGCCGGTTGGACCTCTATGGCCGTCTGCGCTTTCGATGACAAGAACCCGCGTACATAGCTCTCGTTCACCAGCTTCACATTTGGGTATTCAGCAGCCTGCTGCAGCAAAGCACGGTATTGAGCCTCTGTCTTCACACCAAACCAGTAGGTGGCTGCACCCCACAATCCGAATAGCAGAAGAAGGCAGACAATCGCGATGGAAAGAGTTCTTTTCACTTGTTTCTCCTTTCATTTCATAGAGATTACGATGTGCCTCGATGCGATGCAAGGTTTCCCCTGAGTCTACCGGATCGGCGTTCGGTCCGTGCAGGCTGGAAACAGCTCAACTCTAAGAAATTGTCTGAAAACGGCATATTACTACTGCCTGTTCAGCGTCCGATCGGGCGGGCATAAAGTCCGCCCCTACGCTTCGGACGGCCCCGGGATGTAGCGGCGCGGTTAATCCGCGCCCGCACCGGACCAATTTTCAGACGGCTTCTAAGCACAGTGCTGCCAGAATAGCTGACCATCAGCTCAAACGGTGGCACAGGCTTCCAGCCTGTCAGGCATATGGGCGAGACGCCTCTGCCACGGTCCTTGTTCGTTCTGTTGCCCGCAAATACATTCAGCGGAAATCAGCCGGCGTCACTCCCGCCTGGTTGCAGTTGCCGAGGATTGCGCGGCCGCTCCCCAAGGTGTTCCCTGATGGGGTGCCATGGAACGGTTGGTTTCACTTTTCTTGAGCCGGTCTTCATAGGTCTCAATCATGAGTTTGAGGCGGCGCAGCATCTCTGTCGACATAACCTGGTCCATGAGCAGGAAAACGCGGAAGGCAATGCGAGCTCTTGGCCTCGTCTGGGGCAGACCAATGGAAAGGCGGAAGTGGAGCCTGGTCCCATCGCCATCCCTGGGGTTAAGGCGGAAAGTCATGGCCAGCTCGGTCTTCATGCCCAAAAAGTCAGGCCGGTCATACCAGACCAGTTCCTTGCCCGTTTCTACGTGGTATATCGATCCCAGTTCCCTGTTCCAATCACCAACCCTCGGTTCGGCGACGTTCAGCAGATAATCGGCGTGCCGATGCCCACGGTTGTCGAGAAAGTCCCAGGAGTAGTAGGCGGCGCCTCTGCCGAACTGTGCGACCCAGGGCCAGACCTTTTCGGGAGGCCTGTGGATGGTGATGGCTCGATGGACCGTGATCGCTCCCTCAATGATTCCGTCCCCGGCCATGTTTTGTGTCAGCTCCTCGGGGTGGGTGTTCCAGCTCAATCGCTTGCCAATCCATACCTGGGGAATGGTAAGGAGTACCTGGCCGGTACAAAGGAGGACGTCCTCCGGAAAGAACGGCTTCAATCCATCCTCTTTTCGGCGAAGCACATGGTTGTTCGGGCGTAGGGCGGCAAAACGGTCGGCATTGGCACCGAGTCCCGAGATGATCAACAGGCAGGGACACAGGACGAGAACGGCAGACCCTGCAATAACCCCGAAGTAATCGCTCCATTGGCCCAACCCGCTGTGAACGATCATTGCATAGCGCTGCATGGCATGGACCGCGAACAGGAACACCCAGCCTATGGCAGCCGCACAGGCGGCAACCATTCCCCAGCAGCGTCGCAGCAACACGCCGATAAGGCCGGCAGCGAAGAGAGGCAATACAAAGAAGACACTAACCACATAACTCCCCCACTCCAGCTGCTCCAAGACACGCTGAGCAACAAACGGGGAGTTTGAGAGATATCCCTGTAAACTCAGACACCCGGCTGGGTCCTGATGGATCAAAAAAAGGACCTGTCTGCTTCCCGGGACCACAAGGCAAAAGAGCATAGAGAAGACGCTGATCCAGATTCCCAGAGGATGACGACCGATCATGCGTTTCATAGCTGTTGCTCCCCTATCGGGTTGGTTCCTGATGCCGGCCTGTCCGAATCGCATCATTCATGCCTCATCCCCTCATGACCTGAGCGATGGCAATCCCTGATGCCATAAGGCTCCTCTCCATCAGAACTGTGTCATGGCTTGGAACCCTTCTTGGCCTTCTTTTCGGCCTTCTTTTCTTTCATGGTTTTGGTCGGCTTCTTTTTGGCTTCTTTCTTACTGTCCAATGATTTGCCCATCGTATTTGCTCCTTGTGCGGTGGAAAAAGCATTCACTTCTTTGTTCAGCTCTTGACCGTCAGCCCTGGACTGACAGTAGACTGCAATCCATTACCAGATCCTACCAAATCCTGACAAATGTTTCATGATTGGTTTTACCATTGAAATTCCGGATATCATCTCTATTACTTGTGGAGACGCGCTGGGTGGCTGTTTAAAAACTGGTCCGGTCCGGGAGCGGATCAACCGCACCCCCGCATCCCGTGGCGGTCTGTATCGCATGCGCAGGCTTTATACCCGACAGGAACGGCCTATGGTTTGCCCACTGGCTGAAATCGGGCCGCAGGGGCAGGCTTTATGCCCGCCCGACAGGGTACTGAACAGGCAGCAATATGCAATTGTCAGCCGGCCTCTTAGAGACTATCTCAGAACTCGCTCAAAGTCTTTCACAAGTCTCCGGTTGAGCGTTCCGGAGGTTGCAGGGTCCTCTGCTTGCACTGTTTCCGGATCGATGGTAGTAGGTTGCGCATGAACCGCCATGCAAGGAAGATCATTCGATAATCTCCGTCGCAGCATGTCCTGCTGGGCTTGCTTTAAGCATGAAGGGGAGAAGGTATCCACCCGGGAACCAACGGGCGGTGATGATCGCCGGAATCAATTTGGGGGGAAAGAGGGATGAACACTGGAAAATGCTTCAGATATGTGCCTGAGGATTTCGGGGAGCTCCCCGTGGTCATCAGGCATCTGACGATCTATTTAAATTTCCTTGAGGACCGGGTAGAGGCGACCAACCTGATTGAGATGAGGGCCAGAGAGGACTTTCGTACCTTGGAGCTGGATGCGGATGATCTTGACGTCCTTGCTGTCGAATGGTGCAAAGATCCCGACAGCTCACGGCAGGGACCCGGTGGACTGCGATTGGAGTATGAGGTTCACCAGGACCGGAAGCGACTCCTCATAAATCTCCCGAGGATGGTCCGAAAAGATGAAGTGTTCCGCATCAGAACGATAACGAACTGCTTCCCGTCCGAGCACATTCTCGAAGGCATCTACCGGGACGTCACGCCCCCCGGTGCGCCGCAACAATATATGTCCCAGTGTCAGCAATGGGGTTTTCAGCGCATTATGCCGATCCTGGACGATTGCTGTGCCAAGTGCACGATGACGACCACTATTGAGGCCGATGCCGCCTACACGCACCTCATCAGCAACGGGAATGTCAGCCGCAGCCGCAACCCTGACGGAAGACCGATACCAAAACCGGGCGACCCTTCGAGACAGATCATCACCTACGAGAACCCCGTTCCCATGGCCCCCTATCTGTTTCTTGTTTGTGTGGGCACCTGGGATACTCTCGAGGATGAGATCACCTATCCCTCCGGACGCACCGTGCAACTGGAGTACCTTGTCCCGCCTGGAATGGTCGAAGGCGCCCGGATTCCGATCGAAATCCTCAAGGAAGCCATACTCTGGATTCACAAAACGCAGGGGTATGAATATACGTGCGACACCTACCGCACCCTGTGCATGACCAGGTCTAATTTCGGGGGTATGGAGAATGTCGGCAACACCACTATTGTGACGGATGCCGCTTTGATAACGGAACATACGCTGGATTCATCGCTGCTTTATGCTCATGCGGTCATCATCCACGAATTTGAGCACAATCAGTGCGGCAGTGAAACCACGATGGAGACCCCCTTCGATGTGTGGCTGAACGAAGCCTACACGGTGGATGTAGAACGCCGGTTCATGGCCTCTGTGTTCAATCCTTCCTTCATACGTCTGAGCCAGGTGGACGTCCTTCGCAACCCTTTGCTGGGACCTCTGACCATGGAGGATGCGGGCCATGTGGGGCGTATTGTGCGTGAGGGCTTTAACCACCCGGATGAGTTGATTGACGGCGTTACCTATGTCAAGGCGGCGGAGGTCATACGCATGCTGCGCCTTGTTCTTGGAGAGCAGGCGTTTCACGCCGGGAAAACCCTCTACTTTTCGCGCTATCTTCACGGCAATGCCAATACCGACCAGTTTTTCGAGTGTTTTGAAGAAGCTTCGGGGGTTTCTCTAAACCGTTTCAAGCGGGGTTGGCTTCTTGGCGCGGGCTATCCCCGCATCACGGCAAAGGCCTGCTATGAAGAAGCCTCTGCACGCTTTCGAATTCACTTTCAGCAGCACCTGGCGCCGGGACAGATGCCTTTTCATGTGCCCATTCAGCTTGCGCTGGTCGATAAAGAAGGCAAGGACATGGCCGGCAGTGCTCAGGTCTTTCAACTGTGTGAAAGGAAGGCCTGTCTGGATTTTGAAGGACTTCCGGATCCCCCCGCGTTTGCATCCCTGAATCGCGACTGGTCCTTTTACGGGACCTTTCAGCTGGAGGGTGTAACCCCGGAAGCCCTGATTCAGCAGATTCGGCTGGATCCCAACGCGTGCAGCCGGGTCGAGGCCATGCGGCAGCTTACAGACCTCCAGCGAATCCTGCTTCTGGAGAATCGCGACGGAGCGATAGACCTGGAATGGCTGAAGGTCTACGGGGATGTCCTGAGAGACGACAGCCTGCCGGCTGCGCTGAAGGTATTTTTCTTGCGCATTGATGAGCAGCCACTCGATCGCACCTACTGCACCTGGTACCGGGAGCTGGTTACAGCACGAGAAAAGCTGATGCTGGCGGCAAACCGGCTTTACCGCAGCGAACTGATCGAACGCTTTGAAACCCTGGATACGTATACTCTGCCCCCCGGGCGTTCCCCCAGGTATGGAATCGAAGAGCGCCAGCTCAAACAGGTCCTTTTGGATTTGATTGTCATCGACGATTCCGCGGAGAGCCAGCAGTTGATCGTTGACCACTTCCACAGGGCCACTACCGCCAATGACCGGGTGGCTGCTTTACTGGCCCTCAGCCGCAGCGCTTCTCCCATGAGACGGCCTCTTCTCGAAGAGGTTTACAACGCATGGCATGGACACCTCAGCGGCTACGCCAATTACCTGAGGGTCATAGCGAGCGGAACTCGGGAAGATGTCTTTTCAATGATCGAGGTTGAAAGAAGACGACCCAGCTTCGATATCACACAGCCCACCTGGTGTCGGGCCCTCTTCCTGCCCATGGCTGTGAATAACAGAATGGTATGGACAGACCGGGGAATTCGATGGGTTGCAGAGACGGTGAGCGAACTGGCCGCTATCGGCACAACCACCGCCAGCCGCCTCCTGAACACCTTTCAGCATGTTCGGAGCCTGAAGCCGGATCTGCGGGAGAAGGTGAGACTCGCTCTCGAAGAGATTGTGCATCAGGTGCCGGAAAGCGTCAGCCCGACCATACACTGTCAGGCGAGGGCCTATCTGGGCGGATCCGATGCCTGAGAAGAGATGAGGAATCCGTAGACTCCGTCATGCTGTTCTAAGCCTGGTAAAAATCCTGGAATCCTCGTGAAGTGCCCCCTCAAGGCCAAGCCTGAATCCGTACTGATCGACCACGACAATTTCACCTCTGTCGGCGGCTTTGTACAGCGAGTCACTGCAGGCAATCAGGGCGTGTTTCACCTGCATGCCCCGGTAAAGTCTGACCGGTTTGTCGTCCACAAAAACGGTAATCTGCTCGTTCATTGGCTGACGAAGACGATGCGTTTCTCAATCTTGGGATGAACCGGTGAATGCCTGCTGAGGAAGCCGGCGAATACGTCACGCAGCAGGTCTCCACAGACGATGTTCTTTCCATCCTTAAAAGCTGAGTACTGGTCGCCGCCCGCTGCGAGAAAATCGTTGGTTGCCACCCGGTAGGTCTTTCCCGGATCGAGGGGTTTGTTCCCGACTTGAGCGCCGATTACCCGGGTGCCGGATGGTCGAGACAGGTCATACTGGACGGTCATTCCTGAAATCTGGAGGATTTTGTGCTCAGGAGAAGTGTTCTGTTCGAGAATCTGTTTGACCTGACCACCCGTCAGGTCCATGACGACAAGGTTGTTGTCGAAGGGGAGCAGTGAGTAGACCTGCTCCAGGGTGATCCGGCCTTGGGGTATGTCCGTTCTTATGCCGCCGCTGTTATGAAGGGCGATATCGGCTCCGGAGGATTCGCGCAGGGCATCGCAGATCAGGTTTCCCACATTGGATTCCTCACGAGGACTCCTCTTTAGATCAACGGATGTTTCGCCCACTTCGCGAGCGAATTCGGCCTTGACCTGATTGCCAAATCGATCGACGATTTCAGCAACCCTTGCATCAACGGGATCGCCAGGGCCGGCAAAGACGGTCCGGAGTTCATTCTCCCTGGTGTAGTCGATGACCTTGCGAGCAGATGGGTCCACCTTGAGCTGGAGCACTCCCAGGTAGGTCCCGTGGGAACCTGCCTGAACGATGATGGTCTCTCCGATGCGAAGTGGATGGTCTATTGCGGTGTGGCTGTGCCCTCCCACGATCACATCGATGCCTGAAACCGTTTCGGCAATTTTTCTGTCAGCGTCCAGACCCGAGTGAGAAAGAAGCACCACCAGATCGGCACCGCTGCTCCGCAGTTCTCTGATCAACTGCGGCAAAACCTGCTCCGGCTTCTGGAAGGTGAGACCCGAAACGTTGTCGGGTTTTGTACTGAAAGGGGTTTCAGGAGTCGTCTGACCAAGGACCGCAATTTTCAGCCTTTTTTTTTCCAGCAAAACAAAGGGTTTGGCCCAAACCGGATTCCTGTCCTGTGTGTCTTGAATATTGGCTGCAAGGAATGGAAAGCCGGCGGATTCGGCAAGCTGGTTCAGAACGGCCTGGCCCCAATCGAATTCGTGGTTACCGATCGCCATGGCATCGAACTTGAGATAATTCATGACCGCCATGACAGATTGTCCCCGGAACAGGTTGGAGATGGAAGTTCCCTGGAACATGTCTCCGGCTGAGAAGAGCAGGGTGCCCTCCGGATTCCCGGCCCTTTCGTCCTCAATCATCCAGGCAAGGCGGGCTCCCCCGCCGACTGGGCTTGTATCGCTGATGCTCTTGTCGATGGTGGACAGGAGATGTCCGTGAAAGTCATTCACATGGATGATGGTGAGGTGGACGGCCGGCTGTTCCTCTGCACCGAGAGGAGCAGCAAAAAGCAAAAGAATAAACAAGCAGATCGAAATCCTGCATAATCTTCTCACGGCAACTCCCCCCGCATCGTCACCGACCGTGATCTTCCGCTTTCTACACCCCTGCTGCGCGAAACACACTGCTGACGATCTCCATGGCTTCCGCCTGAATGAGTTTGAGGTGATCCCGGTTCATGAAGCTTTCCGCATAGATCTTATAGACATCTTCGGTGCCGGAAGGGCGGGCTGCAAACCATCCGTTTGCGGTGATGACTTTGAGGCCGCCGATGGGAGCCCCGTTTCCCGGAGCATGAGTCAGCCTGGCGAGAATGGTCTCTCCGGCGAGGGCCGTTGTGGTGATCTGGTCCGGAGAAAGCCTTTCAAGGACCGCTTTTTGTTCCCGCGTGGCCGCCACGTCAATCCTTTCATACTGGGGTGTACCAAAAATCTCGGTCAGGGATTGGTAGTGTTCGCCGGGATCACTCCCGGTCCTGGCGGTGATTTCCGCCGCCAGCAAGTCCAGGATGATGCCGTCCTTATCGGTTGTCCATACGGTGCCGTCCCTGCGCAGGAAAGAGGCTCCGGCGCTTTCTTCACCTCCAAATCCATAGGAGCCGTCCATCAGTCCGGTCACAAACCACTTGAACCCTACGGGGACCTCGAAAACCTCCCGACCTAGATGACGGGCTACCCTGTCGATCATGCTGCTGCTCACCAAAGTTTTTCCCACTGCTGTTTCGGATCGCCAGTCGGGGCGATGGCGGAACAGGTACCAGATCGCTGCCGACAGGTAGTGGTTGGGGTTCATCAGGCCGACGCTCGGGGTCACGATGCCGTGGCGGTCGGAGTCGGGATCGTTTCCGAAAGCAATGTCGTACTGGTCTTTCAGGTGAATCAGTCCGGCCATGGCATAGGGGGATGAGCAATCCATCCGGATTTTGCCGTCTTTGTCTACGGTCATGAAGCCGAATGTGGGATCAACCGCCGGGTTGACCACGTCCACAGCAAGGCCATAGCGTTCAGCGATGGGTCCCCAAAAGGAAATGGAGGACCCTCCCATGGGGTCCACACCAAGCCTGATTCCGGCGGAAGCTATGATCTCCATGTCGATGACGTTCTGCAGGTCATTGACATAAGGGATGACGTAGTCAATGAGATGGGTGGTGGAAGCATTCAACGCCTGTTCGTAGAGAATCCTTTTCACCGCATGGTTCTTGCCGGCAAGCAGGTCGTTGGCTCTATCTTCGATCCATCGCGTGATTGTGGTGTCTGCCGGACCTCCGCTGGGTGGGTTGTACTTGAATCCTCCGTCTTCCGGTGGATTGTGAGAGGGAGTGATGACAATCCCGTCGGCAAGACCGGACGTCTTCTGCCGATTATAGACAAGAATTGCGTGGGAAATGACAGGGGTGGGTGTATATCCCAGCCCCTTTTGCAGCATAACCTCGACCCCGTTGGCGGCGAGGACTTCCAGAGCAGTCGTCAGGCTCGGTTCCGACAGGGCATGGGTGTCCTTTCCGAGGAAAAGGGGACCGTTGATGCCGTTTGCAACCCGGTAGTCACAAATCGCCTGGGTTGTGGCGAGAATATGATCCTCGTTGAAACTGTTCTCGAACGAGGAGCCCCGGTGCCCTGAGGTCCCGAATGCAACCCGCTGGGACTTCTTTGCCGGATCGGGGTGCCCGGTGTAGTAGGCGGTCACCAGTCGCGGAATATTGACGAGCATGGATCTGGGTGCGGGTTTGCCCGCAAGGTGATGTACTGTCATTTTTCCCCCCAAGGAAGTGGGCTTAAACAGCGGTGGTCGCAACCAACGGTTACTACCATCGCCGCCAGGGCCCGTAAGGCGCTGGGCCGTAGAATCGAGGATGGCAGCCGTAGGCGCAAACACCCGGTCCGGGCCAGCCCCAGTAGAAATAACCCGGATATGGCGCTACGGTGATCGGTATGGTGATCGGAGGAAGAGGAAAATAGTATTCGGTCCCATAGGGAGTCACCACTGCACACCCGGCGAGCAGCATCAGAGTGAACGCAAATATGAGCAGCTTCTTCATAGGATCTACTCCTCTCATGACTCCAGAGAGGGTCCTTGAATTCATTCCTCTTCTATTTCTTCACAAAGACGGATCAAACGCTCTTGAAGTTCTCTTTTCAGGTTGAGGAACTTCACTCCGAAACCCGGAGGATAATTGACCAACTGGCCGTGGTTTGCCCAAACCACTTCGCCCAGTGACAAGAGAGGATGATCTTCATCTCCAATCCATAGTTCAATTTCGATGATGCTTCTGGGGGGAAGGACACTGGCGGTGCCTGTGATGATAAAAACGCCGCCAGGGCAGATGTCCTGGGTGATCCCTTCAAACCGAACCTCTTCCTGATTCCACCGGATTGTGGACTGTTTCCTGAATCTTCTGAAAGTCCTCTTATCGAACATACGTCGGTTCCCGCTCCCCCTTTCCGACTGAATCCGCCCGAAAACCCAGCCCAGATATCATGCGGTTCGCCGGTCATTGTGCAAAGAACAGTGAAGATTTGATGTGTTCTTTTATCATAACATCATTTGGCCCAAAAGCATCATCATGGCCCCAATTCGGGTCGATTGTGAAACATGGCGGGAAGAAACAGTCGGTCTATGATAAGGCCTTGGAAAACCTGTACATCACGGCCTGCGACTGTCCTGACCCCTCGATGCGGTCATCAGAAAAATGGTTGTTTCTGTGCTACAATAGGAAAAAAGAAGATGCAGGGCAGTGAAAGCGGAAGAGCGCTTCGAATATGTAACAGCTTTTGGTGAACGCACCGGATGAATCAGAGTCGAGGAATCAAGGCATGACACCGGCACAATCCGACCGACTGACAGGTCAATACGATCCGCGGTTCAAGGTGTTTCATGAGCTCATGGCGAGGAAGGTCGGAGAGATTCTCTTGATCTCGACGCCTTATGACGCCTGGGTGATGGAAGGGGACTGCCGCCTCTCCGAGGCGATCAGCAATGAGTACAGAGGATTGAATCTCAGTCATCCGCCGAGGCTGAACTGGGTGTCTTCGGTCGATGCCGCCCTGAGTGCCCTGGACAGTGGCCGGTTCGACCTGGTGATCATCATGCCCCGCATGGCGGATACGGATATCCTGGCTGCAGCGGAGAGGATCAGAGAGAAGGCCCCGGATTTGCCCATCCTGTTGTTGTGTCACCATCCGGCGGGTGCACAGGAATGTGCTTTGCCCTCACCATCATCCATCCCGCTTTTCAACCGCAGTTTTGTCTGGAGAGGGAACTCGGACCTTTTGCTGGCCATGATCAAGCATGTCGAGGACCAGAATAATGTGGAGCATGACACCCGATTCGCCGGCATTCGAGTGATCATCTTCGTGGAAGATTCAGCGGAATACCTCTCCCTTCTCCTGCCGGTCTTCTATCGCGAGCTCGTCATTCAAACCCAGGCGGTTATGGAAGAAGGTCTTAATGAAGAGCATCGCCTTCTTGCCATGCGGGCACGTCCCAAGATCCTGGTGGCCGATAGCTACGAAGGTGCCATGGAGCTGTTCAGGAAGTATGAGCCCTATGTGCTCGGTGTCATTTCCGACGTTCGTTTTCCTCGCCGGAAACGATTCGATGAGAATGCCGGAGTCAGCCTTCTGAAGGCCATAAGGGATGAGCGATTCGATATCCCTTTGCTGTTGATGAGCAGTGAGGCTGAGAATGCCGGCAAGGCAGCGGGCATTCCCGCCGTGTTTGTCGATAAGAATTCACCCGCTTTGCTGACCGATGTGCGCTCATTCATTCTCAATCATCTTGGGTTCGGCGATTTTGTCTTTCGTTCGCCGGAAGGCTGTGAAATCGGCCGTGTGTCCAGCCTCAGGATGCTGGAACAGGGTCTGCAAGGCCTCCCGGATGACTCCTTTGTCTACCACTGCAACCGCAACGACTTTTCCAGGTGGTTGTTTGCCCGGTCGGAAATCGAACTTGCATCCCGGGTGAGGCCCATCAGGGAGAATGACTTTTCAAACCTCGAAAGCCATCGCCGGTTTCTCATCTCTGCTATTCACGAACGACGCATGGAGCGCCAAAAGGGTGTAGTGGTTGATTTCGATCCAAAGGCTTTCGATGAGGATACCGAGTTCTTTAAGATCGGGACAGGGTCACTCGGCGGCAAAGCCAGGGGCCTCTCTTTTCTGTCCGCTCTGTTGCGCCGAAATCCCTCCCTGGACGAGAAGTTCGCTTCGGTGGATATCTTTGTGCCTCAGACCCTGGTTGTGACCACAGGCGTATTTGAGACGTTTGTGGATCAGAACGGTCTGAAGGACCTCGCGAAGGCGGAACTGCCGGACGAAGCCATCGCCGGGCTCTTCATGGAATCACGATTTCCCGAACAGTTCGAAGCGCAGCTGGCCGGTTTCCTGTCCCACTTCCGCTATCCGCTGGCGGTTCGATCGTCGAGCCTGTTGGAGGATGCCCAGTTCCGTGCCTACGCCGGTCTGTACAAGACCTATATGTTGCCGAACGATCACCCGGACCTCGGCTGCCGGCTGGAACAGCTCATCGCTGCCGTCAAAATGGTGTTTGCTTCCACGTACTTTCAGGGGCCAAAATCGTTTTCAAAGCGAGTAGGGCAACGAACGGAAGAAGAAAAGATGGCAGTGATCGTCCAACGTCTCGTCGGAGGGAGGTATGGGGACTTCTTCTATCCTGCCATGTCCGGCGTTGTGCAATCATACAACTACTACCCCTATTCAAGGATGAAACCTGAAGAAGGTCTTGCGGCTGTAGCCCTGGGGCTCGGCAAGGCCGTAGTTGATGGAGAAAAGGCCTTGCGGTTTTCCCCCAGCCATCCGGAACTGCTTCCCCAATGCAGCACCGTCGGTGAAACCCTGGAGAATTCACAGCGGTTCTTCTATGCGTTGCAGCTTGACGGTCCGCTTTGTCGGCTTGGTGTGAACGATGCGCTCACGCTGGTCAAACGTGAAGTCCCGGATGCCCGGGATGAATGGCCGGTGAGGGCGCTGACCAGCGTCTATGTCCCGGATGACCAGTCTATCCGGGATTCCGACCATTATCCGGGATACCGGGTGGTCACCTTTGCCCAGGTCCTCAAATATGGTCTCTTCCCACTGGCGGACATTCTGAAAGATATCCTGACGATCAGCCGGGAGGGAATGGGGTGCCCCGTAGAGCTCGAGTTCTGTGTGGATTTGAGTCTCGATCCGATGAGCAGGTCCCGATTTGCGCTGTTGCAGCTCAGACCCATGAGTGCCCGGGAAGAGGTCCGGGGGGTTACCATTACAGACGAAGACCTGGCAAGGGCCTTCTGTGTTTCCACGCGGGCTTTGGGCAACAGGATCGACACGGGCATAAAGGATGTTCTCTTTGTTAAACCAAATGCGTTCGATCCCGGTCAATCGTCCGAAATTGCAAGACAAATCGGTCAGATGAATGCAGCAATGGTGAGAGAAGGGCTAAGATACGTTCTCATCGGACCAGGACGTTGGGGATCAGCCGACCGATGGCTCGGAATACCCGTCGTCTGGACCGACATATCCGGTGTTGCGGCCATTGTTGAAACCGGCCACCCCAAGTTGAATGCCGAACCCTCCCAGGGTTCCCACTTCTTTCACAATCTCATTACCCTTGGCATCAACTATTTCGGCGTAGACGAAAACAAAGGCGACAGGATGGACTGGCGTTGGCTCTTGTCCCTGCCGATGAGGGAAGAACGGCCGTTTGTGGCTCGAGTATCTTTTGAACGGGCCCTGACCCTCAAAGTAGATGGCCGCAGTTCACAAGGGGTCCTTATCGGTGATAGAGGAAGAAGGGGTCTACCGGGGAGTGAACTCCATGCTGATATCGATTGCCCGGGCGGAATGGGTGAGGGCACCGCAGCTCACAAAGTCGACACCCGTCTCCGCGATGGCCCGGATCCGGTCGAGCGTTACGCCTCCTGACGCTTCCAGCAGGCAGCGGCCGGCAGTCATGGTGACGGCTGCTTTCATGTCTTCTATTGAGAAATTGTCCAGAAGAACCACATCGACCCCGGCCGCAAGGGCACCCTTCAGGTCCTGCAGTTCGTCAATTTCCACCTCAACTTTCAGGGTGTGGGGGACCCGTTGCCTGGCCCTTCGAACCGCTTCGCCAACTCCGCCGACAGCTGCCACGTGATTGTCTTTGATCAGGACCCCGTCAAAGAGCCCGAAACGGTGGTTGTTCCCGCCCCCGTGGACAACCGCCTCTTTCTCGAGAACACGCCATAGCGGGGTCGTTTTGCGCGTATCCAGCAGGCGGCACGAAGTGCCCGCCATGGCCTCCACCATCAGCCTCGTCAGGGTGGCAATGCCTGAGAGCCTCTGGAGCAGGTTGAGCGCAGTCCGTTCACCTTTCAGTAATGACCGGATGTTCCCTTCCAGCCTGAAAACAGGCATGTTGGCATCAATTCTTTCCCCGTCCCGGAAGAAGCTGGAGATCTCAATGCCAGGGTCGATCAGGTTGAAGACTTTGCGGAAGGGCGCCGACCCGGACAGTACGAACGGTTCGCGACCGAACACGCTAACCCGCCCAGCCATCAAAGGGTCAATGATCGCCTCTGTGGTCACATCGCTGTGACCGACATCCTCTTGAACGGCCAACCAGAGCAGCAGGTCTGTTCGATCCATGACTATCCCTTGACTGCGACGCTTTCACGCAAGGTCTTGATCTTCTCGTGCTGGTGCCGCAGTTTTTCAATCTTTTCTCCCAACCGGGCACCCTTTTCTCGTTCCTTTTCAATCACCTCTTCAGGGGCCTTTCGGAGAAAATCCTCGTTGGAAAGCTTCTTTTGGCAATAACTGAACTCACGTTCCATTTTTGTCAGTTCTTTTTCGAGTCGCTTGAACTCACTGTCAAAATCCAGAACGTCTTCCAGCAGCACAAAAACCTCGGTGTTTCCTGCAATGGCCCCTGCAGCAATGCGGGGCTTGTCGATTTCGCCAACCGATGCGATCCGAAGACTGGCCAGGCGGCTCAAATCGCTGATAGTGTGAGCGTGCTCCAGAAGGAGTTCCTTTCCAGCGCCTTCAGCCAGACAGATGACATCGACTCGGGTTGCCGGCGGCACGTTCATCTCTCCGCGAATATTTCTAATGCCGGTAATGACTTCCATAACGAGGGCCATTTGTTCTTCTGCTTCCGTATCGACCAGTTGCTCGCAAAGGACGGGGAAGGTTGCCGTCATGATACTGCCGCTGGTGTGGGGGAGCTTCTGCCAGATTTCTTCGGTAACGAACGGCATAACGGGGTGGAGAAGGACGAGTATCTGTTCCAGTACTCGCACAGATATCGTCTGCGCCGTCATCTTGGCCGTTGCATCCTGGCCGTAGAAATCCGGCTTGATCATCTCCAGGTACCAGTCGCAGTACTCATGCCATAGAAACTGGTAGAGAACATGGGCATATTGACTGAAATGGTACCCGTCTAGTGTGTCCCGGACTTCCTTGATGACCTGCTGGAGCCGGCTGAGGACCCAGCGGTGGATGAGTTTTCGAGGTTTAGCGGGCATCTCCGGCAGTGCGGTCAATCCTTCGATATTCATCAACACCAGCCGCGAAGCGTTCCAGATCTTATTGACGAAATGCTTGTACCCTTCAATGCGTTCCTCGGAGAGCTTGACGTCTCGGCCCTGAACGGCCAGGGAGGTCAGGGTGAACCGCAAGGCGTCGGTGCCGTATTCGTCCATCATAATCAGCGGATCGATCACATTCCCGCGGGATTTGCTCATCTTCTGGCCCTGATTATCCCGCACCAGGGCGTGCACATACACTTCGTGAAATGGCGCTTCCTTCATAAAGTGAAGGCCCATCATCATCATGCGTGCCACCCAGAAGAAGAGGATATCGAAAGCGGTTACCAGCACGGAGGTCGGGTAGAACGTCTTCAGCGCTTGTGTCGCTTGGGGCCAGCCCAATGTAGAAAAAGGCCAGAGTGCCGAGCTGAACCAGGTGTCCAACACATCCTCATCCTGTTCAAACTCCTTCATGCCGCATTTCGGGCACTCTGATGGTTCCTCCATTGCCACGATGATCTCGCCGCAGTCCCGGCAGTACCATGCCGGGATCCTGTGGCCCCACCAGATCTGCCTGCTGACACACCAGTCCTCCAGATTCTCCAGCCAGTTGAAGTAGTCTTTTTCCCATTTTGCGGGAACAATGCGAGTCTTCCCTTCGCGGACCGCGGCAATGGAACTTTCGGCGAGCGGTCTGGTCGATACAAACCATTGCAGCGAGAGCATGGGTTCCACGACATTCCGGCAGCGATAGCAGTGACCGACTCTGTGCCTGTAATTCTCCACTTTGCAGAGGAAACCACCTTTTTCCAGGTCCTTCACAATGCGCTTGCGGCACGCATACCGGTCCATGCCCGTGTAGGAGCCGGCTGCGGCCCCCATGGTCCCGTCCTCGTTGATGACCTGCACCAAGTCGAGTCCATGCTTTCGGCCCACTTCAAAGTCGTTGAAATCATGCGCCGGGGTGATCTTCAGGGCGCCTGTTCCGAACTCGCGGTCGACATAGGTGTCGCCGATGACGGGGAGACGTCGTTCTACAAGAGGCAGGTTCACCTTTTGACCGATATGCGTTTTATAGCGAGGATCATCAGGATGGACCGCAACGGCGGTGTCCCCCAACATGGTCTCCGGCCGAGTTGTGGCGACCACCAGGGCCCCCTTGCCGTTGGTTAGCGGGTAGCGGACGTAATACAGGTGGCCGTCAAGTTCTTCACCTTCCACTTCGATATTGGCCAATGCCGTCATGCAGCGGGGACACCAGTTGATCATCTTCTTGCCACGGTAGATGAGCCCCTCCTGAAAAAGGCTCACAAAAACCTGCCGCACCGCTTGCGACAGCCCCTGATCCATGGTGAACCGTTCACGTTCCCAATCGCAGGAAGCTCCCAACCGCTTCAATTGATTGATGATGATGCCGCCGTATTTTTGTTTCCATTCCCAGACGCTTTCCAGAAAGGCTTCACGGCCCAACTGGTGTCTGGTGATCTGTTGAGCCGAGAGTTGACGTTCCACAACATTCTGAGTTGCAATCCCGGCGTGATCGGTGCCGGGTATCCAGAGCACCTCGTACCCTGCCAAACGTCTATAGCGGCAAAGAATATCCTGGAGGGTATTGTTGAGAGCATGCCCCATATGCAATTGCCCGGTCACATTGGGAGGAGGAATGACAATACTGAATGCCGGTTTCTTCCCATCGATACCGGCATGGAAAAGCCCACTCTGCTCCCAATAGGCGTACCAACGTGGCTCGACTTCATGAAATACGTATGCTTTAGGCAAATTGCCTTCACTCATGGAAATGCTCTCCCGTGTTCCATTGGAGGTGGTCTATCAATCTTCCGGTTTCCCGTCGATTTTCAGCCTGTCGATCTCTTCCCTTAGTACTGCGCGGACTATCTCCGGCAATCTGGCTTCGACAATCTCCCGAATGGTATTCACCAACCGGTCTTCGATCTGGTTGACGATATCGTCGAGCGAAACACTGAGGTCGGCAGACGCTTCTACCGGCGGTGCTGAAACTTCCGGCTCCATTCCCTCAGGGGTCGGCGCTGCGATTGCCTGAGCAGAAACCTCTGCCTCGATAGGAGGGAATGGTTCAGGTGGTGTGGCAGAAATCTCCAACTGCTTTTCCTCGGGCAGCAGCGCTTCGATTGGCTGCACCGGGACCTCCGGCTCTGCCTCCTGGGGAAGCAATCCCTCAAGAGGCAACTCCGAAACAGCGTGCCCAGGTTCCTCCTGAATGAGCGCTTCCTTCATCAATCCTTCAAATTCCTCGATATCGGCCCTCTCAGTCTCCAGTAAAACGTCTGGCACAGGCTGTTCGGGCTCCTCTGTGACCTCCGGCTCTCTTTGAGGCAGTTCCGGTTCTCTCTTTTCCTCCTGGAAAAAGGGCAATTCCTTTAAGAGATCATCTTCCAGGAGAAAATCCTCTTCGGATTCCATCTTGCCCTCCAGATCTCCGAAGGCCTGGTCCCCTTTCCCGCCCAAAATCTGTGTGTCAGAGGCAAAGTCGTCATCGTGCAAGGCGTCTTCGGAGAACGGATCGACAATTTCATCCAGATCGATGATCTCTTCATCCAGATCATCAAGATCGTCCAGTAAGGCATCAGACTCTTTGGAAGGACCTCCTGTGGGTTCCCCCCATTCATCGGAACGTTTTGGCTTCTTCATCGCAACTCTCTCAATGATGCATTCATTTGCGGCAACGCCACCCCGATACCACGCCCTAAAATCCTCTGTCAAGCTGCATGTCTCTTTCAGGAAGCCCTGGTCTTCCCTGTCTGCGGGCTCCCTTTTCGCATTGACCTGAGCAGGTCCTCTCCGATAGATTACCCTCGATGAAAAAAACCCTCTTCAAATACTTGATCATAGAACAAGTTGCGCCGCTTGGTGTGTGTTTTTTCGGCTTGAGCCTCATCCTCATCACTGGAAGGCTCCTCCAGCTCACCCGCTTCCTGTTCACCTCATCGCTGACCGTCGGTGATCTGGTGGAGATCATGGCTTTTGCCATGCCGAACCTGATTCTTTATGCCCTTCCCATGTCTGCCCTGGTGGGGGTCCTCCTCGCTTTTGTGAGGCTCAACAGCGACAATGAGCTCGTCGCGTTGAGCGCAGCCGGTGTGGGCTTTCACCAGTTCTTACCGGCAATTCTGTCTTTGCTTCTGGTAACCACAGGGTTTTCGTATTTCAATGTTCTCTGCCTGATGCCGTCCGCCAACCGGGCTTTCGAGATGAAACTCCGGTCTCTCGGGCGCAGTATACTCCCGCTGCTTATGAAAGAGGGGACTTTTATAAACACGGTGCCAAAGGTCGTCTTCTTTTTCGGGTCAGTGGACCCTGTCACCCTGAAGATTGAAGGGGTCTTTGTGCAGGACAACAGGCAGCCGAACATCCAGGTGGTCATTGTAGCGGATCATGCACAGATCGCCTATCCCAGCGATGCGAGCCAACTCATCTTCAAGATTTTCAGCGGGAGAATCACCAGGGTTTCTGACGACTTAAAGAATGCGCAGGCGATAGCCTTCAAGAATTATGACCTTGTTCTGTCCATGGACGAACTGATGGGAGAATCGCGCGCGTTCACGAAAGGCAAAAGGGAGATGACTCTCAGTGAGCTATCCTCGGTGGTCCCGGAACAGGGGGCCGAGATCGACTTGAGCTTCGCCCTGGAATACCACCGCAGGCTGGCTCTTCCGCTCAGCTGTCTGTTCCTGGGTTTGGTTGGGGCCCCTTTGGGTGCCCTGTTTCGCCAAAAGGGACGTATGGCGGGGGTTAATGTGGGGCTGGGGGTTTTCCTTGCCTACTATATTGTTCTCTCGGCAGGCAAAGGGCTGGGTGAGAATGGTCTGATTCCGGCCTTTCCGGCAGTCTGGCTTCCCAATATCCTGACGGCCATGGCCGGTGTTCTTCTTTGGATACGAGTGCAGCGGCAGATCCCGCTGGGAGGAGGGGGGTTCTCTCCATGGCGGCAAACCGGCTGGACCAGGTCCTTAAGGGTATCCCGTTCTTCAAAAGAGCATGCGTCTTGATATGAAGATCATTACCCGGTACATGCTTCGTCATTTCTTCCCGATTTTTAGCGTGGCACTCTTCGCAATTGTTGGATTGTACCTGATAATCGATTTCTTTGAAAAAGTGGACAATCTGCTGGAAAAGCAGGTTCCGGCAGCAGATATTCTATCCTACTTCTTTCTCAAGGTCCCTTTTATCGTAAGCCAGGGAATTCCTATGGCTTCGCTTCTCGGATCGCTGGTTGCTCTGGGAATCCTCAAGCGCAATCGGGAGCTCATTGCCCTGGAGACGGCCGGCATCAAGGCAACTTCCTATGTCTACCCCATTCTGTTGACGGCCCTGGGGCTCTCCTTTGTTCATTTCCTGACGGATGAGACCCTGGCCCGTAACATGAATCAGAGAGCTCAGCAGATCTGGCAGAAACAGGTGCTCAACCAGAAAGCGCCCCTGTCCTGGGGTCACGAAAATGTGTGGTATCATGGACAGAATGCGATCTATCAGATCCATCTCTATAACAAAGAGGAGGAGACGCTGGAGAAGGTCTCGCTTTTCTTCCTCTCTCCCCCTTTCGAACTCTCCGGCCGCCTGGATGCGAAACGCATTCGTTGGAGCGACAATCAATGGATAGCGGAGAATGGCCTGATTCTCAGATTCAATGGTTCAAATGTCGAGCAGGAATGGTTTGCGGAAAAGAGACTCAACCTCCCTGAGACTCCCCACGATTTTTTTCGTCTGGAGACCATTCCAGCAGAGCTGAACTGGTATGATCTCTACAGTTATTCTAGAAAGATTCGGGCCGAGGGCTACAACGCCAACCCCTATGAAGTAGAGCTGCACATGAGACTGGCGCTCCCCTTGACTACCTTTATTGTTGCACTACTGGGAGTAACCATAGCGCTGAGCCAGGGGTTGCACGGCGGAATCGCCGTGGGGGTAGGCATCGCTTTGATTGTGGCATCCCTGTATTTTGTAGTCTTGCATCTCGGGTCGGCCCTGGCCGTGGCCGGGGTCCTTCCGCCATTCCTGGGGGTGTGGCTCGGAGACGTTATCTTTGCCGCGCTGGCCGGATATCTCTGGATGGCCAGGATACAGTGACTAGCGGTTAGTGACTAGTGAGTAGTGGCTGGACTGTAAGCTAATGGTTTGTCGTGAATCAGTGAGCACTAATCACTATCCACTAGCCACTAGCCACTAATCACTAAGAAGGCAGGCGGGTTTCCAGTGCCATGCCTATTTTCTTTTTCAACTCTGTCAGATCAAAGCTTTTCACCACATAGAAATCTGCAGCAATAGCCTTCATATCCTCCTTGAAAGTGTCGTAAGCTGTTGAAAGAACAACCGGTAGATCATAGAACCGATTCCTGATGTCCTGAAGGAGATCCAAACCATTGTAATCCACCATTTTGATATCCAAAACGATCAAGTCCGGTTTTTCTCCTTCAATCCGATCCAACAGCTTGTACCCACTATCGGCCGTGATGACTTCATAGCCGGCCTCTTTCAGTTCCTCCGAATAGAGCAGACGGATGTGTTCTTCGTCGTCTACGACCAGGATTTTCGGCATGGTTTTTACCTCCATAAACTTGAGGATCATTCCCATATCTTGAGAAGATAAGGCTTGGTTTCTTCAAATGTCATGCACTCGTTTTCCACGTAGTCCTCTGCCTGTTGGATTGACATGCGCTCAGTTTTCTTCACAAAGGACAAGACCTTCCCAAGATAGAGCGGCAAGAGTGAGTCCAGAAGGACGGCGCGTTTAGCTTCTTCTGCCCGAGCGTAAGCTTTGGCCATGTCAAACAGAATCATGGCCCAGGTTTGTGTAGGAAATGAAAAGTGCTGCAATCCCAGACTGCGAATCTCCTGCAACTTAGGGCAAACCGTCGGATCATAAATGCTCTGCCAGAGGTTGCTATACTTGTCGAATCCTTTTGAAAACCGATCATGCAAAAGCGTTGTATTGACCTCTGTCGGCACGGACGTCTCCACACTGTGCGTGTCGGTGCCATACAATAAAGTCGGTTTGCTCCATTTCACCTGACTCCAAAAACCCGCATAGACGATCATCAGATCAAACATTGCGCCGATGACTTGAGGGAACAGGACCGGCAAGTGGGCATAGGGATCCTTCATACGGTGGACCTTGGGTGCCCCGATCAGGGACTGACAAATGGGCAGACGTGCATTGAGGGCAATGGTGGTCATCCAGATATCGATGCCGAAATGCTGCACGGATTCCGTCCACGCCGGTGAGCTCAGGAAGGCTTCCACGAGATCGCCTCGAAAGCCGAAATCACCCACATTCGGTTGCCGGACGCGCCGGCCGTACAAGCAGCGCATCAAGGGATAGACCAGGGAACTGGTCAGAGTCGCTTCGTATTTATGCCGGACATAGAGAGGGCATACATAGCCGGAACCGTTGAGGATGGGCTGTCCCAGGCTCCTGACCCAATGGGGTGCGATATTCCTGATGTCCGCCTCCAGAACCACGACGACCCGAGCTTCCAGTTCCCGGACTTTTTCGAACAGGTTGCGAAGGTTGTTCCCTTTTCCATGTCGATCCGGAGAGGTCGAAATATGGATTTTTGCCATCTCAGTGGGTGTGGAAAAGAAGGCCTCTTTGGTGCCATCCGTGGAATGACTGTCGCAGTGGACGATCACACTCTCAAGATTCCCGAAATACTCCGCCAATCCCTTAGCAGCTTGCAGGGTTGTATGGCCGATGGTTTCCACCTCGTTGAAGGTGGGAATCGCCAGGACCATGTCAGCTTTGGTAATCTTATTCGGGTTTTCCTCGTAAAATGCCATGGACCATTCTCCTGAATTACTTGCCCGACGGTTCACTGCTTCTCTTCAAATACTTAAAGATCTCGGCATCGGTCGACAGCACAAGGGAGCTCCCGGGGTTGTTGAAATTCTTGTAGAAGTCAAGAGTCCTGTAAAGCTCATAGAACTTCAGGTTCTTCCCGAACGCTTCGGCGTAGATTCGAGTCGCCTCCGCATCGGCCTTTCCTCGGACTTCCTGCGCTTTTCGAAAGGCTTCCGAAGTGATCCGAGACATTTCCCGGTCCATCTGTCCCAATATGGCAGCCTTTTCCCCTTCTCCTTCTGATCGGTATTGAGCCGCTATCCGTTTTCGCTCGGAAATCATGCGATCAAAAACCTTTTGTTGCACCGACTCAACATAGTTGACCCGCTTGATTCGAATGTCCATGAGCTCGATCCCGAATTCGGGCAGAATCCTGGAGGCATCAGCAACCATTTCTCGTGTGATCTTTTCCCGACCCTTGGTGAGATGGTCATTGGACTCCGCTCCGAGAGGATTGTCTCCGCTCAAATCGAGCAGCTGAAAATCGGGGATTCCCGCTTCGTGGAGCGTTTGCCTGGCTTCTTCCCAACCCTCGCTGCGAACCAGTTCCACCAGGTCGTTGTTGGAAACGTGATCTCGAACGACCGACTCGATAATGCCGTCCAGCCGACTATGAGCCGTGGCAACCGACCCCACCCGTTTCAGAAACAACAACGGATCTTTGATTCGCCACCGTGCCGTGCTGTCAACCCATATATACTTTTTGTCCTTTGTGGGGATTTGATTTGGATTGCCGTCCCATTTCATGATTCGTTTTTCGAAGTAGTTCGCCGTTTGAATCAATGGGACCTTAAAATGAAGCCCGGCGTGGGTGATCGCTTCGCCGACAGGCTTCTTCAGCTGGGTGATGACCACCTGCTCGGTTTCGCTCACAACAAAAAAGGCCCCGTTGAGAAGAACGCCCAGAAGAATGATCACTGGAAAAAGGGCTCGAGCTCCAAAAGACATTATCGGTTCTCCTGACCCTTGGGGGGCGGTGGCTGCGCCGGGGATACACCTGCGGGGTCCTTCCGGCCGGAAGCCGGTGTCGACAACCGGTTCAAATCAAAAAGGGGCAGCAGATTCCGCTGACTTTCGTCGATGATCATCAGATGATCCACCCGTCCGATAAGGTCCCCGGCAGCCTCAAGATACAACCTTCGTTTAGTCACATCGGGTGCCTTTTCGTATTCGGTGAGAATGCTGAGAAACAGGCGAATTTCACCCTCGGTTCGGTTTATCCGCTCCAGCGCATAGCCCTCAGCCTGAGTGATCGTCTGCCGCGCCTCACCCATAGCCTTGGGTATCTTTTGATTGTAGGCCTGTTGTGCTTCATTGATCATGCGTTCTTTTTCCTGCCGTGCCTCATTGACCTCGTTGAAAGCTGCCTTAACCGGGTTTGGAGGGTTGGCATTCTGAAGCTTGACCGTGATGATCTGCAGGCCGGTCCTGTACTGGTCCATAATCTGCTGTATTTCGTTTCGAGCCAGATCGGCGATGTTGGAGCGCCCGGTGGTGAGGACCTCATCGGCGTAACGATTCCCGACGATCCTGCGGACCATGGATTCCGAAATATCGTCCAGGGTGCCTTCCACGTCCTGGACCTGGAAAAGATAAGCCACCGGGTCCTGTACCTTGTACTGGACCGTCCATTGGAGATCCACTACGTTAAGGTCCCCACTGAGCATCGTGGATTCCTCTTCATAGCCCTTTTCCGTGAGGCGAGAGCGAACCCCCGGCTGAACCGTGCGATAGCCATATTCCCGCTGAAGCACTCTGCCCGTTACGACCTTTTGGACCGTGTCGATACCGAAGGGAACCTTGAAATGCAATCCCGCTTCGGCAGAGTGGATGTATTTCTCAAAGCGCAACACTACGGCCGTCTCTTGCGGTTCCACTGTATAGTAGGAGTTCATCCCGACCAATACAACCAGAATGGCCAGAACAATCAGCCATAGCCCTCCCCCCGTGAAGGTCGAAAAATTGAAGCGGTCCCTAAACTGCTTGAAGAGCCGCTCCAGGTCCTGCAAGTTGCCTGGTGCAGGACCTCTGCGGGGAGGCTTTTCCCAATCCATCTTTTCTCCTGCCTGTTACCACGGTTTTCCCGGCCTTCTGCCGATGAAAACGGGGTCCTTCAGGCAAGGCACGCCCCTCCTCGGCCTCCGGCAATAACCATCGATGTAACCGAGTGCTATGGTCTCCTGCCCCTGTGAAGATACTCGAGGGCATAGGCAAAAAAGACCAGCAAGCCGGCTAATGCGAGTATGGTGATGTTGTTACTGTTGGGGAAGAAGAACCGCGACAGCATGAAGGCGAAGATGACACCCAGGAGGATTCTCATCACCAGGACCTTCACCCTCAACTCTGAAAGAAAACTCTTCATCTCAATTCTCACGACAATCAACGAGAAACGTCCAAAGCACTGTTCGCTCAATCCATCCGGGATTCTCAGGTGGCATCCTAATGAGACGCATACCCTTTTGTCAAGTTTATGTAACCGTTCAGGGGGGTAGAAGATATTTTCCCAAGCCTCCACTTTGGACGGG
>CAYTWB010000035.1:0-44645 GCA_964441945.1 uncultured Syntrophobacteraceae bacterium
ACGTTCTGGATGTCCTGGTGGACGGGAAATCCGTCGGAGCGGTGACAACCTATACATTCAACAGCGTGACCGCCAACCACACCATTGCGGCAAGCTTTGCCATCGACACTTACACGATCACCGCATCGGCCGGGTCGGGTGGAACCATCTCGCCGTCAGGCCAGGTGAAGGTGAATCACGGCGCCAGTCAGACCTTCACCATCACGTCGTCTCCCAACTACCACGTTCTGGATGTCCTGGTGGACGGGAATTCCGTCGGAGCGGTAACAACCTATACGTTCAGCAGCGTGACCGCAAACCACACCATTGCGGCAAGCTTTGAAGCGAATGACCTCATGGTTGTCCAACCCAACGGCGGGGAAATCTGGAAGCAGGGCGCCAAAGAGCGTATTCTATGGACCTACAAAGATAAGCCAGGAAAGGATGTCAGGATTGAACTTCTTAAAGGCGGGACCGTGGCCTTGACCATCGCCAAGAAAGCTTCCATCGGCAAGAAGGGCAATGGGTCCATTCGCTGGAAAATCCCGAAATCGCTTGCTCCGGGAAACGATTACAGAATCCGGATAACAAGCACAACCGTTTCGTCCATCACCGACACCAGTGACAACAACCTCGAAATACTGGCCCGGGAATGAACCTTGTCTAGGAGGCCGTCTGAAAATTGACTCAAGGTGCTCTCAACGTCATGCCGGTGAAAACCGGCATCCAGGAATTGCGCGGCTTTCCGGATACCGGGTTTTGCCGGCATGACGTATGCGGGTATTTTTCGGACGGCTTCTTCATCGCCCTCACTGCCCGGCACAAACCACAGGCCGGTTTCGTGAAGCCATACTGATTCACACCTCAGTCGCTAATCACCCCGGTTGAGCACAAGAATCGGCAGAAAGCAGGATGTCCGGTCTTTCAGCATCTCCAGATCGGAAGATACGGGAACAAATGCGAACGCCTCCTCACGGGGGACTTGTGTCAGTTCGAGATCATGCGGCATGCGCCATTCATGTTCGTTCTTCCAGGAACAACGGGATGGATTGTGAAGCTGAAATCGGAAGCGGTCCTCTTGTCGAAGCTTTTCATAGACCGCCGAAGCGGCGTATATGGCCGGCCTGGCACCTAGCCTGCGCAGTATGTCCCTTTTTACCGCAATGCCATAGGGTTCAAACGTCCAACGGATAAGCGCCGGGTTCCAGCGCCGAATGGCACCAAGCTCTTGCGGCGGCCTGGAGGTCCACGAGACGACAGGCTGGTCTCCCCGCACGACTTTTGAGCTCGCCCTGATGCGGCCTTCGACAAGGATTCGAAAGAGCACGGCCAGGGCAGTGCGCTCAGCAAGCGGGTCATTGTCGAGGAGGCTCAGCAGATATTCCCGATACGATTGGTTCGGCCATGGCCCTGGGCAGGAGCGGGTGTAGTGAAAAAGATACTCGTCCCACCGGATTGCCCTTGTATTGAGCTGCTCAAGCCGGCAACCCAACACTCCCTCAGGAGCGAGGGTTTCTGAAGGGATTGCCGGGTCTTCGCTTGAAAAACTTATGGTCAATGAGGAAGCTTCCCCCAGGAGCTTCAGATTTCCTGCATTGCCCTTGTTGCTTTCTTCAGGACGGTAAATCCATTGGAATCGAGGCGCCTCCCTTTGCTGCGCTTCAATGGTTTTGAGAAGGCAGCCGCCGGAGCGCAGTTCCAGAATGCAGTGGAGATCCGAAAGAAAGGCCAGGAGACGGTCCCGGCAAACCATGCGGACGGACTTCGGACAAATCCCGGCCTCAGGCAGGCAGCTCAGAATGAGGCTCGGGAAGGATCCTGCATCGAACACCGCCGAGTGACTCGATTTAGCGATATCGTCCAGGGATGAGTCAAGCACAAGCAACAGCTCTGACCCTTCCCGCTCAGCACCGGCGGTTACCAGATCATAGGTGATGGTTCCAAGGCTGCCGGCAAGACCCATCCCCATTGAGCCGACAACCGGCAGCATAGTTCTCAAAATCCTCAGCCATTCCGCACGAGGCGAAGCGATCCTGGGCTTCCTCGAATTGAAGCATACCGCCCAGAACCGGTCCGGTTCCATAGTGCCTTTTCCGAACACTATACGGGGACAGCATCCCAGTCCATGCGACGGCGGCAAGGTCCCTTCAGTCCATGCTCCCACCCATCTCCCATCCTGAATCCAAAGATCGGCCTTTTTCCGAGCGCTATCCAGACTCTTCCCGGTCCAGGGAACACCCTTCAATCCCTCCCTGAGCCATTCTGTCCACTCCTCTTCCGTTTTCGGTACACCTTGCAGCAGATCGGCCATTCGCAAATGATACGAGGGACCCGTGAGGCCTTTCTTCTTTTCAATCAGAAGGCTCAACACAAACACCGCATGCGTCCCGGCGTCCGGCAACCTCTGCAGGGCACTCGGCAGCACAGGGTCCTTCTGGAACATCAGGTTCAGACCGGGGGGTGGAATCATCGCTGCATATCCACAAACCGGGTTCGAGAGGTTTTGGACAACCGCTCTCTTTTCGAAGAGGAGGCAACCTGTGGAGGCTAAGAAGTTAGCGGTTGCATGCCGGAGATGTCAAGTGTACAAAAACAGAGGCTGATTCGCGAGTACACTGAAGGAGATCTACATGAAACTTGGAATCATCGGCCTGGCACGATCGGGCAAGACGACTATTTTCAACGCACTGACAAAGAGGACCGGGGAATCCGTCCCGCCGGGGGGGCATGCGGTCCCCGTTTTGGGGGTCGTTTCCGTCCTGGATTCGAGACTCGATTGGCTGAGCCGGCTGTACAAACCGAAAAAGACCACCCATGCTCAGGTGACCTACCTGGACCTTCAGGGCCTTCCGGGCGTCCTGGAGAGCCAGCAGGAATACATGGCGCTGTTGCTGACTCATATGCGCCCGGTTGACGCTTTTGTCATGGTGGTCCGCAATTTCGCCGACCCGTCCCTTGGAAAACCGGCTGTCAGGCAGGATTTCAGACAACTCGAGGACGAATTCCTCATCGCCGACCTGGCAACCATTGAAAAACGCTTTGAAAAGATATCCCTGGAACAGAAGCGAGGGAAAAAGGGGTTTGGGGCCGAAAAAGACCTTCTGGAATCCTGCCTGGAGACGATCAATGCGACAAAACCCCTCCGAGTCGAACCAGGCCTGGTCGCTGCCCCGGAGCTCCGCGGCTTTACGCTGCTTTCCGCCAAGCCGGTGCTGGTCGTCGTGAACAATTCCGACGAGGATGACAAACTCCCTGAGGTTGCTTTCGATTATGCCGAAGCGATGGTCGTTCGCGGCAAACTCGAGATGGAGATGGCCCAGCTCCCGGAGTCGGAGGCGGAAGCCTTCAGAGAGGACTTCGGCCTTTCGGAAAGCGCCCTGGATCGCGTGATAGCCCGTTCCTTCTCCCTGTTGCAACTCGCGACCTTTTTCACGGTCGGCGACGACGAGGTGCGAGCCTGGACCATTCCCAGGGACGTGCCTGCGGTGGAAGCTGCCGGAGCGATTCACAGCGATATGCAGAAAGGTTTTATCAGGGCGGAAGTGGTGGCTTATGAAGATCTACGCCGGGCCGGTGACTACGCAGCCGCCCGCAAACAGGGTCTTGTTCGCCTGGAGGGAAAGACCTATCCGGTCAAGGACGGGGATATCATCCTCTTTCGTTTCAATGTGTGACCCGGCAGCCTGGTAGCCGCAAAGAGGCGCAAGAAGCGCAAGAAGACATTATGAAGGACCCGATTTTTTCACTGGCTCCCACGCTCTGCGTGGGAGCCCATGCCTTCGGGCGCTCTACGCCACCGGGCACGGAGGAGCGTCCAGCGTGTCCGTTCCCACGCAGAGCGTGGGAACGAGGGGGGAACCGAAACCAAACCCTGACTTGAACCCTATCTTGCGCTTCCTGCGCCTCTTTGCGGCCATATCACGAAATGCTCAGCTGACCACCCAGACGGCCTTTTCTTTCGCAAGATGAATGACCTTGTTGCTGACTCGACCCATGAAGAACTCCTGAACCTTCGAGAGTCCTCTGCGTCCAACCACTATGGTATCATAGCCCCCCCGTTCAGCCTCCTCCGCAATGGCGCTTGATCGAGTGCTGGCTCCCTTGACGATCTTCTCATTTATTCGAGCGGGGGCCACGCCCGCCCTGAGCAGCCGTTTGGTGGCCTCCACAAACACCGGTTCGATTTCGCGCCCGAGCTGTTCGGCCTCCTTTTCAAATCGTTCCAGCAAGGCCTTGTCGGCGGGGGGAACGGGAGGTTTTCCAGTTGTGTGATGGAAGATATCAAACCCTCTCACCACGTGGAAAAGAGTGACTTCGAAATGGTGGATGTCACCGATCATTTTTGCCAGGTAATCCAACGCCTGCATGGCTCCCTCGGAGGCATCCATCGCCACGAGGAACTTGTTCCGCTGCCGGCCTGAGCCAATAATCCAGATGGGGACATCGGTCACCTTTTCCACCAACTTGTTGGCAATGCTTCCGAGCATGAAGTCCTTCAGTTCGCTGACCCCCCTGCGCCCAACGACCACAGCATCGTAGCCCTGCTGCGACTCCGTGATGATGTCTCTGGCAATCCCTGCTTCCCGGTCTCGAATGACAACCTTCACCGACTCCTTCGAAAACCCGGCCGAATAGAGTGTCTCACAGGCCCTGGACATGAAATCAAGAATCGCTTTCTCCTGCCGGCTTTCCCATTCTCCGACGTCAATGAACCGATAATGATAGGCCGGCTCGCTCTGCGTGTCCCAGAACGACTCGGGGATCCTGATCCGGGCGTGAAACAGGACTACCTCGACATCATGAGGCGGGACCGTGTTTGCCACGTATTGAACCGCCTGGAGTGAATGCTGGGAACCGTCTACAGGTACCAGGATCTTCTTTCGCGTGGGATCAGTCATCTTCCTTCCTTCTCAGCTTTTGCGGGGACTTCAATGCGAACAGCCTACTCCACCTCGATCCGAGTTGCCCTCTTTTCCTCTTCATGGCCGGCTTTGCGTTTTTCAAGAGAGGCAATCTCGGCATCCACAAGAGACTTAAAAGCCCTGAGCATCTCAATCCGGGCATTGTGAATGTGGTCAAAAAAGTCACTATATCGCGTCCGCCGCTCCATCAGGGCCTTTATGAAAAGACAGGCAGGGCAAAAGTCCTCCGGGTGAAACACGTTTTGTTCCCTGGTCTCCTCTGTTTTCTCACTCATCGCTCCCTCCAAAGTCAATCACCAGGTATTCCCCTTGCAGCTGAGCTCGCCCCGGCTCGATCCCAACAAGGGTCCTGGGCAAAATGATGCTTTTTTTGAAGTTCCCAATTCTGATGATCAGTTCTTCACCAACCTTGGTGAGCTCAATCTCCTTTTTCGTTGCAAACGGCAGATGAATTCTGACCCGATCGCGCCCGCCTTCCCGGTTGAATTCGATTGGCCGGTGGAGAGTGAAAACGTCAGCCGGGTTTCTGTCGCCATAAAGATGCTTTCCGAGCTGCAGCAGTCTATCATAGCCGAGGACCTCCGAGTGGTAGAACGGCACACGCCAGACAGGGATCGGGTGGAAATATGTTTCGGCCAGCTCCAGGTATTCTTTCTGCAAAGCCCTCCAGTCTTCGGCAAAGCCGCCGAGGGACTCTTCGGTGAAGACGCGGTTGATGATCACCGCATCGATCGCCAGCTGATGAAGGCTGAAAAACATGAAAGCTCGTTGCGTCTCTCTCAGCACCATCTTTTCCGGGTTGGTCACAAGCCGCACCGAGGTGATCTCCGGATTGGTCAAGAGGAGGTCCACTCCCTTCAGGCGATCGAAGAGGCTCTCGATATTGGCAAAGTATTCGTCCTGCGGCAGTGGAATATCGGCGAACTTCTTTGCCATCGGCCGGACATAGCCCACCATTCTGCGCTGCAGCCGAAAGACTTTTTGCATGTACCATTCCAGGGTCTTGGGGATGCTCACAAACCGAACCGACTCGGCTGTCGGAGCACAATCCAGAATGATCAGCTCGTACTCTTGCTGTTTGACATACTGATTGATGTAAAACAGCGCACTGATTTCTTCCATGCCGGGCAGAATCGCCAGCTCTTCGGCAAGAATATCGTCAATACCCGTAGTGTTGAGAAGGAAGGAAAGGTATTTGTGTATTTCACCCCAGCTGCGAGTGATCTCCTCCTGAATGTCGAGCTCCTGAATCCAAAGTCCGTCCGCCACCTGAACGGGGATTCCCCGGTTCTTGTCCATGAGGGAGCGATCCAAATCAAACCCGTCACTCAGGCTGTGAGCCGGGTCAAGGGACATGACAATGGTTTTCATTCCCAGCCCGGCAGTGATGATACCCGTCGCAGCCGCAATGCTGGTTTTCCCCACCCCACCTTTTCCGGCATAAAGCAGAATTCTTCTGGACTGCTGCATACTCACCTGTTTTCGATCTTGATCTTGAATTGGAAACCCGAGAGTCTATTTGACCAGTAAGACGGGACAATGCGAAAGAATGGCGACCTTGTAGCTGATCGTTCCCCACGCCTGCAAACCACCCTCTTTGTCGACCCGGTGGGAGCTCAGGATGATCAAGTCGATCCCTTTCTCCTCAGCAAATCGGAGGATCTCCTTCACTCTCTTTCCGTAGACGATTTCCTTGGAAACAGCAGGCTGATCGGCCTCAACCTTTGCAGCCATTTGATTCATCTTCTTTCTGGCGCGTTTCTCGATCTGGAGGTAGAAATCCCGGAAATCGTCGGAACCGGTATCTTCAATCGTCTCAATAACATGCAGCAGAGTAATCCTTCCGCCATCGTGCACGGCCAGGTTCACGGCCGCATCAAGCGCTTTCAGACCCTTCTCGGTTAGATCTGTGGGAACCAGAATATGGTGAAACATTCGCTTGCCTCCAGGGAATTGGTCACCCGCCATCGGTTCACGATACTGCAGATTCTGAAAAGACAGCATCAACAAGCCATCAAAAACCCTCTATATGCTAAGCACAGCCCCCCACCATAAAGTGACCATAACCCTCTGGCCGTCATTCCGGCATGCTTCTGGCCGGAATCCAGAAACGCTTCCTGGATACCGGCCTAAAACCTGCCGGTATGACGAATGGGAATTCGGACACTCATCTATGCGGAGCAGTACTAACAAGCTGGCAGCCTTGCCGACTTCCTTTCAGGCCCCTCGATTCCTCGATTCCCCGCCTATTGGATCTCGTAGCCTTCCCGTTCCATCCGGCGGATGATTTCTGCAACATGCGCAGGGCCTCGGGTTTCCAACTCAAGCTCCACCCTGCTGAGATAGACCGGCAGATTGCGACCGCTGCGTTGATGGTAGATGTGAAGGACATTCGCCTTGAGTTGTGCCGTTATGGCCAGGAAGCGCGCCAGGGCCCCCGGCACATCCTCCAGACACACCGAAAACCGCATGATGCGGCCATTGCGAAACAGCTCCTGACGAATGACCCGCTCCAGGAGTGGGCTGTCTATGTTTCCTCCACTAATAACAAGAATCACCTTACTCCCTTTGGGCACCTCCACGGACCGGCTCAGAAGGGCCGCCAGGGGAACCGCCCCGGCCCCTTCCGAGAGAACCTTCTTCCGTTCGACCAGAAGGAGTATCGCAGCGGCGATCTGGTCGTCATCCACCAGCACCACCTGGTCCACCAGCTCCCGAATGACGGCAAACGGAAGGTCCCCGATCTGCTTTACCGCAATGCCGTCGGCGATGGAACGTCCGGCTTCAACGCGAGTCACCCCGCCCTCCTTCAGTGCCTGGTAGGCGGAAGGACACGCAGCCGCCTGGACCCCGATCACTCTTGCCCGCGGGTGCAATGCCTTGATCCCGGCCGCAATACCGGCGATGAGGCCGCCACCGCCAATGGGCACAATGATCAGATCGGGATCGGCGCAGTCCTGAATGATTTCAAACGATATGGTGCCCTGCCCGGCAATGATATCCGGATCATCGAAAGGATGGATGAAGACCTTCCCGGCTTGAGCAAGCAACCTGGCCTGCTGGATGCTCTCACTGGTGCTTTGCCCCGCAAGCACCACGTCGCCGCCATAGTTTCGGGTCGCCTCCTGCTTGGCAAGGGATGCCGACTCGGGCATGACTATGGTCGCCTTCACCCCTACCCTTTTCGCCGCCAGGGCCACCCCCTGGGCATGATTGCCGGCAGAGGCGGCGACGACACCTTCCGGCCCGATCTCTCCCAGCAGGTTCTGAATTTTGTAGGAAGCCCCCCGCAGCTTGAATGATCCGGTTTCCTGAAGGTTTTCCAGTTTCAGATAGACCTCCGCTCCGCTCAGATGGCTGAAGGTTGGCGAATAGACCAGGGGGGTATGGATTACTTTGCCTCGAAGGACCTCCACAGCCCTCTCGATGGACGCCAGTGAAATCATGGTATCGGGCCTGTACCGTTTTGCTCCGGGGTGCATTCCTTCGCAATGGTAAAGATGAAGTCCGAGCCGTTGTACCTGGCTTCATACCAGATATCGCCCCCATGCTTGTGAATGATCTCCCGCGTCAGATAGAGCCCGAGCCCCACCCCCTCCCGCCTGTTCCCGCTCCCGGCGTCACCCCGGAAGAATTGTGTGAACAGCTTGTCGCGGTACTCGGAAGGCACCGGAACTCCACTGTTGTAAACATTCAGGCGGTAATAGGCGCCATGGTCCTCGAAGCCGAAAGCAATCCGACAGCTCCTGCCGCCGTACTTGATGGCGTTGGTGAACAGGTTTCGAAAGACCGTTTTGAGCCAGATTTTATTCGCCTGGACGGGTATTGTGCCGGCAGGAATAGCCCCGAGCCGATTGTCGATCACGATTTCGTTCTGTTGGATCTCATTGGCCAGTTCATCCAGCACCGGGTCGATGATATCCTGTCTCAGGTCCAGTATTTCGCGCTCAATTCGAAGCGTACCCTCGAGAGAATGAGTCTTTCCCAGATAGTCTTCAACCACTCCGAGCAACCGGATGGAACGGTTCTGCAGGTCTTGTACGGTGTTCTTGACGCTCTCGTCCATATTGCCGTAAAGACCCCGGATCAAAAGCTTCAGAGTCGCAGCCAGGGCGACAAGGGGCCCTCGAATGTCGTGAGTCATAACCATCAGGAGGTGAAGAATATCCCGGTTCAACCTGCGCAAACGCTCTTCGGATTCGATGAGCTCCTGCCGGTGCTTTTCCGATTCGACCAATGCATCCTGACATGTTTTCGATTCCATCATCTCCCCCGGTATTAAACTTCCCTTCTCCCCTCTCCTCACTCGCTGAATGAAATCCCCTCTTCTCCGCCCCCATACTGGTGATAGAACAGGCGATCAAGAGGGAAATCGAACGGTTGCGGTTCGGCATCCACGGAGGAGCCATATCGTAAGGAGAGAATGATCTTATTGGCCCGCTCTTCCACCTCAGGAAGGGCCTCCACCAGCACTTTCAAGTACTTGAGCACCTTCTTCATCTGGCGTTTGTGACTCACCGGCAAGGCCGGATTTTCCAGCAGCTGCAGGATTTCCTCCAGGACAAAGAGGTTCTCTGAGGTGATAAAAACATAGGCGAGACTGATCCATTCGTCGCACAGATCTCGAGGCAGGTGGTTCACATTCCTGGCAAGATCACGGTTTAGGCCCACCCGCAGGGCGGTTTCCAGGCGACTCAGAAGGTTGTTGATTTCCTCTCTGTTCGCGTCCCAGGCATGGACTCCTGTCATCAGCTTCTTCCATTTGGGCTGGATCTTGTTCTTGAGCCATTGTTCCCCCTGAGTGGGAAGGAGGGGTGAGACCGCCAGTTCCTCCTGTTCCGCCAACAGTGTCGTGCACAACTGGACCCATTCCGGGCTGCCGCTGAGAGCGGGAAGCCGCAAGTGGACCAGTTCCTTAAGGCGCTCCAGGATGGGACCTTTCCATTCCAGATCGGGGAAAGCCTTCCGCAGCTGAAACTCCCATTCATCTCGAAGAATGCCTATCTGGGAGTTGATGGCGGAAAAAATGAAGCCGAACTTGATGATCGTGTTCCGGAGCTCATGGGCCAGGATCTCGCAGCTCTGAAGACGCCGGCGGGCAAATTCCTCCTGGGAGCGTGAAAACGTCTCATGCAAATGGAGTGAAAGGAACTCTGTACCGAGGCTTCTGGAGAGCTCCTTGATGATCCTGGTGGAGCGGTCTTCACGATAGAGTGTGCCCGGCAGGAAATGGATCTTTATGACAGCGACGACAACGTATTCGGTATCCTGCCAGATGGGCCTGCCTCGCCAGTCCACCGGGTATTCCAGTGCCCCGGCGGTGCTCCCGTAAAGGTCCACCTTTCTCACCAGGACCGGTTCCATATGGTAAACATCTTCGAGCTCTCCCCTCAGCTGCTTGCGAACGCTTCGAACATCTTCCGCCGGGTTATCCGCACTCCAGCTTTTCTGCGTCTCCACGCACCATCCCATCGCCTCCAGAGGGTGGTGAGGGCGATCCCGATATTCCTCCCAGCTCTTTCCCGGGTAGTTGTAGTCGGAGGCGGCCGGCAATCCCCATTGGATATTGTCCGTATCGCCGATCCTCATCCCGGAAGTGACCCGCACCGCCTGAAGCTTTGGCGGATGCCCTATTCGATAGATCGTGCCTTTGGTGGCCTGGGGCAGGCATAACAGCATGGTCTTGATCATATTCTTACAGCTGCTTTCGAGCAGGTCGTCGATGAGCTTCATGCCGTTTCCCCAGGTCCCGTTCTTGAACGATGAAGGATGCGATAAGGCCTGATATCGTGTCTGGGAGCTATTTCCTTCTCAGGACAAAGACCTGCCTGACCGGAATAACCCCAACGACCTCCGTTGCCTCCGACAAGACGCCTGGATTGGCTTCGAGATCGTCCCAGGAAGCAAAGAGCATTGCATTGCCATCCCTGGCAATCATCACAGGCACGGTCTTCCTGGATGGTTTCTTGCCTTCAAAAAGCAGGTTCCCGGGTTCGTCGGGTCGGACCAGCTTCGATTCCACCTGGAATGAATCCGTCACCTGGTAGAGTGTCGAGGTCGTGTACGCTTCGGTTGAAAACGGCGTGAGTCTGCCCTCCTCCAAAAGAAAAACCCTGCCACCCAACAGCTCGCCATCACTGTTATCGCTCTCGTCGGAAGCTCTCGCCTCTTCACCCAATGGAAGCTCATCCACACTGACCGCATTCACATTCACTCGTCGTTTCATCAGGAAGCGCTCCTTGTATTTGCCGGATTTCAATAGGATTTCCAAAGAATTATCGAGAGAGTCCCCACCATTGTGGGGCTGATGGCAATTATCCTTGCAGAGCAGACATCTGAAGGCAGGGACCCGACGTTCATCATTCTTGCACCAAACAAACCTCGCCATGAAAACAACTGTCCGTATTTTGATTGAGCGCCAATCAACAGAGCTAAACCCGGTATTCCCTGACATCATTAATTTACGGTCAGCCCGGAAATGTCAAGAACTCTTAGAAGCCGCCTGAAAATTGGCTCACGGTGCCCTCAACGTCATGCCGGTGAAAACCGGCATCCAGGAAACATACGGCTTTCTGTATATCGGCTTTCGCCGGTTTGACGTATGCGGGTATTTTTCAGACGGCTTCTTTGAAGAAAATGACAGGCAGGGGAAACCGGCCTGCCGTTCGGAGATACAGGGGGGCAGGAGCAACAGGGTTGATTTAAGAAAGTCTTCGTTGCTTCAAACCGTCACCCCGGCAAGTTTCTGGCCGGGATCCAGGGATATTATAGAAGCTGGATTCCGGCTAAAAACATGCCGGAATGACGTTCGGGAGACTTCCCGATTCTGTAACCACTTAGTACCACACGGGAAATCCTTAAATGGACGCGTATGGGCCTTCGCCGGGGTGGCGGTGTGAGCGAGTTCTGAGATAGACTCTTAGTACTACACGAAAAATCCCGACACCTATGCTTCCGACTTGGACAGACGGCCTCCGGAATAATCCCGTTTGATGCTGTCTCCCCTTAATTCAAAAGCCCACTTCCTCAGGTGCCCGGCTTCATGGTCCCATCCAAATTCCGCCAGTGTGTTTGCCTGCTTTTCAATCTGCTGCGCAAAGGTCCCAACGTCGACCACCGGACTCTTCTTGTTGCCGGCTCGAACCGCCGTCGTGCTCATTTCGGCCATCTGTAATTCCTTTTCTTGAAAGGACCCGGTATTCTAATCAAACCTCCCGGCCAGCTACCCCTCCCCGGCCCGCTCTTCCATTCCGGGTCAGGGCCTCGGTTCCACTTCGCAATATTTAGTACTACTTTACCTGCACGACTTTTTTTTATCAATACTTAACTCACGACAGGGAACGATCGGAACAGCATGTCGAAATATGGCTTGATCGAATCCTGTACTTAAACGAAAATGCTTCGGAGGGTGTCAGGCTGGGAAACTCATTCGTTGCAACTCAGGAGGGAAATTCTTATGGTTTCAACACGCTGCAGATACTGGACGGTTCTTCTCCCTATAGCACTATGCGTCTTTTCCGGCTTTCTTTCTTCCTGCAACCTTCTCGGGGGTCAGAGAAACAACGAGGAAGGGTTGCGCCTGGCAGCCGAGCGCTTCAACCGGGACATCCGGTGGGGTGAATTCAAATCTGCATCGACCTGGGTGGCACCGACTGTCAAGGACGCGTTCTGGGACCAGGCCGACCGGATGCAGGATCGGGTTCGAGTCCTGGACTATCAAGTCGTCGACGTCAGCCCGGTGGACAAGGAAGGTTCCGGGACCGTAGCGATGCGCTATCGTTTCTATCAGAAGAGCAACCCCCACCCTCAAACCAAAATACTGCAGCAAAAATGGCTTTACTCCAAACAGGATGGGAAATGGCAGGTTGTAGGATATGACCTGCAAAAGCTCATACCCGAATAGCTGCGACAGTGGCGGGGTTTTGAGACCTGTCGGACATCAAACCGCAACCGCATAAACTCTGCCCCGCCGGCGAGATGTCTTCTGAACGTCCAGAGGCCTGCTCTAGAGGGGTTGAGCGAGAAATGCGAGGTGCGGCACGAACCTCTGTAGAGCGTTTGGATAAAAGATTCGCCCTTTTCCATTTCCGTGGAATTTGGTATAGAATGCGGCGTAATAATCAATGGCGAGATATTCCCTTGTTGACCACCGTCTCCCTGGAGAACTCTTGACATAGATTGGGTTACACTTGAATTCTAGGATGATTCGCAGATCCGTAGCACACATGCAGACTAGTTAGGGAGGCTTTACGCTTGAGTCCATTCTATAAAAACCTGGCCCTGTGGCTGGTCATCAGCCTGATGGTAATTCTCCTGTTCAACATGTTTCACCAACCCCGGCAATCCAGCCATGAAGCATCTTACAGCCAGTTTCTTGCATCGGTTCAAAAGGGTGACGTCTCACAGGTGACCATTCAGGGAGACCGCATCTTGGGGACTTACAACGACGGGAGACCTTTTCGCACCTTTGCCCCTCGGGACTCGGACCTCATTCGAATCCTGCGCGAACGCGGCGTCGAGATCCAGGCCAAACCCGACGAAGAGAATCCCTGGTACATGAACCTCCTCATCAGCTGGTTTCCCATGTTGCTGCTCATTGGGGTTTGGATCTTCTTCATGCGGCAAATGCAGGTGGGGGGTGGAAAGGCCATGAGCTTCGGCAAGAGCCGTGCCCGCCTGCTCAATGAGACCTCAAAAAAGGTGATGTTTGAGGATGTGGCAGGGGTCGATGAGGCCAAAGAAGAGCTCAAGGAGATTGTAGAATTCCTGAAGGACCCCAAGAAATTCACCAGACTGGGCGGCCGCATCCCCAAAGGGGTGCTGCTGGTGGGTGCCCCGGGAACAGGGAAGACGCTTCTGGCCAAAGCGATTGCCGGGGAAGCCGGTGTCCCGTTCTTCACCATCAGTGGTTCGGATTTTGTTGAAATGTTTGTGGGTGTAGGCGCTTCTCGTGTTCGAGACCTCTTCATGCAGGGAAAGAAAAACGCTCCCTGCATCATTTTCATCGATGAAATCGATGCGGTGGGCCGTCATCGCGGCGCAGGCCTCGGCGGCGGCCACGATGAGCGGGAACAGACACTCAATCAGCTTTTGGTCGAGATGGACGGGTTTGAATCGAATGAGGGGGTCATCCTGATTGCGGCGACCAACCGCCCGGATGTGCTCGACCCGGCCCTGCTCCGTCCCGGGCGCTTCGATCGCCAGGTGGTTGTGCCGGTCCCGGACATTCGAGGGCGGGATGAAATCCTGAAAGTCCATGTCCGCCAAAAACCCCTCGCCCCGGACGTAAATGTCCGAACCCTGGCCAAGGGGACCCCGGGCTTTTCCGGCGCGGACCTAGAAAACCTGGTCAACGAGGCCGCTCTGCTCGCCGCCAGAAAGAGTAAAGACTTCATCGACATGTCCGACTTTGAAGAAGCCAAGGACAAAGTGATGATGGGGCTTGAGCGAAAAAGCATGATCCTGAGTGAACAGGAGAAACGCACCACGGCCTATCATGAGGGAGGCCATGCCCTGGTGGCGAGATTTCTTCCCTGGGCCGATCCGCTCCACAAAGTGACGATTATTCCGAGAGGCCGCGCCCTCGGCCTGACCCAGCAGCTTCCCGAGGACGACCGCCATACCTACTCAAAGGACTACCTCTCCGACAGCATTGCCATTCTCATGGGTGGGCGTGTTGCGGAGGAGCTTGTCTTCAACCAGATGACCACCGGCGCTTCAAACGATATCGAGCGGGCAACCCATCTTGCCCGCCGAATGGTGTGTGAATGGGGAATGAGCAAGGAGCTCGGTCCCCTGAACTTCGGACGGAAGGACGAACAGGTCTTCCTGGGCCGCGATATCGTTCAGCATCGAGATTACAGCGAACATACAGCCATAAGCATCGACCGGGAGGTTCGCGCTCTTGTCGAGGACAATTACCAGCGGGCCAAGACCATTCTGAGTGAACATATCGATCTGCTGAATCGCATTGCTCAAGCGCTCCTCGAGAAGGAAACCCTGGATCTAAAGGACCTGGATCAGATCATTGCCGAAAAAGATCCCGGCCTGCTGGCAATCATCAGTGAACAGAAGGGCGTATTGCCCGCCGCAGCGAAGGATTGAGACAAAGGGCCGTTCTGATGGCTGTTTTTCCCAGAAAATCCTTTACGCTTGCACTCGGGGCCAGGTCCCTCGAGCTTGGCAGGCGCACTCTGATCATGGGGATACTCAATGTCACTCCCGACTCCTTTTCCGATGCGGGAGAGTGTTATGGCTATTCCAAGGCCCTTCAGCGTGCATCAGGGATGATTGAAGCGGGTGCGGACCTGATCGATGTGGGCGGGGAATCGACACGGCCATCCGCCGAACCGGTCCCTGTCGATCTTGAACTGGCGCGCGTCATCCCGGTCATTTCGGAAATCCGGAAACTGAGCAGCATCCCCATCTCCATTGATACCACCAAAGCGGAGGTGGCAAACCATGCACTGGCGGCAGGTGCCGACATCATTAACGATGTGAGCGCCCTGCGTTTTGACGGACAGATGGCGGATGTGGCAGCCCGTTCGGGTGCACCGTTGATCCTCATGCACATGCAGGGAACTCCCGCAACCATGCAGCAGGATCCCACCTACACTTCTCTCTTCTCTGAAATCGTTGCCTTCCTTGAGGAACGGATTGCTTTTGCTTCGGGTCGAAGGATTGACCGCCGACAGATCATCATTGATCCAGGAATCGGGTTCGGCAAGGACCTGGATCACAATTTGAGGATCATACGCAATCTGGAGATTTTCCAGAGCCTTGAGCGCCCGATACTTTTGGGGGCATCGAGAAAGAGATTCATCGGGGCCGTTCTGGATCGACCGGTTTCGGATCGGGAGGTGGGGACGGCGGTGGCACACAGTTTTGGGATTGCAGCGGGGGCACACATCATTCGCTGTCACGATGTAGCCTATCATAAGCAGGTCGCTTTGATGAGCGATGCCATCAGGGATGTGGTTTGAGGAAACGCCCTCCGGGATCTCGGAGTATACGGCAAATCGCTAAAACGCGGCAAGGGGGGAATAGAGCATGCTTTTGGCTGTGGATATCGGCAACACCAACACGGTCATGGGGGTTTTTACAGCCCGGGGGCTCACGCATGAGTGGCGCATCAGAACGGCGGTAGACACCACCATCGATGAATACGGGATCACCATTCGCAGTCTTTTTCAGACCTCCGGGTGCCCCATGGAAGACGTTCGACATGTGATCATCTCCTGCGTGGTCCCACCTGTGCTTCACGAGATGGAAAGATTTTGCAGTAAGTATCTCAACCTTGTTCCGCTGGTGGTCGGTCCTGGCATTCGGACAGGAATGCCGATCTATTACGACAACCCGAAGGAAGTCGGGGCGGACCGCATTGTCAATGCCGTCGGAGCCTATGACGCTTTCAGGCAGGCGACCGTCGTTGTCGACTTTGGGACCGCGACAACCTTCGACTACATTTCCGACCGTGGTGAATACATGGGTGGAGTGATCAGCCCCGGGATCATGATTTCCTGTGATGCCCTGTTCCAGAAGGCTTCCAAGTTGCCGAGGGTGGAAATATTCGCCCGCCCTCCGTCCATCCTTGCCAAGAACACCATCACTTCCATGAATGCGGGGATCATCTACGGCTATGCCGGTCTGGTTGACGGCATCATCTCGAGAATAAGAAAAGAGGTGCAGACCAGTTTCAAAGTGGTCGCCACCGGCGGACTGGCCCCGCTCATCGCCAGTGAATGCCCGTCCATCGACCTGGTGGACGACCATTTGACCCTGAAGGGGCTCAGGATTATTTTTGAACGGAATCGCAAGCCATCATGATCAGGCCCCTTCGACCGGGTGATTGTATTGCTTTGGTTGCCCCGTCCAGCCCTTTTGAAACCGAGAAATATCATCGAGCCGCCGGCATGCTCCAGGACCTCGGATACCGGTTGGCCCCGGGCAAGAGCATTTTCCTGAAACGTGGCTATCTGGCCGGTACTGAAGCCGAACGGGCGGAAGATCTGATTCATGCCGTCTCAGACCCTGATGTGTCGGCGATCCTGTGCATCAGGGGCGGGTTCGGGAGCGGGAGGCTCTTGCCCTGGCTCCCCTTTTCCATCTTTCAAGCCACCCCC
The DNA here is from genome assembly GCA_964441945.1 of uncultured Syntrophobacteraceae bacterium. Classification (GTDB taxonomy): domain Bacteria; phylum Desulfobacterota; class Syntrophobacteria; order Syntrophobacterales; family Syntrophobacteraceae; genus JADGQM01. The sequence continues at coordinate 17,024 of CAYTWB010000035.1, forward strand.
AAGCTATTCCTTGGATACAGCGACACCACCTTTCTTCACCTGGCCCTCCAGACCAGGAGCCGCTGGATCACCTTTCATGGACCGAATTTGATTGACATGGCAGAGGCGCCCGACAGCATGAACGAAGTGGTGAGCGCCCTTTCAGGCGGCAGGAAGTTCTCCTGGCCTATCGAAGAAAGCCATGTTCTGCGGCATGGCATAGCCGCCGGGACCCTGCTTGGAGGCAACCTCACCTGCCTCTGTCATCTTCTGGGAACACCCTGTTTCCCCGACCTAAAGGGAGCGCTGCTCCTTCTGGAAGATCGTGGAGAAGCGCTCTATCGGCTTGATCGCCTTTTCACTCAACTCAAGCTGGCGGGAGCGTTGAGTCAAATAGCAGGCCTCATCCTCGGTCATTTTTCTGAATGCGATGACTCTCAAAAGATCCGAGACCTGATTCTCGATCTGGTGAGGGATTTCCCTTTCCCTGTCGTTGCGGGTCTGCCTTTCGGCCATGGGGCCCCCAACGAGGTGATTCCTTTGGGCCCCTCATTCCAGTTGAACACCTTTGAACGAAGTCTCAAGCTGACTTCGGATTTCGGGTTTCAGATTGCCTGATGAAAAGCTGCTCGATCCCTCTACAATGGGAGAAAAACCCTCTGAATACAACCTCTTGCCTTTCTCCCTTTGATTCCGAGCGATTTCTCACCTCCGTGGATCAGCTGTTTACCTGGGCGCTGACGGAACAGACCTTCTCCGGGGCCAGTCTGCTCGTGGCCAAACCCGATTCAATCCGCTTCCATAAAACCTGGGGGCACACTCATCTCGGCGGCTGTGCCATTGAGAGTCAAACGCTCTTTGACCTGGCTTCTCTCACCAAACCCCTGATCATTGCACCCCTTTGCATGCGCGCCGTTTCGGAAAGACGGTTTGCTCTCGACGACACCCTATGTGCTTTCTTTCCCTCCAATCTTCTGACACCCGAGAAGAAAGCCGTCACGATCAGGCAGTTGCTGAACCATTCCTCAGGTCTTCCTGCTTATCAACCGTTTTATCGCGAGCTCATCCTCCTGGAGCCGTCCAGACGGCGGAATTTCCTGCTTGAAAGGATACTGAACCGGCGGCTCCTGTCCGCTCCAGGGACAACCTCCTGTTACAGTGATCTGGGTTTCATCCTGCTGGCCCTGATTCTGGAAAAGGTCTATGACGGCCCTCTTGACGATCTTGCCTCGAAGTTCCTTCTCGGACCTCTTGGCCTTGAGTTCAAGCCACCGAGCTCCAATTGCCGCAATGCCGCACTTGGCTTTTGCCGTCTCAGGGTCCTCTCCGACCCGACCGTTCCTCCAGAGAGACTGACAACGGTTGAGAGGACCTTTGCCGCCACGGAGGAATGTCCGTGGCGGAATCGACTGCTGGCTGGCGAGGTGCATGACGAGAATGCTTACTGTCTCGATGGAGTGGCTGGTCATGCCGGGCTGTTTGGGACGGCCCACGGGGTCCTCCGTTTGCTCCTTTTTCTCTGGGATGTATATCGCGGGAACAACAGGTCCCCGCATTGGAAACGTGACGTCGTGCAGGAATTCTGGAGCAGGCAGTCTACAGCGCCTGATAGCACATGGATGCTGGGCTTCGACACACCAAGTCCCAGGAACTCCAGTGCCGGGGACTTTTTCTCCCCCCGCAGTCCGGGACACCTTGGTTTCACGGGGACATCCTTCTGGTTTGATCTCGACCGGGAAATTCTGGTAATACTCCTGACCAATCGCGTTTACCCAACGAGGGAAAACGAGCGATTGAAACGCTTTCGTCCTCTGTTGCACAACCTGGTAATGGAAACTTATCATGAATCTTCAGGATGTTAAGACAATCTACCTGATGGGTGTCGGCGGTATCGCCATGGGAACGTTGGCCTCAATGCTTAAAGAGATGGACTATCATGTGGTCGGTTCCGACCAGGACCTCTACCCGCCCATGAGCACCCATCTGGAAGCTCTCGGCATTCCGGTGTGCCGGGGATACAGCTCGGAGAATCTCACACGCCACTCCCCTGATGTCGTTATTGTCGGCAATGTCATTCGCCGGGAAAACCCGGAGGCACAGGCCATTCTTCATAACGGGGTGCCCTATCTTTCGATGCCCCAGGCCATCGCGCGGTTTTTTCTCTCTCGCCATGATAGCGTTGTCGTTGCAGGGACCCACGGCAAGAGTACCACATCGTCCCTGCTTGCCTGGATGCTCACCCACGCCGGGATGGACCCCAGCGCTTTCATCGGCGCGTTTGTGAAGAACTGGGATGCCAGCTATCGGCTTGGAACCGGGCGCCACATGATCATCGAAGGAGATGAATACGATACCGCCTTCTTCGACAAGGGCCCGAAGTTTCTCCACTACCGGCCTTACCTTGGAATCATCACCAGCATTGAATTCGATCACGCGGATATCTTCCCCGATTTCGAGTCGGTCAGGAAGGCCTTTGAAGGTTTTGTCCGGCTGATCCCGCCCACGGGCTATCTTGTGGTGAATGCCGATGACCGGGAATGCATCGCTCTGAGCCGCCAGTGCCGGGGCAGGGTCTTCACCTATGGTGCTTCTGATCAGGCTGACTGGCGACTGCTTGAGGCAGACTATCCGGCGGGCACCGTTCGATTCAAGATCCGCAACCCCTTAACAGGATGCATTGAAAGCATCTTCTCGTATCTTCCCGGCCGACATAACCTCGCCAATACCGTGGCGGCATTCGCCGCCGCATCGATTCTGGGTTTGAGCACCAACCAGATTCAGAAAGCCCTACCGGCCTTTCAAGGGGTTAAAAGGAGGCAGGATATTGTCGGGGAATCGAAGGGTATCCTGATCATTGATGATTTCGCTCATCACCCCACCGCCGTTCGGGAAACCTTGCAGGCCTTGCGCCTGTTTTATCCCGGCAGACGACTGATCGCGGCCTTTGAACCGAGGACCAATTCCAGCCGGCGCGCTGTCTTTCAGCATGCCTATGCAACGGTCTTCGATGAGGCCGATTGCATAGGCATCAAACAACCTTCGGGCATGCAAGGCATTCCCGAACCGGAACGGCTGAATGCGATGCAGCTGGTTCAAGACCTGGGTAAACGTCAAAAAGACGCGCACCTTTTCGAAAGGACAGAAGACCTCGTTGGATTCCTGGTGAGTTACTGCGCCTCAGGGGACCTGGTGGTATGCATGAGCAACGGCAGCTTCGACGGCCTGCCTCAAAAGCTCCTGGCGGCTTTTGAATCTCAGCTGTGATGAAGCCGCAACCGTTCGGCCGCAAGAGGAGCTGAGAGAATTGCCCAAGATCCTTCTCCACACGTGCTGCGGGCCCTGCAGCATCTTTCCCCTCGCAAAACTTCGCGAAGCGGACTGGCAGGTGCTTGGTTTCTTCTATAACCCTCACATCCAACCCTACCAGGAATTTCAAAAGCGGCTCGACACCCTGGAATCATTTGCGACGAGAGAAGAACTGAAGGTGATCGTTCGAAGCGACTATGAACTCGAGCGTTTCCTCAGGCAGGTGGCATTTCGAGAACACCAGCGGTGCATCTACTGCTATGCGATACGCCTGGAAGCAACCGCTCGCCTCGCAAAAAAAAGCCGTTTTGACGCCTTCACAACTACGCTGCTTTACAGCAAACAGCAGAAACACGATCTGGTTCGAGACCTCGCCCGGGAGGCCTCAAAGAAGATCGGAATACCATTTTACTATGAGGACTTCCGTAAGGGCTGGCGAGTGGGTCAGGAGCAGGCCTGCACTCAGGGTATGTACCGCCAGCAATACTGCGGCTGCATCTTCAGTGAGAAAGAGCGCTACCTGGGCAGAAGAAAGCCGGCCGATATCTCGATTTAGGCAGCGTGGGCCTTAGTTCCCTTTTTCTTCCTGGACCATGCGGATGGCCTTCGTCGGGCATTCTTCGGCACAAATCCCACAGCCCTTGCAGTATTCGAGATCGATTTCGACCGGAATGGTGCGCTTCACCACGGCATCCGGACAGTACAGCCAGCATATGAAGCAGGAAGGTCGTCGGTTCTTGGTTGGAGTGCACCTCCCGTGATCAATTTCAGGCCGAAAGGTCCGCCAGTCTCCCGTTCGGCCTCCCTCTCCCTTGCATAGCGTGGAATGAGCGTGGGTGAAATCATCTCTTTTCTTTTCGCTGTTCATTTCCTCTTTCCGGGGTCTTCTGGTTGAAAAGATTAGCGTTAAAGGCATTCCGGTCCTCTGTGTCCGTCCCAAGACAGCGGTCCACAGCGCAGTGGATCAGGCGCAGGCAAGCTGACATTCGGTCAAAGTAATCGTGGCTTCATAGGCCAGCCAGGCTCCACGAACATTCTTATCCGCTGCCGGCCCATGGAAATGCTGGAGAAGGGCTTTCTCAATGCTCTCCATGCTGACCAGACCGGTGGCCTTCGAAAATCCCCCAAGAATTGCCGTATTGAAAATGACCGATCCGGCCACGATCAGGCCTGCCTCTTTCGCACACCCCGTAGCGTTGGTGGTCGCAATGTTGACGGCAGCTTTGAGCTCAACTGAGTCAGGAGGCTTCGCGGTATTGATAATCACGATCCCGTCAGGACGAACACCGGAAGCGACATTGACGACCTGCAACAGGGTTTCGTCCAGAACAACCACAACATCCGGCGAATCCACCAGAGAAAAGGTCTTGACCGGTTCCCGGCCAAACCGGTTCGAAGCCAATACAGGGGCCCCTCTTCGTTCCGCCCCGAAAAAGGGAGCTGCGGTCACTCCTCCGTACCCGTCCAGGTAGGCCGCTTCTGCCAGGATCATGGCTGCGGTGACGGCTCCCTGCCCACCACGTCCATGCCATCTCACCTCAATATGCTTTCGCTTCATCTTGATTTGTTCCCACCCACTGTCCTAGAATGACACGGTATTCGATATCACTCATAACAAATCCCGGCTGTCGGGATGCCCTGCCGCTCCGCTGTGAGGGAACCTGCTCGATACGCCCTCACAAAGCAGGAACCGCTCTTTTTCTTAGCGTCCCCGTTTAATAGCCGGTTGCCGGACCCGAGTCAACAGGAGAAAGCATCTCGCAGTTGAACAGCATCCATGCGAACCCAGTCACCTCAATGGGGTGAGATCATGATCAAAATCAAAATCAGCAGTCTTCAACAGCGTCTTGCGCTCTTTCTCCTGCTGCCCGTCGCATTGTTGCTCTTCGCGATGATATGGATGGGTTTTGCATTTGCCAGGGACGCCCTGCTGCTGCAATGGAGAGAAGTCTCCGTGCTCAAGCTGGAACGCGCCGCTCATCTGATCGACATGCGTCTGGCGCACCCCAAGAATTGGCTGCAGATGTACATGTATGCAGCAGGGGTCCGATCCTCCGCTGCCATGCGCCAACAACTGGTTGAACGCTTGCATGGAATGGACGGTGTTGAGCGTGTGAATGTGACTTGGCTGGATGAGAAGCTCCCTCCTGTCCCTACCCAGCATGGTATCAGACGGGACCCGTCTCATCAGAGCACGGGCATGAGGAGGAATAGCGGCAAGACGCATTCTCGACGGAGCGTACCGGTAGAGATCACATCACCCCGCTATGATGCTGTCGAGGACCACGCGACCATCTCGCTCATTTCAGACTTGGCTGCAGAAGACGGTGAAATCCTCGGCAAGCTTGAAGTGACCATTCGTTTTGACTACCTGGTAGAAGATATCAAATCCTCCAAATGGTGGCTGGCTCATAAGGCTTTTCTGGTGGATCAAACGGGGAAGGTACTCATGTGTGCTGCCCCTCACGAAAAAAGACAGCTTGGGGACAGCGGCGATGCCATGGAGCTCGCAACCCTGAACGCCCTCCAGCAGGCACCGTTTGGAACTCTACTCGGCAAGGGAGTTCCTCCCAACGAAGTGAGTGTTTATTTCAGACTGAAGGAGGTGCCCTGGACCCTGGTCATCATTGCTCCAGGCAGAGAGATTCTCGCCCCTCTCGTGCGCTTTCGAGACTACTTCTTTTCCAGCGGGCTCATCTTTGTCATCTTCATCCTGGTTCTGATGCGATGGGTCATCGGCCGCACGGCATCCTCCATACGCTCAGTGGCCGCAGCAGCGCAGAACATAGCTCGGGGGACCCACTCGCCATTTCTACCGGCCAGGACTCAGGATGAAGTAGGGCAGTTGATTGAAAGCTTCAACACCATGGCAGGGCAACTGGAGGAGCGGATCAGACTTAAAGAGGCACTGGATCTGGCAATGGAAGTTCAGCAAAGCCTGCTCCCGAGGGAAGCTCCACAGATCGATGGGCTGGATATCGCCGGAAAGTGCATCTACTGCGATGAAACGGGTGGCGATTATTTCGATTTCATGGAATTCTCCGAATTGGACGGACGCATCGGCGTGGTGGTGGGCGATGTGGCCGGCCATGGCATTGGCGCTGCATTGATCATGGCAACCGTCCGATCTCTGCTGCGAAGCCGAATCACACAACCGGGTACACTCTCCCAGGTGATCACCGATGTGAATCGCATGCTCTGCCTTGACACGTCCAAAACAATGAGCTTCATGACCCTCTTTTTCATGCTTGCAGATCGCCTGAACCGGAAGATCAACTGGGTGCGTGCGGGCCATGACCCGGCTATCATCTACAACACCTCAACCGATTCCTTTAGCGAACTGCGAGGGACCGGAATTGCCCTGGGAGTCGATGAAACCCTTTCTTTTCATGAATACGAGTACACCGGCTGGACCGATGATCAAATGATCATCATTGGTACGGACGGGATTTGGGAGGCCACAGACGATCAGGGAGAGCTGTTTGGAAAAGAACGGCTGCTCGAACTTGTCCGCCGGCATAAAGACCATTCAGCGCAGGAGATCGTGCAGATCATCATTGACGCGCTTGGCGAATTCCACCGAACCGCCTCGCAGCAGGACGATATAACCCTGGTGGTGATGAAAACGAGGCCTTTGTAAAACAACGGGCATTGATCTCATTGTCTTCTGGTTGATTTCACGCTATAGATGATTAATAAAGTGAAAGAAACAGGTGTTCACCGACGACCCGTTGGACCTTAACCTAGTCAAAAGAGGAGAATGAATCATGACGGAGAAAAAAGAAGTCTGTACCTGCACAAAATGCGGCAATGAAGCAGAAATGACCGTGACCTGTGAGTTCATCGAGGTACCGGTGGCTCCAAACGTGACAAAGAAGAAAAAGAAGGAAACTCATGTCTGCTCAGTGTGCGGCAATGAAGCCGATATGATCATCGACTTTGACGAGTAGTGAAGCTGTTTTTTTCCGTATTATTCAGTGTTTTTGGGCGCCTGGGAAATGCCCCCGGCGCCCTGATTTTTACTATGGTGTTTATGTTCGTTGTGTCTGGCCCTTCTTGCTCTTGGCCGTCTTTTTCTTCTTGACACCGGGCTTTGCCGACTTCTTTTGTTTTTTGGTCTTCTTCTTGGCTGTCTTCTTTTTTCCCTTTGCCGCCTGCTTCGTCTGTTGCTTTGTGGCTCCCTCCGTTGAAGCCCCGACAGGAGCTGCCAATGCTCCCGCGGTAAAGAGAACGGCAACGAACAATAATAATATCCTTCTTCTCATCCTGGACTCCTCTCCATTAACCCTCCACCGCACCACCTCTTGAAGGCACTGTTGGAATTGTGGGGTCCTTAATATTCCCTACGCCGGGCACTGTCTAGTCGGGATTCCCTGATAATCGGATTCCAAATCCCTGATTTCACCCGTCGCAAACCCTGACGGACGCCGGCCCGATCGGCGATGAAAAGATTGTCGAACTTGCAGTTTTCGCCTTCTTGCCGTAGTGATACCTTGCGTTGGTTGGTTTCAAGAGGAATTCTGTCTCAGGAAACAGGAAATCTAATGGATCACCGGCAGTACCGGGACCGGTGATAGAAGGAAGTATCTTTCAGGAAAGGCATCCCATGCGAATCACGTGTTTCGGTGCAGCACGCTGTGTAACGGGTTCCTGTTTCTTGCTGGATAACGGCAGGCGGTACCTGGTTGATTGCGGTCTTTTTCAGGGTGGAAAGGAGATGGAAAAGCGCAATTTCGAGCCCTGGGGGTTCCACCCCGGTGACATTTCAGCTGTTTTTCTTACCCATGCCCACATTGACCATTGCGGGCGGCTCCCAAAACTCGTTCGGGACGGATTCCGAGGAAGGATCTATACCACCTTGCCCACGGCGGAGCTCTGCAAGATTCTGCTTCTGGATTCGGCGCATATTCAGGAAGTGGAAGCCGAGCTTCAAACCCGAAAAAACCGCAGGCGTGGCCGTCCCGATATCGCTCCCCTCTACACGATTGCCGATGCCGAGAAGTGTTTCCCGTTATTTGAGGTTGTTCCAAGAGATGAGCTGATCCGAGTCGATTCGAGGCTTGGGGTCTGCTTTCGCAATGCCGGCCACATCCTGGGATCATCCATACTGGAGATCTGGAGCGGTCCGCCGTCTACAGCGTACAAAGTCGTCTTCTCCGGTGATCTGGGCCGCAAGAATCAGTTGATTGTTCAGGACCCTCAGTCCATCTTCACCGCCGATGCACTCTTTGTCGAATCCACCTACGGGAATCGCAATCACAAATCTTTCGAAGCAAGCACCGCAGAGCTCCTTGAAGCGATTCGTTTCAGCTATCAACATCAAGAAAAGGTGATCATTCCCGCATTCGCCGTGGAACGGACGCAGGAGCTGCTCTACGTGATTGGCGAATTCTTCCGCGACGGCCTCATCCCCTCGATGCCGGTCTACCTTGACAGTCCATTGGCCATTGCGGCAACAGAGATATTTCGGAACATGCGGGAGTATTACGATGAAGAGGCCACAGCCATGGTGAAGAGCGGGCGCGATCCCTTTGCCTTTCCACAGCTGGTGCTATCCCGCACCGCAGAGGAATCCGTCAAGATCAACCGGACCCCCGGCCCGGCGATCGTTATTGCAGGCAACGGGATGTGCACAGCAGGGCGTATCAAACACCACCTGAAACACAATCTTTGGCGCAACGGTGTCTCTCTGGTCATCATTGGATATCAGCCGGCGGGGACCCTGGGACGCAGGCTTGTTGAAGGGGAACGGACCGTTAAGGTCTACGGCGAAAAGATCATCATGAGAGCCAGGGTCTTTACTATTGGCGGCTTTTCCGCCCACGCGGATCAATCGCTATTGCTCGACTGGCTTGCTCAATTCAGAAATCCAAACATGTCGGTCTATGTGATTCACGGTGAGCCCCGTGTGAGTGAGAGCTTTGCTGCGCTGGTAAACGCTCGTTTTGGTTTTCCAACCCATGTCCCGACAATCGGTGAGGCCATCTCCCTGCCTCCATCCGAGGCGAAGGCAGTCCTGGCAGAACCGCCGGAGCACATGAGAGAAGACTGGTCGGCACAGTTCATAAAAAAAGTCCAGACACTTCAAAGTCTTCTGGCAACGTCCCCGCCAGAGGTCCAATCCGACCTCTGGAGGCAGATCGAAGGCGATCTCAACAGGATTGGAGCGGACCTGGACACCGTACTGAAAGAAGCCGGAAAAAAGAGGAGCAGAGCGTAGGTCGCTCCGGGGAGCCGATGCACCCGGAACGACTCGACCCGCCTTTCACTTCAACTCGTTCAGATACATCGCAATGGCGGCATGTGAACCTTCGGGTGCTGCAATCAGGTGCTCGTCAATCCGTTCACCATCCAGGTAATCACTGAGGTGAAACTCCCTGCCGTCGAGTTTGCAGATGGTCCCGCCCGCCGCCCCAAGGATGATCTGCGCCGCCGCCAGGTCCTGGTAAGACACGTTGGCCAGCAAAGCTCCCTCGGCGCACCCTCTGGCCACATAGCACAGGTGGGCGGCTGTACAGCCGAGATTGCGGATTTTCCCCGGAAACGTGGACCGATAGTGATTATGAAACCGGGAGTAGGTCAGGAGGACACTCTCATTGCTGATTTCTCCGTGGTCCGGCTTGTCCAGGCTGCAGTCATTCCAGTAGGCCTTCGAGCCTGCCTGGGCATGGAAGATGTCGCCTGTCACCGGCATGTAGAACACGCCGAGAATGGGCCAGAAGTTCTCAAGGAGTGCAAGCGAAGTTCCCCAGATCGGAATCCCTGCCTGATAGTTGGCAACTCCATCCAGGGCATCGTAGATCCAGAGGTATCCTTTTTCCCCATGAACATAGTCTTGCTTCGGCAGCTCATCCCCAAATATACCGTGTTCCGGGAACTGAGAATGAAGCTGATTCCGAAAAAAATCAACCAGATGAAGCTCCGCCTCAGTAACCAGTTCGGAATCGAATTTCATGGCAGGGTCCCCTTTGGCATAGTAACGAAGCGCTTCACTCCCGGCGCAACGCAATACATCCATCGCAAACCGGGTTAAATCTTCAATGCCGGGACTTTCTTGCGAATTCATTGGCACTCCTTTCTCAGATCCTCACCAACAGGCTATCGGACAGTCCTTGATCTCAATCAGCTACTGACCCTGCAATCCCCTCAGGAAGGCTTTGACATTCTGCCCCAGGACCTGGTGATTATAGCCCCCTTCGAGGATTCCAAAACACCCGGCCCCCATGCGTCGGGAGGCTTCGAACACCATTCTCCCCATTGTCTGGTAGTCCTCGGTTTCCAGCAAACCTCCCCAATCGTCCACATGGTTGTCAAAGCCGGCAGAAACTCCGATGATATCGACCACTGCACCAGCAAGGCTCTTTTCCACCTCTGAAAGATAGGCTTCCCGATCGTGTGAGACAGGATTCAAGATCGTTACATACCCCTTGTCCCGCAGGATATTCACGTTCCCGTCTCCGAAGTGCAGATCAAAGTCAAGGACATAGGCTGTTTGGATCCGGCCGTTTCTTCTGAGGTGTTCCAGGGCAATCGCCATGTTGTTGAAGTAGCAGAAGCCCCAGGAACTGTCGGAGGAAGCATGATGTCCGGGCGGCCGAATGAGAGCGAAACTCGGTTCTGAAAGACCGGTCCGTGCCGCCAGAATTGCACCGCCTGCAGCAAGGGCCGAGATATCATAGAGCCCCTGGCGTGTCACATATTTGATGTGATAGGCCGAGTGAACGGCTTCGATGTCCTCAGCGCTTGCAGGCTTTGGCTCCTCAAAGGTCACTTCTTCCTTGATCTGAGACAGAATTGCCTCGATCCTTCCCGGCGCTGCGGCCGGGTCGCTCACATAAACTTGACGAAAATCATCACGATAGACTATTTTCATGGGCTCACTCCTGATATACCGGCGACCCAGCGGCTCAACTGCAGGACCTCAAACCAAGCGCGGATTCGGGTTCGAGGACCTTATCCCCTGTAGCCCGAGCATCGGGTTCAGACTTAATATATCGCATCCAACAATGCGACACAAAGGAGAAAGACGAGGCACCTGAGATGCCTTCTTTTAGCTTCCGTATCAGCCTCACAACTGATAGGGTAGCGACCCTGCAACCTGGATCGAATCCTCCAGTTCTCCGCCATGGACCAATTGTACAGGAGACACACCATGGCCACCGGCCGGGGACTCTTTCCAGGCCCTTCGAAGGCCGCTGAAATCGGCTTGAAACCGAACAAAAGGAAGAACATGGACGAAGTCTTTAGACTCCAACGGCAATTGAATGCTTTCACGCTCAAAGAGATTGGCCTCAACTACGAAGAGACCATAACCCATCTGGAACTTAAACCCCTCTGGATCGAAAACTACAGGAAAGCGCTCTCGGCTGAGCTCGCTGAACTGATAAGAGAAGTCGAAGAGCACGGCATCGGGACACAAAACGGCAAAGTCGAGATGATCGACATACTGCACTTCTTGGTGAGCCTTTCTCACATCGTTGGAGTGCACCCGCATGATCTTGAATCGGAACTACGCATTCTCAGTTCAGGAATCAAAGCCCCTTTGAACCCTTCGAGAGAAGAATCTCGAGACCTTCATCCTGCAGCATCCAGAGCACCTGCCGACGGAAAGGCTTTCTTGCCCTGTGCCGTGAAAACGTTCCTGTGCCTGGATGATCTTCAAAACAGCCTCAAGTGGAAATGGTGGGCGAAGGGCGGCGGATTCAAGCCCGAAAAAGCAAGACAGGCCGTGATCGAACTCTGGGCGTGTTTTACAGAGATCTGTGCGATCTTTGAGCTGGATCGACACACGCTAAAGAAGATCTACATTGCTAAGAATCAGGTCAACTTCATGCGTCAACATCAACAGTATAATGAAGACACCAAGACCGAAGAGGATAACCGTCTGCTGGAAGTATCCCGGTGATTTTCGGTGTGAAGACCCAGCCGGCTGGAGACAACAAACCGGCTGGCCTTTTATGAGGGATAGATGATCCGATGAAGGGACTCTTTCGGCGCCTTCCTGTGAAATTTGTGAGTTTTGAAGGGATTGACGGGTGCGGAAAAAGCACACTGCTCGCGGAGCTCGGCAACTGGCTGACACAAGAAGCTGTCCCCCATGTTCTGACCCGTGAGCCCGGAGGCACTCATCTCGGGGAAAGAATCCGAGACGTCTTGCTCGACCCCTCCTTTGACACCTTGAACGAACACGCAGAGGTCCTGCTCTACTCGGCAAGCAGGGCGCAGCTCGTGAGCGAAGTCATCCGACCGGCCTTGCGCCAGGGAATGTGGGTCCTGGCAGATCGCTACATTGATGCCACCCTGGCCTATCAAGGGTTTGGGAGGAGATTGGAGCTGGAATCGCTTCGCCGAATACAGGAATGGGCCACAGGCGCCCTCTGGCCGGACCTTACCATCCTTCTCGACTGCGACGTTGCGGTGGCTTCAAGCAGAATGCAGGCCCGAAAGGAAACGGAAGATCGAATTGAGAAAGAGGGTCGCCTCTTTCATGAGAGGGTGAGAGCCGGCTATCTTGAGCTCGCACGGTCAGCGCCGGAGCGATTTGTGGTAGTAGACGCGAATATGGGATTGCAGGAGGTCAAAGATGGCTTTCGCACGGCTTTGGCAAACGCACTTGCCCGTGCTTGAAACGCGGCACTCTTTGAGACTGAAACGGTCCGAGGGTAAAGGGAAACAGGATAGCCTCAGATGAAATAGTCGTACAATTCCTGAAAGCTGACCGAACCTATTCGCTCACCTTTGAACCTTTCATAGATATACTCCTTCCCCTCCTCCAGGTTCCGCGACTTGACCCCATATTGAATCGACAACGACGCTTCGATAAAGGCCGTGAATTTGTCGCAAGCCCTGATGATTTGACCGTCCACCGGCGAGAAGCAGTCCTGGTTAAAGCACGACATCATATCTTCAGCAGAGAGGTCCTTCCTTATAATCCCGTCATGAAGCGCCTTGTTCGTGAACTCATCCTCCAGGAAATACATGATCTCCTCGCGCATGGTTGATGGCAGCAAAGGCAGTATCCTCTCCTCCAAATGAATCCTTTCGTAGGTCTTGATGATATCCTCCATGCCTTCGACAGAACTTTTCACGGGTGAGACGATGTCTCTTGTCAACACCTCGGGTAGATCGTGCAGGAGTCCTGCGAAGTAGTTATTGCATATTCTTTTGTCACAGGCATCGATCTCAACTGAGCAGAGATAAGACAACACCGCCACAGTCAGCATATGCCCCAGCACCGATGTCTTGGGAATTCTCGGAGACTGAGCCCACCGCTGCTGGAACCGCAACTGACCGCAGAGATCAACAAAACCGAATGATTTCTTGCGCAGGGAGATCTTCTGCACACCGATGAGGTCATAATGATCTTCGATCTGGTTTTCGATCTCTTCCTTGGTCCTGTCGATACCGTACACAAAGGGTGCCATATGGTAGATAATCTGAAATTCCCAGTTGGTGGCAAGGTAGTGGGCTGCTCTAAGCAACCGCTTCTCGAAGCGGGAGTAATCTTTGTTGAACAGATACCTCTCGAACTTCTCAAGAAAACCGCCCCCTACCGAGCTGATGTCATCATGGAGCTTCCTCAATACCAGCTCGTTGATCTGATCACCCTTTTCACTCATTATCTTGTGGAACACAGGAGGCTTGATATCGGTCAATATGACCCGCTGAAGAAACTCAAAAACTCCTCCTTCAATCAGCTTTCTCCAATCAATGGAGACCTGACGCTCCTGTTCTTCGAGTTTTCCCAGGACGTAGGCGATGATGCTCTTGTGGGCCTGCTTGTCGAGTTCAGTGAACTCCACAGGCCTCACATGGTCATTCCATCTCTGAATACTCGCAGCCTCAAACAAACGGGCAATCAACCCCTTGGTGATCATGGGAACAGCATCTCCAACTCAGGTCTGAGACAATCGTTGTGACAATTCGCGGGAAACAGGTGAAAACCGGAGGCACGGGCTTGAACCGACGAGCGGCTGTAAGGGGGGATTTTGTATTCGAACCTTTGTTTCCAGGAGTTTGGAAGCCTTGCGAAACGGGCTATCCTCAAGGCCTGATCGATACAGGAGTCCCCAGCGATGCGATCTGAAACAACTCCTCCATATCGCTGTTATACAGAGCGATACAGCCCTCAGTCCAATCTTTGTGGGCCCCTCCGGCATGGATGAAAATCTGGCCTCCCAGAACAGTATTCCAGGGCGGGGTCGTCTTGTTTTCGAATGCAAGGAGAATGTCCCGGAACTCGATTGGCGTGATGATTCCGGCAAAGAACGCGCGTTCAGCATGTTTCTTGTCCGGGTAGTTCAATCCGAGGGACTTGATAAACCGACTGTTCGGTTTCTTGACACAGACAAGAAATTTGCCCTCCGGAGTCCGCCCATCACCTTCCTTTTCCTTATCACCGGTGGGATGGAACCCCAATCCAATTGGGTAGTCCCTAACCAGGACATCCGACTGCATGACGAAAAGGCGGCGCTTCTCCTTGTATACGAATATTTCCGGATTCTGTATTGCGCGCACCGGCGTGAGATAGTCGACCTTCATAGCGATTTTCTCCTGCCCTACATCCTCACCGGCAGTCTTTTCTCCCAGCCTGGCTTTTCCTTCAAGCCGGGAGCCCTCTGCCTTGGAAGACGGGCTTTGCATGGAGCAGGCAGGCACGCACAATATGATCAGACAGCAGATCAGTCGAAAAAGCATTGCTTCCATCCACAGTTGCTGGTTGTCGTTTTGGCTTATCCAGATGCCAACGCAGAGCATCATCCGACTTGATACATGCTCCTCAGGTATAATTCAAGAAAAAAGTCACGAACGGCAACGCCAGGATCAGAGGCTCTGCAACACAAGCCTTGCAACCCGGTCGGCAACTCCGGATTCGCCGAGTTGATTCTTGATCCGTCTCAGTTCCAGACGCTGCCTTTCCATGAGTTCCGGCTGTTCCAGAAATCTCCGGGTCTCGTCGGCGATAAGCTGCGGCCGGGCATCATTTTGCACGAATTCCGGAACGATTTGACGGCCGGCAATCAAATTGGGCAACCCAATGTGACAAACCCGGATCAAGCGGCGACCAAGATGATAACTGAGACTCGACACCCTGTTGATGATGATCATCGGGGTTCCCAGAATGGCAGCTTCCAGTGTGGCAGTTCCGGATACGGTGAGAAGAAGATCGCAGGAACGAACCACACCGTACGTATCTCCGGCAACCAGCCTCAGGGGGAGATCCCGCATCGAGAGCTCATCTTCAAATACAGATGGATCCAATGAAGGCGCAACGGGAATGATAAAAGAACAGCCGGGCATTTGCCTCTGGAGCAGTTCAGTCGTGTCAAGGAAGATGGGAAGCAGCGATCGGATTTCACTCCGGCGACTTCCCGGCAGGAGCCCGATCAGACGTCCCGGATGAGAGAGCCGGTATCGGGACTTCACCTCTTCAATGGGCTCCAGGGCTGCCAGCACGTCCAGGAGCGGATGTCCGACAAAGTGCACGTTCATATTGTGCCGACCATAGAACTCCGTTTCGAACGGCAGGATCACTGCCATATCGTCCACCAGCCGCTTAATGGTTCGAACTCTGCCGCTCCTCCATGCCCAAACCTGAGGACTGATGTAATAGAACACCTTGATGCCGAGCCGCCTGGCCATTCGTGCCAGAAGAAGGTTGAAATCCGGGAAATCAATCAGGACCATGATATGAGGGGGATTGCGCCGCAGGTAAGAGGTTATCGTCCGCCAGGCCCGAAAGATTGCCCTGAAATGACCGGCAACCTCAGAAAGACCCACAACAGAGAGACATCGATGGTCCACAAGGATTCCTGCCCCTGCCCTCTCAAGGAGAGGTCCTCCCATGCAGGTGACCTGAATGTTGGGGGCCTGCGCGACCAGAGACCGAACAAGGCAGGACCCGTGAAGATCGCCCGAAGCCTCGCCTGCACTCAAAAAAACCCTGATGACTTCCCGTCCGGTATCTGACATCTGTCGAGTGTTCGCCTTTCGATTTGGTATGAAATCTCCAGGGCCACAGCCAGTGCCCGCCGGCCATCCCTGCCGTCCACAGGGGGTGAGCCGCCCCGCTTGACTGTGTTCAGGAAAGCAAAAACCTCTTCCTCCAGAGCATCCCGCTCCTCGATTTCAATCTCCTCCATCGAAACCTGGGGATACCCCTCCTCATCCGGTTCTTCTTCTCGATACACCGCATAAGCTCGACGCTCGGCGTAATCCGCAACAAAATAGGAGTTCTCCTGAAAAACGCGGAGCTTTCGCATATTCTTTGTTGAGATGCGACTGGCTGTCAGATTGGCAACAGCGCCGTTGGCAAAGTCGATCCTCACACTCGCAATGTCCGGCAAAGCAGTCAGTACGGCAGTCCCTGAGGCACGCAGGTCCTTCACGGGAGACCCCACAATACTCATAATGATGTCAAGATCGTGAATCATGAGATCCAGGACGACATCCACATCAAGCCCCCGTTCATTGAACAGGGCAAGCCGGTCGGCTTCCACAAACATGGGATTCCTGAGATGGGGACGGATGGCACAAAAGGCTGAATTGAAACGTTCCAGGTGCCCAATTTGCAGGACGCAACCATTCTGCTCGGCCAGCGCAATCAGATGATCCGCCTCTTCAGTGGTTTGCGTCATCGGTTTTTCCAGAAGGACATGGACGCCGGCTTTAAGGAAGTCCCTGGCGATCGTAAAGTGACACGGTGTGGGTGTTGCAATACTCACCGCTTCAACCCGGCCGATCAGCTCCCGATAGTCTGTAGTGAAGTCGGTTTGCAGCTGATGGGCGATGGTTTTCACTCGCTCCACATTCAGGTCCGCGACCGCAACCAGTCTAGCGTCTGCAAGTCTTGCATACTTCTGAGAGTGGAAGCTTCCAAGATAGCCGACCCCCACAACACCAACCCGCACCGCATCAGGTCCTGCATTTCTGATAAGGGGTTGAGAAGCGGTGACGGCAGAGGGCTGTTTCTCCCACATCGCTGGTCGAATGTCTCCAGGCCGAGATGCAGGCGACAACCGATGCTCGTGACCGGTAACCGGTCCTTCCTTGTAGACGACGACGCTTATGCCGGCAGCGTCGGCGGCATCAATCATCTTCTCCTGATCGAAGATTATGGTCTTCTCTGCTTCAATCACCAGCACCCTGGCGTTAACCCGCTGCATCGCTGCAATGGTTTGGAGTCCGACGGCCGGGACATCAAAACGAAGGTCCTGGGTTGGCTTGCTCACCTTGACCACTACAGCACCTTCATGGCAGAGGTCTCCGCCGCGAAGGATGGTGGCATCCGTTCCATCAATACCCTCTACAGCCAGGACCGACTGGTTCTTGACCACGAGGCACTGCCCGATATCCAGGTGCCCCAAACCTTTGGCCAGTTGCCAGCCGAAGGCAATGTCGCCCTCTTCACGCCGATTTGGTTTGCAACGCGTCAAGATGCCTTCGGGGGCCAGCAGTGACGGGAGCAGAATCGTGGAAGGCTCAATCCGGATTCCTTCGGACTCCAATTCTCCGGCGATGGCTCTGAGAATGGAATCATCCTTCTTGTTGCGAAGCCTGTTCAGCAGTTTTACAGCACGCCAATCCGGGCGAATGCGCGCATAGAGTCTCGTCTTGTTAATGGCTCCAGCCATGGCCGCTCGATTCACACCGGCTTTCCGGAAGGCCCGAATCAGCCGGTTGAGCTGCCCCAGTTTGAGAAGGTGAAACTCTTCAACACATTCTTTCAGAGCGGTATCTGTTTCGCCCTGGAAACCCACGGCAACGACTTGAAGGCCGGCTTGCTCTGCGGCATGAGCAAAAAGGAGCGGAAATTGTCCGCTCCCTGCAATCAGTCCGATTCTCTGAAGGTCCCCCTGAGCTTTCAAAGAGACATCGACCATCTGAGACTACCTCGTCACCCCCCGTTTCGAACGACCCAACATGAATTGAATGAGGTTTTCGACCTCCGGCACACCCGCCGCCTCCTGACGAATGGTTTCGATAGCCTCAGCAACCGTCATCCCCGATCGAAACATGATCCGATAGCTGTTTTTCAATGCTTGTATGGTGGCCCTTGGAAAGCCATGTCGCCTCAGGCCAACCAAGTTTGGCCCGTATAGCTTGGCCGGGGCCCCAAAGGCCAGCATGTAGGGCGGCATATCCATCCTCAGGCCCGATTTCCCTCCAATGAAAGCGTAGGCACCAATACGGATAAACTGGTGGATGGCAACCAATCCCCCCAGGATGGCATGATCATCAATCCGTACATGCCCTCCCAGGGTCGTAGCATTGGCCAGGATGACATGGTCGCCAATCACGCAGTCGTGGGCAACATGAGCATAGGCCATGAGCAGATTATGGCTGCCTATGCAGGTAACACCGCCTCCTCGCTGCGTTCCGCGATTGATTGTAACGTTTTCGCGAATGGTATTGTCATTCCCGATCACCAACCGGGTCTCTTCACCGCGGTAGCTCAAATCCTGAGGCGGATAACCCACTGTAGCAAAGGGAAAAATCCGATTGCGCTCCCCGATCTTCGTCCAACCATCGACTACTGCATGAGGCCCTACGATAGTACCTGAGCCGAGCTCAACTCGAGGGCCGATGATGGAGTATGCTTCTATCCTGACATCATCAGCCAGTTCAGCCTTCGGCGAAACCACCGCCGTGGGATGAATATCCATACGAAAGAAAATCTCCTTCCTAATCAAGCCTCTGTTTCGGGTTTCCCGGGATCAACAGTGGCCATAATCTCTGCCTCTGCGACCAGGTAGTCGTTTACGAACGCTTCTCCTTTCATCTTGAAGACGGCCCCCCTTTGCTTGATGAGCGTGAGCTTCAAAATCAACTGATCACCGGGTCGCACCGGCTTGCGGAAGCGAACCTTGTCGAACCCCATTAAGTAAACTGCCGATCGCTCCCTGGGAGGTGAATGTGCTATTGCCCAAAGACCTCCGGCCTGTGCCAGCGCCTCAAGAATCAACACTCCCGGCATGACCGGGTGTGCCGGAAAGTGGCCCTGAAAAAAGGGCTCATTGATTGTCACATTCTTTAACCCTACGACTTCATCTTCACTGTAGATCAGAATCCGGTCCAACAGAAGAAACGGATATCGGTGAGGCATCATTTTCAAGATCTCAAGGATGTCCTTTTCCATATTCATTCCCCATGCATCGCTTTCTCTAGCTCCTGAACCATCGTCTTGAGTTGTCTAAGCTCTTCCCTCATTTGTGGCAGCCGTTTGAGATTCACTGTCATTCTGCGCCATTCCTTGTGGGGTATGGCAGGGCTGCCGGACATATCCTCTCCGGCCTCGACAGACCGCCCTACTCCCGATTGGGCCCCAACTCTTGCACCGTCGCCGATTTCGATGTGCCCTACAACCCCCACCTGTCCTGCGAGAACAACGTGCCTGCCCACACGAGTGCTGCCGGCGATACCCACCTGAGCAATAATGATGGAATGTTCTCCTATGACCACATTATGGCCGATCTGAACCAGATTATCGATCTTCGTCCCCCGTTGGATCAGGGTCCGGCCGAAGACCGCACGATCAATCGTGCAGTTGGCACCGATTTCTACATCATCATCAATCTGGACGATTCCTGTCTGAGGGACCTTGGTGTGCCTTCCCTTTTCATCCTGGGCAAACCCAAAACCGTCACTGCCGATGACCGTACCGCTGTGAATAATGACTCTATCGCCAATCTTGCAGTGGTCCAGAATCGTTGCTCCCGGATAGATCAGACAATGATCACCAACCTCGACTCCGGAGCCAAGGTATGCCGTCCCATATACCCTGGACCTCTCACCGACCCGGCATTTTGGTCCGAGATGCGCAAGCGGACCCACGCACACCCCATCTGCAAGTTTCACCCCTTCTCCGACAAAAGCAGAGGGGTGGACCCCATCCATCAGATGGGGCGGCTCCGAAAAGAGCTGTGAAGCCCTGGCCATAGCCAGGTAAGGATGAGCTGATATCAGCAGAGGGAAGTTGAGGAAGTCAAGCGAGGGAGGAACAATCAGTGCTGCCGCTTTGCATTTGCCCATCAACGGCAGGTAACGCTCTTCGTTCACGAAACTCAGTTCGTCCGATTGCGCATCTTCGAGCGAGTTCACACCAACGATGCGGATGCGTGAATCCCCCTTGGCCTTTGCCCCGACGTGATTGGCAATCTCTTCCAGGAGAAAGGATTTTCGCCCGCATTCATTTCGTTCAGTTGTCATAGCCATTTCTGCCCAAGACCCCACTCATCCCAACCGGCCTCTCTTCAAGATGGTGTGGGAAAATCAGCGCTCGATTAACCCTGCGGCCAAAGAGAACCCCTCAAAGACAAACCGCCTCCTTCAGGAATGGCAAGGTTTCTCTTCGGCCGAAGTGAGGCACATGATCAGGCTGTTCAGCTAGTATTTGAAGGGTGGCATTTTATCCAGTTCGGTAACCACGCGCTGGGTTATCTCGTCTTTATCCGAAGCGACAAATACGACCGCGCTCTTGTCAAACACCAAATCAAACTTTTCATCTTTGGCAATTTTTTCCACTATCTTTCGCACTGCTTCCCGGGCTTTCCCAAACATTCCAGCCTGCAGCTCTTCAAATTTTGCATTGGCCTGCACGGTCTGCTTCTGGAAGTCCTGATACAGGTCCCGAAGCTCTTGCTCCTTTTTGGTCTTAGCCTTCTGATCCAGGACATCTTTCTTCTTGTCGAACTCGTCCCTGGCGGTGAGGAGTGCTTTCTCCTTGGGCTCCAGGTCAGCTTTCACCTTCTCCGCCTCTCTTCTGAACTCCTCACTGGCCTGCCTGCCCCATTGGGACAGTTCCAATACTTTCATACCGTCCACCACGCCGATCTTGGAAGAGCCGGCCGCAAAGACCGGTGGTGTCGAAAGCAGCATGATCAACCCCACAACACAGAACACCCACCCCACATAACGCTCTTTCATGTCTCTCTCCTTAGAAAAAAGCTCCTGCAGAAAACTGAAATTGATATTTGCTTTCTCCCGGCTCTGGATCCAGGTTGTAGCCCCATTCAACCCTCAAAGGCCCCAGGGGCGACTGCCATCGGATACCGCATCCTGCATCGGTTCGGAAATCGCCGATCCTGAAATCCTTCATCGTTCGGAATGCATTTCCAGCATCGACGAAGACCACCCCGCGCATTCCGATACTCTCGACCACAGGGAAAAGCACTTCAACCGTACCCAGTCCATAAGTCAAACCGCCGATGTCATAGCCATTTTCCTGGGGACCGACGGTAGCCCATTTGAAACCACGGAGTGAATTGATACCACCCAGAAAGAAGCGATCATAAAGTGGCACCGATCGATTATCATCCTTCCCCAGGATATTGATGTAACCAAATTCCCCTCGTACGTACCCCACAAGCTTCCAGAACAACGGTATGAAAATGCCGTGCTTGACCTCGGTCTTGAGGTAGTTGGTTTCACCTCCCAGTAAAGGACTCCCCCATTGAACCCCAACTGAGGTGACCATTCCACGGGTGGGCAGAAAGGGGTGATCGGTGCTGTCCCGCTCGAGCGCAGCGGAGAGTGCCGTATTGAGCATGCGTCCTTCCTGTTGCGTGATGATGGGAGGAGCCCCTGCAGTGATCGATGTGACTTGAGCACTGCTGAGAGTGTAAAAAACTCCGAGTCGGCTGTAATTGCCGAAGCGATATCCGGAACGTATCCTGAAACCAAGCGAATCTTCCGTAAAATCGCTATATTCTCTGAGCCAGTTATAGAGATCGATACCGCCGGATATCGGCCGATCAAACATGTAAGGCTCTGTAAAGCTTGCCACGTAGCGTTGAGCGCTCTGCCCGAGATATCCCTTGATTGACGCGTAGCGGCCTGTTCCGAACAAGTTCCGCTGATTCACTTCAGCGCTGGTGAACAGCCCGTCTTCCGATGAATACCCACCACCGAAACTGATCGTGCCGGTCAGCTTCTCCTTGACCTTCACATGAAGGTTCATGATATCGCTCTGTTCGGTATCGGTCGGTGTGATTTCAACATCCTCAAAGTAGTCCAGCTTTTTCAAGTTATTAATGCTTTGTTCCAGTTGGGTTGAACTGAAGAGGTCCCCTTCTGCCAGCTTGAGTTCTCTTCGGATGACTTTATCCCGCGTTTTGGTATTCCCACTCACTGTTATTCTGCCGATATGGACCAAACCCTTTTTACTGACATTAAAATCAATTGCCGTTTCCCGATCCTGATCGTCGCGTTTGACAATCGGGTCGACCTGTGTGTAAGCATAACCCTGGTCCATATAGGCTTTGCTGATTTTATCCATATCGTTGCGCAGTTTTTCGCGCCCAAAATAATCCTTCGGCTTTGACTCCAGGCCTTTAAGCATACGATCATTATTTTCCAGGAGGTCTCCCGAGATCGTGACATCGGATACTCGGTATCGATCACCCTCGTCCACCGGAATCTCGATGTAGAAAGCGCCATCTTTCATGGTAACCTTCGGAGAACCGACCTTGGCCTCCATGAAGCCCTTGTCATGATAGAAGATGCTCAGCCGGTCAATATCCGTATCCAGAATATCGTTTTGAAGAATGCCACGATCAGTAAACCAGGAGATGACTATCATCTTCTCCTTGGTTTCCATGATGCTTCGGAGTTTGCGGGCGGAAAAGCTCTTGTTGCCCGTAAAGCTGATACTTCTGATATAAACCTTATCATTCTCCTTTATAATAAAGGAGACCACGGCTTTCCGGGGGTCTTTGGGAAATTCAACGGTTGATTTCACGTCTGCGTTGAAGAAGCCCTTCTGATGGTAGAGCTTGATGATTTTCTGAACATCTTCACTGATCACGTTTCTCTGCAATACACTGAACGGCCTCGTCGAGATAGCCGCCAGGATGTCTTTTTCCTTGATCTTTTTGTTTCCGGTGACGTGCACTTCCTGGAGTGTTGGATTCTCCTGTACCACGAAAGTGAGTGTTTTGCCGGCGGGAGTATCGGTGATCTCGGCGTCAACTTTCTCAAAGAATCCCATTTTGTAGATCGATTTGATATCTTCTGCCACCTGGTCGGGTCGCAGCACTTCTCCCTTCTTGCTCTTGACGTTCAGTTTGATGGCGTCCACTTCGATGCGTTCCGCCCCACGCACCAGGACCTCTGATATCACCGCCTTTGACAGCAGGTGGACCGACATGCGTTGAACAACGATATTGGTCGCAGCCGCCAGGTTCTCTATTCCTTTCTCCTCGGCAAAGATGATTTCCGTTTTCTTTTGCCCCGAAGTGTTAACGAGTTTCGCGTCCAGGCTGATGCTGTTGCCAATCTGATTGAAGCTGCCGATCAGGACATAATCGGCCTGGAGTCTGCGCCCGATCATTCTGGCCTGCTCATCGGTCTGCACCGACTCCCCCGCCCTCACCACTTTCCCGACCTCATCGGGACCCGCTACCCTGGCTCCTTCCGACATAAGCTGGCGAATCAGCAGTTCGTCGATCGATTTCTGAACAGCTGCCGGATCCTGGATTCCGCGGATGGCAAACGGCATGACCGCAACTCTTGGATTCTGTTCCTGTGCCCAGACTGCAGTCCCGAGGATCATTAAAAAGAGAGGGATCCAAAAATGCAGGGCAAACCTCTTGCCGCTTAACATGGTCGCATCCTCCACCCCTTAGAATTCAAGGCATCTATCATCAAACCCTACTTGTGGCAAAAAGCTTCCAGCTGAGAAACGAATCTTCTATAGCTCACTGAGCGTCATACCACAACTAATTCCTTAACAAGGACTAGGCCGACGTTTCCACCCGAAGTTGGCCATCCACCAGGCGCAAGGTTCTATGCATCATCCCGGCAAGCTCGGGGTTGTGTGTTACGATCACCATGGTCAGACCGAGCTCTCTGTTCAGACTGACCAGCAGCTCGTGGAGTCTTCGTCCTGTTCTGCTGTCGAGGTTTCCGCTTGGCTCATCAGCGAGGAAAATCCTTGGACGCAGAAGCAAAGCTCGCGCTACGGCTACACGCTGCTGCTCTCCACCGGAAAGCTCACCCACCCGGTGCTGCAGTCGCTCCGTCAGTTCCAGTTTCTCCAGCAAAGACAGCGCTTGAGACCTGACATCACGAAGCGGAAGCCCGGCGATGATGCCGGGCATCATCACGTTTTCCACGGTGTTGAACTCAGGAAGCAGGTAATGGAACTGAAACACAAACCCGATATTCCGATTGCGGAATTGTGCAAGGTCCTTTTCTTCCCAAAGGAAAATGTCCTGCCCGCCATAAAGCACCTTGCCATTCGTAGGCTTTTCCAGGGTCCCAAGAATATGAAGCAGCGTTGATTTGCCCGCTCCCGAAGCACCCATAATCGCCACACACTCTCCACGGCGAATCACGAGATCCAGATCTCGAAAGAGCTCAATGGCCCGAACACCCTCTCCGAAAACCTTCGTAACGGATAAGGCTTGAACCTCCACGGGATGCTGATCGTTATTCATAGCGCAGGGCTTCCGCGGGATCGAGCTTTGCAGCCTGACGAGACGGATAGAGCGTCGCTATGAGACTGATCAGAATGGCGGCCAGGGCTATCATGCAGACATCGAGCGGTTCCATTTTGACGGGAAGTGTTGAGAGATAGTATACATCCGGCGGCAGCTCAATGAACTGGTATTTTTTCAGCAGACTGCAAAGAGCAAAACCACCCAAAAGACCCAAAACCGTTCCGGACACCCCGATCAAAAACCCTTCCATAACGAATATCTTGCGGATGCTTGCAGTCGTTGCCCCCATGGTTTTCAGAATGGCGATATCGCGCGTCTTCTCCATAACCAGCATGATCAACGAACTGACTATATTGAATGCCGCGACCAGGATGATCAAAGTCAGGATAATGAACATGACAACCTTTTCCAACTTGAGCGCCGAGAAGAGATTGCGATTCATCTGCATCCAGTCACGCACCCAGAAGGGAGGGCCAAGACGAGATCGAAGGGATTCTGCAATCTGACGGGCACTGTAGATGTCATCAAGCCTGACCTCAATGCCGCTCACCGCTTCCCCGAGTCCGAGGAACTGCTGCGCTGCTGCAAGGCTGATGTAAGCGAGCGTGTTATCGTATTCATACATTCCAGATCGGATGATACCAACCACATGGAACAGCTTGCTCTTTGGGACCTGCCCAATCGGCGTCATGCGCCCCGACGGCGAAATGACGGTAACCCATTCCCCCTGGCGAATTCCGAGATTGTTGCACAGCTCCACCCCCAGGATAATTCCCGGTTGGCGAGGAGAACCATCTGCGGAGGGCGCTTCGGGTCGAAGATCGCCCAGGTTCCCCTGGATCATGTTGTCCTGAATGTTGATCACTCTGGATGCACTCTGCGGGTCAATCCCTCGCAGGATTGCCCCCGATACGTTTCTTCCGGAACTGATCATCACCTGAGCGTTGATGAATGGCGTAGCGGCTATCACACCAGGCGATTTCTCAACCTCTTTCATGATGGCATTGTGATCAGAAAAGGCCCCGTTGAAGCTGCCCACCACCATATGAGAAGTAATGCCGAGGATGCGTGTCCGGATGTCATCCTGAAAGCCGTTCATCACGGCGAGCACTACGATCAGTGCGGTTACTCCGACTGCCACACCGGCAATAGAGATGAAAGTTATGAGAGAGATGAAGGTTTGGCGCCGTTTTGCCAATAGATAGCGCAAACTGACAAAGAGTTCAAAATTCATGTTGTTGTTATGTTTTCTTCTCCGACTTAAGATGTGGGAAAAGGATCACATCACGAATTGACGGTGAATCCGTAAAGAGCATCACCACTCTATCGATCCCTATGCCTTCGCCTGCAGCGGGAGGCATAGCGTATTCCAACGCACGGATGTAGTCTTCATCCATCAAATGGGCTTCCTCGTCTCCCGCCTGACGTGCCTGAAGCTGGAGCAGGAACCTTTCTCGCTGATCGCGGGGATCATTGAGCTCTGAGAAGGCGTTCGCCATCTCTCTGCCGGCGAGGAAGAGCTCGAAGCGGTCAACAAGCGCAGGATCCGCCTCGCTGCGGCGGGAAAGCGGCGAGATCTCCAGAGGGTAATGCGTGATAAAGGTGGGCTGAATCAGCTTTGGTTCAACTACCAGGTCGAAAATTTTAGCAAGCACCTGACCGTGGCTTTCGAGACGGTTCACTTCAACTCCCATGGAACCGGCCAATTCCATGGTCTGATGCGGGTCTTCAACGACTATACGGGGGATATTGCCAATTTCGACCAGAGCGTCATGGAAACGGTATCGGGCCCACGGAGAAGCGAGGCTGATCGACTCTCCCTGATACTGGACCGTGAGGTTGCCGTCATTAACCGCCATCGCCACGGCACCGAAGAGCTCTTCGGTAATGCGGATAAGCTCTTCAAAGGTCGCAAAAGCCTGGTAGAATTCCAGCATGGTAAACTCTGGGTTATGCTGTGTCGAGATCCCTTCATTGCGGAAGTTGCGGTTTAATTCGAAGACTCGCTCAAACCCTCCAACAAGCAAACGCTTAAGATAGAGTTCGGGCGCAATCCGCAGAAACAATTCCATTCCAAGGGCATTGTGGAAGGTCCTGAAGGGTTTTGCCGTCGCACCGCCCGGGATGGGCTGCATCATCGGTGTCTCGACCTCGAGGAATCCCCTCTCCATTAAGAACCGGCGCATGGTCTGAATGATTGCAGCCCGCTTCTTGAAGGTTTCGCGGACTGCGTCATTGACAATCAGGTCAACGTAGCGTTGGCGATAGCGGAGCTCGACATCCTTTAGACCATGGTATTTTTCCGGCAGAGGCCGCAGGTTCTTACTCAGAAGGACTACTTCTTTGGCCAGAAGAGTGAGCTCATTGGTGCGGGTCCTGAAAAGATGCCCCTGGACGCGAATGATGTCCCCGATGTCCAGCTTCCTGGCCAGAGCATAGCTTTGAGTGTCCAGCTGGTTCTGCTGAATGTAGAGCTGAAGCTTCTCACCGGAATCCAGAAGATGCATGAATATGGATTTCCCGAAGGATCGAATTGCCATGATCCGACCCGCTATTACAAACGTGTCGGTCTCTCCTTCAAGTTCTTCCGCAGTGCTTTGGCCAAAGGTTTCCAAGAGATCCTTGATGTGATGGGAGACAGGATACTTGTTCGGAAAAAGCGCAATCCCCTCTTGCTCCATTTCCGTCGCTTTTCGTAACCGCTCCCGCATTACCAGGTTCAGATCTTCCATACCAGACAAGCTTCTCCGTCGTGAAGTGGCAGCATCAATTGTCCGACCCTCCTCAAGCGCGTGACGTTAGATGATTTAGTCTGGTACGTCAAGAGCAATCAAAGAGGCTTCCACGGTGAACCTGTTCTCAAATAGTTCATAATTTAAATCAAGACCTTGCAATCA
>CAYTWB010000036.1:0-42773 GCA_964441945.1 uncultured Syntrophobacteraceae bacterium
TCATGAGGAGAAAACGGTATGAGTAATGGTGTATCTTTCGACGCTCTGATTCCCAAGGAGATGGCCACTAAAGCTGAAAATGTGGGAATTGCCAAGGCAAACCTCGGCGCCGCCCAGATGTTCGCGCTGGCGATCCTGGCCGGTGCCTTCATTGCCATGGGGGCCAACTACGCCACCACGGTGTGGGCCGGTCTTGGAAAGATTGTGGTGAATGCCGGCAAGGATGTGGCCTTCACCACCGGCTTCCCGTACGGGCTCCAGCGGCTGCTCGGGGGCCTTGTGTTTACTACCGGCCTGATCATGGTCGTTGTCGGCGGCTCCGAGCTCTTCACCGGTAACTGCCTGATCCCGATGGCCTGGGCTTCGAAGAAGGTCACAACGGGTGCCATGCTGAGAAACTGGGTGATCGTTTATATCGGGAACTTCGTCGGTTCCGTGGTTACGGCTTATTTTGTATTTCTTGGAAAACAGCATTTGATGGGTGGGGGTGCCGTTGGTGTGACCGCGCTCAACATCGGAATCGCTAAGACCAGCCTGGGGTTTGTCCAATGCATCTTCCTGGCGATCTTTTGTAACGCGTTGGTCTGTATGGCGGTATGGTTGTGCTTCAGCGCCCGGAGCACCGCCGATAAGATCCTGTCCATCATTCCGCCGATCTCAGCCTTCGTTGCGTGCGGCTTCGAACACTGCGTAGCCAATATGTACTTCATCCCCTCGGCTCTGATCATCAAGGATTTCGATCCGACCTATTTCGCCGGTGTCGCTGCGAACTTGAAGGATGGCGGGGCGATTCTCACCTGGGGCAATTTCTTCATCAATAACCTGATTCCGGCGACGATCGGCAACATCATCGGCGGCGCGCTCATGGTCGGTGGTATGTACTGGTTCATCTTCCTCAGGCCCAATCTGGCCAAAAAGGCCTAACAGGGCCGGGTCTCCTCTACAGTCGGCCCTCGCAGCCATGCAATGAGGGCGGACTGAAAACCTTTGAACCCCTTGACAGGTGCTTCCCCTGGTTTCCTGGAGCGCCGGGGGCGGTATTGAAACAGGGGGTTCAAATACGATGGAAGGTCCCGCCGCCCATCATGCTGCGGCGGGACTCCTCTTATCCCTCCGGTGTACGGTCTTCTGTACCTCCAACGTCATCGCATGCGACGATAATACCAATTACGGCCCCGCATAAATGAGTGACCGAATTCCCATTCGTCATACCGGCAGGTTGTAGCGTGAGAATCCCCCCTGTCCCGCTTTTGAAAAGAGGGGTTGGGGGGATTGCTGCCACTGGGGGTGAACCACTGCCCACAGTTCATGACCGTTAGGCCGGTTATAAAGGAGGCTTTTCTGGATTCCGGTCAACAGCATGCCGGAATGACGACATGTGATAATGGTCGCTCTATTGTGCACCGCTGTACTAAGAATCTCATTCGGAATTTGCCGCATGGGTCGATCACTCCGATTATGTGCCATTGAGTTCTTCAATTTGAGACGCCGTCGGCCATAGGAATTACCTGTTTGCTCTCTTCGGTCTTTCTGTTTATTGGGACACAAGCGCTAACCGGATCGTACCGGGGATCGGCGCTTGTTTTCTGTTGGTGAACAGAGTGAGGGAGGTTGAAAGAAGTGGAGGAATGGAATAAGGGTACTGAATTCAAGTCAACATTACGCATGAGGAGGATGGCAACATGAAGAGGCGTTGGGTGGTTTTCTCGATTGGGCTGGTGGTTTTTTTCTGCTTCACTTCGGGGGGATTGGCGGCAGCAGTTCCCGAATACAAAATCGGCGTAGTGACCCCTAATTTGTCTGCAAGCGAGGATGAATTCAGGGGGGGCGACAAGATGGCCAAAAAGTATCCTGGAACGGTCAAGCACATTACCTTGCCCAAGAATTTCGCAGCCGAACAGGAGACGGCCATCACTCAAATCGTCAGCCTTTCTGATGACAAGGAGATGAAGGCCATCATCATCTGCGCCGGCTATGCGGGAATTCTCCCCGCAATCCAGAAAGTCAAGGAAAAGCGCCCGGATATCACGGTCATCACCGCTCCCATTTGGGATGATCCGGACATGATGGCCAAATATGTCGACCTGGCCCTCGACACCGACTGGTTGAAACGTGGAGAAACCATTCCCACCAAGGCCCGGAAAATGGGCGCGAAAACCTTCATCCACTACTCATTCCCCACCCATATGGCCAAAGAAATCCTGGCCAAACGGCGCGACATGATGAAGCAGACGTGTGAGAAGCTGGGCATGACCTTCGTTGACATCAGCACCCCCGATCCGCAGACCGGCAACGGTCCGGCTGCTATGCTGCAGTTTCTGCAGGAGGACATCTCACGGCAGATTGCCAAATATGGCAAGGATACGGCCATCTTCGGCACCAATTGCCCGATGCAGGACGTGATCATTGCCAAGGCCCTGGAACTGGGCTTCATCATGCCGGAGCAATGCTGTCCGACGCCCACCCAGGGATTTCCAGCCGCCATGGGATTGGAAATCAAGCCCGAGGATGCCGGCAATTTCGACAAGATCAACGCCATGATCAGGGAGAAAGCGGCCGCGGCGAATTGTAGGGGGCGCCTGTCCACATGGCCGGTGCCGGTCGGAGTGTTTTTCCCGGAATATTCGGTCGAGGTGGCCCGGGGGGTGATTGAAGGCCGGATCAACAGGACGGATCTGGCCCAGTTGCAGGCCATGGCCAAACAGATAGCCGGAGTCGAGGTAAGCTTCAACCGAATGAAGCCGAATCTGGACAACTACTTCCTGATCATCATGGACTCGATCATTTACTGATGAGAGTCCACAGGCGGTTCGGCTGACCGGTAATCGCAAACAGCCCTCTTCCACTTCCCCTTTTAATCCACGAAGGCGCGAAAAGAAAACCTCCAGACGGGTGTTTTCTGGTATGTTTGATGTGCCTTCGTGGATTGCCGGTACTGACTGCTTTGGGTCCGACGCATCCATGTTTTGATCCCTCGTTTGCCGTAAATGGTTTGTCCATGCTCGTCATCAAGAACTTGAGCAAGAGGTTCGGTACGACCGAAGCCCTCAAATCGGTCAACCTGGAAGTCCATGCCGGTGAGATCCATGGACTGGTTGGGGTGAACGGTTCGGGGAAGAGCACTCTGCTCCATGTTTTGTTCGGCACTTCGACCATCGCCATGACCGGAGGCTATTCGGGCGAGGTCTTCCTTCGCGGTGCCGGCGTCCGCCTTTCGAGCCCGCTGGACGCGGTCAGGCACGGCATCGGCATGATCCACCAGGAGTTCGCTCTGATCCCGGACCTGACCGTGGCGGAAAATGTCAAGATGACCAGGGAGAATGTCTATCGTTTCACGGAAAGGCTCTTCGGACGGAATTTCGCGTACGTCGACGCACCCAGGAACCGTACCGACGTATCGCAGACCCTGAGGCAGCTGGGCATGGAGACCGAGGTCGCCCTGAAGGTCTCGGAGCTTCCCGTGAATGCCAAGCAGTTCGTGGAGATTGCTCGGGAACTGGACAAATGCCAATTGAACGTGTTGCTACTTGATGAACCCACGGCGGTCTTGAACCGCGAGGACTCCAGGCGGCTGATGGCGATCCTGAAGGACCTTGCCGGGAAGGGCACGACCATTCTGTTCGTATCGCACCGTATCGAGGAGGTTATCGATCTGTGCGATCGGACCACTGTTTTGCGCAATGGGGAGGTTGCCGCCGCTTTTGAGCGCGGGGAGTTTGAACTGGATCGGATTGCGGAAGCCATGGTCGGGCGCAAGGTGGTTAAAACAGTGCGGATAAAGCGGCGCAGGGAGGCTCAACCGGTCATGAGATTCGCCCGCTTTGGAGTGAACATGCCCGGCGAAACCCTGCAAGCGGTGGACCTGGAGGTCCTGAAGGGGGAGGTGATTGGCGTCACCAGCCTTTCAGGCCACGGTAAACTCGCCTTGGGAACAGGGGTGATGGGTCTTTTCGAGACGCGGGGTGAGGTCTTTTTCGAGGGGGAGCCGCTGGATCCCGGAAATACCAGGGCCACTCTTGCCAAAGGCATCTGCTTCCTTCCCGAAGAGCGCAAGGCGATGGGCCTGCTGCCCCATCATACGGTTGTGGAGAACATCGTCTTCAATGCCGCCCAGAGCAAGAACAAGTTCCTGAAAGGGTTTCCGCTGACTTCGCTGAGGATGTTCGATCGCAGAGAGGCTCAAGCGTATGCCCAGGAGTGCATCGAGAGGTTCGGCATCAAGTGCAGCGCTTTGTCTCAAGAGGTCGGGGAGCTGAGCGGCGGCAACCAGCAGAAGGTCTGCATTGCCAGGGCCCTGGCCCTGGAACCGAAGGTCTTTTTTGTTTCCGAGCCGACGCGGGGGATTGACATCGGTGCGAAAGAGATCATCCTCCAGACCCTGCTCAACATCAATCACCAGATGGGCACCACCATCATCATTGCTTCCAGCGAGCTGGATGAGCTGAAGCGGATCTGCGAGCGCATCGTAGTCCTGTATCGCGGGTCGATCATTGCGGTCCTCCCGCCCGACGCTGAGGACAAAATCTTCGCCCTGGCGCTTTCGGGCGAATGGAAGCAAACGGAATGAACCTGGCCCGCTTTCTGACTCCCCAGGTCCTTATCCTCTTCTTCCTCATCCTCCTGATGGGTATGGCGGTCGGCCTGGGCATCCCCCTGCCGGCAATCCTCAGCGATTCACTGGTGCGTCTGGGTATGAATGGTGTGCTGGTCCTGTCCCTGGTGCCCATGCTGAATGCCGGCATAGGGATCAATTTCGGGCTTCCCGTAGGCATCATTGCGGGGCTGATCGGTCTCTGCATCGCGGTCAATTTTCGGATCACCAACCTGGCCGGCTTCCTGGCCGCTCTCGGTGCTGCCGCACCCTTTGCGATTGCCTTTGGTCTCCTGTATTCGAGGCTCCTTAACCGGGTGACGGGCAGGGAGGAGATTACGGCAACCTTTGTCGGCTTTTCCCTCGTTTCCGCTTTCGACATCTTCTGGGCTGCCGCCCCCTTCAACAATCCCGTGATGTTGTGGCCGATCGGCGGCGAGGGTCTACGCCCCATTATTGGACTGAAAGGCTATTTCGAGAAGGTGCTGAACTCTTCGCTGGCCTTCACGATAGCCGGAATAACCGTTCCGGTCGGTCTGCTGCTCTGCTTTGGTATTCTCTGCGGACTTCTCCATCTCTTCTTCAAGACGAAGACCGGCAAGGCCATTCTGGCGGTCGGCGAGAATGAAACCTTTGCAAGGCTTGCCGGCATCGATGTCCACAAGACAAGGGCCGTCGCGATCGTGCTCTCCACCCTCATCGGCGCGTGGGGTATCGTCGTTTACGCCCAGAGCTACGGATTCATCGAACTCTACGACGCCCCCCTCATGACGGCTTTCCCCGCCGCATCGGCCATTTTGATCGGTGGAGCCATCGGACGCCGGGCCGGAATCCTGCACGTTCTTCTCGGCACCTATCTGCTCCAGACCACATACGTTCTTTCGGCACCGATCGCCAACGAACTCCTCGTTCCTGAAGTGGCGGAAATTCTGCGCATGATGATCACCAACCTGGTCATCCTGTATGCCATGCTGCACCGGGGAGGAGCGGTCCGTTCATGAAGCAGATCAATCCTGTACCGCTGGTGTTTCTGGCTTTGATCCTTCTGGGCTGGTACTACTCAGGCATGAGCCTCGTTTTCATCGTCAACGAAGTCGTGGTCAGGCTGATCCGGGACGGGGTCACCGTGCTTGCCCTGATGATCCCCATCGCTGCCGGGATGGGCCTGAATTTCGCGGTGACCGTGGGCGCCATCGCTTCCCAGGTGGGGCTGCTGGTGGCCCTTGATCAGCAATTGGGGGGACTGAGCGGGCTCCTGGTCGCCCTGGTTATCGGCGGTGCCCTGTCCGTTGCTCTCGGTTTTGTCATCGGCCATACGCTGAACCGGGTGCGAGGGCAGGAGATGATCGTTACGATGATCATCGGCATGCTGGCCACCTGCATCTACCAGTTCATCTTTCTGGCGGGTTACGGCAGTATCATTCCCTGTCATAATCCGGAAATCATTTTATCGCGGGGGATCGGGGTCAGGAGCATGGTCGATCTGGCCGCTTATCGGGACCTCATCGACAGGTTCTGGCTGGTTGCGCTCGGTCCTATTGAATTTCCCCTGTTTATGATCCTCGTAGTGGTCTGCTTCGCCCTTGGCATCGCCTATGTTTTGAGAACGCGCCTTGGAGAGCAGTTCAAAGCCGTTCGAGGGAGCCATGAAAAGGCGCTGCTCCTGGGGGTGGATGTGGGCGGCGTGCGGATCAAGGCGATGATCCTCTCCACCGTCATCGCTTCCTGCGGGCAGCTCTTCTTTCTCCAGAACATCGGGATGCTGAACGTTTATACCGCTCATATGAATACGGGTGTTTTTGCGAGCGCGGCGCTGCTGGCCGGGGGGGCCACCATTCGAGAGGCCAGGGTACGACACGTGTTCCTGGGGGTGTTCCTGTTCCATTCACTCTTCATTGTCTCTCCCCAGGCGGGCCAGAACATCTTCAGCCATGCCGCCCTCGGCGAGTATTTCAGGAGCTTCATCGCCTACGGCACCATTGCCTTTGCCCTGATGATGAACATCAGGGAGACCAAAGGGAAATGATCTTTGAAGGGAGCTACTTATTGTAAACGCACTCCTGATCCAAGGCTGCTGAAGCAGCTACTGATTGTTAGTTCAACCCCATCGCTTTCGTAGCGGCTGTAACCGGGTCTCCATAAAAGATGGGATCCACACGCTCGACGATGTCCGCCGAGACTTCCAGGAAATGGCGCTTGTTTTCGAGAGGAATGAGAGTCCTGCGAGCGCCATTTTCCATGCCCACCTGAAGGGGTTCCAAAAGGGATCGTACCGTCTTTATGTTGCCTTGGATACTCAAGTCCCCGAGGATAAGCAGACCCGGTGAAACAGAGTGTTTCTTGATCGCCGAACAGATAGCCACAACCAGTGAGACACCCGCCTCACAGGATATTCGATTGCTCAGCAGGTCAATGGTTTCCACATGAAAATCCGTGGTGACGAATGCCTGGGCGATGCCGAGTTCAACTTTGTGGCCCTGAAGATAAGCGAATGCTCTCTGAATGGATTCCTTCATGCCGGCATCGGCGACGCCGCTGACCTTGAGTTTCCCCGTCCCGGCGGAACAACCCACCTCAATACGGTAGAGTCCAACTTTTCCCTGATCGTCAACCGAGGCCGCATAAACGGAACCGGGCGCCAACGGATCGGTTGAAATGAGGTGCCGGCCTCCCTCCTCCGGGACTCCGACAAATCGTTCTTCCCTGGTTATGCCATCGATGTAGGAGAAAGAAGTCTGATGATACTCAAAGGATCCCATCTTCTTGAGCTGTTCTTTCACCCTACGCCGCCCTTCAATCGCCATTTCCAGCAATTCGGCCAGCTCTTCCATCGAACATTCTCCCTCGGGATAGATGAGTTTGACGAGGCCGGCGACGGTTTTCCTCACGGCCTTGACATCACGGGCATTCAGATGAGCTCCCAGGGAGTAATGGTGGTCGATCACCTCCGCGAAGTTATGGCGGCGCAGCTCTCTCAACGCCTCCGCCAGGTAGTCCACTACAAAGCCATAGTGCTCGGTGAAGAAGTCCATCTGCATCTTCGGGATTTCCCACCCCGGAAGGTAGTAGTGGACGCGGTCCAGGAAGGCCATGTCCTCCCGGATAACATCCGGCAGGGGAGCGAAAAGATGCGATGACTTCACCATGACTTCCACGGGTTGGTTGGTATTTCCGAAATAGGCTATCGATGCATGTCCCGAGAGCGCTTCCTTTCCCCTCGCAAAGGTCCCGGACTCGCAATAAGTCTTCAAGGTCGAAACCACTTCTTTGGGCATCTTCTGAAGATCAGCCACTTCATCGAACCCGACCGCGTCCCATAGTCCCACCAAACCCATCCTGCCCGTCGCCATGTTGTAAAAGAGATTGGGGACCGTCGTCGGCCCGGTGAGCAGGATGACGTAGGGCGAAAGTTCCTGGTAAGCGAAGGATTTACCGGTCCCTCGTGGTCCGAGTTCAATGAGGTTGTAGTTGCTCTCGCAAAGCGGAATCAGGCGCACAAGGAAGAGGAGCTTGAGCCTCCGTTTGAAGTGCGTCGGCTCCAATCCCATGCTCCGGATCAGAAAATCCACCCACTCTTCTGAGGTAAATTCACGCCGGGATTTGCGGTATTCTTCCAGGTCGAAGGTGGCCACCTGGATCGGCTGAAGCCTGTCGATCCAGAAGGGGCTGCGCTTTCCCCGGGACTCTTCATCAAACTCATGCCTGATCTCGACCTGCGCCCAGATCCCACCCATGAGCAGGCGATCATACTGACGGATGAACTGTTCGGGGATGTGAACGTGGCGATGGCCGAAATTCACGAACTCCGCCCAGTACTTGTCTTCATGAGAGAGATAGTTGACCTTCACCTTGTCAATGAGAGTGTGCTTACCTTTTTCTCGCACTAAAGACTGGGCCTTGTTGGCCTCATCTGGCCGCACGAAATTCTCGGCAAGGGTCACATTGACGACCTTCAGCCCGGCATCTATGGCAAGAGGATCATCCGTTGCACAGTATTTCCCGAGCAGGTACTCCAACACGAAAATGGGGATATTCGCACCGACCTTCACCTTGCGCACGAGGTCTTTGCGAACTACTTTCCCCGCAAAAACGGATGTGACTTTCCGATCCAAGTCGGCCATGAAGTTTCTCACCTCACAAAATCCACTTCTCTCGAATGAGCCTCTTACAACGCGATGCCCACCGGAATGGACTCCGATTTCGTCAATTCCACCTGGCTGATGGCATCCAGAACATGAACCGTGACGCTATCGAAACCCTGGTCATCGGTCAGCATCAGCGTAATAGCGTTGGGTTTGCCCTCCCTGAGCAGAATTTCCTTGGCGCCTTCTTCGAATCCATAGGCAGCAGTGACAACGGCTCCGACCTCTTTCCGGTTGGCACGGATTGCGATCTTGACTCGAATTTCCTCGCTGCTGCCAATACCATGGAGTCGCTGGTAGGTGACGGTAATAGAGAAGAACCGTGTGGTGATCTTCGGTTTCTCCATCTGCAGCCTCACCGCTGCCGTTTTGTGCGAGTAGGGAGGAGTCTTGCGCGGCTCCAGGGAAATCACAGGGATCACTATTTCCTGAAGAGAAGCTCCGCCATGGCAGTAGGCACCCGCGCCGCCTTTTATTTTGAAACATCCCAGTCCTTTAGGAAAAGCCAGTTCAAACGGTCCTCCGAGATGCACCTGACTCGAAGGAATCCTGATGAAGCCGTCCCCCGCCACACCCCCCTGGCCGATCCAGACTCTTCGGTGGAGCTCCGCCGTCTTACCCCCCGGAGCATCCATGAGCATGCCGCCTTCAATGTTTTCCCCAAAAAGATGACCATGGTCCGCGGAAATTACGAAGACTTTGACGCCTAGAACAATGAGATTTCGAATAGCCTTCCGCAGCTTGTCCAAAACCTCATCCATGATGATTCGTGCTTCACTTTCGTCTTCAATCTCTTCGCCAAACTGATCGATCTCCTGAGAAGTCACAATGATGAATCCTGCCGCTTTTACCTCCTGCTGGCGCTTGCGAGATGGTTTGACAAGTTCTCTTAGTTTGAGCGCCAGGACATCGACCCCGCATTTGGCCTGAAAGTGTTTGATTCGTGCGGCACGGTCTTTCAGTGGGCTGGTCCCGATCATTACGGTCATCTTACTGCCGGCGAGGTTCGTCAGTTCCATCCCTTGATCGGCTTCGGGCATCAATGCTGCCATTCCCACCGACGTAATGGTGGGCAACTGGGCTATTGCAGGCGCCACCGTGACGTTCGATTCTGCTTTCAGCCCCTCGACCAGCTCAAGGCCCATCTCGTAGCGGAGAGCATCAACAATGAAATAGGCCACCTTATCGCCCTTGGCCAGCCGCGGTGCGACTTTTTCTGCATAGATTCCGTCCTGCGTGAGGAAACCAGGAATCTGAAAATCCGCTTTCTCAAGGGCGGTGATAAAGCGGCCGGCAGAGCTTTCGATGGTCTCCATATAGTCCTGGCGTAGGCTGGCGATAAGCTTTTCCAGCAATGCGTGATCCTCTCCAATTTCGCAATCCAGGTAGGAGTATTGGCGCTCAAGATGCCGGTAGATCCTGTCCAGCAGATACCACGGTTTTTCACCCTCTGTGTAACGAAGTAAATGCTCTTTTGGGTCATCCTTCAGTTTCTTCAATTGAGTTCGGATGGTTTTGCCCAAAATGCGAAGCCTGGCTCCGCTCTCAATAAGAGCCCACCGCAACTGGTAGTCTGGTTGCTGCAAGGGCCAGAATCCCCCTTTGCGCTCCTGCGCCAACTTGAGAGCGTCATCTGGATTCCCCTGCAAGAGACCTTCTTCAGCATGGTGAATGAGTTTGCGCTCGAAAACAGGAAAAGTCTCCAACGATGACAGGGTTTCAATGGGAATATTGACGTCAGCGACCCCTATTTCCTCTTCCACGGACTGAGCGGATTCCACATAAGCAGGCCGGAAATCGGTGCGGCTTCTCCATACCGTACATACTTCCCGGACCCGTTCAAGGTACTTTGGGTCGGTGGGTAGGGGAAGAGAGGCGTATTTCTCCATAGCCGTCGCGCTTCCTTCCCCATAGAGCACGTCACCCATGAGCAGCAGGCGCCGGAGTTCCTTTCGCAGTTGCCCCGTGGACCCCTGCGAAAGAGACTCGAAGCCGAAGCCATTCTCAAAGAAATCCGCCAGCTCAGGCAAGGCCTGCTTAGCTTTAAGGGCCTGGTCATATCCTGATGAGGCGGCAAATCTGAGGGCTACATCAGTGAGTGAAACCGTGCCGAAAATGAGCTTAAAGGCTCCGCTCTCGACAGCATCAACTTCTTGAGCGAGCCTGTCCAGCTCCTCAAGGGTTAGGAGACCTTCTTCCACCTTCTTGCAGATCTTCTCCGCCTGGTCCGGGGCGACCTTTCGGAACACCTGCTCGGCGACAACCCTCAATCGTGTGTTCCGCTGGCATGCATTTGCTCCCGGTTCGATAATGACACCTGCTGCTTCCATTTCCACGAGGGCTTGTTGACAGTTTTGTCGGTCCTTGGGGATATAGATGAGAATTTTTGCAGGAACATGTCCTTCCGGGTCAGGTTGGCCCTGCTCATCGATGAACTCAAGAAAGGCGTCCACCTCATGCCGCAGCCTGAAGAAACTGTCTCTCCAACGAAAGATCCTTGCCTCGGGAACGGACAGCTTGTCGCAGAACGCTCCGTAGACGCCCTCCGGATCGTACCAGACCACAATGCCGCATTCCTTAATTTGCTTTTCGATCAGTTGCTGGAGGTGATCACTGATTCTACCCATCGTGTCGTAGCCTATGCTGTGATTCAGCCCAAACGAGCTCATCCATCGGTGAACCGCACTTCGAGCTGGCAGCCGAGGGCATGCGCAATCAAGAGGAGTTTATGAGCCGTCAATCGAGAGGGCTCATTGACCCACCTCGAAAGCGTTGGCACCGTAATCCCAAGCTTGTCTGCCAGCTCCTTACGACTGAGGGCTCGCGCCTCAAGGATTTCATGGATACGCTCGCCAACTGAAAGATCCAGTCCTTCGAGTTGGTAATCAAGGCTTCCCTCTGCCTCGGCCCACTGTTGAGCAAACCATCCATATGCCCGCATAGTCATCCTCATTACATTCAACAGGGTAGATTGACACTGAAGATTGGCCCCCGAAATACCCCATGTCAGCCGTGCAAGGCTGCTAAGGCAACCGGAGCTCCAAAATCGCAAATAGTTCTTCCAGGAATGGTCGAAAGTTTTGAGTGCACCTGGTTTGCAGCACGCGATAATCTGACCTTTCCAGGATCCAGGGAGCATCAATGGTATCCCTGTATCGCATTTGTGAATCTGAAAACAGAGCCTCCACAATCCGCTTCGGAGGATTATCGTGGTTTTGGTCTTCGGCTGGTTTGACCCATTTTCTGCTGAAGGTTCCTACATTAAGCCTTTTCAGCAGAGATTCCTCCGAAGCCAGGAGCAGCACCTCCAGATCATACTTGAAGCAGTGCACGCGAAAACGTTCTTTGAGCCGTTCATCAGCCCCCTTTTCCCTGAGTTCGACCTCGAATCTTCTCTCTACCTCCTTTTTCAACTCTTCATAGGTGGCGTGTGGAAAAGGCATGTTCCTTGGATATAGGTCCGGCACCAGGAAGACGAAGCTGTTTGGCTTGTTGCGCAGAATGTTAAGCGCCTTTCTGTGCCCTTTATTGAGCAGCGCTCGTTTGTTCTTCAACGGGAAGAAATCAAGAGAGCATCCCTGTTTCCCAGCGAGATGGGCAGGACCATCCAGCAAGGCCCTCATGGCAAGCTGGTCGCTTGGCCCCTCTACATAGACAAAGACCTCCTTCATGAGAGAGCCTCCAACTCGTCGGAGCGATGCATCTGCTCCAGTTCATCGGAGCCGAAGTCTTCCAGATTGGCGATTAGCGTCTTGGAATCACTGACTGGGACGTAGGTGCTTTCTCCCTCTATCTTCTTCGTGACCGCAATCTGTTTCAAAGAGAACTGGGTGAGGAAGTAAGACGCATGGGTCGCTAAAATGATTTGTGTCCTGAGAGAAGCCTTTTCGAATAAGCCTGCAAGGATAGTCAGAGTACGAGGATGCACGCCCTGGTCTGGTTCGTCAATGCAGATCAGGGTCGGCGGTTTAGGCATGAGACAGAGTGCGGCCCAGGCA
The DNA here is from genome assembly GCA_964441945.1 of uncultured Syntrophobacteraceae bacterium. Lineage (GTDB taxonomy): Bacteria > Desulfobacterota > Syntrophobacteria > Syntrophobacterales > Syntrophobacteraceae > JADGQM01. The sequence goes on from CAYTWB010000036.1 coordinate 12,732, forward strand.
ATGAAACGCAAGGTCCCGTCCGAGAGATCGGCAAGGCTTAATTCCGTGTCGATGTTTTCTTCTTCCCAGAAGGCTATAACCTCGCCCGGTCCTCCCCTCGCCTTTACGTTGAGGTTCCGAAAGCCGGGAATTGCCGATTTGATGACAGACTTAAGCTGAGCAAAAGCGTCTCCATGTTCGGTCATCAGGTGGAACAGCACGGCACTGAGATTGCCCGCGTCTTCGTACAAGACGGGGTCCTGAGTGGTCGGCACCGCTTTCCTGATCTTGTCGTTGTTTATATTAAACGAATTATAAAAGCGCCACCCCCGAATATGTTCCCGGAGGTTATAAAGGGTGATGAGGGATGCGTCGGTTATGGCTCCCAAGCCCAGCTGGTTGGGTTTCCGCAGGTCCCATTCTTTCCGTTTGAAGGACTTGTCTTCAGGATCTCTCACATGTCCTCTGCCATGCTGGAAGTTGAGGAAGGCGTAGCCTCTGTCAAATCCTTCATGCAGAGGCTTCTTGGTGATCACCCGTTCGAAAATAACCTTTGTTGCGCCGACCGGTCCCATGAGTTCCCCCTGGTAATAGAGTGGAACTTTCTGAAGTAGATCGATCTCAGCACTCCACCACAATTTGTCAGGGCCTGGTTTGTGAAAAATCTGCTGGCCGATACTTCCTGAAATTATCTCTGGGGGGATTTCGTGGTAACATGCATCTCTCAAGAACTTCAAAAACTCGAAGAGGCTCGATTTACCCGAGCCGTTCGCGCCAACAATTACTTGCAGCGGGGTGAGACGAAAGAGTATGTCTCTAAATGGACGATACCCTTTGATCCTGATGGACGGCATCCAACGGTATTTATCCATCTGATGCACTCCTCCGATTTTAAGTCGAAAAGCACTTCCACACATCCCTTGTCCGAGGAAAATGCAAACTAATGAGCCTCTTGCAGAACTCAAAAATCCCGTCACCCCGGCGCAGGCCGGGGTCCAGAAATCGCTGGGAGGACTGGATTCCGGCCTTCGCCGGAATGACGTGCAGGGACTTTTGCAAGAGGCTCTAATGTAGCGCAAAAGGCGTCCCCTCTCTACATCAATTCCAGTCCATGGGCGATGGCGCAGGATTTGTTGGTTTTGCACGTTTCACGGACACGGTCCGGCCAGTGATCCATGGCCTGATAGGACCAGTCGTAGTCGCCGCACTCCAAGGCCTGCCAGGCCTTTTTGGGCCCCGCCTGCCAGGAAGCGATAAGCTCCCAGAGCGGGGCCATGTTGAGGAGCACTCCATCGTCAAGGTGGGGACGGTAGCCTCGCTCCTGGATGATTTGCTCCAGGATCTTTTTGAACTCCCGCACGTCATCGAGGATGTCGGCCAGGGACGCCATGGTTTTTTCAAGCTCCCTCCGTTCCCGTCCCTGAGCTCCGTCCCGCTTTGCCCGCAGGTCCGCAATTTGCGCGTCCAGGTGGTTTATCTTGGGTCCCACGTATTCTTTCTGAATGCGAAAGAGGGTGTCGTTGGTCAGCCGTTCGTGGAAGGCCCAGATCCCGTAACGTTTTTTGGGAGACTGGAGATACCAGTAGACCGGACGCTTACGGTACTGCTGGATGTGTTGCTTGAAGAAAGTCCGGTCCAGGTATTGGCGCAGAAGGTCCTCCGGTGCCCCCCGCTTTTCGGTTCCCGCGCGGATGACATCGGCAGCTTCCTCCTCGCCCACCATCATTTTGAGCGCCTGGAGCACTTTCGTTGGTAGATCATCCGGGTGACCTTCGTCCATGACGAGGATGCCGTCGGGATCAGCGAGGTCTTGAAGGCTGGATGCAATGTTTTGGGAGAATCGGCCGCAGCCGAGTCCTTTTGCCACTCCCGGCTGAAACCGACCCAGGACGATCCCGACAGCGTAGCTGATCCATTGGCGGGCAAGTTCTTCAGTGGTGAGTCGCGGCGTAATGCCCGCATCTTGGGCCGTCTCGTCATTTTGAGCTTCGCTCTTTTGATCGGCTCTAGGTGAACTCTCTTCCCCATCCACGTCGTCCACCTCATTGGTCAGGCCGGAGGCTTTGTCAGCCAACTCCCTTTCGATGGCTTGCCGGTCCTCATCACTGATACCGTAGAGCCGATAGACTTCCTCGTCAATTTCCCGTTCGATGGCGGAGAGCCGTTCTGCTCGATCGGCAACGGAGTCGGTACCAGTAGGCCAGGGAGGCGGGGAAATGAAATCGTAGGTCGTTTCGCTTTCCGCACTTGTTTGCTTGGCCAGCTCAACTGCGGTGTTGACCAAATCCCTCAGAGTATGGCTTGAGATTTTGGGGACCGGCAAGCGAGCTAAATCTCCAACCTGGAAGCTGACGGTGGGATTGATCAGACTCAGAACATAATGAGCAAAAGCGGAGTTCAGCAATCCAAGCACAAGCGGAATGTCTTCAGGAAAGGCTGATGAGCCCTTGACATCAAAAATGAATCCTCCAGGTGACAACCGGGCGTTGAATCTACACGAAGTCAAATCAGTCCAAGTGACACCGCGGTGGAAGTACTGCTCCTCGTTGCTAATCTTCCAGCCCAAATTGTCGCCCAATTGAGGATACACAGCTCTCGTATTTTCCTTTATCTCAAGCCCATTACTAGCCCAGCGCACCACATACTCTTGGTTTCCATACCAACGCCTAAAGGTTCCTCCTTTCATATAGGGTATCCAGCCCTTTGAATTGCTCAACACCTCAGAAGGGCTGCTACAGCCCATTGCGATCGAAGACTTTCCTGTCTCCCACCAATACCTGAGGAACCTGAAGTTGTCGCCCGTCCTCATTCCGATACACACTTTCGCCAGTTCACTTAATCTTGGACAAGAATGGAACACGGCTTTCACAGCCTCTGTCACCCAATACACCCAAGGACTCCCAGGGATTGCATCGAAATCCCCCTGGCGATACCGAAAAACGAGTGGATCATTCTGGCCAGCCTTCAAGGCCTCGAGTGCCAATTCGAACCGCCTGCGCTTGCTGTCGCCATCGAGTTCCTTGACGAGGCGGAAATAAGTACCGATAGCCTCCTGCCGCTGGTCTGCAACGGATTCTCTCCTCAAGGCAAACAGAGTGGTATTGACCTTCTCCCCTGAAATAGACTCGAAAGCTCTCGGCCCCACATGGGCCATCGCTTCGATGACCGAAGTACCCAACAACCTGCAGCGCATCTTCTCGTAGGAAGAAATGAACATGAAGGACTGCTGGGTGATCATGCCAAGTCGTCCGCCTTCTTGCAGTAGTTCCGCACATCTCTCGATGAAGGCGGTGTAAAGGTCGCCTTTGCTTTCGGGGTATTCCTTCTGCAAGAAGCTCACAAGGAGGGGATTCATGTTACGCCGTGTCATGTAAGGGGGATTGGTGACCACCACATCATAGCGCCGGAGCATAAGGTCGAGGACTTGAAACCCCTTGGTCATCTCCCGACTGAAAAACGCCTGCCCACTGCCACGCTCAGCTTCATGCATGGCAAAAAAATTCAGCGCCTGAATCACCTGGTTTTCGATAATCTCCCAGAACTCCCGAGTGCCCTCTTCCGTTTCAAACTGTCCAGGAGTTGCCCCAACAAACGAGGCCAACCGGCCGTCAAGCTGTTTCTTTCCAGATTGAACGGCCTCTGAAAGGTATTTTTCCAGTCGAACCAGGCTCCCGCCCGTTTCCAGATGACAGAGCTCTTCCCAGAGAGGTCTCAAAATGGCGCCATAGATGGAATGCTTGAGCTTCAAATCGGCAAGGAGGCGATCCAGTTTCTCCTTGCTGAATTGGAGGACCGACGCGCAGCCGAGGCGCGATTCGGTGATCACGGCCTTCGGGCTGAGCGCCTTCGCCTTGAGATAAAGGGTCAGGGCGGAAAGCTGGACCGACCGAAGATCAATATCGATACCGTGGATATTGTGTGCGATGATGGCAGCAGGGATTTCCTCTTCTTCTTGGATCGACGGTTTTTCCGGCCAGCCTGGAGAGCCGGCCCGTTCCATCTCCTCCCGGTACATGGCGGCAAAAAGGTCAAAGGCTTCCGAACCGAAGTGCATCGTACCGCAGGCGGGGTCCATGAGTCTGATGTCGCGGGCTCTTCTCAACGGTAGATTCGGGACCTTGCCCGCCAAAGGGACCAAATAGGGAAGAGCTGCTGTGAGCCGGCTGTCGGGGTGCATGCGCACCCAGTATTGCCCAAGGGTGTTTTGCACCAACCATTTGACAATCCAATTGGGAGTAAAAAGCTGGGTGGCAGCGGGAACGTCTTCCTTGCGAATTTTCTGCTTCTTCTTGTAGAGGCGGTCGAAGACGTCTTTCTTCTCCAATTCGTTGAAATACTGGTACACCCACCCGATCGTTTCTTCGTTTCCCGGAGCCCAGGCTTCCTCGATGCCCGGTTCATTCATCCACATGACCAGCTGCTGAAGTGCAGGGGGGCGTGGGAAAAAGCGGCTGGCCAGGTTTTCCGGGTCGAAAAGCACGCGGATTTCCAGGGCAAGCTTCCCGCACTGGAAGAGGATGAACCGCCGATAGGCTTCCTGGCGCGGACCTTCGCCCAACTGGTTCTGCGGCAGGTCCCCCTGTTCATACCTGGCGTAGAGATCATCGTTTCCCGCTTCTGTGAGCCACAGCAGAAAACCGCGGCATTGCACGCCCCTCGATACGCATTGGCGGATGAGGTTCCGGGCTTCCAGCATTTTGAAAGCCACCAGGCGGTTGAGCCAGGTGAAAGCAGCTTCCCTCAGTAGATCATCCCGAGCTTCATTTGGTTTGATGCCTGCATCGACGCTCTCCGCAAGGAAACGCTCGAGCTCCCGGCGCACCTTTCTCGCCTCGTCGATCTCCTGGATAGCCGGGTATCTTTCGGCCGGCTCCAGGTTTCCGCCTGGAAGCCAGCCGTAAATCCCCTCCAGTTGCTCTCTCACTTCGGTCTCCAGGAGGGCCCTGGCCTTGAGAGTAAAGTCGCGCAATGCAGCAGTGGTCGCGCTATTCATAGGCCTCTTATCCTGACATTTCGCGTTTCTTCCACGACGGCAAAATTCTGGTTGAAGAGGGTCAAGGCTTGCATGGTTCACTCCAAGACGACCGAGGCGCCGCTGGAAACGATTTTCAGGAGATAATCCTTCAGGGTATTGAGAGCTTCCTCCACGTCCTTCTCGTTCTCCAGTTTGCCGCTGAACAGCGCCGAAATGCGCACTCGCTCGATTCTTTCGTCCGGTTCCCTGGTCTGTTCCAGGATCTGATTGATGACCTTCTCCCGAATGGCATCAACAGCGGCCATATCCGTTTCCATCTGAGCCACGGTGGCCTTGCAGTCCTGACATACGGCAGCCCCATCGGGCAGATCCAGCTCACCCCCCAGTCTTTGGCTGAGAGGAGAGAGGAATGCTGCTTTGTCCTTCTCACTCAGTTGTTGGTCCTGGTCGATGACGGCCCATTCCGGAAGCCCCTTGACAGACTCCAGGGCCTTCTCATAAAGCGCGGCCCGTCTCTGGTGAATCCCTTCGTACAAATTGCGATAGGCCTGCAGCATAGCGGCAGTGGCCTGCTTGATGGCTTCGAGTGATTCAAAGAATTGATCGGATTCCAGCTGCTCGGAGAGTTCTTCCGAGCGTTTCCTGAGCTCCACTGTGGGTTCATGCCCGGCCAATACCGGCCACAGGTCGTTCAACGCCTGATGTGCTTTTTTCATGAGCTCGATGCTGTCATCAGTCAACGCTTCCGCCAGTCGGGCGGCCCTGAGACGCGCCTCTTTGTAGCTCTTGCCCTCGCCGGCAAGCGTCCGGACACAGTCATCCGCCGGCATATCGAGAATACCCTCCACCGTTTGGAGATGATTTTCGATGAACTCCAGGCCGGGCAGTTTCAAGGCCCGCATGCCGGCCACGAGGGGAAGCAGCTTTTCCCGGTCTTCGTGGGCGAGTGTTTTGAAAGCCTCGGCAATATCGCCTTCCTCGATTTCAACCTCTTTTCCCGTTATCTCTTCAAAATTCCTGGCAGCGTCAGCAAGAATCCGAAGGTCGATAGGTTCCCGGGGGGCAAAGGAAGCCGCTCGAAACTTCGGAACATTGGCAAAGGGTTCCCGGCAGGCCGGATCATTGTAATTGCGATATTTCCGCCCCTGGTGAGTCACCTCAACCGCACCCCCTCGAAGGAGAACGGCGAGGACCAGGTGGATCACAGCCCCGTCCCACCCGTAGCCGAGCCCTTGAAAGTGGCTTTCCAGCATCTTGCCGGTGACCTTGTTCCCGTACTTGTGCTCTCGTAGCAGATAGGCAAGAATCTCCCGGCAAACGTCCGCCGCCAGGTTCGGAACGAATTTCCCTCCCTTCCTGGTCACCAGGTTTAGCCCGTTGTCACTATCGTAGAAAACGGGAGAGAGCCCATTGAGGTTGGCGGCCATGAGAAAGTCGCGGGCTTCGGTGCCTTTCAGGGGGCGAATCCCCATTTCCAGCTTGGGATAGAGGTCCGGGATGATCCAGTCAAAGAGCTTGGCAAGCACATCCGGCAATGACTGACCCAGGACGGAACTGTCCTTCTGGACCCCTCGGAAAAAACCTGAGCCGGATTTGAGAGCATCGCTGAGCCTGGTCCTGAGTTCACGCTGGTAGCGGTCCTGGCGCATTTTTTCTTCGGCGAGGCAACTGGCCTCTTCCGGGGTGAGCTTCCCTTGAGCGGCGTGTCGCTCAAAGTTGGAGACCATCTCGCGCGACCGGAAGGCTTCCTGCACGTGCTGGTGGATCTCTTCTGAAAAGGTCACCACCCAGTAGACCTCCTGGCTATTGGAGAGGCTTGATTCGCGGGCCTCCGTGCAGTGTAAGGGGAAATCGTCAGTGTCCTGAGCAAGAAGGAGCTTGAGGGGAACCTGTCCATCGCTCTCCACGAGCTCGCCCTCAACCCACAAAACCGCTCGGAAAGGCTTCATGTTGCTGTATTTGTAGCTCTTGATCTTGGGATCGGCGAAGATGTTGCGGAAAAACTCACGAAGAATGCGGTTGCGATCAGCAGGCTTGGGTTCCAGTGCGTTTCTCTGAGTGTCCCAGGTCTTTTCCTGGGCGCTAAGGAGCTTGTAGCCTTCCTCTGTGTCCCGGATTATCTGGGCTTTCTCAAGTTGTTTAAGGGCTGCTTCCACATCTTTTTGAATAGATTCTGCTTCCACGGAGGGATGGAGGACTACGGAGAGATTGTGTACCGTTCTCGGGAGGTCCTTGACTGATTCGAGGAGCGCGATGGCCTTAGCGACCCTGAGGGCCATGTCATCTCCCGGGAATTGCCTGACAATGGCATCGATTTCGTGCGATATCTCCGTGGGGAGAAGGTTACCCAGGTAAAGCAGCTCATAAACCTTATCAAGGGTAACGAGGGTCCCAACGGGAGCATCGGCAAGCCGGGTGCGGGGGTTGACCATCATTTCCTGGGCCTGCTTGATGATGGTGCGGTTGCTTCCACCAATGTGCCGGTGGGCGCCCCGCTTCAGTCGGAGGCCCGATACGATGTCGATGCAAAGATCGATCTGGTACGGTAGATATGGGTAAAGGGCAATGAAGTCCTTTTTGGTCAGGGAGACATTCCTGCTGGTGCGCTCCAGGGTACAGAAGGTTTTGAGCCTCCCTTCGTTGGCGGCGTAAAGCTGCTCCAGGGTGGTCTTCCCCTGTGAGTTTTTCTCCAATACCCTCTTTCCCGTGATTTCCGGGATGTCCGTCTGTTTCAAATCGATTGGAATCCGGAAGCGATCCTGGAGGCGAGCTAATTCAATTTTCTTGGAATCCAGGGCATCAACGATTTCATTGAGCTTTTCCTGGGAGGTCACAACAATCCAGAAGGGCGCAACGGCTTTCTTATCTTTGACGCGATTCACTCCTGCCATGCCCAGGGCCTGAACGACGCCTTGAAGGTCAAGCATCTTGTCGACACTGCGAGAGACGTATTGCCCCACCTCGTCGATGATGAAAATCAGGGCCTTGCCGGGTTCCCGCCGCGAAGCCAGTTCGAAGGCCCTCTCAGCCAGGCGGTTGGCGTCAATGTCGGCGCGACCAAAGCGGCCGGGTTCAGCGTCGGTGCCGGAAAACCCGAGGGTACGTGCCCAGGAATCCCTCTGAGGATAGGTAACAGAATCCATTTCGTGGAGAATGGCGCTGGCCTCGTTGATGCCGAGCCCAACCTTGCGGCGCTGCTCCCAGGGCTTGCCATGGGTATCCTGGAAGCGCTTCCTGAAATCTTCCAGTCGACCGTCCCCCTCGAGGGTAATTTCCAGTTCGGCAAGATCAAAGTCTTCGGCATAGTCTAGTTCTCTCAGCAGTGCTTTATAGATGATCTCCTTGATGCTTTCGCTGGCGGTACGGACACCGCGGTCCATGGAGACATCAAAAATGACGGCGTGAGTTGGAAGGGTCTGGTTGATGATGTCGAGCATCCCACTGATTTTCTTGTCTTTCACGTTTTGCTTGAAGATCTCGGACGCCGATTTATTGCCGACCTGCCGAGCGCCGACGGTATACCCGAGGATCTTGGCAAAAGAAGACTTGCCTGACCCGAAGAACCCGGACACCCAGACGCCGATACCATCTCGGGGGTTCCTGGCAACCTGGATGATCTCATCGTAAACTGTTCGGAAGTGCTCCTTGATGGAATCCGTGGCGACGTATTCCTGGAGCTCGTTCAGGACCACCTCTTCATTGGCCTGGTTGACCTTGATGACTTCTTCGATGTTTCGTTCAATGGGCCTGGCAAAAAGGGACCGAATGCTCTCCATCAGTGACCTCCGTAGATCTTCACGCGATAGTTGTAAGCACCGAGGTTTGCTCGTTCAGGCAGGTTCATAAATCGAAGGTCTGTTCTTCCCTCAACCGTCCCCGGATAGAAAAGGACAATTGGGACCATGGTACGCCCGTGCATCTCATCAAGAAGCGTTGAGCAGCGATAGAGGCCGGGTGCCAGTGCGGCCGCTCGAACAAGGAAAATAATGTCCTTCTCGGGGTTGAGCCTGCCTATCTCGTCGGTCAGGAGTCTTCGAAGAGGAAGGAAATCATCGTCGGAAAGGAGACTGTAGGCCGTAACCTGAGCCCTTTCAAAACCGAATTGCTTCTCTTCGGCGATGATGGAATCGAGACCTTCGGTCTCCTGAATGCTTTTCCAGAGCATCCTGGCCAGTGAGATGAAGGTCACCTTTTTCCCGTGGTTTCCTTCGAGAGCATGAGCGAGCAGTCTGACATGCTTGCGGCACAAGTACTCGTCCGCGGGATCATACCGGAAAATGGCGAAAGGTAGATCATGGTACGCGCTGATGCGCAGGGGCTGCGCAACCAGGTCTGCCTTTATGATTTCAAGTTGTTCCTCGAGCAATGACATCGGCCATCTCCTCAGGTGTATGAGCGTGGAAATCAATGCGATAGAGGTTGCCTGCCGCCTCATAGCGGAGCAATCCCCTCTGATGAGCTTCAAGGAAAAGCTTCTCCACAAGCGACGGCGGCAGAAGAAAAAGCTTCCAGTCCGGGTGGTTCACCAAGGTACTGCTGGAGGTTCCCAACTGGTGGAGCAAAAATGCGATGTAGGTGAATGATTCAATGGGAAGATAAACTGGGGCGAGCCGCTTCCTGGATGTCCCTTCCAGAATGCCGAAGTCTCTTAGAGCTGCCAGGAGTCCCCGGCCAACCTTGAAGGTGACCGTTGGGGTCCAATTTTGTCTGCTGAGCCGCAGCCTGCCTGTGATCCACCCTGCCACGTCATCGATCCGGATGTGGAGGTCAGGACTCCTGCTCTGTCCTGAAAGAAAGTCCGTCACGAAGTCGTAGAGGAGTGTATCCGACCGGGCAGTGATCCAATAATAAACGGGTTTCAAAACACCGAGACTGACGCTGCGATCCTCAAGGACACGAACAATTTGCCACGCACCCGGAGGGTCACCCTTGACATAACGGTGGGAAAAGGCACGCCGGATAACATCAGAAGCCCTTGCCCGCGTCTCCTTTCCCAGGAGGTTTGAACTGAGCCCCTGTTGCACCTGTGTCTCCCAGGCTGGTCCTGTATCCCAGTTTTGAACCAGAAGGCGCATGTCATCAAGAAGGGCACCGCCTTTTTGGAGGCGGGTAGTGTATTTTTGATCAGGCTTAGCCGAGTCCATCACAAGTCGCCAATCATCTGTATCTCTCCTGAATTTCCAGAAATACCAAAATGGCCATCGATAGAAAAGAAGGCTGTTGATTAGTAGATGCTTTCTGACTCAAAAGTCAAGAATATCGGGCAGGACGACAAGAGGTACTCTGGATCATCGCTCCATAAATTCGTTCCCCCCGTCTGGCTCCCCTCATGGGCTCCCACGCTCTGCGTGGGAGCCCATGCCTTCGGGCACTCTGCGCCAGTGGACGCGGAGCGTCCAGCGTGTGCGTTCCCACGCAGAGCGTGGGAACGAGGAGGGAACGAACTTACGGTGCGAAGAACTGGTAGAGTGCTTTGTTGGTTGCCCTCCGGTGGGATGGTTCTGGAAACAGGTAGCTGGAGGCCGGCTCCGGCAAACTTCTTTGGTCTTGTTCATTGTTCCTATATACTGGACTGGTTTTTCGGCCATAACGATGTAATCCAGCATTCTCAATAGTCGGAGTTGATGCCTTGTGAACCTGAAAGCAATCCTGAAGAATCTTGTTGAGTTCTTTGAAAAGCAAGAGGTCGACTATGCTTTGATTGGTGCCTTTGCTCTAAAGGCCTATGGCTATCTGCGAGCCACTCAGGACGTCGATTTCCTGGTGCATGCCAAAGACCAGGAAAAGATCGTCCAATACCTGGAGGCCTTGGGATATGAGACCCTCTATCGTTCAGCAGGGTTCTCCAATCATGTCCATGCTCTCCCGGCTTTGGCCAGAATTGATTTCGTATATGTGGAAGGGGAGACGGCTGCAACCATTTTCTCTGAGACACGGCCTCTTCTGGTTCTGGAAGGCCTGACCATCCCCGTGGTCAAAGCTGAGCACCTCATCGCCCTAAAGGTTTTCGCCATGAAGAACGACCCGCAGCGGACCTTCCGGGAGATGGCGGATCTACACCACCTTCTTCGATTGCCGGGAATAGACCGGGAGGAAGTGAGCAGCATCTTTGAGCGTTTCGGGCAACTTGAACGATATCAGGAGCTTGTGCAGGGAAGGAAAAACGGATGCTGAGACTGGAAAAGGACCTCCTCTTGACCCCCGAGGACTTCGAGGTCTTGCGCACACCCCCTTCGCATGAACAGCGGGACCTTGCGATATATCTGGATTTTCTCGAATCAATTGAGGCCTTTTCGTCCAAGAAGACAGAGGCAAAACTCTATGGTGAGGAATTCCGGTTGTAAGACTTATTCCCCATTTCTCCGAGATCAGCAAAAGGTCCATGGAGCCCATGTCCAGAGTCTCCCTGTTCATCACCTGCACTGCGGATGTTTTGTACCCCGTGACGGCTCGCGCCTCTGTGAATGTTCTCGAAGCGCTGGGAGTCGAGGTGGACTTCCCGCACCTCCAGACCTGCTGCGGCCAGCCCTGGTTCAACACCGGGCACCGGGAGGCGGCCGGACGGCTTGCCCTCCACTTCCTCGATGTTTTCGGTGAGGCCGAGACAGTGGTGGCTCTTAGCTCCTCGTGTGCCGACATGGTGCGCAACCACCATGCGGAGCTCTTTCCCGAATCGACTGAGCTCAGAGACCGCCTGAACGAGCTCGGGAAAAAGACGTATGAGTTTTGCGAATACCTGCACAGGGTGTTGAAGCTCGGCTCGCTTCCCAGGCACCCGAGGGCCGAGCGAACGACCTACCATTCGAGCTGCCGCACGCTGCGGGGCATAGGGCTGCATGGGGTGGCCGAGAGCTATCTTTTTCAGATGCTAGGTGATGCGTTCGTCCCGCTGCCGGAAAGCGACACATGCTGTGGGTTTGGGGGCAGCTTCAGCGTGAGGCTGCCGGAGATCTCGGGGCGCCTAATGGCCGACAAGCTGCGATGCATCGCTTCTACAGGCGCATCGCAGGTTGCCTCTCTGGATTTGAGCTGCCTGACCCACCTTGCCGGGGGCGCCGGGCGTCTCAACCTTGGGAATCTTCGATTCCGCCATTTGGCCGAGCTCATGGCTGAAGCCCTCCTTGGCGAAAATGCCGAAACAGGGAGGAGGATAGATGGCCCGTAGAGGCAAATCCAGGTCCGAAGAAGCCCACAATTTCCGGAGGGCGTCTGCCAAGGCCGTGGCCGACGAAGCCCTTGTGACCGCCGTCCGCAAGACGGCAGACACCCTGGCATCGAGAAGGACCGCTTCTCTTGGCGGGCTTCGAGAATTCGAAGCACTCCGGGACTGGGGTCGTGCACGCAAGGAGGAAGTTTCCGGCAGGATCGAGGAGTACGCCGGTAATTTTGCGAGGCATGTGGAAGCCGCCGGCGGGGTCGTTCATTTTGCCCGAAATGCCGCCGATGCGATCGATGCGGTCACGCACATCGCCGGAAGGCGCGGCGCGCGCACGGCGGTCAAATCCAAGTCGATGACCGCCGAGGAGGTCTCGCTCAACGAGGCCCTTTTCACGGCAGGTATCGAGGTCACGGAAACGGATCTCGGTGAGTTCATCATCCAGCTCGCCGGTGAAAAGCCCTCTCACATCCTGGCCCCATCAATCCACAAGGATCGATTCCAGGTGGACCGGCTTTTTCATGAAGCTCTTGGAACACCGCCGGGGCTCGATGTGGAAGACCTGGTAACCGCTGCAAGGAAGGCACTCAGAGAACGCTTCCTCAGTGCCGATCTCGGCATCACCGGTGTGAATTTCGGTGTGGCGGAAACCGGCACCCTTGTGCTCGTGACCAATGAAGGCAACGGCTGGATGACCACGAGTCTCCCGCCCGTGCATGTGGCGATCATGGGAATCGACAAGATCATCCCGAACTTGTCGGACCTCAACGGATTTCTCACCCTGCTCACCCGATCGGCCTCGGGCCAGACGATTTCGAGCTACGTCAACCTCATAACGGGTCCTCGAAGGCCTGGAGAGGAGGAAGGCCCTGAAGAACTGCACGTGGTGCTCCTCGACAATGGCCGGTCCGCTCTGGCGGGTGGACCGTTTCGAGAAATCCTGCACTGCCTTCACTGCGGCGCCTGCCTTAACGTATGCCCGGTCTACCGGACCGTTGGGGGTCACGCCTACGAATCCGTCTACCCCGGTCCCATGGGAGGCGTGCTTTCCCCTCTTCTCTGGGGAATGGCGGCATATCGGGATCTTCCCGATGCCTGCACGCTCTGCGGGCGCTGCACCGAGGTCTGCCCGGTCCGCATCCCGCTTCCTGACTACCATCGGGAGCTTCGAGTGCTTCGCGCTCAGGGCCGACCGATCCAAACCTTTGCGGTCACGGCCTCTGGCACTGCAGCATCCCGCTCCTCTCTTTATCGATGTGGTATCGGGCTTCTTCGCTCAGTTTTGCGAGAGCCCGCTCTCAGTCCTGGCGGGAAAATCCCGGGCGTACCCTCGGCATCCTGGACAGGCTGCCGTGATCTGCCCCGTCCTCAGGCGGGACCGGATTTTCGGTCATGGTGGAAAGAGAGAAAAGGGAGTTCCCGGTGAGCGGTTTGGAAGAAAGATTGGCACGTTATGTCGAGAGAGCTCAAGCCGCCGGGGTTGAAGTCGAATTCTCGGCACCCGAGGCCCTTGCCGCTCGCCTTGCTGCTCTGTTATCCCATGGGGATTTCCAAGGCGAAAGCTACGTTCCATCTTCTGAACGATCCGGCCGTTTGGCTATGAATCTCTCTGGAGTTTCGATTTCTCAGAGCACCAATCGAATAGCGGCGCTTCCCGCATCGGGATGGCCTCGCGGGCTTAGGGAACAGGTAGAGTTGTGTCTCCTCACTTCGGATTACAAGATCGTGGCTCCCGTTCAAACGGACAGAGGCTACACTTGGGAACGATCCGAAATCGCCGCAGCCTCGATCGGAATCACGTTCTGCGCACTCTTCCTGGCGCAAACCGGTAGCCTGGTGTTCCCGGCGGGCCCGGGGTTGGGTACCCAGGCCGCCCTGTTGCCCGAAGTCCATCTTGCATTGAGCTATCCCCAAGGCTGTATTGAAAGCCTCGCCGACCACCTTGGCTGCCTGGCCGGCACCCTCCCTTCCCGCATCACCCTTGTCACGGGACCGAGCCGCACCGGCGACATCGAAGCTACCATGACGACAGGGGTGCATGGACCCCGCAAGGTCCTCCATTTCATTCTGGCCGGCCGAAAGGCTGCAGACATCCGGCAACCTTGTGCAAGGAGGGCTTAGAAGACGGGTCACGTGTTTCAGGTGGATCGTCTTCTGAATCTTTTTCATCTTCTTTGTGACTTCACGTTTGACTTTTCTGCTGGGAATCACTCATTTTGTTGAGGTCGCTGTCGAACGAAAAAGGAGAGGTGTTCGGACCTGAAGCTTTCACACAAAGGAGGCAATCCACAATATCGATGCTGTGTTCAGAAAAGAGCGTCAGGGCGCGGATGAGCTCTTTCTGATCGTTGTTCGCAATTCCCTTGTAGTGAAGGATGTCAATCAGGCTCTCCGCCGCTCTGCGCTTCGGGACCTTGTAGATCTTGGTCAGGACATAGATGCACTCGGCGATCACGCTCTCAAGGATGACGGCCCTTGCGCTCCCCTCCTTGACCGTGTCGAAGAAATCCTTCGCTCTGACGTAAAGAGATTCGTCATCTCTCGTGAGATATCGGATGAGAACATTGGTGTCAGGCAGGCTTCTTTTTGGTCTTCTCATGAACCGCCTCTTCCCATGCTCGATCTTTCATGTGTTCTATGGAAACACCCGGTTGCACGTTTCTTGCGTACTCGCTAAGGGAACCTGCGGCGTCCCTTACGGCCCTTACTACGACCTCATCGTTGACCACCTCAAAATAGACGGCGGTCGCCCGCAATCTGTCGCGAATCGTTTTGGGGATGGTAACCTGGCCCTTTTTGGTGATTCTCACTGCCTGTGTTGCCATAACCGATAACCTCGCCTATATGTGTTGGTATTACTTTACGAGAGAGTAATACTTCATAAACCAGGATGTCAATCGGCATGGGGCTCAAACTGAAAAACCGATGGTGGTATCCCCTCAGCCGTCACACAGCAACAAGGCCCTTGAGCAGTGCCGAGCCTGCCATGACTCTTTTCACCTCGGAACGGAAGGCATGGTGCCGCTTGAATTTGACGTGCACAAACTCCTTGATGAGCGATGCGGCCTTCTCCCTTTCGCCCAGGACCAGGCAGCATTCAGCCAGTGCACCAAGGACCCGTGCAGCCCGGTCATAGGCGCCCCGCCGCTGGTTGGAGACTATGCGCTCGATGCGATCCCGGCCGATCTTGTCCGCCCATTCGACATATTTCCGTCGATCCGATGTTGTAAGCCTGACCTGCGACAAGCCTTTTGCCATCTCGCAGCGCATCCCTTCCTGCTCGTCCATTCCATCACGGAAACCGCTGTACAGCCCCTTTGCATATTCTTTTAGCATAGCGGCGATCACGACAGCCTTTGGAGCGTTATTCACCGCGGCGGACAAAATGCCGGAAAAAAGGACCCCGGCTTTGCCATAGGCCCAGCCGACGCTTTCTTCATTCTTCGCTTCGTCAAATGCCTCATCGAGTCTTCCGGCCATCAGCAGGACCTTTATATACAGGTGGCCATGACTACCTCCGCAAGCTTTGATTTCATCCTTGAACGCCAGGATGGCATTGAGTTCATTTGAACGCACGCCTTGTTTCTCGGCTTCATCAAGGAGCCTGAGCAGGTTATTCTCGTTCGGGGCGGAGAGAAAGCATTCGCGCCGGCCATGGAGCACGAGCTTTTCGTCACCCAGCAGCTTTGCCGCCGTGACCAGATAACCTGCCGCCTGTTCCCGGAAGCTGTTCCTGGGCAGGTCCTCCAGGGCCTCCAGACAGGCGTCGATCATCCCTCGCCGGTCTTCTTCTTCATCGAGGCGCTGAATCCAGTAGAGGTACCCGCGTGGTTCCCTCGATTGCCACTCTCTCGCCAGTCGGGCAATCCCCCCGATTCCGTACAGCCGCAACGTTGCTTCCAGGCGAAGCGCGGCGGCCCTGCTCGTATCACAGGACTTCAGCTTCTCCTCCCAGGCGGGCAGGAACGATTCCGAACCCGGGATTTCACCGGGTCTTGCATCCAGCACATCCTGCAACATAGGAAAGGACTCGAACGGCAATTCCAGTCGATAGCGGTTGATGGAAGCCTGCACATCCATGCATTCGAAAAGATCATCCAAACGTTGCGCCGGATCGGCGGTTTCAACAACACAACGGCAGTACCTCGCCCGAGCTTCGCGAAGGTCCAGGGATGAAGGTGAGAAAACGGCACTTATTGCATCGTTTTCATGCAGGAGATCGAACAGGGCACGATACAAGCTTCCGGCCGTTTCCAGCTGACCGTCGAGGAACAGTCCTCCGGTTTCGATAAACAGATTCTCCAGTTCATCCGCCTGTTCATCCGTAATCCATTCCGGCTCCTCGTCATCATGGCTCCAACGTTCGCTATCGTCCCAATAGGACCCGTCTTCGATGGATTCGCGCCGTTCCTCGATCTCCTCCTTCAGTGCGGCAATGCGTTCGAACATGATTTCTGCGGTGTCTTCCTCTGATTTCCCGGCTGTGGAGACTTGAAAGAGAGACTGGTACTGGTGTGCAAGGGCCCCGATCTTGTCCAGGAACTCCGCACGGGCTGCCATGGGCTTTTCCTGGGCAATCTCGAGGATGACTTCCAGCAATTCTTCCCTGGAAAGGCCTTCACAGTGAGCTCTCACAGCTTCCAGATACGGTTTTAGCGCCATTTTGTGTGTTTCAGTCCTCATGCGTGTTTCCCTTCCTTGAAAGGCTTTCCAACGCCTCTTTTGCATTCTTGAAATCGGTTCCCGCCTCGCAGTCCTCAAAGATATGGAGTGCTGTCGAGAGGCATTCCCGCGCCTGATCGTGTCTTCCCTTGGCCTTATGGAGCATCCCCAGGACCAGGTTTGCCCGTCCAGAGGTGTCTCCGGCCCCCATTCCGTCAGCAAGCTCGATGGCCTTCCTCAAGTGGGTTACAGCCTTTCTATCGGCAAAGAGGGCCTTCTTTGCGGCAAAGCCGGGCTCCTTGAACAGGATGGCGAGCTTCTTCCAAACCGTCGCTTGAGCGATTCGTGCATAGAACCTGCCCATGATGAAAAGCGAGTTGGCATAGCGGAATCGGCTGCCCCTTCGCAGCCAGGTTTCCGAGACATCCTCCATGAGCCTCAGGCCACGGCCGAGCTGACCCTGAGCGGCCAGCACCGCTCCGAGCAATATCTTTCCCGGGGACTCCATGTACTCAACGCCCCGCTCTTCACTAAAGGCGATGATCTCCTGCAGTGTTTCCTGAAGGCCTTCGTACTCGCCGTAGGTGACGCGCGCATGGCAGAGCGCCATTCGAGGAAACTGCGAATACCAGGGATCGGCTGAAAACCGGACAGCTTTCTCAAAACATGAGGCGGCGGCCGCGATATCCCCGGCCGTTGTCAGGCTGTAACCCATAAAGCAGTAGCCCATCACCATGCTGCGGACATTGGAGTGCTTTTCGCCGAACTCCACGAGGGTTTTCCCATACTCCAAGGCTTTCCGCCATTGCCCCCTGAGGCTCTCGGCGTAGGCCAGTCCGGCCAGAGAGTTGAAGAAAAGATAATGGTCCAGGTCGACTGCCAGGCATATTTCCCGGGCCCTTTCGCCATATGCCACGGCGTCGGCCAGGCGCCCCAATTCTATGCAGGTCCAGGTGAGCCAGGTACAGGCGTAGCCCATGACCCGAGGGGCTTTGGCTTTTTCGCCAAGTTCCAGCGCCTTCAGAAGATACGCGCAGGCTTCAGGTGCTTTTTCTCTGTGCCAGTAGGTGAAGCTCAGCCAGGCATAGACCATCCCCAACCGGCTCGGGTCGGCCACTTCCTCGGCCAGGTTCAGATGTGCTTCCAGCAACTCCTGGAGATCTCGATATCGGCCGCTGTAGTAATAGACGAAAGCCCATTTGATGAGGAGATCGATGAGCAATACTTGATCCGTGTCGGTCAGGTCGCCGTTTTGAGTCAGCAGCACATAGGCGTCTCGGAAGTATTGATGGGATTCCTCCAGGGCATATTTCCGAAGGCTCTTTTCCCCCGACCTGGCCAGGTAATCGACCGCCTTGCCGACTGCCCCGGTCTGCTTGTAATGATAGGCAAGCGTTTCATAGATTTCAGGCAAACGGTCGCGAAACAAGGCCTCCATCGCCTGGCCGATCCGTTCGTGAACAACCTGTCGCTCCTTCTTCAGGAGTCCGTTGTAGACCACTTCCTGGGTCAGAGCATGCTTGAAGACGAACTCGACCTCCGGCTGCAAGGCTTTGGTCTGAATGAGATCAAGCCGTTCCAGCCCGCCGAGGCAATTCTGGATATCGTCTCTGAGCTGGGTGATCCGTTCGAGGATGGTGTATAGAAAGCTCCTCCCAATAACCGAAGCTTCCTGAAGCAACCTTTTGGACTCCACGTTCAAGCGGTCGAGCCTGGCGGCGATGACGCCCTGTATGGTTGGGGAAATGCCGGAATCACTCAGGGGTTTCGTGAGCTTCCAGGATTCGTTATCCCATACCAGGGTTTTTGATTCGATCAGCGAATGGATCACTTCCTCCAGATAGAAGGGATTGCCTTGGGTCTTCTCATGAATGAATTGCCTCAATTCAGAGGGAATTCTTCTGGTCTTCAGCAGCGATTCCATCACCTGTTGGACTTCCGAAGGGGTGAGGTCCCGCAGGGTGATCTCCTGGCAGGAATCCTGGACAGCGTTAAGCTGTTCGTTGGTGAGGACGCTGAAAGGCGGCCTGTAGACGCAGAGAAAGAGGGCAGGGAATGTGGAATCGGTCAGGATAAACCGCAGCAGCTCTACGAAAGACTGGTCTGCCCAGTGGAGGTCTTCCAGGCAAATGACCGTTGGTTTGGCCGTGGTGAATTCCGACAGATAGCTCCTGGCTGCCTCATAAAGCCGGGCCTTCCACAGTTCAGGGCTTATGCCCTCATATTCCTGGCTGCACAAGGCATAGAGACTGCCGACTACCCTGGAAACCTGCTCCTTTTTCCCAATGAATCCCTTCACACCCAGCTCAATCTTCTCTCTAACGCGCTCCGGCGAGTCCTCCTCTTCGATGTTCCATCCCCGGTTCATCAGATCGATCCATGGCCAATAGGGAATGCGTTGTGTATAACCGTAGGCATGGATCGCCATCCACTGAAACCGTTGTCTATCCAGGGTCGCCTTGAATTCCTCGACAAGCCTCGACTTTCCGGCCCCGGGATCTCCAGAGATGCAGATAATCCCGCGCCGTCCCTGTTCCAGCCGCTCCCGAGCCCCTGCAAGCAGGGTCATCTCCTCTTCTCGCCCGATAAGCTCAGCCCGGAAGGCATGGACGCGGTGTATTCTCTCCGGCTTTGCCCTGGGGGACAACACTTCGTAAGGTTGGACCGCTTCGGACCTTCCCCTGACCAGGGTCGTTTCAAGTTGTCTGAAATGGAAATAGGGTCGAGCCAGCCTGTAGCTTTCGTGTCCGACCAGGATAGTCCCGCGTGCGGCGAGACCGCATAGCCTCGATGCCACGTTGACCGTGTCGCCGGTGAGCTCTCCGGCCATTTTCACGGGGTCCGGTTCACTAACGATCACCAGCCCGCTGTTGATACCCGTATGCATGGCCAGAGGCCGGCCGATTTTCGTCTGATAATCCGGACTCATGGCTTCCACGGCACCATGGATTTCCCTGGCACTCCAGATGGCTCGCACCGCATCATCTTCGTGGCTGTTCGGGACCCCGAAGAGCACCATGGCTGCATCACCCAGAAATCTGCCGACAAATCCATCGTATTTTTTAACGATGTGGGTGACTTCTCCAAAGATGCGACTCATGATCTCCTTCACCTCTTCCGGGTCCATCTTCTCGGTCATGCTCGTATAACCGCTCAGATCGGAGAACATGAGGGTGGCTTGTTTGCGTTCACCGCTCATTGCCGAGGGGATTCCATCAGCTTTTGGTGCGGTACGGGAGAGGGACTGGCCGCATCGCCAGCAGAACTTCCGTTCCATGGGGAGGAAAGCGCCACACTCTGGACACGTCAAGGGGAGAGTGCTCCCGCATTCCTCACAGAACCTGGCTTCCTGTCGATTGTCGAATCGGCACTGTGGGCACTTCATAAAAATCCCCAACAGGCTTGTTAACGGAGAAGACGCTGATATGAGCTTGCTATGTTTTCAGAAAGACCTGGCAAAACCCGTTGAATTGAAAAAGCCTCATTGGACGCCCCGCATCATAGCGCCTGGCACTTGCTGAGGGCCCACCTCGTCATTCCGGCAGGGTTTTTGGGCCGGAATCCAGGCAGTTGGAATTGGGACATGCCCGAAGTCTGGATTCCGGTGAGAAGCACGCCGGAATGACGGCAAGGGGCTTTTGCATGAGTCCATCAAGAGACCTTATTCCAGAGCAGAGGTGCCGCGAGATCCTGGATTCCCGCACACGCTGTGTCCTCTTTGCCTCTGCGGTGAGCTGGTTGCTCGCAGCCCACCGCAGGGCGGCGCATTCCACATTCGGAATCAACCGGTCTGAATCTTTTTGAAGTCGGCAATCCTGCTGAAAAGCTCGTGAATCCTGGTGAGGAGAGCCAGCCGGTTGCGCCGGATGGTCTCATCCTTATCCATGACCAGAACGGAATCGAAGAACGAATCGATTAAGCCCTTCAGTTGAGCAATGGCTTCCAGGGCGGCCTGATAATTCGATTCGGCCAGGTGGCTGTGCACAACCTCTTCGGTGTTGCAGACCGCCGCGTACAGCGACTGCTCGGAAGCGTTCCGGAAACAATCGGCGTTTACAGCCGCTCTTTCCGGTTCTTTGATAATGTTGGCAACCCGCTTGAAGGCGGCGGCGATGCTTTCAAAATCGAGCCGAGTCTTGAAGGCAGCCAGGGCCTTGGTCCGGGCTGCCGCTTCGACCAGATCGTCAAAGCCCGCGGCAAGGGCCGCATCCACCACATCGGGAGTGTATCCTTCCTGGCTTGCCAGCATGTGGCTGAGGCGCCCGCAGAAGAACTCCAGGACCCCCTGCTTCACCGTTTCCCGGGGTTCTGTCAACTTGGGTGCCAGCTGAGCCAGTGCCTGGTCGATGAGATCGGAAAGTGACAGTCTGAGCGGTTTCTCCAGGACAATTCTGATGATCCCGAGGGTCTGGCGGCGCAGGGCGAACGGGTCGGCTGTTCCCGTGGGAAGAAGTCCCACGCCGAAACACCCGACTATCGTATCCATTTTGTCCGCAATGCTGAGCAGAGCGCCCTCCATGCCTTCAGGAATGGGGCCTCCTGCCCGGATCGGCAGGTAGTGTTCATAGATCGCCTGAGCGACCGCCTCCGGTTCGGACTGCAAACGGGCGTAGGCCCTGCCCATGACGCCCTGGAGCTCCGGAAATTCGCCCACCATACCCGTTACCAGGTCCGCCTTGCACAGAAAAGCGGCCCGGAGCAGAGCGCCCAGCCGCTCCGGTGCCAGCTGTTCTCCCAGCCACCGAGCCAGCGCCGAAAACCGCTCAGCCTTTTCCCAGCTTGTACCCAGCCTGGAGTGGAAGACGACCGTTTTCAGCTGCTCCGCACGATCCTCCAGGCGCACTTTCTGGTCTTCCCTGTAATAGAAACGCGCATCTTCGAGACGTGCACGCACTACCCTGGCATTGCCTGCCGCGACCAGATCGAAATCCTTCGGAATGGTATTCGCTACGGTCACAAAATAATGAAGGAGTCCGCCCTGATCATCGGTTACCGCAAAGTAGCGCTGGTGCTTTTTGATGACGGTGATGAGAAGCTCCGGGGGCAGTTCAAGATACGTCTCCTCGAACTCCCCTATGAGCGGCTGCGGGTACTCGACCAGTTGGGTGACTTCATCCAGCAGTTCCTCATCCTCCAGGATCCGTCCCCCGATCCGGCGTGCCGCCTCCTGAACGCCATCCCGGATAAGTTTTTTCCGCTCTTCCATGGAGACAATCACAAAGTGCTTCTTCAGGTTTTCTCTGTGACTGAGGTAGTCCGTCACCGGCACCCAGGAAGGGCTCATGAAGCGGTGGCCGAATGAGCGGTCTCCACTCTGGACACTCCCGTAGCTGAAGCTCAGGACCTCTTTCCCCAGGAGCGCGACAACCCAGTGTATCGGGCGTGCAAAGGTGACACTCAAGCTTCCCCATCGCATCGATTTTGGGAATGGGATGCGGGCGGTAAAGTCCGGGAGCATCTTTTCAAGGAGGACCTTGCTCGGCAGTCCGGCCTGTTCTTTGACAAGGCAAAGGTAGTCCCCGCGAGGAGTCTCCTTGATTTGGATATCCTCCAACCGTACTCCCTGTCCTCGCGCAAAACCCTCAGCGGCCTTGGTCGGCCGCCCGTTTGCATCAAAAGCGACCTGTTTTGGAGGTCCAATGATTTCCGATGAGCAGGTTTCCTGTTGTTCGGCTAGATCGGTTATCGTTAGAACCAGGCGCCTCGGTGTTCCCGTGGTGAGAGTGCGTCCATGACGAATCCGGTTCTCATCCAGAAAGCGCTCCATCTCCGATGCCATGGCTTCAAGGGCGGGCGAGATGTAACCTGCCGGAATCTCTTCGCTGCCCACTTCAAAATAGAATGCTTCTCCCATGGTTTCCTCCATAGGGTGATCTCACGTTATGCTCGTTGTCCGAACTCCGACGGTTAGTCCCATTTCTTGAGCAGCGGGAATCCCATCTCTTCCCGCTGAGCCACATAGGCGTGAGCCGCAAGTCGCGCCATGTTGCGCACCCGGGCGATATAGTTGGTGCGTTCCGTTACGCTGATGGCGCCTCTGGCATCCAGGAGATTGAAGATGTGGGAGCATTTCAGGCAATAGTCATAGCTTGGAAGCACCAGACCCCGTTCGTTCATGCGAAGCGATTCCGCTTCGAACATGTTGAAGAGCTGAAACAACATGTCCACATTGGCTTCCTCGAAGTTATACCGGGACCATTCCACTTCTCCCCGATGGTGTACGTCCCCATAGGTGACATTGCCGCTCCAGATGAGGTCATAGACGCTGTTTACGCCCTGCAGATACATCGCAATGCGCTCCAGCCCGTAGGTCAACTCAACACTGACGGGATTCAGCGCCAGTCCACCGGCCTGCTGGAAATAGGTGAACTGAGTGATCTCCATGCCGTCAAGCCAGACTTCCCATCCCAGGCCCGATGCACCCAGTGTCGGTGATTCCCAGTCGTCCTCGACAAACCGAATATCGTGATCCAGCGGATCAATGCCAAAGCTTTTCATGCTTTCCAGATAGAGCTCTTGCGAATTCGGGGGCGAGGGTTTAATGATCACCTGGTACTGGTAATAATGCTGGAGTCGGTTCGGATTTTCGCCGTAGCGACCGTCCGTCGGGCGCCGGGAAGGCTCGACATAGGCTACTTTGTACGGTTCCGGCCCGAGCACCCGGAGAAAGGTGGCAGGGTTAAAGGTCCCGGCTCCCACTTCCAGATCGTAAGGTTGTTGAACCACACACCCTCGATCGGACCAGAACTTGTTCAGGGCAAGGATCAACTCCTGAAACGTCATATTGAACTCCTCACAAGATACCGGAAAAGCGAGCCCTCCGCACGGCAAATGCCGTCGTTGCACACGGAAAGGGCCGAAGCAAACCTTGAGACAGGGTGAAATATCGAACAATCAAGCCAGGCTCTTAGCCTATAGGCAATGAAGCTTTTGGATGTCAAGGGAAAAGGATGGGTCACGGATACTTCTTGGACAGCCCTCGCATTTGGGATTCTGAATCGCATATCTGGGAATTGAGACGATGGATCAGAGGCATTTCTCCAGAACACTCCTGGCTCTAACGGAGATCTGCGGCATTCGTTTCACGGAAGAGCAGGCGTTGATGTGCTATGAGCATGTCTCGTTGATGCTGGAATGGAACCTCCGCTGTAACCTCACGCGGATCACAGCCCCGGAAGAGATCATCGAAAAGCATCTATTGGATTCGCTTATCCCTGCCCGGTGGCTCCCCCAGGAAGGTTCGGCGATGGACATCGGGAGCGGCCCCGGTTTTCCCGGTATACCCATGAAGATCCTCCACCCAAAACTCGATATGCTTCTTCTGGAGTCCCATCGCAAGAAAGTGAGCTTTCTGAAAGTGGTGATTTCGAAGCTGCCGCTCCAGGACCTCCAGGCGCTCCAGGGAAGGTGGGAGGACCTTGCCGATACCCGCCATCCGCTCCTCATGCAACCCTTGAGGCTTGCTATGATGCGGGCAGTGAAACCCGAGCCGGGTCACATTCATGACGCCGCATCAAGGCTGCTGGCGCCGGGTGGGGTTTTTGTGTGGTGGGCGGGTCCCGGTGCAGACCTCAACCGGCTGGACAGGATGTGCGAAGGGACTGAAAAAGGGGAAATGATTTTCGACGGGCGCACCACCTATTCCCTTCCTTCGGCATCCCAGCCCCGCTATCTTTTTATCTGGAGGAAGCGGGATCATTAACGCCGGCGAAGATGCACCCCTACTGCAGGTGGTTAAGAAACCCCTCGGGTCCCGCCCAGATTCATCCACTCTTTGAAGCCGTCTGAAGAATACCAGCATACGTCATACCGGCGAAGGCCGGTATCCAGAAAGCCGCGTAATGCCTGGATGCCGGTTTTCACCGGCATGACGTTGAGGGCACCGTGAGCCAATTTTCAGACGGCTTCTCACATCTGAGCGCAAGGCTCTGGCCGGTCCAACCGGCGTGTGAGCCGCTGTTGTAGGGGCGACCGGCCGGTTGCCCCTACCATTGCCAACTGGTTAAAGACTTCCGCCGTGCTGTACTAGGCAGACGGAGCCAGGGCATTCACTTTTATGGTCAGTCGTGAGATTTTTCGGGATGCGAAGTTCCTGTGGATAACGCCTTTGGAAGCGGTCTTATCGATGACGGAAATAGCATCTTTCAGACGGTCCGCCGCCTGTTCGTGATTCTGGGCGGCAAGCGCTCCTTCAAGGCCTTTGATAGCATGTTTCATGCGGGTTTTCCGGGAACGATTGCGAATTCTGTTTTGCTCGTTTTGTTTTGCTCGTTTGATCGCTGATTTATGATTGGCCAAAGTATGGGACCTCCTGATCGAGATGGTTTATCCACGTAAATAAAGCAAGATCTATAAGTTCTGACGATCTGGAATGTCAAGTTTTTTTAGGCATGGGAGCCGGAAAATCTCAATGATGGATCTCCAGGATTTCAAGGTTCCTGATACCTTTCGGGGTTTGAACGCGGATATCGTCACCTTCTTCTTTGCCGATCAGGGCCTTTCCCAGCGGAGAGGTTACAGAGATCGTTCCAGCCTGAACATCCGCCTCGTAGGGACCAACGAGTCGGTAAGAAGCGATCTCCCCTGTCTCGAGATCTTCCATCACGACGGTACTGCCAAAGGTGATATGCCCGTTTTCCCCTTCGGATGGTTCGATGATTTCACTGCATCCCAGCTTTTCCAGCAGGTCCTTGATCCGGCTCTCGACCAATCCCTGCTTTTCTTTTGCTGCCTCATATTCCGCATTCTCCGATATATCCCCATGGGCGCGGGCTTCCTCGATAGCGCGGATGACTATCGGCCGCTCTTCCTTCTGGAGACGCTGCAGCTCGCTCTTAAGACGTTCATACCCTTCTTTTGTAATGGGAACTCTATGCATCCGATACCCCCTTTATTCTGTCGTACTTTGCGCATTTTATGATATTCAGAGCTTCTGTCAAGTTTTGGTTCGGTAGACTCACCTGGTCTGGGGCCTGGAGAAGAAGGTTGAAGGCTCATGTAGAGGGTGCTTTGGCGTGACACAGGAATTTTGATGGCCGCTTTGGCCGATCTCGTGTTAAAATCGCTCGATTGTACGGGGTCTTGTAGAACTCTCAAACGACGAGGGAGCCGATGCCGTTTAAGCGAAAAGATCTTCTGGGAATTCGCGATCTTGAAGTTCATGAAATAGAGCACATTTTAGAGGTGGCCTTTTCTCTCAAAGAGATCAATACTCGCCCCATAAAGAAGGTCCCCACCCTGCGTGGGAAGACCGTGGTCCACCTTTTCTATGAACCGAGCACACGGACCCGGACTTCTTTTGATATTGCGGCAAAACGGTTGAGTGCCGATACCTTCAGTATCACCGCTTCGTCCAGCTCTATTGTCAAGGGAGAGACCGCTCTGGATACCCTGAAGAATCTGGAGGCGATGAACCCGGATATTTTCATTATTCGCCATTCCGCTTCGGGCACCGCACAACGTCTTGCTCAACGCACCACGGCGTCCGTCATCAATGCAGGGGACGGAATGCACGAACACCCCAGCCAGGCACTCCTGGACATGATGACCATAAAGGAGCGGAGGGGACGTCTGGACGGGTTAACGATACTCATCGTCGGCGACATCACTCACAGCCGTGTGGCGCGCTCCAATATCTGGGGACTGACCCGAATGGGGGCCCGCGTGATCGCCTGCGGACCTCCAACCCTCATTCCGCCCAATCTGGAGGAGATGGGCGCCGCCGTCTCGCTGCATCTCCACGAAGTCATCCCGGAAGCGGATGTTATCATGATGCTCCGCCTTCAGACGGAACGTCAGCAACAGATGCTCCTCCCGTCTCTGCGCGAATACTCGGTCTATTACGGACTGGACGGCAGGAAGCTCGAGAAGGCCAGGAAGGATGTATTGATCATGCATCCCGGCCCGATCAACCGGGGGGTGGAAATCAGTCCCGAGGTGGCCGACGGGCCTCATTCGCTCATTCTGGATCAGGTCGCCAACGGTGTGGCCGTGCGTATGGCTCTTCTCTACCTTTTGGGTCAAAGGTAGAAGGTCGCATCCAACCCTCTTTCGGTGATCCGCATGGGGTGAAACAGAACTCAGGGAGCTAACGGATGGACAGCGGAAAGGTCGCGAATTTTCTTTTTCATAACGCTCATGTTATTGATCCGGCTCAGGGAATGGAAGGCAGGGCCGACCTGCTTATCCTGGACGGCCTGCTGATGGAGATCGGTGCGCGTATCGAAACGTCCCTGGATCGGATCGCCGGATTGCGGGAAATCGATCTGGACGGCAAGTGGGTGGTCCCGGGTTTCATCGACATGCACGTTCATTTGCGCGACCCCGGCGCGGAGTACAAAGAAACCATAGCCACAGGTACGGCCGCGGCGGTTGCGGGAGGATACGTGGCCGTTGTCTGCATGCCCAACACGCAGCCGGTCAACGACTGCGCGGCCGTAACGGAATACATTGTCGAGCGAAGTCGCAAGCAGGGTTCCTGCAGGGTCTTTCCCGTTGGAGCCATCAGCAGAGGGCTGGCCGGCGAACAGCTGGCTGAATTCGGGGAGTTGCAGGTGTCTGGAGCGGTTGCGGTTTCGGATGACGGGCGACCGGTCATGAACAGCATGTTGATGCGCAGGGCCCTCGAGTACGCGCGCACGTTTGACCTGCTGGTGATCAGCCATGCGGAGGACCTCAATCTTTCCCGGGACGGGCTGATGAATGAAGGGACCGTCTCCACACTGCTCGGGCTTCGCGGCATTCCCAGTGCGGCAGAAGAGGTGATGGTGGCTCGGGACCTGCTGCTGGCAGAAATGACTCAAAGCCGTCTCCACATCGCTCATGTCAGTACCGCGGGGTCGGTGAGACTGATTCGCCTGGCAAAACAGCGCGGCGTTCCGGTCACAGCGGAAACAGCTCCTCACTATTTCAGCCTGACGGACCAGGAGCTCATGACCTTCGATACCGCTTTCAAGGTCAACCCTCCCATTCGCAGCGCGGCGGATGTTGATGCCGTCAAAGAAGGGTTGGCCGACGGAACCATCGATGTGATCGCCACCGATCATGCACCACACAGTTCCCTGGAAAAGGATACGGAATTCGAACTCGCAGCAAACGGCATAATCGGGTTGGAATCAGCTCTTCCGCTGATTCTTGATTTGGTTCGAGAAGGAGTTTTAGGCCCATCGGAGGCTATCGCCAAAGTCACCTCCAGGCCGGCAGGCATTCTTGGGGTCCCTCTTGGCGCTTTGGTGCCCGGTATGCCGGCCGATCTGACCATTCTTGATCCGGAAGAACAATACATCCTGGACTGCAGCACGTTTCGCTCTAAGAGCCGCAACTGCCCCTTCCACGGCAGAGCCATGCAGGGGCGGGTCCTGATGACTCTCGTGGAGGGCCGGGTGGCTTTTTCCCGACTGGAAGCTGAATCGTAAATGCACCCAATAGCTTGCCTTCCGACCAGACAGTTATGAACTCACCGACCGAAAGAATAGAAAAGGTCCTGGTTGTTGACGACGAGAGGAGCATGCGGGAATTCCTTGAGCTCATGCTCGAAAAGGACGGCTTCGAGGTCAGCAGCGCAGAAAATGGACAAGAGGCGCTGGAAGCCGTCCGAAGGAAGAAATTTGACCTTGTCATCACGGACATCCGAATGCAGCCCATTGACGGTCTCGAGGTCTTGAGACAGTGCAAGAGCATTTCACCCCAGACGGCGGTGATCATCATCTCTGCCTATGCCAGCGCCGAGACGGCTGTAGAGGCAATGCGAGAAGGTGCCTACGACTACCTTCCCAAGCCCTTTAAAATTGACGAAATGCGTGCTGCGGTCACCAACGCGCTGCTGAGCAGGCAAGGTGAGGAGGGGCGCGATACCGCTGAAGGCCCCCTCCATTTCGATTGCCTCATCGGCGAAAGCCCCGCAATGCGCAAGGTCTATGAGCTCATCAGGCGGGTAGCGTCCACCAGCAGCAATGTGTTGATTACCGGTGAGAGCGGCACGGGAAAAGAACTGGTGGCGAAGGCCATCCATCGTGGAAGCCCTCGAAATCCCTTTCCGTTTGTGGTCGTAAACTGTGGAGGGGTGCCGGAGTCGCTGATCGAAAGTGAGCTCTTCGGCTACAAGAAGGGTTCGTTCACCGGTGCCGCTGCTAACCGCAAAGGATTGGTGGAAGCGGCCCAGAACGGAACGCTCTTCCTCGATGAAATCGGCGAGCTCTCTCCGGCCCTCCAGGTCAAACTGCTCCGCCTGACACAGGAAAAGACCATCCGGCAGATCGGGGATACGGTGGATATTCCCGTCAATGTGAGGATTATCTCGGCCACCAACCAGGACCTGGAACAGATGGTCATGGACAAGGCCTTTCGAGAAGATCTCTACTACCGGCTGAACGTGCTTCCCATTCGGATCCCTCCCCTGAGAGAGCGGCGAGAGGACATCCCGCTCCTTGCTCAGTACTTTTTATCCAAGTTCCGCAAGGATTTCGGCAAAGATGTCCGCAAGTTCTCCTCGTATGCATTGGACATACTCGGCAGTTATGACTTTCCGGGGAATGTGCGGGAGCTGGAGCACATCATCGAAAGAGGCGTGGCTATGGAGACATCCAGCATCATCCTGCCGGACAGTCTGACCCTCTCGACCTTCAAGAGGGCCCGAAGCCAGCCTGCCGAACCCGCCCCAGTGAGTCTCCCCACCACGGGTTTCGATCTGGACGAAACCCTCTCCGGCATCGAGAAAAGATACCTGCAACATGCCCTGCGGCAGACTCACGGGGTAAAGCTCAAGGCCGCAGAGTTGCTTGGCATAAGCTTCCGATCTTTCCGGTACCGTCTGATCAAGTACGGTATGGCGACGGAAGATGAGAACTGACCTCCAAGTTCGGGATATCAAGTCATAGTTTCTGTTCTGCCATACGGGTCTCTCCTATTGACACCAGACTCGACGGGTGCTATCCAACGACCTCCGAAAACAACCTCTCAAATCATTTCACTTTTCACTCTAGGACCAAGGGGGCTATTTTGAAAACCAAACACTGTCTACTCATTTCGTGTCTGCTGGTTTCCTTTTTCTTCGCTGCCTGCCCA
This sequence comes from uncultured Syntrophobacteraceae bacterium, assembly GCA_964441945.1. Taxonomy (GTDB): domain Bacteria; phylum Desulfobacterota; class Syntrophobacteria; order Syntrophobacterales; family Syntrophobacteraceae; genus JADGQM01. The sequence goes on from CAYTWB010000036.1 coordinate 42,566, forward strand.
AGCAATGCTGAGACTTACCCGGGGTGGGGGGTTCGCATTGAGCATGCAGGATTTACAGGAACACCCGTTACAGCGTTTCATTTCTCACCCGACGGTTCCTTCTATGAAATGCCTGATGCCGCGGGATTTACACTCAAAATAGGGGTACAGATTAAGACTAGCCAAAGATATTTGAAATTTTAAAGACTTGCATTCCATCGGTCGTTCT
>CAYTWB010000037.1:0-42733 GCA_964441945.1 uncultured Syntrophobacteraceae bacterium
GAATTCCAGGCAAGAGGGATCTCCTTGCCAATTACTCCCACTTTTGATTGCACCCTGGCTCATCCTATTCGTTGACGGGGGTCCCGACGCACGGTATATAAGAGGGGTCCATGCTCGTAAAACCAACAGGCGTATAGAGCTTAAGAGGGAATTCCGTGCAATTCGGGAGCGGTCCCGCCGCTGTGAACGGGGACGAAATCCGCAAGGGCCACTGTTTCGCATGAACGGAATGGGAAGGCGCGGAAAGTAGGGTGATCCGTGAGCCAGAAAACCTGCCTGGGGTGGTTTTTGGGAATCGGTGCGAAGACATTCGATGACCCGTGAAGGATCAAGTGAAGCCGGGTGCAATCCTTAGGGCGAAAGCTCTAGGGATTTTTTTTTGAGAAAAGAGAGGTGATTGGAAGGGACTGCAAAATCAGAGGAGACGAACCCGTGGAGGATACCAAACCGTTGCGACATCGCCTGTGTCTTGTTTATCTCTTTTCCCTCATCATGGCCGGTTTTGTTTTCGGAAATTCGGCGTTGCTTTCCGCCTATCCGGTCACCTTCAACGATTCCAGGGGGGCCGCTGTTGTCATCGAGCACAAGCCCGAGCGGGTGGTATCCCTGGTGCCCGCAATAACCGAGATCATTTTCCAAATGGGGGCTGGGGATTCGATAGTCGGTCTGACCTATCACGATACGAGACCCCCCGAGGTCAATCAGAAAACGATTGTGGGCGGCTTTCTCACCCCTTCGCTGGAGCAGATGGAAGCTCTCGATCCCGACCTGATTATTCTTTCCTCCCTGCATGAGAAGGTTCGAGACCATTTTGCCGGCCGACCGTGTCGGATGATCGAACTGGGATCGCACTCGGTGGCCGATCTCTACCGGAACATCGAGTTGCTGGGGCAGGTCTTTAAGCGTGAGGACCAGGCCCGGCAGCTCATCGAGAGCATTCGAAACGACCTCCGGTTCATCGCCCAAAAGGTTGAAAAAGTGCCTCCCGAGAAACGCAGGAGGGTGATGCGGATCATGGGCCGGGACAGGGTGATGATGCCCGGTGAAGATTCCTTTCAAAACGATTTCATCACGGCGGCCGGTGGCATCCCTCCCCGGTTCGGGAAAAAGGGAAACGTCGTCGAGGTGACCCTGGAGGAATGGCAAAGCTTTGACCCTCAAATCGTCTATGGGTGCGGCGGGGATCGCCAGGTCGCCGAAACATTCTTCTCTCAGCCCGGATGGAAGGACGTTGAGGCGGTCCGCACGGGCAGGATCATCTATTTCCCCTGTGAGCTGACCTGCCGAGCTTCGGTGCACACCGGGTATTTCGTGGGCTGGCTGGCAGCGGCGATTTACGAGGAGGAATTCGCATCAGACCAGGCCCGGATAAGGGAGGAGAAGCTCGTTCGAACCTCCCCCCTGGATATTCCCCTGGCCTATGTGCAGTCGGCAAGGGTGGATGAGGTCCCCATTTTCGACTTTTCCAACAAAACGCTGATCATCGAGCTCAAGGGACCCATGAGCGTGACCTCTACGCTTGAAGGCGAACGCCAGGGGGTACTGGTTGTTGGAAACCACTATTCCCCGCCCCCCTGCTGGAGCATCGGTCACCGGCTCGGTTTCGAGGAATCCCGGGATCGAGTCTGCAAAGCCGTCGGGAAAGACCGGGCATCCAGCTGCTTTCTCTATACCGGTGCCGATATGGGCAACCTCGCGGTCAGGAAGGAACAGTACCGGGACATGATCGTTTATGCCCTGGTGACCGCCGGAGTCCAGGGCAACGCAGTGCGCATGTCGGTCGACGAAGGGCGGTTCTATGAGCCCGGTACGATCAACATCATCATCATGACCAATATGCAGCTCAGTTCCAGGGCCAGGACCCGTGCCGTCATCAGTGCAACGGAGGCCAAAACGGCAGCGATGGAAGACCTCGATGTGCGCAGCTCCGTCAGCCCTCAGCAGAACCAGGCGACCGGTACGGGAACCGACGAGGTGCTCGTGGTCGAGGGTTCCGGAAAACCCATCGAGAATGCCGGCGGGCACTCCAAGATGGGGGAATTGATTGCGAGGGCCGTCTACGCAGGCGTGAAGGAGGCCGTCTATCGGCAAAATGCGATGAGCGGAGGGCGCAGCGTCTTCCACCGGCTGCAGGAGCGCCGGTTGGATCTTCACGGCCTTCTGAGCCGGTGCGACTGTTCTGCCGATAAAGACCCGATACAGGGGGACCTGGCCCGCATCGATGAGCTCCTCCTTCAACCCCGCTTTGCGTCCTTCATCGAGACCGCTTTCGCCGTCAGCGACGCCTACGAGAGAGGACAAATCGCCGGCCTCGAACCCTTTCAATTGCTGTGTCGGAACGTGGCGGACGAAATCGCGGGAGTTCGGATCGAGAAACAGACCGAATTTATCAACTCCCCTGAAATTCCGATCGTCATAAGAATGTCCCTCAACTCGCTGCTGAACGGACTGGCCGGCCGGAATATGGGGACGGTTGAAAACTAGCCCATGGCGGCCCCAACGTCATGTTCTAGACACGAAGGCAAAAAGAGTTCGAAGAAAGCCGCGGAGAGCCTGTTGGGATCATCTCTTCGCGGCCTTCGAGTCTTCGTGTTTGAATGGTTCGGTTTCGGGTCCACCCGAAAGGCGCTGACTTGAGCGCCGCGCGACAGAGAGGCCCTTGTCGCAAGCCGTCATTTCGGCATGCTCCAGGCCCCAATCCAGAAACGCTTCCCGGCTACCAGCCTTCGCCGGCATGACGAAGGGCAATGCGGGCACTCATTTATGCGGAGCAGAACTTGGGGCGTCCCAATAGGTTTGAATTGAGCCAATTACTTGCCACTTGACAAGCCGGGATCTTGCCGATACAAGTGACTTAGCGCAGTACCACGGTGAATTGAAGCCATCAGGGCGCATGCGGGCCGTCGGCCCAAAACCACTGTTGAACCATCAAGGCACTGAAGAATGATTGAGCGTCTTCGTCCCTCATTCGGGCGAGAACCCAAGCGTTCTCGGAGTCAGAAGGGTAGATCAGGCTGGTTCTTTGCCCTCGGTCTGGCCATCCTCTTATTCTTCGTGTCAACCGCGGTTTATGTCACCCACACCTGTACCCCTTATCGGCTTGCATTCTCCGATCCGCTTGTTCCCCCTTGTCCGGCCTGTCTTCTACTGCAGGCGCTCCATGCCACCCGGATAGCGCTGCTCAGCTTCGATCTGCCAATGCTGAACGATTGCGACCCTGTTACCCTTCCTCAGTTGTCTCCAGTGATGATGGAAGAGGCCTGCCTATGCCTCATTCGCGCCCCTCCTGCGGGTGGCTTTGACTCGATAGGCGCCGCAATCATGTCCGCCTGACAGCGATTTCTGACTTTCGCCTTTTCCCTTGAAATTCCCCCTTGACAACTCGTTCTATTTGTGGATAATCATATTCCTTAGAAACTCTATCGTACTAAGAAGGATATGAGCGATGCATCCAGATCCGGATCGAATGGCAGAGATCGTGACAAAGCTCAGGGCAGGGGGGCATCGGATCACGCCGCAGCGACTGGCTATTCTCCGCATGCTGATCGAGAGCCGCAGCCACCCGAGTGTCGAGGACATCTTCGAGAAGGTCAAGGTCAACTTTCCCACGACCAGCCTTGCAACGATTTACAAGACCATCGCGGTCATGAAGGAGTTGGGAGAAGTGTTGGAATTGGAATTCAGCACGGGCCACAACCGGTACGATGGCAGCAAGCCTTACCCTCATCCCCATCTCATCTGTGTCAAGTGCAAGCGCATTGTTGATCCTCAATTGACCAGTTTGACCGATCTGACTCAAGAACTGGTTTCCGACTCAGGGTATACCATACTCGGCCATCGTCTGGATTTCTTCGGCATTTGCCCGGAATGCCGGGAGAAGCAGAAGCAAGAGACGCGGAATTAGAGACCTGTTGCTCACTTCGCGGCCCTTCATTCACCGTTTCACAAGGGTAAAACGGAAGTATGATGGACTTTGGCACCAGGAAGCATGGAAAGCGATGAGGAAGAGGACGGACCCTCCATTAGAGGACTTCGGAGGTCCAGCCAGCACTGACAACCCTGAACCATAAGGAGCACATCCATGAGTGAGAAGAAGAAACTAACAACCCGGAACGGTGCCCCAGTTGTCGACAACCAGAACACGATGACCGCCGGCAAGCGCGGCCCGGTGCTGCTGCAGGACGTGTGGTACCTCGAGAAGCTCGCCCATTTCGACCGGGAGGTGATCCCCGAACGTCGCATGCACGCCAAGGGCTCCGGCGCATACGGCTCCTTCACCGTGACTCACGACATCACCCGGTATACGCGCGCCAAGGTGTTTTCGGAAATAGGGAAAAAGACCGATCTTTTCATCCGCTTTTCGACAGTAGCCGGGGAGCGTGGCGCGGCGGATGCGGAGCGGGACATTCGGGGCTTTGCGATCAAGTTCTATACCGAAGAGGGCAACTGGGACCTGGTGGGCAACAACACGCCAGTTTTTTTCCTGCGCGATCCGCTCAAGTTCCCGGACCTGAACCACGCCGTCAAGCGGGACCCTCGCACCAACCTGCGCAGCGCATTGAACAACTGGGATTTCTGGACCTCTCTTCCCGAGGCGCTGCACCAGGTGACCATCGTCATGAGCGACCGGGGCATTCCCGCTTCCTACCGCCACATGCACGGTTTCGGCAGCCACACCTTCAGCCTCATCAATGCCAAACGAGAGCGCTACTGGGTGAAGTTTCATCTGCGCACCCAGCAGGGCATCAAGAACCTGACCGACGAAGAGGCCGAGGCCGTCATCGGCAAATGCCGGGAAAGCCATCAGCGGGACCTCTACGAGAGCATCGAGAAGGGTGATTTCCCACGCTGGACCATGTTTGTCCAGGTGATGCCGGAGAAGGAAGCGGCCGACTACCGCTTTCATCCCTTCGATCTCACCAAGGTCTGGCTGAAGAAGGATTATCCGCTGATCGAAGTGGGGGTGCTCGAGCTGAACCGCAATCCGGAGAACTACTTCGCCGAGGTTGAGCAATCGGCCTTCAACCCGGCCAACGTGGTCCCAGGTATCGGTTTTTCACCCGACAAGATGCTCCAGGGCCGACTCTTTTCCTACGGCGACGCCCAGCGCTACCGGCTTGGAGTCAACCACCACCAGATCCCGGTCAATGCCCCCCGCTGCCCGTACCACAGTTATCACCGTGACGGCTCCATGCGGGTTGACGGCAACTACGGGAGCACGCTCGGCTACGAGCCCAACAGTTTCGGGGAATGGCAGGAGCAGCCGGAGTTTGCCGAGCCGCCCCTGGAGCTGCAGGGGGCCGCGGACCACTGGAACTTCCGCGAGGACGACAACGACTACTACACCCAACCAGGCCTTCTCTTCCGCCTGATGAGCCCTGAACAGCAGGCGCTTCTCTTTGGCAACACTGCCCGTGCCATGCAGGGTGTGCCGCGGGAAATCCAGGTCCGCCATATCGGCAACTGTATGAAGGCCGACCCGGCCTATGGCAAGGGAGTGGCTGACGCTCTGGGTATTCCCCTTTCTGAAATACCCAAATAGGCGGAGCACGAACCCCGCAGGGGTGAACCGCATCACAAACCGGAGGTTGCCTGGACTGAAAACCGAGAGACCATCTCAAAATGGCACAAAGGCTGTTGAACGTCATTCCGGCGAAAGCCGGAATCCAGGTTTCTTAAGAGTTCTGGACCCCGGCCTTCGCCGGGGTGACGGTGTGACCGAGTTCCGAGATAGTCTCTAAGGCAATCTCATTACCTACATTCCTACAAAGAAAGGATCGCTTATGGCCAGTCTCAAAGGAACCGCAACGGAACAAAACCTCTTGAAGTCATTTGCCGGTGAGAGCCAGGCTCGCAACCGGTACAACTACTTCGCTTCACAGGCGAAAAAGGATGGGTTTGTTCAGATCGCCGATATATTTGAAGAGACCGCCAACCAGGAAAAAGAGCATGCCAAGCGGTTCTTCAAGTTTCTGGAAGGAGGCGACGTGGAAATTACCGCCACCTTCCCGGCCGGTATCATCGGTTCGACCGCCCAAAACCTGCTTGCTGCCGCCAACGGGGAACATGAAGAGCACAGTATGCTCTATCCCGCCTTTGCCGCAACCGCCCGGAAGGAAGGTTTTACCGGCATAGCAGCCGTTTGGGATGCCATCAGCGTCGCGGAAAAGCAACATGAAAAGCGCTACCGCGACCTGCTTGCCAACCTGGAAAACGGCCGGGTCTTCAAGCGTGATCAGGAAGTCGTGTGGCGTTGCCGCAACTGCGGCTACCTCCACAAGGGGTCCCAGGCCCCTAACGAATGCCCGGCCTGTGCCCATCCCCAGGCACACTTCGAGCTGCTCGGGGAAAACTGGTAGTACGCATCCCGCCGGTCAGGGGTGAAGCGGTGGCTCGGGAACATGGAAGGCCATCGCTTCACCACTAAAAGGAGAGTCGCAGGGTCCATTCATTCCGTCGGTAGTGCCCATTACGGTCAGAAGGATTCTTTGCGCGGTTTTCTTGCTCATTTTTGGGGTTGACACACAAGACTGTAGTGGAATAAAAGTCATTCCGTTGTAAAAATTTGCGAGAGGCATCAGGCACCCTCTGGGGTTTAAAAGGGAATCCCGTGTGAATCGGGAGCGGTCCCGCCGCTGTGATCGGGGACGAAATCCGAAAATGCCACTGTCCTGCTTCGGCATGATGGGAAGGCTCGGAGAGTAGGGCGATCCGAGAGTCAGAAGACCTGCCTGATAGCTCATGGAGCATCGGTACGTGGAATTGCCCGATGTCCGTAGAAGGATGAAGTGAACCAGGGTGCAATCCTTAGGGCGAATAGCTCTAAGGATTTTTTTTTGGGCTGAATGCATGGTTCAGCTTGGCACCGATTATGAGTGGAACAGGCGGACTGGGGTTATTCTATGCCAGGGAGGACGAGATGAGTGGAAATGAGATGCGTGAAGACGACCGATTGCTGGACATGTTCCCTCCACACACCTACGAACAATGGCGCCAGGATGTTGACAAGCAGCTCAAAGGAGCGCCGTTTGAGAAAGTGTTGGTGAAAAAGACCTACGAAGATATCGATATCCGGCCCATGTACTACCAGGCTGATGTGGAAAATCTGCCTCACATGGGGGCTTTGCCCGGGTTTGCCCCCTTTGTGAGAGGCACCAAGGCCCTTGGACACCTTGTTCAACCGTGGTTGATTGCGCAGGAAATCCCCTACGGAGACCCGGCGGAATTCAACCGTGCCGCCAGGGCGGACCTGGAACGGGGGCAGACTGCCCTGAATGTTCCTCTGGATAAAGCCACTCTTTCAGGACTCGATCCCGACGCCGCCAAACCGGGCGAGGTCGGACTCGGAGGGCTTTCGCTTGCCACGCTCGATGATGTCGCGAAGGCCTTCGAGGGGATTGATCTCGAACGGACCCCCATTCTTCTTCAGGCCGGGCCTTCCGGTCTGGCCGTGGTGGTACTGATTGCCTCGCATATGAGGAAGCAGGGAAACTCTACTGATAAATTAAGGGGTTGGGTTATGGTTGATCCGCTTGGGACACTATCTCTCGACGGCACTTTACCCAATACCCTGGAGGATTTTTATCGGGAGATGGCCCAGTTGACCGGCTGGGCAAGGGACAATGCTCCCCGTCTGCGAACCATTGCGATTCATGGGCATCCCTGTCGCAACGGCGGCGGCAGTGCGGTGCAAGAGCTCGCGTTCACCGTGGCAACCGGGGTGGAATATCTCCGGGAAATGCTGGCGCGCGGTATCGCCCTTGACGACATTGCGCAGCGGATCGGGTTTTCCTTTTCGGCGAGTAGTGATTTTTTCATGGAAATTGCGAAGCTGCGCGCAGCCAGGCTGGTCTGGGAAAGGGTTATTGAGGCCTTCGGGGGAAACGATGATTCAAAGCGCATGTTCATCCACTCCCGCACCCTGTCCTGGAACAAGACCGCCACCGACCCTTACGTGAACATGCTGCGGGTCACGACCGAGGCCTTCGCCGCAATCTGCGGTGGCTGTGACAGCTTGCATGTCGCCCCTTTTGATGAACCCGTCGGCCTGCCGACTGAATTCACCAGGCGTGTCGCCCGCAATGTTCATATCATCCTGAAGGACGAGTGTCATTTTGACAAGGTGGTGGATCCGGCAGGGGGCTGCTGGTATGTGGAGTCCATTACGGATACCGTGGCCGGAAAGGCGTGGCAATTGTTCCAGGAGATCGAGAAGCGGGGCGGCATGTTCAAGGCGCTCCAGGAGGGCTTTCCACAGAAGCAGCTGGCCGAGACGGCCGCGAGACGGGCAAAAGGCATTGCCACGCGCAAGGATGCCTTTGTGGGCACCAACAAGTATCCCAACCTCCAGGAGAAACCTCCGGAAACCATCCAGCCCGATTTTGATGCACTCTACCTGGATCGGCTCAACCAGCTGGCTCAGTATCGATCAACCATTGATCCCGATAAATGAAAGGCGTTGAACATGAAACCGTTGCCAAATCCCGATAAGGTCGCCGATGGAGTAGTTGAAGAATTGATCAATGCCGCCCGGTCAGGTAAGACCCTTGGAGCAATCACGAAAGATTTGCGCACGGCAGACGGCGAGAAGGTTTCCGTTGAGCCGGTTCGGACTTACCGAGGGGCCGAGACCTTCGAGTCCTTGCGCAAGGCGGTGGATGATTACGTCGCGAAAACAGGTTCTCGTCCCAAAATCTTCCTGGCCAACATGGGACCCATACCCCAGCATAAGGCCAGGGCGGATTTCTCCATGGATTTTTTCCGGCTCGGCGGTTTTGAGGTGCTCACCAACAAGGGCTTTCCCGACGTGGACAAGGCCGCCGAGGCGGCGCTCGACTCCGGCGCCAAGGTCGTCGTCATCTGTTCAACGGACAAGACCTACCCGGACCTTGTACCGCCGCTCGCACGCAAGCTTAAAGAGGCACAGCCGGACACAACGGTGATCCTGGCAGGTTACCCGAAGGACCACATCGAGGCCTTTAAGGAAGCCGGGGTGGACGAATTCATATTCATGAATGCGGATGTGGTTGCGCTACTGACAAAACTCCAAAGGAAGGAAGGGGTGATATCATGAATACACCGGATTTTACCGCAATCGATTATGGCGTGCGTTCCCCTTCAAGCACCATCAAGGACTGGCAGGCAATGGCTGAAAGGGAAGCCGGCTGCTCGGTCGATCAGCTGTGGTGGAGGACGCTGGAACAAATCATGGTCAAACCGGTCTATACTGCCGATGATACCAAAGACCTCGAACATATGGCTCTCTGCATGCCCGGGATTCCTCCATTTATCAGGGCGCCCTTTGCGACCATGTATGTGCAAAAACCATGGACGGTGCGGCAGTATGCCGGTTTCTCCACCGCCGAAGAGAGCAACGCCTTTTATCGAAGGAACCTCGAAGCCGGACAGAAGGGACTTTCCATCGCCTTTGACCTGGCCACGCACCGGGGCTACGACTCGGACAACCCGAGGGTGGTGGGGGATGTCGGCAAGGCCGGAGTGGCCGTGGATTCCATCCTGGATATGGATATCCTGTTTGACGGAATTCCACTCGACCAGATGAGTGTTTCCATGACCATGAACGGGGCGGTGCTGCCGATCCTGGCTTACTACATTGTGGCCGCCGAGGCGCAGGGGGTCAGTCAGGAGCAGCTTGCGGGCACCATTCAAAACGATATTCTCAAGGAATACATGGTCCGGAACACCTACATCTTTCCACCCGATCCGTCCATGCGCCTCATCGGCGATATCTTTGCCTATACCAGCAAGAACATGCCCAAATACAATTGCATCAGCATCTCCGGCTATCATATGGAGGAAGCGGGCGCCACCTGCGACATCGAGATGGCGTATACCATTGCGGACGGTCTCGACTACATTCGCACCGGCTTAAAAGCCGGCCTGGACATCGATGCTTTTGCCCCGCGCGTCTCTTTCTTCTGGGCGAATCATATGAACTATTTCATGGAAATAGCGAAAATGCGCGCGGCTCGCGCCTTGTGGGCCAGGCTCCTGAAGCAGTTCAATCCGAAGAACCCCAAGTCGCTGATGTTGCGCACTCATTGCCAGACCGCGGGTGTGAGCCTCACCGAGGGAGATCCTTACAACAACGTTGCGCGCACCTGCATCGAGGCCATGGCCGCCGGCCTGGGTCATACCCAGTCCCTGCACACCAATTCCCTCGACGAGGCCATTGCCCTGCCGACTGATTTTTCCGCCCGCATCGCGCGCAATACCCAGCTCTATTTGCAGGAGGAGACCAACATCCTGAGGCCGGTGGATCCCTGGGGCGGGTCCTATTATGTGGAGGCCTTGACCGGCGCCATCATGAAGCGGGCATGGGGACATATTCAAGAAATCGAGAGTCTTGGCGGCATGGCCAGGGCCATCGAAACCGGATTGCCCAAGATGCGCATCGAGGAGGCTGCGGCGCGCCGGCAGGCAAACATCGATACCGGGAAGGAAACCATAATCGGGGTCAACAAGTATTGCCTGGACAAGGAAGCCGCCATGGAGACTCTCGAAGTGGACAACATCGCCGTACGGGAATCCCAGATCAAGCGCCTTCAGAAATTGCGGGCCGAAAGGGATGGCGCCAAGGTCACGGCTGCCTTGAATGCTCTCACCCGGTGTGCGGAAACCGGCGAGGGCAATCTCCTCGCTTTTGCCATCGAAGCGGCACGGGCGAGGGCCTCGGTGGGTGAGATATGCGACGCCCTGGAGAAGGTTTGGGGCCGTTACAAAGCTACCGTCAGGTCGATTTCGGGGGTTTATAGCTCTGAATACAACGAAAAGGATGAAATACAAAATGTCATCAAGATGACCGAAGAGTTTGAGAAAATAGAAGGCCGTCGCCCCCGCATTCTGGTTGCCAAGATGGGGCAGGACGGGCACGACCGAGGCTACAAGGTCATTTCCACCGCGTTTGCGGACATGGGCTTTGACGTGGATATTGGGCCGCTCTTTCAGACCCCCGAGGAAACCGCCCGACAGGCAGTCGAAAATGACGTTCACGTGGTGGGTTTCAGCTCCCTTGCCGCAGGTCATAAAACGCTCCTGCCGGCGCTGGTCGAGGAACTTAAAAAACTTGGCCGGGAAGATATCATGGTGGTCATCGGCGGCGTTATTCCCGCTCCGGATTATGAATATTTGAGGGAACATGGGGCCGCGGCCATCTTTGGACCCGGCACGGTGGTCCCGGTTGCCGCGCAAAAAGTTCTGGAAGAGCTGCTGGCCCGCTTGCACCATAAAGGTTAGACCATGCCAAAGAAAAACAAACTGCCCGAATGGGCCCCTCAAAATGCCGGACAGGAATTTGCCTGTCGGGTGATGGAAGGGGTTGAAGCGGGGCACGACGGCATCACATCCTACGCAGGCACAGCCTCCGGTCCTGTGCCTGCGAAGCATAAACGTCCTACATTTTCCGTCGATGACTATGTCGAAGGGGTCATGAAGGGGAACCGCGCGATGCTCGGGCGCACCATCACCCTTGTCGAAAGCAACTCCCATGCCCACATGGAATTGGCACAGCAGGTGTTGGCAAGACTCATGCCTTTTACCGGCAATTCCATGCGGATCGGGATTTCCGGCGTGCCCGGGGCGGGGAAAAGCACCTTCATCGAAGCGTTGGGGTGTCACATTATCAAACAGGGACATAAAGTGGCGGTGCTAGCTGTGGACCCGAGCAGCAGCATTACCGGCGGCAGTATTCTTGGCGACAAGACCCGAATGGAGCGGCTGGCCCGCGAAATGGATTGTTTCATCAGGCCGTCTCCTTCAGGGGGCACCCTGGGAGGCGTGGCGCGCAAGAGCCGCGAAACGATGCTGGTTTGTGAAGCCGCCGGTTATGATGTGATTCTGATCGAGACCATCGGAGTGGGTCAGAGTGAAATCACGGTCCGCTCCATGGTCGATTTTTTCCTGCTGTTGATGGTTGCAGGCGCCGGTGATGAACTTCAGGGAATCAAGCGAGGCGTTACCGAGATTGCCGACGGGATTCTCATTAACAAGGCGGACGGCGCCAACAAGGCCCCGGCGAAGGTTGCCAGAAATGAATATGAAAGGGCGCTGCAGTACCTGCGACCCGCGACGCGCGGGTGGCGAACCAGGGCTTACACCTGCTCGGCGGTCACCGGGGAAGGAATTGACAAGATCTGGTCGGTCATTGAAGACTTCCGCAAGCAGACCGCCGATTCAGGGGTGTTTGAATCCCGTCGGAAAGATCAAACCCTGGATTGGCTGCATGCCATGTTGAATGAGCACCTTCATACTCTTTTTATGAAACACCCCAGTGTGGTCAAGGCGCTCCCCAAGATCGAGAAATTGGTGGCAGACGGCAAGGTGCCGCCTACTGCTGCTGCCAATCAATTGATCCACATATTCAGGGACGGGAAATAAAGAGGCCGGAGGGCCTGGCTTTGATGGATTGCCAGATAGAGGACAGTGAAACACGAATGATTGCATGGTGAAAATTTGAAAAGGCATCAGGCACCCCCAGGGGTTTAAAAGGGAATCCCGTATAACTCGGGAACGGTCCCGCCGCTGTAATCGGGGACGAAATCCGAAAGTGCCACTGTCGCGCTGGAGCGTGACGGGAAGGCTCGGAGAGTAGGGTGATCCGAGAGTCAGAAGACCTGCCTGACGGCCGATGGAACATCGGTGCGTGGAAATACCCGATGGACCGCTGAAGGACCAAGTGAACCAGGGTGCAATCCTTAGGGCATAAAGCTCTAAGGATTTTTTTTTGGCTGAATTCATTGTTCAGCCTGGCGCCGACTCCTCAACACTTCTTTCAACCTCTAACCGCCCGGAGATGCCGCCTCCGGGCAAACTCAACAATTACCAAGGAGAAAACCATGGAGCTAAAGGATTTTGCGGGCGTTCGGGATTTTCTTTCCTACTACCATGTAACCCTGGTGCTTGGAGATGAGCAGCGTTACGCGGGCAGAGTGAACCATTTGCAGGTCCTGGACCTGCCCGAGGAGCTTATCCAGGAGGGCATTTCCCATAGGGTTCGCTTCTATGACGGCGCGAACCGCCGGGAATTGCTGGGAACGGTGCGGCTCGAAACCGGGAAAGGCGGTGATGGTGACGGCGTCGTCCTGACTCTCGATATGGGAGCGGGGAAGAGCTACCGTTTTCGAAAACATGGAAGTCAGGAGGCGTCCTAAAACAGAAGATCACCTTTTCTCGAGAAACCGGATGGAAGGAGGTGTTTCAAAAGCCGATTCTCAAACCAATGGATAAGCACAAATAAGACCAGGGCATATTGCATCGATTTCAGTTATGTCCCCGAGGGGGGGAGGAGGAGGTTTTTTTATGTCGAATGCTGTCGTGTTGCTGTCACTTTTTCTATGTCTTGCAGTTGGCGCATGCCCAGTGCCTGCAGCCGAGGAAGCTCCCTCAGAAACATCACAAAGCGCTCCGTCACAATCGACCGATCAGCCACAGGGAAAGGCCCGGGAAGCAACGACCCAAGCGACGCTCGAAGAAATGGTCGTTACGGCAAGTGCCATTCCTGCAACGCTCAAGGAGCTTCCGGTTCCCGTACAGGTGATAACGAGAAAGGAGATCGAGGAGGCCCGTGCCAATGACCTGTCCGAGCTTCTCGAGGAATATCTTCCCGAGCATTTTCAAAAATACCCCGGGGCCCTCACGTCCATCGCCGTGAGGGGTTTTCGAACCGATACCACCGGAACGGATATCAAGGGCCACGTCCTGATCCTTATTGACGGCCATCGCGCGGGGACCGGCAACGTCGCAAGCCTGCCCCTGGAGAATGTCGAAAGAGTGGAGATCGTGCGCGGCCCGGGGTCTGTCTTGTACGGCTCGGCGGCCATGGGAGGCGTGGTGAACCTCATCACGCGCAGAGGGAAAGGCACCCCGTCGGTCAGCGGTGGGGCCGAAGGGGGTAGTTGGAATTATGTGAAAGGCTACGGCGGGGTTTCCGGAGGTCTTTTCAATGAGAAAGTGGGGTTTTCATTCACCGGACGCACCATTCACCAGGGTGACTATACCAGCGGCGGGGGATTGAAGATCGCCAATAGTGCCTACAACGACGACGCTTATTCATTGAGTCTCCAGGCGGTCCCTCATCCCGACCACGTCTTTTCGGCAGTCGGCAACTTATATCATGGCTATGACATCGGGACCCCCGACGCCACCTACAATCCTCCGGACCTGGTTGACAACAAAGGCATTTACCGAGGATATGGATCCATCGGCTATGACGGCGCCCTTCCAGACTACGACCTGAACTGGCATGTGAGTTATTACCATGTGTTGGATAAACCCACCTGGAACTATCCCCTTGCGGAATGGGGCTATTCCAATTATACGAGCAAAACTGAAACCCAGGGAGTGCGAAGCTCATTCACTCTGCCAACTTTCTCCTTTGGAAAGCTGCTTCTCGGTTTTCAGTGGGATGGAATCGGCGTTACCAACAGCACCGAACCTACAGGCTACACCTATTCCCCCAGCAGTCACTATGACAACTATGCGGTCCTTGCGGAGGAGAGGATTACCCTGGACAAGATGACACTACTCCTGGGGGCCCGTTACGACATCTATAATGAGCAGCTGGAACCAACGCCGGGGCTGAAGCTACTCACACAACCTGAAGGATTCTCTCATCCCAGTTGGCGGGCCGGTTTTACCTATGCCATCCTCGATTGGCTGACCGCACGCGCGGCACTCGGGACTGCGTTCCGTGCCCCCACGGCGGACGAGCTCTCGGGAAGCGTGGAGAGGTCCTATATGAAAAGCATTGGAAATCCGGGTCTCAGCCCCGAGACGAGCACAACCTACGACATTGGGGTGAACGTTGAATATGGTGGATTCAACGCGGGATTGGGCTGGTTCTATACAAACTTCTCGAACGCCATCTCATCCGGCTTTCCCGCCTGTGTCAACGGGGATTGTACATGGACCACGTACCGAAACGTCGAAGGAGCTATCTACTCCGCGGTCGAAGCCAACATGAGTTATCGAAAGCCCTTCACATGCTTCGACATGCCGATGAGCGTGAAGCCTTACATGAACCTGGTTGCCTATACCCAACGTGAGATCACGGACCCGGCCTACGAGAAGGTCCTAAACACAAACACCATCCCCTATGTTCCGCTGTGGGACCTGACCGGAGGGATTCAACTGGACTTCAACAAGATGGTGACCCTGCAGTTCACCGGTTTCTATGCCGGGTCCGAGAAGGTGCAAAACTTCAACTACCTTTCTCCCACCTACTACAAAGCCATGGATAAGGGAGGCGATGTGGTCCTGGGAGCTCGCCTGACCGTGCGTCCCATCAAGTACTTTGATCTCTACCTGGCGGTCGATAACCTGACGAACAAAGACTACTCCTTTGTAGATGGATATCCCATGCCTGGAACAACTGTCCGGGGAGGGCTTCAAGCGCGCTTCTAGCCCAGTCGGGCGGAAGTCGCTAACCGCGGTTTCAAAACCTCCCTTTCCCTGGTGAAAGGGGAAGGGGAGGCCCTGGAGTCATCAGCACATCAGCTAAGTATTAGAATTGACTTCATCTTCACTGTGTCCCCAGCGGTTCATCGGCCTCTCTTTCGATCTCGATGCAGGTCTTCGGCAGGTTTTACTTCTTGACAGGATCAGGAAGGTCCTGTAGATAAAAAGCCGCTAACAGCAAAACCATCAGGTACCAGCAGTTCAATAGGGAATCCCGTGGAATTCGGGAGTGGTCCCGCCGCTGTGAACGGGGACGAAATCCGTCAAGGCCACTGTTTTGCGAAGGCAAGATGGGAAGGTGCGGAAAGTAGGATGATCCGTAAGCCAGAAAACCTGCCTGAGGTGGTGTTGGTGAGTCGGCGCGGGTATTATCCGACGAACCAATGAGGGATGAAGTGAACCAGGGTGCAATCCTTAGGGCCGAAAGCTCTAGGGATTTTTTTTGCCTTGGCCCTGTGGAGGATCGAACCGGTTCGAGCGTTAAACACCGGGAATACGATGAGCATTTCATGATCAAGGGAGGGGGAACGGTGAAGAAAGGTTATCTGTTTTTGCTGGTTTGGATTGCCTGCCTCGCGGTGGCAGCGACCACCTGTCACGCCGGGCACGGCGAAAAGCGCACCCCGAAAAAAGCCATTCTGATGGCCGCTTTTGGAACAACAGTTCCCGAAGCGCAAAAGGCCTTTGACCCGATCCATGCCAGGGCAAAGCAGGCCTTTCCCGGGGTCGAAATCCGGTGGGCCTACACCTCAAACATTGTCCGGACCAAGCTGGCCAAACAGGGGAGAGTCCTGGACTCACCCGAAACCGCTCTGGCGAAGCTCATGGATGAAGGCTACACCGATGTCGCCATTCTTTCGCTACAGACCATTCCGGGCGAGGAGTTCCATAACCTGGTTCAGAACGCCCGCCTCTTTGCTCAGATGGCAGGCGGCTTTGAGAAAGTCATTGTCGCACGTCCTCTGCTCTCTTCACACGAGGATATGGTGCGAGTGGCAAAAGCCATGATCAAGAGCATTCCTGCAGCCAGAAAGCCGGAGGACGCGGTCCTGCTCATGGGACACGGCAGCGGGAAGCACCCGGCTGACGCGATCTATGGTGCCATGAATCAGGTCTTTTCCGAGCTCGACCCCAATATCTGGCTAGCAACCGTCGAGGGGTATCCCTCTTTGAACGATCTCCTGCCCAAACTGCGGGAGAAAAAGAGCGGAAAGACCTATCTCCTGCCGTTCATGCTCGTCGCCGGAGACCATGCCAGAAACGATATGGCCGGGGATGAACCGGACAGCTGGAAATCCGTTCTCACAAAGAATGGCCATCCGTGTGAGGTCACGCTCAAGGGAACCGGCGAGAATCCCGCGATCGTGGAAGTGTGGGTGGATCATTTAAAGGAGGCCTATTCTCACCTTTAAGAAGTCGTTGCATGGGTCTTAAACCCATGCAAGTTGGAAGCAATGCATCGATTCAAGGGAAGGAAGTCTGAAGCTTCCGCCGCCCCGCGACTGTCAACGGGACGAAAACCGCTGAATGCCACTGTCATGCCCAGAGCATGATGGGAAGGCGCGGTGAGTAGGATGAACGTGAGCCAGGAGACCTGATCGATGCACGGATCTCAATCACATCCCCGAGGGGGGAACAGGAGATTGCCTGATGAAGTGTGTAGCATTTGTATTCGTCCTCATTTGCCTGATGTTCTATGCCGTTTCTCCCTGTGTTGCCGAAGAAGCTCGTGTGGAAAACCCGCAAGCGGCGCCGTCTCAACCGTTACAGGCGGAACAGAAAGCCGGAGTGAAAGAAGCTCCCGCAGCACAGCTCGAAGAAGTCGTGGTTACGGCAACACTTCTGCCCACTCCAACGAAAGAGGTTCCCGTTCCGGTTCAGGTCATCACCCGGGCTGAAATCGAGCAATCCCATGCCGATTCCCTGGCCGAGCTGCTTTCCGAAAAACTTCCGGAGCATTTTCAGCAATACCCCGGCGCGCTTTCTTCCGTTACCATCAGAGGACAGCGCAGCAATACCGTCGGGACGGAAATCAAGGGCCATGTGTTGGTGCTCATCGACGGTCACCGTTCCGGCACAGGCAACATTGCGGTCATCCCCATGGAGAATGTGGAACGGGTGGAAGTGGTGCGCGGTCCGGGGTCGGTGGTCTATGGGGCAGCGGCCATGGGCGGGGTCGTGAACGTCATCACTCGAAAGGGCTCAGGGAAACCGTCCGCCAATGTGGCCATGGAATCCGGCAGCTGGGACTACCTCAAGACCCGTGCCCAAGCTTCCGGAGGGCTGTTCCAGGACAAACTGGGATTCTCCATGACCGGGCGCGGTGTTTTTCAGGGCGACTACAAGACGGGAGGCGGAACACCCTATCTCAATACGGACTACAACGACGAGGCCTATTCTCTGAGCCTCACCGCCACACCTCACCCCGACCACAAGCTTTTCGCAGTCGGCAACTACTTCCGGGCGTGGGATGTGGGAAGCCCCGGACCGACCTACTCCCCCTCCATCGATGCCTTCAAAAACATCCTGCGGCGCTACGGTTCCCTGGCCTACGACGGCACTTCTCCGGACAAGAGCCTGAACTGGCATCTCAGCTACTATAACGTTTTCGACCGGAACAACTACAACGAACCGTCCTATTCCTACGCTACAACGACCGATACCACAACCCAGGGGGTGCGGGGCAATTTCAGCCTTCCCACTTTTTCATTCGGGCGGTTTTTGCTGGGACTGGAATGGGACGGCATCAAGCAGGAAACCTCGACAAGCCCTGTCGGTTCAAACTGGAGCCCGGACAGCCAGTACAACAACTACGCCTTCTTCGCCGAAGAAACCATCAGCTGGGACAAACTCTCCTTTCTTCTGGGCCTCCGCTATGACCTCTGGAAGGAAGAGGTCCAGCCCACCCCGGGGCTCACCGTTGCGTCCCAGAGCGAGAGCTTCGGCTATACGAGCTGGAGGACGGGGGCGAAGTATTGGCTCCTTGACTGGCTGGCTGGGCGGGCGGCGGTCGGCACCGGGTTCCGCGCTCCTTCCGCCGATGAACTGGCGGGGAACTTTACCCACGGCACTTACGTCAAGACCCGGGGGAACCCCAATCTGAAACCCGAAACCAGCCTGACGTACGAATTCGGGATCGACACCGAGTATGCAGGGTTTACCGGGGGACTGGGATGGTTCCATACCAACCAGAATGACAAAATTGCATCCGGCTTTCCCGCCTGCGTTGACGGCGACTGTACCTGGACAACATCCCGGAATGTCGATGCAGCTGTTCTCTCTGCGATCGAGGTCAATGTCAGCTATCGGCACCCGTTTTCGATCTTCGGCTGGCCGGTCACGCTGAGGCCTTTCGCGGATCTATCGTACTACACGGAGCGCAAGCTGCTGGATACGGCTTACGCCAGGGTCCTGAAGTCCGACATCGTTCCTTATGTCCCTTTGTGGAATGTTACCGGAGGGATTGAACTGAATGTGAATCAGAAAGTCAGTCTGATGTTCAGTGGCATTTTCGACGGTCCCGGGCAGCAGGAGAACTGGGACTACCTCTCCCCCACCTACACGCAGGCAATCGATATGGGGGGATTCTCGGTTTTTTCCATCAGGCTTTCCGTTACCCCCACGAAGTATTTCAACTGCTACCTGGGAATCGAGAACCTGACGGATTTGGACTACGCCTTCGTCAACGGCTACCCCATGCCGGGTCGGACTTTCAAAGGAGGACTCGAACTGCGCTTCTGATCGTCGCCCCGGAAATGCCGGGACCTTGCGGCCGATGGCCGAAGCCTGAACGAATCGCTATGGAAACGCGGAGGTCGAGGAATACACAGGTTGGAGCTCCAAGGGATTCTTGACGAAAGCAGGATTATATGGACCAAGACACTTCCGAAGGGGTATGCTTTTTAGCGGGATTGGAGTTGACTCATGCTGACTCTCTTCTGCGCCGGTCCACCGGTCCGGGGCTGAAAGAGATGGTTATGGGAGCGGGAGGGTCGGCGCTGGTTCACATGCTTGTTGCCATGGTCGCGCTGCTGCTTCCCTTTCTTCAGCCGCCGCGGGAATTCCCTGGAGATTTTGTCACCGTGAGCCTGGTGGAAATGGGAACCATGGGAAACGGCCCCTGCGACGCCGGCGGCAGCCTGGACCCCGGACCGGGAAAGCCCGAGGGAGAATTCCAGCCCAAAGAGAGTGATTTGCCGAAGGCGCCGCCACCGGTCGCCGAGAAACCTGTTCAGCCTATCGAGCGGACGGCCACGCCGGCCAAAACTTTGAAAAAGCCCAGGACCCCGGCGGCGGCAAAGCAGGCCGCTGCTCCCGATGCTCCTTTAGCCGATCAGCGCGAAGCGATTCCAGCTTCCACCGAGGAGCCGGCCTCGCAGCGTCACGGGACAGACTCCGAAGGTGAACCGGCAGCAGGATCGAACCCGTGCGGGGGTGAAGGAACGGGGCAGAACACAGGCCCAGCCCGCTCCGGTTCAGGTTCCGGAACGGGTGCTCACACGGGCGAGTTCGACTCAGCCGCAGTGGATCAGATTCCACAAATCGTGCGAAAGACCGAACCGGACTATCCACCGAGGGCCCGTCGCCAGTGCGTTTGCGGCAGAGTAGTGCTCAGGTTTCTCGTGCAAACCGACGGACGGGTTTCGAGGGCCTCCATTGTCGAGGCTTCGCCTGCAGGCTATTTTGAACAGAGCGCCCTGGATGCGGTTCGGCACTGGCATTTCAAACCCGGCGTCTACCGCGGGAAAGCCGTCGCCACCTGGGTCACGTTGCCCATTCAGTTCAAGCTGACGGGATGAGAGGAAACGGGGTCTATGACACCACTGTTACCCCTTGCGTTTCTTGTGCCTTTTTGCGGCCTGTACCATCAAGTGCGGTTTCATGTTCGAGGGGAACAGCGTTTCGTTCGACTCCTGGCTTCAGGCGGAGTCAAGTGCATACCCCCAAATGACAAATGAGGCAATCATGCGACGAATAAGGCGCCTTTCCATAGGGGTGATGACGCTGGTATTGTTCCTGACCTGGGCCGCAAGCGGCGAAGCGAGACGGCTCAAGGATCAATCGGGCCGGGAAGTGGAGGTCCCGGACAATCCGGTCCGGGTCGTATCACTGGCTCCCAGCGTCACGGAGATCATTTTCGCCCTGGGAGAAGGAGAACGGTTGAAGGGGGTGACCCAGCAATGCGACTTCCCGCCCGAGGCCGCATCGCTTCCCAAGGTCGGCTCCTTTGTGCATCCGGACCTGGAAAAGATCGCCGCACTGGAACCCGATCTATGTATTCTCGCCAGGGACGGCAATCCGCGCATTGCAACCGAACGATTTGAAGCCTTGAAGATCCCGGTTTATGCGGTAAACCCGAGCAATCTCAGCACGGTCATGGACGCTCTTCTGGAAATAGGGGAGCTCCTGAATGCCGGTCGGACGGCGCGGGATCAGGTCAAAGAGATGAGTGCGAGGATAGAGCGGGTGAAAAACCGTGTGGCCGAGGCACGGCAGGGCCCGACCGTCTTCTTTCAGATCGGCGTAGTCCCCATTGTTTCCGTGGGCACGAATACCTTCATCCACGAAATCATCACCACGGCAGGGGGACGCAATCTGGCCGCGGGGGCCACGCCCTATCCCCGCTTCGGCAGAGAACAGGTCCTGGCGCTGCAGCCGGAGGTCATCATCATCACTTCCATGACGAGAGGACAGGTGTTCGAACAGGTGAAGGACGAATGGAACCAGTGGCCGAGCCTGCCCGCGGTGCGAAACGGGCGCATTCACATCGTGGAGTCGGACGTTTTCGACCGGCCCTCCACCCGCCTGGTGGAAGGGCTTGAGCTCCTGGCCCGGCTCATTCACCCGGAGTTGTGGTAGTATCCGCCATGACTCGTCTTCCTCGCCGCGCATCTCCCCTTCCCCGCATTCTGGCGGTTTCGCTGCTCCTGGCGGTACTTCTCATGGTCTGCGCTTTCCTGGGGCTTTCGATCGGATCTTCCGGGCAAAGCATCCGGGACGTTCTCGGCCTGCTTTCGGGCCACGGAGACCCGGATTCGACCATGGCGAGCATAGTCTGGCGTATTCGTTTCCCGAGGGTCGTTCTCGCTGCCCTGGTGGGGGCCACGCTTTCTCTGGGAGGTCTTGTCTTCCAGGCCATATTGAGGAACCCTCTGGCCGAACCCTACATCCTGGGTGTTTCCGGCGGATCGGCCGTCGGGGCCATTATCGGTATCCTTCTCGGCCTGTCCCGTTTTCCCGGGGTGGCCTTCTTCGCCTTTGCCAGCAGCATGGCCACACTCCTGCTGGTGCTTGTCATCGCGTCGGTCAAACGGACTATGAAGAAGGATTCGCTGATCCTGGCCGGCGTCATGGTCAATGCCTTCTGCTCGTCGGCCATCATGTTTCTCATCTCCATCACACAGGACTCCCGCCTGTACAATATCCTCTTCTGGCTGATGGGCGACCTCTCCATGTCCGATTCCAGGCAGACCCTGATCCTGCTGATGTCCCTGCTTCCCTGTTTTGCCGTGCTCTCCCTGATGGCCCGGCCGATGAATCTGCTGCTCCTGGGCGAAGAGATGGCCGCAAACATGGGAGTCAACGTCCGTCTGGTCACAACCGTGCTGCTGGTAACGACCTCCTTCATGGTGAGCGCCTCGGTTTGCCATTCGGGGCTTCTCGGGTTTGTCGGACTGGTCATGCCGCACCTGCTGCGCCTCCTGCTCGGGCCGGATCATCGGTTGCTGGTGCCTGCCTGCATTCTTGGAGGAGCGGCCTATCTGGTACTGTGCGATCTCTTGGCCAGGTCTTTGCCCGCCCATGGAGAAATGCCGGTGGGAGTGATCACGGCGATGATCGGTGCACCTCTGTTTATTTTTCTGCTTCAGAGGTCGAAATCATGAACGCGGCCGTGGTCCTGCGGAATCTGGAGCTCGCTTATGGAAGCAGACCGATTCTGAGGGATATTTCCTTTTCCGTCCGTGAGAAGGAGTTCCTGATCATCATCGGGCCCAACGGGTCCGGCAAGACCACGCTGGTCAAGGTCATCTCAGGGGCTGTGGGACCGCAGAAAGGGGAGGTTCAGGTCCTTGGGAGCCCGCTCAAGAGCTACTCCGGCAAGGCACTGGCACGCTGCGTTGCCGTGGTCCCCCAGGTAGCCCCCGTGGATATCCCCTTTACCGTCGCCGAAATGGTCCTCATGGGCCGGTCTCCCCACCTGGGCTGGTTGGAGATGGAACGGCGCAAAGACCTGGAAATCGCCGAACGGGCCATGGTGTTCACCAGTGTGGAACACCTGGCCGGGCGAAGACTGGATCAGCTGAGCGCCGGAGAGCGTCAGCGGGTCCTCATTGCACGGGCAATATGCCAGCAGCCTCGGATTATCGTCCTCGACGAACCCACGGCCTCGCTTGATCCGGCCCACCAGGTCCATATCATGGACTTGCTGGAACAACTCAGAAACGACGAGGGGATAACCGTCATCATGGTTTCCCATGACCTCAACCTGGCGGCAATGTACGCAGACCGCCTGCTGCTCATGAAGCAGGGCGTCGTCGTCAGCCTGGGCGAACCCTCTGCGGTGCTCACCTTCGACACCCTCGAACAAACCTATGGCTGCGTGCTCCTGGTGGACGACAACCCGCTGAAAAAGGTGCCGAGAGTCACGCTGGTCCCGAAAAAACTGCTTGGTGCGGCAGGAAGGGATGATGAGAATTAGGTGTCCGGCAAAAGTCTCCCCCAACGCCTCCCTCGCGGTTCAAGGCCTTACCCCGCTCGGTTTCTCAAAGAGCTGCATATAGAAATGCTCACCCACATCCACGCACGCCAGCGGCAGCAGGGTCACGACGCGCTTCAGATCATCGGGAGAGAAACGCATGTCGATCGGCGGCCCGAACGGTGTGGGACGCTTCACGATTTCCACGATCGCCAGCCTCCCTCGAGGTTTCAGCAGCCGGTTCACTTCCGAATCAAAGCCCCTGATCTGTTCTGGAGAGAAGCCGTGCAGGACCGTTGACACGTAGATCAGGTCCAGGGTTGATTCCGGAATCCGCGTAAAGCCTGCAATGTCTCCCACCACGGGCAGGATATTGGTGCCCCTCGCACTTTTTCGCAGCGAAACGATGACCGCCTCGTCCGGATCCAGTGCGTAAACCCGACCGACATTGCCGAGGCGTTCTGCAAACGCCCTGGACATGTAGCCCGTACCGCAACCCGCATCCAGGACGATCTGCCCGGGAACAAGCTCCAGGTGGTCCAGGATGGTCTCCTTGTACAACAGGCTTTCCGAGGACTTTCCGCCGTGATGGTGCTTTCCCGGTGCACCCTCCCGGCGGTTAACGCTTGCTGAATGGTTCATGGACCTGTCCTTTCGAAACTCACAGCATTCTGATATCGGCGGTCGTCAATCTTCTCAGCAGACAGGCTTCCCACAGCGCTCTTCCCGTCCGCAGCAGGTCTTGCCGGTCTGCTCCAGGGAACATGACTGCCGGTCATGTGCCATTCGGCTGTGATCGGACCCCTTGAGGATAAAGCCGGTACCGCCGCTAACCAGCCGTCGGACTGTGCCGTGACATTCCGGGCATTCCGTGAGGGGGAGCTCGGTCATACCCTGCTGACGCTCGAACTCCAGGCCGCATTGTTCACATTCGTATTCATACGTCGGCATGTTTTAAACCTCCATGCAATCTGTCGATGGAATTTCAACTGCGCGGCTCAAAACCATGCAGTCAGTGATAGGGGCCCCATTTGGAGGCCCTGAGTCATCATATCGGCATCCGGTCAATCTTCGTGCTCTGCGAACCCGCTGCGGGACCATGCCAACACATGAGCTCCCAGCGGCACACGGGCATGCCCGGCAATAACAGGACACTTTGCCTTGAAAAGGAAGACAATATTGCCGGGTTGATCACAGAGCGTTTCGAAGTTGCCTTGTCCTTTGGCCAGAATCAGGTCGGCTTCGGCGAAATGCCGCCTGAACGGCAGACCACAATCGTCGAGCAACGTGCCGGGAGCATCCGAGCCGTTGTCAATGATCTCGACAATTTCGTGAAGCCCGACGGCCTTCGCATCAGCCCGGGTTGCGTCGTTCAGGACCGGAATGCCCCGGACTGCCACGGTCACCCGCGTTGGCAAAAGCTGTTCGATGAGCAGGCGGTCAAATGCAATTTCACCCGCGTTATCAGCCAGATACAGAATGCGTCGGGCATTGAGGACGGCTTCTTGAAATCCATTCCTCTCCCCAACGAAAGGTCCCATCAGGGCCTCTCTAAGGGATGCCCGCAGGCTCGACTCCGTTACCACGCTGTTCACACCCATGTCGATCACATTCCCTGCAATGGCGATGCGCACCGCTGTGGTCAGGGGGTCCGAAGCGGCTTCGATCTCAGCCCTCAGCTCGGGAAGCAGCCTCATGGCCATAAGGTTCTGCTGATTCTTTACTTCCCGGTAGGGGTCCTCACTGCCGATGATCTCTCGCAAGCGCCGCTGGATCCTTTGCGCCATCACGGGGGGCGGTTGATTCATGTCCATCTCACCGACCCAGTGCAGCACTTCCCGAAGGATTTTCTCGTGAACACCCGGTTCGGTTGACACCAGCCTGGAGGCATCCAGGGCCTGGCGGATGAAGCAGGGGATGCAATCCAGGGATGTCTTCATCCGTCATATCCCCGCCGACCGCGCTGCCGGGCGGTCTTCTCGTCCACCTCGTCCTGCCAGCCGTTTCGCGTCGTTGTGATGCAGTCGAATTTAGCTGTGTAGGGTTTGATGTCGAGAAGCGGGGTGCCGTCCAGGATGTCCACTCCGTCAAGATAGAGCACATTGCCATCGCGACGCAGCAGCTCAACCACGCTTAGCCCAATGGCATTGGGACGAAAGGGTGCCCGTGTCGCGAATACGCCGCGTTCGATGTCCTGGAGAAACGGCCTGACCGTCAGCTTCACGGATTTCGAATGATGGAAGTGATAGATCAGGTACACGTGAGAAAACCCCTCCACGTCTTGCAACCCTTTCTCGAACTCTGGAAAGATCTCCGCCCACCCCTTGCACCCTTTCGCATAGGCCGGCTGGATGGGTGTCTTCTCCGCGGCTTGATGTTCACTGTGGATGATGCCGATGGGTCTGAAGCTGATAATGGTCTCATTCATGCCCGATGCTCCTCGAATGCAAAAACGTTGGAAGACATATCCAGGACTCCCGCTTTCGGAGTAGCCTCAAAACTGATAGCTCATCCCGGCCGCTCCGGGGGTTACGCGCTCACCCAATTCCTTCCGGAGCAGAGCGACGGCGGGCTGACCCGTACAGTGGCAGGGGACCACCAGGTCCACATTGAGCCGTTCCAGCGCGGCTGCAGTCTGCTTGAGCCGTTCCTGTTCCGCGTTGACCAGATGAAAGCCCCCAATCACGGCCCGAACCCTCAGACCGGGATTGAGCCGTCTAATACAGTTCAAGGTGTTCGCCAGGCCGGCATGGGCACAACCGACACAAACGATCACCCCATCGTCCGTGCAAAGCCAGAGGGCAAGGTCGTCATCAATCGAGTCGGCGCGTCTTCCCTCGGGATCAAGATAGAACGGCCCGCCGGTGTCCTCAAAATCGGTCTCCCGAGGGATATAGCCCGTGATGCCGATCCTTTCGGAAAGCATAACCGGTTTGCGGACCCAATGGAGATGCTTCCAGGGCAACTGGTCAATGGCCGTCATGGATTCTGACGGCATTTGGATCGGTTTCGGCGCTTTCTTTCTTACACTGTAGCGAGGAAGCACTACCCCCGGATGACAGTAGACATCGATATCCCGGCCCAGAGAAAGAACCTGCGCAACTCCACCGGTGTGATCGTAATGCCCGTGGCTCAATGCGAGGACATCGGTTGCCCCCAGGTCGATGCCAAGTGCTCGGGCATTGCTCTTTAGCACGCCCCCCTGCCCGGTATCAAAAAGAATCCGCCTGCCCGCGCTTTCGATCCACAGCGAGAAGCCATGCTCGGCAGAAAGCCCATTGCCGGCCTGATTGTCAACCAGAATCGTAATCCGTATTTTCGGAGAAGTCATGGTCGTAAGGTTTCTCTTTTCATGTCTGCTATTGCCTGGTTGGTATGGTTTCGCATTTCGATCCCGGGCGTTCGGTGCCAGGCACTCCGCGTTCGTGTGGCCCCCTTTGCCCGGATTGGCGAGTGAGCTCCGCAGTCCGTTGCTTCCCGACGTCGACCGGTTGAGGCAAGTTGCATGCCAATCGTTGACGGATGACTGTGCCGCATTCGGTTGCCATGCCCGCGGGGCAGATGTGCCTGACGGCCGGCCCCGGCAAAGGGAGGCAGGGAGAGATTTGTTGCTTCATTTTCCCGATTTGCAGACAGCCGGGGGCTTCGGAGTCATCGCTCAGGCCGTGGACCGTCGGCTGCGACCCGTGACAGAGGACGCCCTGAAGAACAATCGTTTTCCCTGATATTCACTGACAAGCAGTCCTGCAGTCGAAAGCTCGTTCACGCACCTTGCCGCCTCCTGGGCAGCCAGCCCGAGGCCGGCCGAGATGTCTTCCAGCGTGCATGGACGCCTCGAAACAAGGGCCAGGACATCCTGAGGGGTGCTCTTTGGGGAGTTTCTGCGACGCAGTTTGCGACCTCTGCCGATCACCTCCGCTTTGTCCCCGAAGGCTTCGGCAAAGCATTCCATGAGACCCCGGGGCACAGGAAAGGCAGAGCTGTGGGATGGGGGCCGAACGACGGTATTGAGATGGATGCGGTCGGGAACAATCCAGCCGGCGATTTCTCTAATCTGCTCGACAGGTTGCGGCAGCCCGGTGATGCCGCCAAGCAGCAGCACCTCCAGCCAGAATTGACCGGAGAAAGCCTGCCGGAATTCATAGAGGCCGTTGATCATGCGATGAAAGGTGATGTCCCGATGGGGCCGGTTCACCTGACGGAAGAGATGCTCATTGCCCGCATCGAGCGAGGGAATGACAACGTCGGCGCTACACAGGGCATCCCTCACTTCCGGCAGCCAGAGCAGGGAGCTGTTGGTCAGGACCGCCACGGGAATGGGGGTCATAGCCTTGATCGCCTGGATCAAACTGCCGATCCCTGCATGGAGAGTGGGTTCTCCGGAACCGGAGATCGTAATGATGTCGGGCTCGCAGACGAGTTGGGTCCTCAGTTGCGTGATAACCTCCTCCGGCGGGGCCCATTCCTGCCTTTTGGTCGTTTTGTGGGTCGTTTTCCCCAGCTGGCAGTACAGGCAATCGTAAGTACAGGTCTTCAGCGGAACGAGATCGATGCCGAGAGACCTTCCGAGACGCCGTGAAGGAACGGGTCCGTAAACATAAGTGCTCATATCTTCTCCCATGCCCTTTGGGGGCTCATCCTCTTTATAATGCGAACCCGCACCGAAAAGCCGTCGGCCCCCCGGACTTCTCGTGCAGGTCCCGGTTTCCTCGGACATCCCAAAGGGACATGAGGAATGGCCTCATTACCTGCCCTTGAGCAACCTTTGTGCCAGCAGCACAGGGCAGGCCGGTGGTTCTGGGGAGCGCTGCGAACCGATGGGCACCATGGATCACCTTTGTGGCAACATTTCGCCTCCTTCGAAACGGCCGGCGGGTGCAGGGTGTCTCCATCCCCTCAAAGCGTGAATCATAGCCGTCATGGCTCCCTTGAACCGCTATCGGCACAGGCGTTGCTAAATGGTAATCCCCTGGCTATACTGGAGAAAAAGCTTTAGGAAGCCTGAGGAGTCTCAATGACATTCCACGGTCCGGAGGGATCGGCACGTGGTTCATTGACTGAATTCACGATCATCACGCTCTGTCCATGGAAGGGGATCAGCACCCCGCATCTTGGGCCGGGGCAGGGAGGGGGCGGCAGAGTGCCATGAACGACGAACCCGCAAGACGATTTCACTGCCGGAGGTGTGAGCATCGCTGGGAGGTCCCTTTCGGAGGGGGCAGGCAGATGGTCTGTCCACAGTGTGGAGGGCAGGATATCTATCGGACCAACCCTGGAGAAATGCCGCCGCGGCGCCGGGGACGACACCGCAGGTGCTGCGCACGGCGAGAGGAATCACTGTAATCCCATGAAAACCTGCACCAAAGTGGCCCTGTTGTCCTGCCTGGTGAACGGGTGTCTCATGACCGTCAAATACCTTCTGGGTGAGGTATCGGGAAGCATGGCGCTCAAGGCCGACGCCGTACACTCCCTGGCCGATGTGATATCTTCTTTGTCGATCCTGGGAGGAATCCTGATCGCGGATCGCAAGACGAAGACCTTCCCTCTCGGGCTGTACAAAGTCGAAAACCTTGTATCGCTGCTGTCCTCCCTCTTCATCTTCTTTGCAGCTTACGAAATCGCCCATGAAGCCTTTCAAGCGAGTCCCATGGAAACGATCAAAGACCCAGGCCTTGTCGTAGCCGGGGTGGTTTCCATGCTGATTGTGGCCTATCTCTATTCCCGGTATGAGCTGAAAGCCGGCCTGAAGGAAGGTTCCCCCAGCCTGGTGGCGGATGCCAGGCATATTGCCACCGACATGTTCTCCTTCCTGGTTATCCTGGTAGCCATTCTGGGGACGCAGCTCGGCTTATCCCTGGACCGCTATGCAGCGATTGTCGTGGTTGTGCTGGTCCTCTACATGGGCCTGACCATTCTGATCAGCTCGCTGAAGGTCCTCCTGGACGCCACTCTCGATTACGATACCCTGAATGGCATACGCACCGTGCTGGCGGGCCATGCCCTCGTCAAGGGCGTTACCGCCCTGGGGGGCAGGAGCTCCGGCAGGTACAAATTCGTGGAAGCCAACGTGAAAGTGGACGCCCGGCTCCTGCGCGATGCGCACGAGGTGGTGTCTCACCTGGAAGAAGATATTCTGGATCGCTGGCCGGAGATCGATCGAATCCTCATTCATTACGAACCGGAACAAAAGGAATCCATCCTCGTGGCCGTTCCCGTAGACGCGAAGAGCAGTGCCCGGCCGGAGCTCGAGTCCCTCTTGTCCGACCATTTCGCGGAGGCCCCGTTATTTGCCCTCCTGAGAAAAGAGATGCGAAGCGGGAAAGTCGCCGTTGAATCGGTCGTCGAGAATCGTTTCCTGAGCCTGGAGCGGCACCGTGGGGTGAAGGTTGCCGAGTTCTTGTCCGAACTGGGCGTTGACGAAGTGTGGACGAGGGTGGAGCTCGACGGCAAGGGGGCCGGCTACGCCCTGGAAGCCCTCGGAATTGATGTCGTCACAACGAAAGCAGAAACCCTGAGCGAATTGCTGCCGGAGATTGGCGAGGAGATTGAAGGGCCGGAAATCGCCTGGGTGGATTCACCGTCCGACCCCGTCGAGGACCTCTAACATTTCACAATATCCCCGTTGGGTTTCATTCCTACCCGCCTGCCGACATCGTCTCACAAAGGGAAAGGAGAGCATGATCCAGGGGAGCTCAATTCTCGGCCGTCAAGGATGAACGAATGTCTTCACCGAGTGCCAGCAGTTCCTGTCGGGGTGGAAGGAGAGCCAGGAGGCGCTCAGGATAGTCTCTTTCCAACACCGCACGGCGGCTTGCTGGAAAATTGAGCGTCGGCAGCCATCCCAACAGCATCAGGATGAAATCGTTCAGCCAGACCATCTCGCTCATATTCACGGTCCGGCGCCCGGCAATGTTATTGTAGACAGCCACTGAGTATTGATTCGGGTCAAGCTGAAGTCCCAGGGACACCACGCGGCGGGAAGGGGCGGCGGGGTCCAGATTGGCTATCACGGTCGGGATGATGTCGAGCTTGTCTGCGTCCTGAAGAATACGGACGATGAGGGATTGAGCAGAAGAGAGCCGGGTGGGCAGAACAGGGCGGTTGTGCAGAAAAATGGCTCCCAGCACCAGCTTTCGATCCTCCGGTAAGAGCCCGTCCAGAACGCCCGAATCCCGCATGACGACCGTCCCTTCACGGGCATGGTTGATGGATTCTCGGTCGTTGTAGGTCTTGAATTGCCGGTACTGGGGAAAGCGCCCCACATCGTGAAGCAGGGCGGCGATGTGAACCACATCGGCCAAAGAAGCGGCAAGCTGGAGGGCAGCGGTAATCATCCCGGCCTCCTGAAGGACTCTCAGGGAATGGTCCTTCTTGAGATCGATATTGGCATCATCCTCTACTGAACAGCCGTAGAAGCCCCTGACGTAAGACTGAAACCAGTCCAAATAGCGTGGCAAATCGTATGCGCTCATACTCATATCCCAACCCTGACTCTCCATTCCAAAGGCCAATATTGGTGAAATAGGGTCGAGGCGGGCGGGCATAAAGCCCGCTATCAACGGATGGTTGTCCGGCAACGTACAAGGGGCGGGCTTGACGCCCGCCCGAAAGACCCGCTGAAATCCTTAATTCATCAACATTGATTCCAAAGACCAACCCTCCGATACGCCTCGAAGCCGCAGAAGAGGATTCCCCTGTTCCTCGCCCTCCTTCCCCTGTTTGCCGGAAGAAACTCAATCGATTTGTTCGAGACAATCCTTGAGGCACTCTTTGCAGCTCGCACCCTGCGCCCCTCTTCGACAGTATAGCGCAAAGCCGTCCAGCCATTCCAGGTTGGTGCGCGGGCATAATCTCAGAAATTCCAGGAAATGGACCAACCGGTCCACAGCTACAGCATCGATGGCATGCTCGATCCGGCAGGCGTTCGCCTCGGCCTCCTGCGGGTCCAGTTGCAGGGTAGCGATGAAAAACTCTTTCAGGGTGTTATGCCTGCGCACGATATCCTGCGCAATGCGACGCCCTTCAGCGGTGAGGGTGATATGCCTGTAGGGACTGTAGTTGATGAGCCCCCGACCGGCCAGCGCCTTCAGCGCTCCTGTCACCGAAGCGCGCTGGACGTCCATCCTCTCGGCAATCTCTTTGGCGCGAGCCACACGATTGGATTCCTCCAGGCGGAAGATCACCTGGATATAATCCTCCAGGCTTGCGGAAAGGTTTTCAGCGATTTGAGGGACCGCATCCTTTCGTTTCAATTCGCCCGGTTTCTTCATTTCACGGTCTCCATTCCCCAACCGAACCGCATTCTTCCTGCCAAATCACTCTCAGAAAGCCAAAACGCAGGACCTCGGCACCTTTTATCCGATCAGCGGAAGCAAAGCCTGCGCCAGTCCCTTGCGCAACCGGGGATGCTCCCTCTCTTCATCTCCCGGTGCTTCTTCTTCGGCTATCAAGATGACTCCTTCTCAACGGCGATGGCCCGGTCCCGGCGACAGGGAACATTCTGCACCGTTGGCCTCCTTCCGGTGGGTGTGACTTGTCCCAGGCTGTTTCTCGAGGGTGGGGATTGATAAGACAATATCCTTTGGAATCAAAAGGTTAGTGACTGACCGTACAGGGATTTCGAGACGGCATTGCTCTTGCTCCTTGGTTTGTGGGCTGTCTTGACTTGCAGGTTACAGGTTCCTATTTTTCTAGCGATAACTGATGGGGAAATGACATCGAAGGTCCCGGAGACTGAGCAGAGCATTACAATCTGTTTTCATCCTTCCCCGCTCATAATGAAAATTGAGCCTCTTTCAATCCTCCCCAAGACCATCCCCTGTTGAGCTGGAAAAATAGTGTTGTTAGAAACCGTGATAGAGCGGCCCGGGGTCTCAGGTCAGTGACCAAGAGCCAACGGAATAACGAAACGAGGTGAGGTGAGCTTCCCTGGTAGAAACAAGCTTAACCGTTGGTGAAGCGATCCGGCTCTTGATTCTAACCGGTCCGTATTCGGCAGGGGAGGGTTTCAAGACCCCCCTCTCATGGCGGAAGGGTCGAGGGAGGTGAGAGACGAAACATTTCTGGAGAGCAAGAGCTGCCGTGAGGAGTCAGGCAGGTGAGCACCGGCGCAGAGCCCTCGGGTTCGAGAAGATCGCCGGAACCGGAAGCGGCCCCTAATTGGGAAGAGCAAAGGAGGAAGCCATGGAATATCTCGAGAGAGCACAAGCAATCATCGATGGTAAAACGGCCGAGACTCGCTGCAAGGTCCTTTCTCTTGGGCAACTGAGGAAATCCGAGAGGTCTCAACTCCTCGGGAAAAAGGGTGAAGAGAAGTGGGCCGACGGTGAGCGGGTCCTCGCATTCGAAGACGGGACCGTGGCGTTCAAAGAAAGCGGGTCCACCCTTTGGGCGCCCCTGGACAAACTTGATCCGCTCGCCAATTGGATCCAGTTTTTGAGCGAGTTTCATGAGAGCTGGGAAACAATGCGTGGTCCGGAACTGCCGTCATGGGGCTCCGGGGGAGCGGTGGATCTTTCGACAAGCGACTGAGTACATCGCTGCCCAATAAAGTGACCATTATCGCAGGCCGTCATTCCGGCATGTTTCTAGCCGGAATCCGGAATAACTTCCTGGATTCCGGCCTGCGCCGGTGTGACGAACGGCAATTCGGACGCTTGTTTCTGAGGTGCTGTGCCAAGATTGCATGAATGGCCGTGGCCCCGGTGACCACGGCCCGATGGAAATGAGCAGGGTGCCTTCTGATCAATCGACCATGAGAAGATGCCTCCCGAAAGGGGCAGATCGTGGCCTGCCGAAGTTGGAACAGGGTGCGTTCCGTTCCCTCAAGGCTTTCCCTTCCTTCCGGAATTAGTCGACCAAACCGCAATCCTGCCGAAACAAGCTTTTTATCACCCCGATCCACCCGATTGGCATCGTTCTTGTTTAAACTCATGGCGATTGGGCCGGCTTCCATCCCCAGATTCGTGTCCCGATCTCATAGTCACCTTCCACCTCAACCGTCGGGAGAGGCGGGGGCAGGTTCAACCCTGCGGCATAGGGCAGGAGAATTCACCCTCGTCCTCGCCCGACCAACGGTGGAAGATGAGGCGGTTGAAAGACTTTCTCTCTCATACAATTACTGGAGCTCATTGAAATGGACACATCTCAAAAAAGTACAGGGAATTCCTGCGATCATGCACATCACGGAGAAGCAACCGACGATACCAGCCGAGTTCAGGACCGACTCTCCCGCATCCGGCACAAGCTGATCGTCATGAGCGGTAAGGGTGGAGTCGGTAAAAGCAGTGTCGCTGCTTATCTCGCCATTGGTTTGAGTCACCTGGGTCACCGGGTGGGGCTGCTTGACGTGGATTTCCACGGACCGAGCATCCCCCGGATGCTCGGGATATCCGGCAGGTTCCACTTTAACGAGCAAGAGAATGCCCTGACGCCGCACCATTACAACGATCATCTCAAGGTCGTTTCCATCGAATGTCTTTTGGAGGACCGGGATGCGGCAGTCATTTGGCGAGGACCGGTCAAGCACGGGGTCATCAAGCAGTTCATTTCCGAAGTGGATTGGGGAGAGTTGGACTACCTGGTGATCGATTCACCGCCCGGCACCGGCGACGAACCGCTCAGTGTCGCTCAGACCATAACGGGCACCCGCGCAATCATCGTCACGACCCCCCAGGAGATCGCCTTGGCGGACGTTCGCAAATCCATCAATTTCTGCCACCAGTTGCAGATGCCCATTGTGGGCCTTGTCGAGAATATGAGTGGTTATGTCTGTCCGCACTGCCAGCAGGAGAGTCCCCTCTTTGGGCAGGGTGGGGGCAAGAGAACCACTGAGCAAATGAATATCCATTTTCTGGGCTCGCTGCCTTTTGACCCTCGTGTCGTTCAGGCCGCTGATTTGGGACAGGCGCTGGTTGAGCGCGAAAACCCCAGTCCTTTTGCATTCGCTCTGGCTCATTTCGTAAACGGCGTCATTCAGCGTTCCGAGGAACTGGCCAATAAGCCCCTATGTGGGTGTCATTAGAGGCGTTGTGATGCATTCCGATGCTTGTCGCACACCATTCCCTTACCCTGAATGACCGGCTGTTGACCCATGATTGCCATTCCTCTGCATCGATCACGTGTTGCGCCTGTCCTGGACTGGTGTTCGACGATCCTCCTGATTCCGAAGACCACCGGCAAGTCGTGGCATGACGGAGAACAGCTCACGGTCGACACCAACGTTTTCGACCTTTTGAGGCTGCTGCGCAGAAAGAATGTGTCGCCTGTCATTTGTGGAGCATTGAGCCCGCATGCTCTGTGCTTTGGACGGCATCTCGGCCTCGAGTTCATCTGTGGCGTAAGCGGAGCGATTGACGAGGTGGTCGAAGCCTACCGGGCCGGGGAGCTCGATGAGCCCCGTTTTCGCCTGCCGGGATGCCGATGCACAGGATACCACAGGCCCCCGCCCGGGGTGGGTCGAGCGGATCATGCTTCAGAAATGGAAGGAATCTCCATGTCGGGAAATCAGGGCAGAGGAGGACCGATCAGGCGCCAACAGGGTCGGGGCAGAAACCGTGCTTGTGCGGGAAGGGGAGCGGGAAACACCATGACTGGTGCTGTTTGTGTCTGCCCACAATGCGGCATGGAGGCGCCTCACATCCGAGGGGTACCCTGCAGTCGATCGGTTTGCCGGGAGTGCGGTGCCCCTCTGATCAGGAAATCACCCTCACCCGGCCCCCCCCGATGATCATCAGCCGGCGGCCTGGTGTGGGGATCGCTCGTTCGGGAGCGGAGCATCCCATCTTTTACGGCAGCACTTCTCGCTTTTGTGCGGTTGTACCCCACCCGGCACCCGTGCTCTCAAGAGATCAACTTCTCAGTTGAAACCCTCTCGAACAGGTCTTGCTCAAACAAGGCCATTTTTCAACGGTCAACAAACACATTTCCAGCGCTTTTTCAGTGAAGCCTCGTCTGAAAGTGGGTATATTTGAGGAAAGCGGAGATCTTCGGCAAGACCGTGCGCCAAAAGGTCGAGCCTCTACATTCGGGACCCGGCGCAAGCCGACGGAAAGGAATATGCGTATGCGGACTTTGAACGATCTGGTTGAGAAGATCAAGCGGGAGGTGGATTTTTCGAAGGTCGGCATGATAGCGTGCCATAATGGGCTGGTGCGCGGCACCTCCCGTGCGGGTGAGACGGCGGAATACCTCGATATCGATCTGGACGCCGGCGCCTGGGAAAGAATCCTTGAGGAGATGCGCCGGGAGCCCGGTATCGCCGCTGTGGAGGCTTATCTCTTTACCGGAAGGCGCTTTGTGGGAGACGATGTGATGTTTATCGCCGTTGCGGGCGACATCCGTGAGAACGTACTGCCGGTCCTTGAAAAGACCTTGAACCGGCTGAAGAAAGAAGCCGTCAAGAAGCGGGAGAAGTTGCTTGCGCAGTGATGCTACGGTGGATACGGGGCCCGGCAAACCGGACCTGTCGCCACAGACGCAGATCATACTGAACAGCATTGCGGACGGGGTCTTCACCGTTGACCTCAACTGGAGAATCACCTTCTTCAACAAGGCCGCTGAGGAGATCACCGGGATCGGGGCTGCAGAGGCGGTCGGGAGACCCTGCTGTGAAGTCTTTCGAGCAAACGTCTGCGAAACGACCTGTGTGCTCAGACAGACCATGGAAACCCTGAAACCGGTGCTGAACAAGCCCATTGCCATCCTTCATGCCAGCGGTCGCGAGCTTCCCATCAGCATCAGCACGGCTCTCCTCAGGGACGAAGCCGGCCGGATCATCGGAGGCGTGGAAACCTTTCGCGACCTGAGTCTGGAGGAGACCCTCCGAAAGGAAATCGATCGCCGCTATCGATTCCAGGACATCCTTTCGCGCTCGCCCCTGATGCAAAGGATCTTTTCCATCCTCCCTGATGTCGCGCAAAGTGACAGCACGGTCCTCATCGAGGGGGAAAGCGGTACCGGCAAGGAGCTCCTGAGTCGCGCCATCCACGATCTCAGTACTCGGGCAAAGGGTCCCTTTGTTGCCGTCAATTGCGGGGCCCTCCCGGACACCCTGCTTGAATCCGAACTCTTCGGATATGTGGCCGGGGCTTTTACGGATGCCAAACGGAATCGTCCCGGACGTTTTGCCGTAGCCGATGGAGGGACCCTGTTCCTGGATGAGATCGGAGATGTATCCCAGGCGCTTCAGGTTCGATTGCTGAGGGTTTTGGAGGAACGCTGCTACGAACCGTTGGGTTCGTCCAAGACGGTCAAGGCCAATGTGCGCGTCATCGCCGCTTCCAACAGGAACCTGGCACAACTGGTTGAAGAGGGCACTTTTCGCAAGGACCTCTATTATCGCATCAACGTGGTGAGACTGGAACTGCCTTCTCTGGCACACCGCAAGGAGGATATCCCTCTGCTTGCCGAGCACTTCATCGAAAAACTGAATCGAATTCGCAACCGTCACATCCTCGGACTAAGCCAGGAAGCCATTGCCACCCTGATGCACCATGACTGGCCTGGAAACATTCGAGAACTGGAAAATGCCATTGAGTACGCTTTCATCCTTTGCCGAAACGGCTTCATCGGCCCCGAACACCTTCCTCATCATCTGCATGTCCGGCTATCCTCATTGACTGATGCCTGTGGACTGACGCTGCAGGACATCGAAAAGCAGGCGGTCCGGGAAGCTCTCGAACGAAACCATTGGCGACGCATGGCAACAGCAAGAGAACTGGGCATCGACAAGAATACCCTGCGTAGAAAAATAAAGCGTTTGGGGATCAGCGAGCCGCCGGCCGATGCCGACACGGACGCGGGACAATAATGAAATCCGGCTGCGATCAGCCCAAAGCGCCCGGCACGCTTTCTCTGCCTGATCAGAAGGGCACGGTCATTTCCGGCAGGTCAAGATCTTGGATCGGCCTGATGGACTGGTGACTTTCTCGACCCTGCTGAAGTAGCTTTCCAGCGTGCTGCGCTCATGCCGGAGGATGGCGAGCGCTCTTTTGGCCCCCATGGAAATCATTCGAACGTAGAACAAAGCCCGCACCAGAGAGTTCCTGGGAACATCGTGCTCCATCATGAGAAAACTCTTGCCGGGCTTGAGTATCCGAAGGATTTCCCTTAACGCCCGCTCCTGGGTTGCTCCTTTGAGTTCGTAGAAGGCATGGGAACAGGTCACGGCGTCGAAGCTGCCTCCAATGAACGGCAGGAAAGCCGCATCAGCCTCTACCAGACAGGTATTTTCCAATTCTTTTGTCTTACGGCGGTTCGCTTCCAGCATCCCTCTGGAAAAATCAACCCCGACGACCGAACCCTTCCGCCCGACCAACCGGCAAAGATAGGGTAGGAGGGAGCCCGTGCCGGTGCACAGATCCAAAATCCGTTCTCCTTCCGAGACAGGGACCATCTCGGCAAGAAATCGCCGGGCAGCATTCTGTGCATCATGGGCGTGGAGGGCAACGAATCGATCATAGAAGCGGGAAAAGAAATTGTAATAGGATCGCCTGGTGTGTTTCATGATATTCTAATCCGTTTTCACCTTTTGAGGGATCGCGGCAAGACCCGAGCCGGCCGCTTCACTGCCTGTTGAAAGCAAAATGAGTGCCGTGCGAAACGAGCCCTTTGGTACCCTTTCCAGGGGCCAGGAAGCCTGGAGCAGCCCGGACCCCTGGGCAGAGACGGAGGAAAGGGTCTTTGAGCGAACAAGCGGGGGCATATTGTTCCCATGTCTGTCGGGATATGGGCGTCTTTGCACCCTTTTCGAACGGTGCTGAGCGTTGAATGCTGGACCCTGTGAGCCATCCGGCTTCCTCCTTTCGAGACCGAACCGGAACGGCAAAAGGAACTGGAACGAGTATTGCTTGTCTACCACAATCCGGATTCTTGTTGCCGACGATCCCGGTTTTTCGGAAAGGAAGTCTGGAAGGTGCCGAACAGCACTAGAACTGGGGAGAATGATGGAACCATGCACAAAGGACCTCGACCAATGAGCGAACTGGGGACTCTGATCAGCAACCTCACTCACAAATCTTACGGCACGAAAGAACCGGAAACCGATTCCCGACCGATCAAGTTCGGGAGAATGATCGAGGCGACATCCTCCGCAAGGGTCACCGGTCCCTGTGGGGAGACGATGGAGATCTATCTGCAGATCGATGGAGAGGAAATCACAGACGGCTCCTTCTTTACGGATGGATGCGGCGCCAGCAGGCTCTGCGGAGCGCTTGCCCTGATCCTGGCACTGGGCAAAAACCCGGATGAAGCAGCCATGGTTGAGGCCGAGACGCTGCTGGGTATGATCGAGAACCTGCCTGAAGATCATCACCACTGTGCCCATCTTGCTGCCGGGACCTTGCAGACGGCGCTCCACAACTATTTTGCCGCGCCGGAACACCGCCATCATCTGGCGGTACCCGTGCCGCAGGACTAGGGCCGGACCGAGAACTTTCTCTCCCTTGAGGGAGAGGGTTGGGGTGAGGGTGTAACTGGTCTCTCCCCCTGAAGGGGGAGAGGAGTTTTGGATTCTCGGACAACCTCCTGGGGCGGGACGTCAGGCAGCGGGCCCAATGGCCTGCTCACTCAACCGATGAAAAAAGGCTACGCAAGGAGAAGACCTTTGGAATCTCCAACACCGCAGTGTGCAGTGTGTCCTTTCGACTGGTCCAGGCGGTTTTGCCGCCATGACCACGGAAAGGCCCCGGCGGATTGTCCGTCGATCCACCACCAGGACCTGGTTGCCGCTTCGCTCGACGCAATTGCCGACGGGGAGGTTCGCGAATTTGCCAGGCAGGCCTCCATCCAGGAGGCAGAAGGCTATTGCGACCGGGAAAAGGGCTATGGGTCCGTGCGGCCGGCCAAGCCGCGGATTGTTGAAATCATCGAGTTTGCGAAGAAGATGAGCTACCACAGGATCGCGCTGGTCTTCTGTGTGGGGTTGCGTCGCGAGGCGGCAATCGTACACGAAATCTTCAAAGGCCGGGGATTGGATGTCCTCTCCATCGTCTGCAAGGTGGGCAGGGTCCCCAAGGAAGCTCTCGGCTTGACCGACGAGCAGAAGGTGGCTCCCGGGAGCCGGGAATCCATGTGCAATCCGATCCTTCAGGCCATGATCGCGAACCGTCACCAGTCCCAGTTCAATGTGCTGCTCGGGCTGTGTGTCGGTCACGATTCCTTGTTCTTCCGATACGCCGAGGCTCCCTGCACCGTATTGGCGGTCAAGGATCGTTTGTTGGGACACAATCCCCTGGCCGCAGTGTACGAGTACGAGAGCTACTACCGCTATTTGAAAGGGCCTCCGGCCCAGGAGCTTGTGTGAGATTTCCCTCTCCCTTGGGGAGGAGGCTTGATAAGGAGTGCAGCATGAGCAAGATTGCCGTGACAAGTGAAGGTCCCGGTCTCGATGATCAGGTGGACCCGCGCTTTGGCCGGGCCGCCGGGTTCGTGATCGTGGACACGGATACCATGGAAACAGAGTACATCGACAACGGCCAGTCGCAGGTTCTGGCTCAGGGTGCGGGCATACAGGCGGCTGAGCTCGTCGTTCGAGCAGGGGTGAGCTGGCTGCTGACCGGTTATGTCGGTCCCAGGGCCTTTCAGGCATTGAGCGCCGCCGGAATCAAAATCGGTCAGAACCTCGAGGGGATAACCGTTCGGGAGGCGGTGTCGCGGTTCCAGAGCGGGGCCCTGCAGGTCGCCGACAATCCCAACCGGGAGGCCGGACAATGATCGTTGCGGTGGCAAGCGGCAAGGGAGGGACGGGCAAGACCACGGTGGCCGCATCCCTGGCAACGATCTGGGACGGCCCGCTGGTGGCGGTGGACCTCGATGTCGAGGAGCCCAACCTCCACCTTTTCCTCCACCCGACTATCGAAGGAAGTGAACCGGCCTATATCGAGGTCCCGGTGGTCGATGCATCCCGGTGCACCTACTGTGGGACCTGTTCCGATCTGTGCCAGTTCAAGGCCATAAGTGTGATGGGCAAACTGGTGCTGACCTTTCCCGAGATGTGTCACGGTTGCGGCGGCTGCATCGCCTTGTGCCCGGAGAAGGCCATTTCGCCCGGCACGCGGGAGCTGGGGGAAATCAGCTGGGGCCGGGCCGGGCATGGCGGGCGTGTCGGGTTCCTCATGGGGCGCTTGCGGGTTGGCGAAGCGATGAGTCCGCCGTTCATGCGTCTGGTCAAGGCGAAGCTGAACGGCATGATCGCGGTGAGTCCACGTGATGCCATCATCGATGCACCACCCGGTGTGAGTTGCCCGGCGGTCAATGCCGTCCTGGACAGTGATCTAGTCCTCCTGGTCACGGAGCCCACTCCTTTCGGTTTTTACGACTTTCAGCTCGCCTGGGAGGCCTTTACCCCTCTCGGGAAGCCTGTGGCGGCCGTCATCAACCGGGCGGGGCTCGGCAATGACGAGATCTATCGATTCTGCCGGGACAAGGAGATACCAATCCTGGCGGAGGTCCCCTATGACCGTGCCATCGCCGAGGCCTATTCCCGGGGCCTTGTCATTGCGGAGGTTTCTCCGGCACTGAAGAGGACCTTTGTCGGCCTGCGAGACAAGATCCGCACTCTTGCGGCACAAAGCCGGGTAATGGAGGCGGCCCATGCGTGAGATCGTCATCATTAGCGGCAAGGGCGGCACGGGCAAGACCTCGATCACCGGGGCCTTTGCCCACCTGGCTGCAGGCAAGGTCATCTGTGATCTGGACGTAGACGCCCCCGACCTTCATCTCCTTCTGCAGCCGACACGGGAAAGGACGGAGGAGTTTCACTCGGGCTACGAAGCCCGGATCGACGGCAAACTGTGCAACGGTTGCGGTCAATGTGCTTCTCTTTGCCGATTTGGGGCCATCCGTGAGGGGGAAACGGGATTTGTCATCGATCCCATCCGCTGCGAGGGTTGCAAGGTGTGCGTAGCCGTTTGCCCCGCAGGGGCCGTTCGCTTCGAACTGAGACACTGCGGGCAGTGGTA
Source organism: uncultured Syntrophobacteraceae bacterium (assembly GCA_964441945.1). Lineage (GTDB taxonomy): Bacteria > Desulfobacterota > Syntrophobacteria > Syntrophobacterales > Syntrophobacteraceae > JADGQM01. The sequence continues at coordinate 41,131 of CAYTWB010000037.1, forward strand.
CGTATCGACCACCCGCTTCGGGCCGTTGGTCCACGCTCAGCTCTTTCCAGGAGCGGAGAACTCCGGCCGGCTGGTTATGGTGCTCAAGCAGCAGGCCCGCGAACTGGCCAAGACGATGGGGCTGGATCTGGTGCTTTGCGATGGAGCTCCCGGCATCGGTTGTCCTGTAATCAGTTCTCTGTCCGGGACCCACCTGGCTGTGGCAGTCACCGAACCAACCCCGTCGGGACGACACGACCTGGAACGGGTGGCTGATCTGTGCCGGCACTTTCAGGTGGCATTTGCGGTCATCATCAACAAACATGACCTCAATGCGGATGAGACCGCCCGGATTGAAGCCTTTTGCTGTGAGAGGAGCTATCCGGTGCTCGCGCTCCTTCCGCACGATCCCATCGTCACCCACGCCATGGTCCGGGGGCTGGTGGTCACCGAGCTTCCCGAAAGCGACTTCGGTCGGGAGCTCCGTCAGGCTTGGGCGCGGATTGAAAAAGCAGCCAACGGCGTCCGGTAGAAGGGCTGGGCCGGCGCATTTTTCCTGTGCCGGCATCAGGCCTGTTTTGAAGTCGGCGGTGGAGTCGGACAGTCTCCTTCACCGCCATGAGGCAAGAGTTGAGCTCGAAGAAACGCCGTGTCTCACGACACGGTAAGAAAGAAACAAGAATCAGGAGAGCAAATCATGAAGAGTACCATTGTTGCCATTCCATCATTTCATCCGGGCGGTCTTGACTCCGCCCTCAGCACCCATTTTGGTCACTGCGACCTTTACACCCTGGTGGAAGTCGAGGACGGAAAGGTGCAAAAAATTGGGACCTTGCCCAACATGCCTCACCAGCAGGGTGGGTGCATGGGCCCGGTCGATCACCTGGCCCGGCATGGCGTCCAGGTCCTGATCGCCGGAGGTATGGGTATGAGGCCGCTCATGGGGTTCAGTCAGGTTGGAATCACCGTCCTCTACGGTGGCCAAGCTCAAACCGTGGGCGATGCTGTGAATGCTTTCCTGAACGGGACGCTGCAGCAGTTCACCAGCGAATTCACCTGCGGGGGCGGTCAACAAATGAGCCGGATGTGATCATCCGTCCCGGAAGAAAGGAGGACCCATGCTGCGCATCCTGCTGGTCAGTGCCCGCCGGGAGGCTTTTCGCTCTTTCACCCAAACGCTCTCCCTGGACCCGGAGGTCCGGATCGAAGTGGTCCCTTCGGGTGCCGAAGCCCTGGCTGCTGTGCGTATCGCTTCCCCTCAGCTCGCGGTCATCGATTCTGAGCTCCCTGATACGGACGCGATGCTCCTGGTGAGGGACTTGATGATGGTAAACGCCATGATCAATACGGCGGTGGTCAGTTCTCTTTCAGAGGAGCAGTTCCACGAGGTGAGTGAAGGGCTGGGGGTCCTCGCCCGTCTGCCGCTTGTACCCGGCAAAAGGGATGCAACAGAACTGCTGGAGAAGCTGAGAAAGGTGACTGGGGGATAGGTATGGCAACTGGCTGTTTTCACTGGTTTTGTAAACTCACACCGAAAGCAGCAGATTAGCACGGCGTTCCCCCTTTTTCAAAACTGACAATTACCCACACATGCCCCCATAGCTATGGTCCATGTCTGAGGTGG
>CAYTWB010000038.1:0-40917 GCA_964441945.1 uncultured Syntrophobacteraceae bacterium
TGATTCGCGAATCGTCGGCCCCTCAGTCAGCTTACTGGAACAGGTCAACCCCTAATTACAAAAACCTCCTCTCGAAAAGAGCGAAATGAAAGTTTAAAATTTCAAATATCTTTGGCTAGGATTATGGATACCGTTGGTTGCTGAAATGCTTGACAAGGGGTATGCGCTATGGGAACCATAGGGTCAAATGAGCGGCAGTTTGCGGGGGCATGCCGGCAGCAGCGCAAGGCCTTTAATTGATGTAACAGAGCCGATCTCCCTGGGGAAAGGGGGCAAGAGCGAAGCCCTGTTGCAGTTATTCTCTCCGTGTTGACCTTGGGATTGGACACACATAACCCCGGGGGCCGTTCAAGTTCCTTTGAAAAGGGGGATTGAGAAGGGTTTGTACGCAATATCATAAGGTTAGTGCCACGCCGCAGAATAAAGTGACCATAACTGTAGCCGTCATTCCGGCATGCTTCCGGCCGGAATTCAGAAGCGTTTCCTGGATACCGGCCTTAAACCTGCCGGTATGACGAATGGGAATCCGGTATGACAAACGGGGATTCGGACAGTCATTTGTATGAAGCTTTACTTGGAGGCTGTCTATATATTGGTCCGGTGCGGGCGCGGATTAACCGTGCCCCTACATCCCGCGGTTGTCCGTAGCGTAGGGGCGGGCGGGCTTTTTGCCCGCCTGATGGGGCACTGAACTGGCAGCAATATGCAATTCTCAGACAGCCTCTTGGCAAAGTCCCTTCTGCCACCCTTTTGAAAAGGGGGCAATGAGATGTGTCAACCTGTCGGTCTGGGTGTGAGTCTACACATAACAGTGAGAACAGTCAGTTGCCATGCCCCCTGGGATGTGTCTAACAGCTAGGCGTGGACCGAAGCCTCTCCGTGAAGACAGTACAATGACTATTGCCAACCCCGAGCTCCAGCTTGCCGAGGAATTTGTCCTGCACACCAGGTGTTCGGTTTTTCTGACCGGCAAGGCCGGCACCGGCAAGACCACCTTTCTTCACAACATCAAGAAGCAGACCCACAAACGGCTGGTGGTGACCGCCCCGACCGGGGTCGCGGCCATCAACGCCGGCGGGGTGACCCTGCACTCCTTTTTTCAACTGCCTTTTGGTCCGTTTCTCCCCGGCGACGAAGTGCATTCCGGGCATCAGCGATTCAGCAGGGATAAGAAGAACATCATCCGGAGCCTCGACCTACTGGTCATCGATGAGGTCAGCATGGTGCGGGCCGATCTGCTCGATAGCGTCGACACGGTCTTGCGCCGTTACCGCCGTTGCGAGCTGCCCTTTGGCGGGGTCCAGCTCCTGATGATCGGCGATCTCCACCAGTTGTCTCCGGTCGTCAAGGGTGCGGAGTGGCAGCTCCTTGAAGGGACATACGATTCTCCTTACTTCTTCAGCAGTATTGCCCTTCGCCGGACCGAGGTCATCCCCATCGAGCTGAAGCATATCTACCGCCAGTCGGACGGCCGCTTCATCGAGCTCCTCAATCGTGTTCGAGACAACACCCTCGACCCGTCCAGCCTGCAACAGCTCAATTGCCGGTATATCCCCGGGTTTTCGCCCGGGGATGATGAGGGCTATATCACCCTCTGCACCCACAACGCCGGCGCCGATGCCATAAACCAGGCCCGGCTGAAGGCCCTGGCCGGCAAGAGCCGCTGTTACGACGCCGAGGTTGAAGGGACGTTTCCGGAACACGCCTATCCGACCGCTGCCTGCCTGGAGCTGAAGACCGGGGCGCAGGTCATGTTCGTCCGGAACGACATGGCCCCCGAAAAGCGATATTTCAACGGGAAGATCGGCAAGATTGTCCGGATGACGAGCGAGGCGGTCGAGGTCCGCTGCCCGGAGGATGCGGAAGCGATCGATGTCACGCCGGTGATCTGGGAGAATATCGAATATACCGTTGACCCGGAAACCGCCGAGATCTCGCAGAAGATCGTTGGCACTTTCAAACAGTTGCCGTTGAAACCGGCCTGGGCCATCACCATCCACAAGAGCCAGGGGCTCACCTTTGATCGGGCGATCATCGACGCCCGGGCCGCCTTTGCCCACGGCCAGGTGTACGTCGCCTTGAGCCGGTGCAGGACCTTCGATGGGCTTGTGCTCAGTTCGCCCCTTGCTCCGTTGACCGTGAAGACCGATCAAACGGTCCTCCGTTTCGTGGCCGAGGCCGAGCAGAGGTTGCCCACCCCGGAACAGCTTGCTGCGGCAAAAATCCAATACCAGCGCCACCTTTTGCTGGAATGCTTCGATTTCCAACCCCTGCAGCGGCAGCTCGCCCGCCTGACGGGGCTGCTCCGAGGAAATGCGCGTGTGATTCAAGTTGCCGGCACCGGGGAGATCGGTGCAATCCAGCAAAGGGTCGCAGCCGAGATCTACACGGTCGGAGAGAATTTCAAGCGCCAGTTACTGGGCCTCTTTGGCGCTGCTGCCTTGCCTTCCGGCGATCCGGTCATTTTGGATCGGCTGGCCAGGGCTTCGGTCTATTTTCAGGATAAGCTCACGACAATCCTGACCCCGTATCTCGAGGGCCTCACGGTGGATACAGACAACAGGGAGATCCGCAAGAAGATCAACGATACCCTCAGGCAGCTCAGAGAAGAGGCGGCCGTCAAGCTGGCCGCGGTGCGATCCTGCCGGGACGGTTTCTCACCGGCGCAGTATCTTCGGGCAGTCTCACTTGCGGCCATCGACCCTGGAGAGCGCGGGCCCAAGGAGGAGGCCATCACATATTCCGAGGCGGACGTCGGCCATCCCGAGCTTTTTCGGAAATTGCGGGAATGGCGGGCGAAGCAGGCGGCAGAGGAAGGAGTGCCCCATTATCAGGTCCTGCATCAAAAGGCCCTTGTGCAGATCGCCGTCCACCTGCCCGATACGGTGATGGCCCTGCGAAGGATCAAGGGGATCGGCAAGCAACTGGCGGGGAGATATGGCGCCGCCCTGACGGCCATGGTTGCCGAGTATCGCCGGGCCCACCGGATCGAGTCAGTGTCCCTGCCGCTTGCCGCCGGCGCCGCCCCGGTCAAGGGAGGCAAAAAAGAATCGGCTGGAAGAGGGCATACCAAAGAGATCAGCCTTGAGATGTTTAGGAAAGGCATGACCGTGCCCCAGATTGCCAGGGAGCGGGGGCTGGTGCCCCAGACCATCGAGGGACACCTGGCTTTCTTCGTCAAAACGGGCAGGCTGGCGATCAGCGACCTGCTGGCGGATGACAGGCGCCGCGAGATCGAGCAAAAGATTGCCGGGTTGATCGATCAATCCCTCGGGGAACTGAAGGCGGCCCTTGGTGACGACTACTCCTACGGCGAGCTCAATCTGGTTCTGGCCCACCGCGCCCACCTTGAAGAGCTGTGATTCCATCACATGGCCTGATCAGAGCGATTCTTGAATTTGACACATATAAAATAACAACTTATTATGGTCAGTATGTATCTAAAACGCCAGCTTGCCAAGACACTCAAAAGAGCCTTGCAGCAGTTTCCTGCTGTTCTGGTCACCGGTCCGCGCCAGGCCGGCAAGACCACCATTCTGCAGAACGAGGCCGGCGAGGGGTTCGCATACGTCTGTTTCGACGATCCGGTGGAACGATCCTTTGCGGTGGCCGATCCGATTGGGTTTCTTGACCGCTTCGACGACCGACCGGCAGTTCTCGATGAAATCCACTATGTCCCGGACCTGCTCCCACCGCTCAAACTCCGTATCGACCGGGAGCGACAGCGCAACGGGCACTGGATGTTAAGCGGTTCACAGCAGTTTCATCTCATGCGAAACGTCGGCGAGTCACTGGCAGGGCGGGTCGCCATCCTGGATCAGCTCCCCTTCAGCATCGGGGAACTGAAGGACCGGGCGCCTCTGTCACTGGAGGCGTTCTTCTGGAGCGGCTGTTATCCAGAGCCGGCACTGTACCCCGAAAAGCGTGATCTGTGGGTTCGCTCCTACGTTCAGACTTACCTGGAGCGGGACCTCAGGCAGCTTCAGAACATCAGGGACCTGCGGGCCTTCGAGCAATTTCTGGCCCTGGCCTGTGCCCGCCATGCCCAGGAATTCAACAGCGCTTTTTTCTCGCGGGAGACCGGTATCACACTCCCGACCGCCAGGTCATGGGTCGGCATACTGGAAGCATCCTACCAGGTTTTTCTGCTTCCACCGTTTTTCAACAATCTTGGCAAGCGAATCACCAAGGCCCCCAAACTCTACCTGCTCGACCCGGCCATCGTCAGCTATCTCACACGTCAGCCGAGCGGGGAGGCAGCCCTGGCCGGAGCCATGGGCGGCGCGCTTTTCGAGGGCCTGATGATTGGCGAGGCGGTCAAGGCTTTCTCCAACGCCGGACTCAAACCGATGATCTGGTATTGGCGATCCCACGATGGGCTTGAAGTGGACCTGATCCTTCAGTCGGGTGCGAAGCTTGTTCCTATCGAGATCAAGCTGACCACTACTCCGGCGGTTCCGCATCTGAACAGTCTCAAGCGGTTTCGCGCGCTGGCCGGTGAGGATCTGTGCGAACCCGGCATCCTGATTTGCCGCGTGGCGGAGCGGCAGTCGCTTCCGTTCGGAATCACCGCGCTGCCGTGGCAGGATTTCCCCGGCTGGCTGGCTGAGAGAATTGCCCTGTCGGGATAGTCCACAATCTGACACTCTCGACCCTGTGGGTTTTTCAAGTCCCCCTTTGAAAAGGGGAAAACATATGTGTCAACCTCTCGGCTTGGGTGTGAGTCTTACCGTAAGTCAGGTGAAAACAGTCCGTTACATGCCGCAGAATAGGGTGATCATAACCCTGCCCGTCATTCCGGCATGCTTCCGGCCGGAATCCAGAAAAGCCTCCTGGATACCGGCCTAAAACTTGCCGGTAGGACGAATGGCGATTCGGACACTCATTCTTGCCATGCAGTACTCAATTACCGTGCCCACGGGGTTATGTGTGCAGCATAGTCAAACCTGGAGGGAGAGAGAGTTATCCGGTGGCCTCTTTGGGATCGGTTTCCGAACTGGAAACAAGGCCTCGAGCCGCCTTGTCTATGAGCTCCGGAGATTCCAGATCACTGCCGGAGGATGCCCCGAGCTCCTTGAATTTCCTGGCTGCCACCAGCACCCGCCCTTCAAGCGAGCCGGCGGCTCTATTATAGGCGCCAACCGCCCGGTCCAGTCCTTTGCCCACTTCGGAGAGATAACCTGCGAACAATCTAATGCGGTCATAGAGCGATTTCCCGAGCTCGCTTATGGCAAGGGCATTCGCTGCAATGCGCTCCTGCCGCCAGCCGTAAGCCACGGCCCGAAGGAGCGCGATGAGGGTGGTTGGGGTCGAGAGGATCACGTTCCGTTCAACCCCGGCCTCAATCAGGCCGGGGTCCTGTTCGAGGGCTGCACTGAAGAAGGTTTCCCCCGGGAGGAACAGCACCACGAATTCCGGGGCGCTCTGGAATTGCTCCCAATAGGCTTTATTGCTCAACTGGGTGAGGTGTGTCCGGATATGCCGCGCATGGTCTCGGAGCTTGGCCTGCCGCACCGCTTCGTCCTGGGCGTCCAGGGCTTCCAGATAGGCCTGGAGTGGCGCTTTCGAGTCGACAACAACGATCTTTTGGTTGGGCAGCCGAATGATCATGTCCGGTCTCAAGCGCCCTTGTTCAGCGGCAACGGCCTCCTGCTGGGTGAAGTCACAATACTCCAGCATGCCGGCGATTTCGACCACACGCTTCAGTTGGATTTCTCCCCAGCGGCCGCGAACCGTCGGACTGCGCAGGGCCTGCACCAGGTTTGATGTTTCCCGCTGCAGCCTTTCCTGGGTGGTCGCCAGCGTTTTGATCTGTTCGTGAAGGCTCACGTAGGCAGTGCTTCGAGCCTTTTCAATTTCCCCGATCCGGCTGTCCACCTTCTCCAGCGAATCCTTCAAAGGCTTGACCAGCTCGCATATGGCCATCTGGCGCATTTCGAGTTCGCTCTTTGCCCCCTCGTGGAATTTTTCCAGCGTTGCCTTCGCCAGCTCAAGAAACGATTGATTGTTGCTTTTCAGGGCATCCGCACTCAACGCTTTGAAGACGTCCGAAAGCTTTCTCCCCGCTTCGTTGAGCAGCGCAAGTTTTTCGTCAGCCGCTGCGTTTTCCTCGATCAGCCTGGTTTCAACCTCGGAGAGCTTTGCTCTCAGTTCGGTATTCTCCGATCTCAGTTCTGAGAGCAGGCTTTCCTTTGAATCCAACTCAGCCTCCAGTTCCGGTATCCGCGTATTCCTCTCTTCGGCTATGGCTCGTCTCTCGGACGCATTCTTCAGCTCGGCTCGCAGTTGGGAACACTCTCCCATGGCGGCTTCGAGAGTGCTTCTCAGTCCCTCCTGGTTTTGTTCTTTCGAGGCAAGTCTTTCTTCAATCTTCGCTTGCTGCAGTTCCAGTTCGGATTTTGTGCGCAGGAGGGCCTGATCGAATCTGAATTGCAGAAGCAGCCAGGTGACAACGATCCCGAGAAATACCCCTAAAACAGCTGCCCATAACGGTATGACTGAAAGGAACAATTGATCCACAGTCGGTTTCTCCCCATTCAGAACTCAATCGCCACAATAAAGCAAAAACATTTCGCCGACAACGATTGGAAGCTGAAAGATGAAGTTTAGAGCTTGTCTTCCTTGACCGGTGCACCGGTTTCCGATAATTTTGATTTCAACATCGCTGAATAAAAGGAGATCAGGCATGCTTGAGAAACTTGGCCCCAAGCAACCCGATTCAGATGAGGGACTGGTGACCGTTCTTTTGAAGGAAGCCAGGACCATAGCCGTCGTGGGGATTTCCGACAGGGAAGATCGGGACAGTTATAAGATAGCGAAATACTTGAAGCAAAACGGCTATAAGATCATTCCGGTCAACCCTAAACTCCCTGAAGTTCTTGGTGAACCCTGTTACCCGGACCTCAAGTCCATCCCGGAGCACGTCGATGTGGTGGATATTTTCAGGAGTATCGATGCGATTCCCGGAATCGTGGATGAAGCCGTTTCCATTGGAGCGGGTTCGGTTTGGATGCAACTCGGCCTGGCCCATGATGAAGCTGCTGAGAAAGCACGCCGGGCCGGGCTGTCGGTCGTGATGAACCGCTGCATGAAGATCGAGCACCTGCGGCGGAAAGGCTAGAAGACAAACCCTGAGGCGGAGGGTAGCCGATGAATCCCAAATTCCTGAAGGCAGAGTCCTTTTTCGATTTCGAGTCATTCGAGCATTCGTCGCTGTTCGAGAATTGCAGCTATGTATGGGAAGGCCTTTCCGGTATTGCTTCCTATCTCGAACACCATCTTCACGGCAACGTAGCGACTGTCGGCTGCTTCCGGACTCCTCTACCGCAAACCGTTGTGCTCTGGGATGGAAGAATCTGGCGGGAAGGATTCGATCTCCTGGATGGTGATATCACAAGAGGAGCCTTTCGCGTGCGCATTCAGGGGGAAGAGGTGGAGGATGCCGCAGTCCTTTATGCCGGAAGCATTCTATGGGATGACCGGATCTATATTGGTGCCGGTTCGGTGATTGAACCGGGGGCGATCATCAAAGGCCCGACCATCATCGGATTGAACACCGAAGTTCGCCAGGGGGCGTATGTCCGCGGGGATTGTATCATCGGCGACCGTTGCGTGGTCGGACATGCCACCGAAGTCAAGGCGAGCATCCTGCTTAACGATGCGCGAGCCGGTCATTTTGCCTATATCGGAGACAGCATTCTCGGCAATTCGACCAATCTCGGTGCGGGCGCAAAACTGGCCAACTTCAGACTGAGAGGCGAAACAATCCGTGTGAAGGTGGCCGGCGAAATCATTGATACGGGTCTTATCAAGTTTGGAGCGATCCTGGGAGACCGTGTTGAAATCGGCTGCAATGCGGTGACCAATCCGGGAACTCTGCTGGGAAAAAGGTGTCGGGTCTTCCCGGTGACCTCCGTGCCGGTCGGCTATCATGACCCTCGGAGCATCCTGATCTGATCCTGCGGCCGCGACACTGTACCGAGCCGGGTGAATGAACGGTGTGAGGAATCTGACCATGTGTGAAGCAAACGCATATCTCCTGAAAGACGGGAAAGAAGCGCTCATCCTGGAATCCGTGGACGTTCTTGAAAACGAAGAAGGTCAGGTGCGGATCGTCAATATTTTCGGCGAACAAAAGGTGGTTCGGGGCCGGGTTCGAAGTCTGTCTCTGGTGAACCACAAGATCCTTCTGGAAGAGCAGTAGCCGGGAAGGTCCGCTGGAAAAGAAGTGGCTTTTTCGGGCCGGCCGGCGGTTCTGCGATGTCAGTGGGTTATGAGGGCAGCCAGGGGTTGGCTCTTCGATACGATCTGCTGCAGCTCATTGACATCAGCAGCTGCCAGGCGATCCAACATACTCTCCCAGCGTGCTCGCACGGACTGCGGCTCGGATGATCGATTCCGAAAAAGGGATCGGAGGGCTTCGGGCTTGTTGCGCAGCAGTAACTGCATTCGTTCAATTTCTGCCATCAAGGCTTTTGTGAAGGCGTCTACAGCTCTTCCTATCTCCTCTGGTGCGACACCTTTTTCCCGTGCTTTCTCGAGGTGATCGGCGAGGCGCTCCAGGCATTGAGGCAGGAGTTTTGCGATCGGGGTGGTCGAATCGGTAAACGATCCGGTTGTCTCCGAAACGACGAGCTGCTCCGGAAGTCCTTCTGCATCCAGCTGAATCACCTCGTCGCCGTCGTCGAAAAAAAGGTCCCCCGTTCGGTAGCTGGCTCTTCCGGAAACCAGGCTGGCTGCGGCGGCAATGCCGAGCAGTTGTGCCAGGCGCACGATGAATCCCTTTTTTGCATAGTGAGCCAGGCGTATCTTGTTGGTTACAATGCCGGGCACATAGCCACGATCAAAAAAGAAGACGGGAATCTCGCCTATCTCCGGGACGTTTTCCATAAACTGGATTTTGGTGTAGGAAAGGATCGGTATTTCGAGTGCCCCAATCGCGTTCAGACGGTCGCAGATGTAGTCATAATAGCTAATGGTGTCGGCAACGGCCTGGGAAAGAGGGAACCCCTGTTTCAGGCGATGGATGACATCCCATTTCATCAGGCGCAGCAGACGAATCTCCTCTCCCCCTCCAGCCAGTCCCAAAACGACGAGGTAGACTTCACGTTCTTCGCCCGTCCGGTCTCTTCCCCCGAGAGGGCATTCAACCCGGCCGACGTTGATTGAGGCAAGATCAGGCCATTCCTTGAGGAAATGGTTGATCAGATTGCGAACCCGTGGTTCGATGCTCTCTTCGAAGACAATTCCGCCTTCCTGCAGATGAGCCCCGGGGAGCCATCGCACGTTGAGATGAAACTCTGCACTGAGTCCCAGGGCCAGTTCCTCGACTATTTCCTCGTTCAGGTCGTATAACCGGCAGAACATGGTTGTCTGCCATGTTGTGTGTTTCTCTCCATCCACCATCAGCTCTTCTCCCGCCGCTTCGGCAAAGGAGAGGGCAAAGCCGTCGAAGAGCTCTTCGGCTCGATCGAGATCGTTTGTCGAGGCAGCGGTCTTCAACGCCCGGATGATATCCTGCAGGAGCCTGGTTTTAACTCTTCCGTGTGCGGGGAGAAGGAAGCTCAGCTCGGGCACGCCCTGATCGTTGAAAAGGCGGCTCAGGCAGTCAATCTCTTCCAGCCTGGCAAGGGCCTCCTCGGGGGCTTTTTTCAGCAAGGGACGGATGCGCTGGAATTCTTCGTAGGTGAGGAAGCGTTCTCCTGTCTGGGCGTTCAGATAGAAGGTCGTGCCTGTCTTGACGTGGACACGGCTGGCTTCGATATGCTGACGGATTTCATGGGCGGAAGCCGGTGGCGAAGAAATCCGCCAGCTCTCTCCCCGCCTTCGCATCCGTTCCCGCACTCCACTGATGTGGGCACCCGTGAACTGAATGCTTTGCTTCGGAAGAATGCGCTGGAGGACCTTGTCTGCCGCAAAGACTTTGTCCATATCCTCTGGATAGGAGCGTATGAGGAGTGTTGCGTCCCTGGTGAGCAGAGAAACGACGTTCTGATAGAGCTCCTGTTCTTCCTCAGCAGTCAGGCCCCTTCGTTCGGTATGGACCAGCCTTGCACGCAGAAACTCCACCCCCCGCTCTGCCAGTTCCGCATGGATTCCACGCCCTGTTACCAGAATGGAATGGTATGGAAAAATGGAGGCAATAGGGCTGAGTAGCTTGCCGGCTTGATCCCTGGCGAAAATATCAGGCCCCAGGATAGTGATGCCATTGCTTGTGCGCGGCTGATCAGATTCTGTGGGAGACATGGGAGAATACCCCTGATCTGAGATTCGAAGTCATCCTCGCACATTCCATCGCTCTTTTCAACTTTCATTCAAGCGATTCTTCGCCCCGGCATTCATCCTTCGTCGATTCAAACAGGGAGAGATCGGGATAATCTTCATTTTGCGGCTTTGATCGGAGTTGTTCATGCAAATACCAATCGAGCTGTCGGCAGATTCCGCGAATGAGCTTGACCTCGCGGGCTCGAAGGCCGATACGGCCAAGGAAGCGCCGGATACTGATCATCCAGTATTCCGGGTTTTCGGGATTGACGAAATTGATTTTCGTGAGGACCTCTCTGAGATGATCGTACATGCCTTCCAGTTCATCACGGTTCGCAAGGCGGGGAACGAAAGTCTTTGGCTGATCGGTGCCGGCCAGAAAGATCTCGTAGGCGAGAATCATCACCGCCTGGGCAAGGTTCAGGGAAGTGAAGCCTGCGGCAGGAATCGTCACCAGGCTGTCGCAGTATTGCAGTTCCCTGTTCTTCAACCCACGGTCTTCGGGGCCGAAGAGTATCGCCACCTGATTGTTCTGGCTGATGGCCACCAGTTCTTCCGCCAGCCGCCGGGGGTGCCGCACTCCCTGACGATGGGAGCCGGTGCGCGCCGTAGTCCCCACAACATACTGGAATGTCTCCAGAGCGCTTTTCAGATCGTCATAGACTTCAATGCTCTCGACGATATCCTTGGCATTGTGAGTGGCCATTTTCAGGATTCTATCGAGATCACGGTCTCGGGGATCCACCACGATCAGGCGCCCGATCCCCATATTCTTGAGAGATCGAGCGGCCGCTCCGATGTTTTCCGGGAAGCGAGGCCTGTGGAGAACGATGGCGATATGATCAAGGTTTACCTTCATGGAGTATGCTCTGCAAGATATGGATTTGGATGACGGCAAAGCATTATAGGGGTTGCTGCGCGCAAATCAAGCCGGAGTGTTGCATAAAATCTTCAGGGACCGGGGTTTTCGGCCCCGCTCAATGTGCGTTGACAAGGTTGTCGTGTGGTGTTTTAATTTCATTAATCATGCAAATTGCCATGCAGTGAGGATTTGAGGACGGTTTCTTATGACTCAAGAAAAGATCCGAGAATCAGTCATCGCGGGGAGCTGGTATCCCGGCCAACCGGAGATCCTGAGAAAGCAAATCGAAAAGTATCTCGATCAGGCTCAAATTGCCCCCCTGGGAGGTGTGCCGGTCGGCCTCATCGTGCCCCATGCCGGCTACTACTACTCGGGTGGTGTTGCCGCGCATGCCTACAAGGCGTTGCTTCAACAATCCTTCGACCGGGTCCTGATCCTTGCCCCCAGTCATCACGCCTATTTCCAGGGCGCCAGCATCTACCGGTTCGGTGGATATCGAACCCCTTTGGGGGTCGTTCCTCTCGACCACGAAATCATTGACTCGCTTCTGCAGCAGTCTCCGGTTTTCCAGTATGTTTCGAGAGCAGAATCTCAGGAGCATTCCCTGGAGATTCAGTTGCCCTTCCTGCAGGTTGTCCTGGGTGAATTCAGGCTTGTCCCCGTGATCATGGGCGACCAGTCCTTCGAATCCTGTCGGAAGCTGGCTGACGCCATGGCACAGGTTTGCGAGGGCAAGAGGGTGCTCCTGGTAGCCAGTACGGACCTTTCTCATTTTCATCCTTACCAGGAAGCAAAGCGCCTGGATCAGATCGTGCTGAACCGGGTGTCTGCATTTGAACCCGCCGGTCTTGCACAAGATCTTGATAAACGGGTTTGTGAAGCCTGCGGGGGCGGACCGATGGTTGCACTCATGCTGGCTGCTCGAAAACTCGGAGCGACCCGGGCGAAGGTCCTGCAGTATGCCAATTCCGGTGACGTTACAGGAGATACGCAGCGGGTCGTCGGGTATATGGCGGCCGCGTTTATCGACAATCCCGGAAAGAACAAACGGGAGGATTCGTCGACAAGGCGGAAAGCAGGAATTGACCTCGGGCTTCTTCCTGAAGAAAAGGAAACCCTTCGCAAGATAGCCCTGGATGCTATCCGCAGCAGGTGCCTGAAGCAGCCGATGCCTGAGATCCCTGTTCAAGATTCTTCGAACCTCCAAAAGCCGCTGGGAGCATTCGTTTCTCTGCATAAACGGGGGGAGCTCAGAGGATGCATCGGAATGGTTGAGGGTCCCGGCCCTCTTTTCAAAACCGTGAAAGAAATGGCCGTTCAGGCCGCTTTTGCCGATCCCCGGTTCATGCCCTTGACCTCCGGCGAATTGGACGAGCTTGACCTGGAGATATCGGTGCTGACTCCCCTGGTTCAGATCAAAGATCCTTCTGAGATTGAAGTTGGAAAGCATGGGCTGGTGGTCCGGAGAAGGTCCCATTCGGGTTTGCTCCTTCCGCAAGTGGCAACCGAGTATGGCTGGGACCGCTATCAGTTTCTCGAGTGGACGTGCCGGAAGGCATCCTTGCCTCCCGATGCCTGGAAAGACGCAGAGACCAGGATCTACATTTTTTCAGCCGATATCTTCTAAATCTGAGCCCTGGGAAGCCGGCAACCGGCCATGCCAAAAGAAAGGTTTCATCTTCTTGCAGCGGATCAGAGTCTCCAGGTCCTGACATCCCGCGGCAGCCTGTTTCCGTTCAGCGAAGGGCAGAAGCTCGCCTACTTTGGAGGGGCCATATCTCCGGACTCTCTCTTTTACGACCTGCCTTCCTTCCGGCTTTCCTGGTTGGGTTCGGCCCTGCATGAACGGGGAGGCAAGTGCCGGTTGGATTGGCTCAAATCAATTCTCCAGGTGCAATCGGATTACCGGGCCCCGGAAGCAGCGGCATGGCTTCTGGGTGCGGCCGGTCACCTTTTTGTGGATGCCTTCTGGCACCCGTTCATCGAAAAGATGAGTCCTCCGGATTCATTGGGGTGCCGGGGATTCAAACCCTCCGAGAGTGAGTGTCACCACTGGCTGGAAAGCGAGCTGGAGGGATACTGGATGGCTCGGATCGGCCCGTGGGACGGCTATCTGCCGATTATGAAACAATTTGCCGGGGCGGGCAAAACACTCAAAACCTGCGTCTCTTTGCTCAGGGCGACCTTGACTCAGATGGGGTTCGACGAACTCCCCAGCGAAGAAAAGATCGGCCGATGCTTCTTCTGGCAGGCAACGCTTCTTCGGCAGTTCTCTTCAGCTTTTTGGGGAAGATGGCGGCGTCTGTTTCTCGACCACGGCTCAACTCGATTGCTTGGCGCTTTGATCAGCCCGGCGACCTCCGATACCTGGCGCCCGGCAAGCGTCACAGGAAAAAGCGAGCACCTCAATGACCTCTTCGACGCTGACCTTATGGTTCACTCGGTCATCTCTCTGGCCGGCCATCTGCAAGCCCTTGCCGGGCAGCATAGATTATGCCGCCGGCATTGATTTCCCCGCACTGCAAATACGCTAAAAGGTTGTCCGCATAAGGGTTACAGAAATCAATGAGTTATATCGGGCGGGCGTCAAGCCCACCCCTTGCTACAGAAGCACAAAGCGTGCAGTAGGGGCGAGCTTTATGCCCGCCCGATAGAGCTGAACAGGCAGCTATATGCAATTTTCAGACAGCCGTTCAGTGAACGGTTGTTGCCTCCGGTGCCGCGGTCTTCGCAGGCACTTTCAAGGCATCCAGGACCGATTGGGTGAATGCCGCCAGCGCATGTTTGAAGGGAGAGTCGCCCTCTTCTTCCAGAACAGGGCGTCCGCGATCACCGCTTTCGACGACATCGGGATCAAACGGAAGGGAGCCCAGGTAGGTCAGTTGCATCTGTTGCGCCGTCTTGCTGCCGCCCCCGGTGCGGAAAATGGGGATGAAACCCTGGCAGTGAGGACAATAAAGGCCGGACATGTTCTCGACGAGGCCGGCAATGGCGAGATCGACCTTGCGGCAGAAATTGATCGATTTCCTCACATCGGACAGGGCCACTTCCTGAGGCGTGGTCACAATAACGGCTTTGGCATCGGGAATGAGCTTCACGACGCTCAACGGTTCATCGCCGGTCCCCGGAGGACTGTCAATCACCAGGAAATCGAGGTCGTCCCATCGGCAGTCGGCCAGGAATTGCTGGATGACCCCGTGCTTGAGGGGACCTCGCCAGATGACCGCAGAATCCGAGTCCTTCAGCATGGATTCGATGGAGACCACTTTAAGGTTGGGGTTGTACTGTTGCGGTACGATCTGACGATCGGGATCGACATCGAGGCTACCCTGGAGTCCCAGCATCTTGGGGATGCTCGGACCGTGAAGATCGACATCCAGGAGTCCCACCTGGTAGCCCTGCTTGGCCAGGCCCAGTGACAGGTAAACCGCAACACTGCTTTTTCCCACTCCTCCCTTTCCGCTCATCACAAGCAGTTTGTGCTTTATTCGCGATAATTTGCATTGAATCAGCTGCTCTCGGGATCGTTTATCCCTTTGCGAGCAGGCCTCACACGACCTGGCATCACACGATTTCATCCGGCGCTCCTTTGCATCAGGCAGACCGTTGCCCTCCCGGGTGTCGCTGTCCCGCAGGGGAGGCAATCAAGTGAAGAACCCCTGCAGGCGGCAGGTTTATCGGGACTTTCTAAAAGAATTTCTGCGGTTGGAAACAAAGAGAGAGATCACTATCAAGAGTGCAATTCCTCCCGAGATGCCGGCGAACCATCGCCAGTCCAGTTTATGAATCTGCAACAGTGTTTGCCATGTTCGTTTGAACCATCCGGCCTGGTCTACGTCTTCTGAGCTGACCAGCGAGATAGTCTTCCTGGCTTGATCGGAGACATAGAAGACCACTTCACCCAGGGGCTGATTGGCCTGGACTGGGGCGGTGATATCTTCGGCAGGGTGAACTTCCCAACGGAGAAGGTTCTTCTGTGTTCGGGGAATGACGAAAGCCGCCTGCTCTGTGGGATAGAGACCGATTTCATTCTTTTCCCCTTTCCATATCTTGACCGTTGTGACCGGTTGACCTTCCGGAAAAGGCTGGACCAGCGTATCGTGCCGGAAACCGAAGTTCAGCAGCTTCATGGCTTCCCGTTCACGGATGCGTGGGTTTTGCGCACCCATCACGACAGCCAGAAGGCGCATTCCTTCACGCTGGGCCGTTGCTGCGAGATGATAGCCGGCAGCACCAACAAAACCGGTTTTGAGTCCGTCGACAGTCGGGTCTTTGTTGAGCAGGTGGTTGCGGTTATGCTGGGTGATGTTGTTGAAGGTGAATTCCCTCAAGGAATGAAACCGCAGGGCATCCGGAAACTGGCGGATATAGGCTGTACTCAGAGTGGCCATATCTCTGACGGTGGTGATCTGGCCATCGGCGGGGAGCCCATGAGGGTTCAGGAAACGGCTGTGGTTCATGCCGAGTTGCTTTGCTTTCCGATTCATATTGTCAACGAAGGCTTCAACGCTTCCGGAGAGGTGTTCGGCGACGGCGATACAGGCGTCATTGCCGGAAACAACGGCGATGCCCTTGAGAAGCTCTTCCAACGGGACCCTGGTGCCGACTCCCACAAACATCTTGGAGCCTTTTGTCCGCCAGGCTGAGTCACTGATATAGACATCGTCCTGCATATGGATAGTCCCGCGCTGGAGCGCTTCGTAAACCAGGTACAGCGACAGGACTTTGGTGAATGAAGCCGGTTCGATCAATTCGTCGGGATTCTGCTCAAAAATGATCGTTCCCGTGGATACTTCCATCAGAATGGCTGCGCTGGCATCGACCTGCCCGGGGGAGGAGTCGGAAGCCGGCACCTTGCCCCGGTTTGCATCACCTGCCGGTGACTTTTCGTGTGCCGGCCTTTCAGGCTTTGGTTTCGAGCGAGCCGGTTTTGTCGCCGTCTTCTTGCCGGCTTCCGGTTCGCGACAGAACGCCTTTCCCGGGAAAGAGACGGAAAGAGAGAGCATAAGACAAAGCACAAGAAGAAAAAGAAACGGTTTTTTGACCATTTCATCCCCCACAGATAACCGATCGGACCGAAGAATCATCCAATCAAAATGAGGATCATTTCTCTCATAAACTGGGAGGCGCCAACCATCCCCAGTAACCCATGACGCCGTGCCACGACGGTGTATAACCCCAGTCAGGGTATTTTACAAGCAATTAAGGGTAGGGTTGGAATCCTAGGCGGTGAACAAAAGGGAAGTATTCCCAAAGAATTAGCAAACACAGCTCAGACTCGGCGGAAAGGAATGGAAAAACGGTGTGACAGTGTGTCGTTCAGCGTCCGTCCTATGGTTCAATCCTGCTTCCCAGCAACTTCAGCAGCCCCCGGATCCATTCAGGATGAGCCGGCCAGGCAGGCGCGGTAACGAGATTTCCATCCGTGCAGACATTGGTGAAAGTCTCATTTACATCGACCCAGTGAGCCCCTGCCCGGATCACATCAGGCATTAGGGCAGGATAGGCCGTGCACGACCTGCCGTCGAGCACCCCGGCTGCCGCCAGCACCTGGGGCCCATGGCACACGGCCGCCACGGGTTTCTTGGATAGTATGAAATAGCGAACGATATCCAGTAACTTTGCATTCAGCCGGATGTATTCGGGAGCACGTCCTCCAGGGATGACCAGAGCGTCATACTCGACGGCAGCAACCTCGTCAAAGGTGGCGTTCAAGACGAAGTTGTGGCCGGGTTTCTCGCTGTAGGTTTGATCGCCCTCAAAATCATGCACAGCCGTTCGTACCTTTTCTCCGGCTTTCTTTCCCGGGCAAACCGCGTGGACTGTATGTCCAACCATTGTCAACATCTGGAAGGGAACCATGACCTCATAGTCCTCGACGTAATCACCGATCAGCATGAGTATCTTTTTGACAGCCATCGTGTTACTCCCGTTTCAAACGTCCCGTCGTCAAGTTTGGAGAGACAAAAGCCCTTCAGAGTATCCCGGTAATGGCCCAGACTACGGGTAAAATATTCCGCGCATCAGGGGGTGTCAAGGAGAAGTCAAGCGGGATGGACCGTCTTTTCGGTCTTTTTTTGGTGTTCCTGCGGTCTCTGCGCTGAAAAATGTTCGCAATAATGCTAGAATCGGTCTAGGAAGGGAACAACGGAATTCGGAGAGTAAAGGAGACGGCATGCCGGGAAGAGGAGGCGGACGATTTGGAAAGTACGGGGAACTGAAGCGTAAGGAAAGAATGCGTCAGGCGAGGTTGCCGAATCAGAAAGCTGTTGCAGGAATGATTGCCGGACGGGCACCGGCAGGTGACAGGAAGCGCAAAGCGGGGGTGGAGAAGAGCTAGTATTGTATGGACACACAGGACAATCATGAACAAAAGAAGAAGCGGTCGAATGTAGTGATACGGCACATGGAGATCGATGACCTGGCAACCGTGTTCCATCTGGGAGAGAAGGTCTTTACTGCCAGAGAAGTTCCGAACCTGTATCGGACTTGGGATGAATATGAGGTTGTCGGCCTCTTCAATGCCGACTCCGAATTCTGCCTGGTGGCCGAGATGGAGGAGGAGATTGTGGGATTTGCTCTCGGGACAACGGTCACCAAAAGTCACTCCGCCTGGAAGTACGGACATCTGGTGTGGCTTGGGGTCGATCCGGATATCCAGGGCCACGGGATAGCATCGAAGCTCTTTCATCGTTTTCAAGACATCATGGTGGAAGACGGCGTGCGGATGATGATTGTGGATTCGGAGGCGGACAACCTTCCCGCTCTTTATTTCTTTCGCAAGATGGGTTTCGGTAGCCCTCAGGAGCACATCTATCTCGCTATGAATCTCGATCCTCAGCTACGACAGCTGAGGGAGAAGAAGGTGAATGGGAGATCGGGGTCCCGCGACAGGGGGGACGATGACTAAGTCTTCCCCGGGTATTCATCCTCCTCGCCTGCGCCAGCTCCTGCGGCGGCTTCTGGACATTTACAGCCCTTCCGGAAAGGAGGAGGAGGTCCTCGACTACCTTTACGGGTATCTGAAGCGGTGCGGCCTGCCGGTTGTTCAACAGGAAGTCGACGATAATCGCTACAACCTGGTGATTCTGCCGCGGGAGGCTGAAGCGTCCCTGGTTTTGATCGGTCACGTGGATACGGTCATGGCTTACGATTTGGAGAGCTTCGGATACGAAAAGCAGGGCGATATGGTCGTCGGGCTGGGCGCTTCGGATATGAAAGGGGGTTGTGCCGCGATGATCGAAGCCTACCGGGTCGCCTGGGAATCACTCGATTCTCGGCTGCCGGTGGCCCTGGCCCTGGTTGTCGGTGAGGAGGAAGACGGGGATGGGGCCGTGGCACTTGGCCGGGAGTTCCATTTTCCTTGGGCGCTGGTGGGTGAGCCGACAAATCTGCAGCCATGTCTCAGCCATTATGGCTACCTCGAGGTGCAAATCACCACCCGCGGCAAACGCATGCACGCTTCGCTGGCCAACAAGGGTCAAAACCCCATTGACGGCATGCTGCAGTTTCTTCTGAAACTGTTGCACTACATCAAGACCGACCGCCCGGAAATAGTTTACAACATTCGGGACCTGTCCAGTTCTCAGGCCGGCTTTGCGGTTCCCGACCGGTGCGACGCCTGGCTGGATATCCATCTGCCGCCAACGGCCCCCGTGGGTGAGATCATCCTGGAGATGGAGGAAACTCTGAATCACGAATACAATGAGAATCAGGGTTTCAACGGTACGCTGCGCTTTGCCACGGTTCATGGCGGCTATACGATTCCCGAAAAGGGGTTGCTCGCCGGGGTCTTGAAAGAGGTTTATGCTGCACGCGGCCTGCCCTGGGAACCGCAGTCGTTCCGCAGCCATTCCGACGGCAATCTCCTGTGGGAGGCAGGAATGAAACCCATCCTGCTCGGCCCCGGCGAACTGGCAAAGGCCCATGCACCCGATGAGGCGATTTCATTTGAGCAGGTTCACCTGGCCGCACAGCTCTATTTCGAACTGCTGCTGGCTTTCTCCAGGTAAGGGCCGCTCGATCCCGTTCAGCCGCGTGACTTCAGAATGAAACGGCGATTCGATCAGCTCCTCCTGCTGCTCCTGGCAGCATGGATTTCCGGATGTGCTGTTCTTCCCGAGATCATTGAGGACATAAGGGTCCTTCCTCAAGACAATACCGTCTATCTGGATCCTTTGACCGCCGATAGTGAAGCCGTCACCCCAGAGAGGCAGAAGGCTCTGTATGAAGGTTTTATGTGTCATTTCTTCCTGCCATGGAATCAGGCGGCATCGTTGCTCAATAGGGAGCGCCTGATACTTGAGCTGGCAAGGTGTCGGAACAATCCGGGATACGGAGAAAACAGCAGGAAGCACACGGGACCATGGTTTGACGAACTGGCTCGAAACGCCGATCTTGAAACCTATCCCAACCGAAACCTGAAAGGCATAACCCTCGACAACTCGGGTCTGCGCCTTCTGCCGACCCACAAACCCCATTTCACCAGCCTGAGGTCCGACGGCACCGGATACCCTTTCGATAACCTTCAGAATTCCGCTATTCCTGCCAACACTCCCATCCTTATCGTTCATGCCGCGAGAGACGGGTCCTGGTCTCTCGTCGACTCTCATTACGGTTCCGGGTGGCTCCCTGCCCGGGACGTTGCGACAGTGGACCCGGAGCTTGCATCGGTCTGGGAGGACTCGCGTTTTGTTGCCATAAAGCGGGATGATGTCCCGGTCTATGATATGGACGGATCATTTCTTTTCAAAACCCGCCTGGGGGCACAGTTTCCCCTGTTGGATGAAGAGGGCGAAAACTATCGGATCATGGTTGCCCGGGCCGGAGAGCAGAGAACCGCACGGATCAGCCATGCAGTAATTCCCCGGGATGCTGCGGTCCGTCAGCCGATGAAATTGACTCAGGCCAACATTGCCCGGACGGCGAACGAACTGGTCAACAAGCCCTATGGCTGGGGCGGACTTTACCAGAACCGGGACTGCTCCGCCATGCTGAAGGACCTCTTTGCCCCGTTCGGCCTGTGGCTGCCTCGACATTCATCGGATCAGGCCCTGGAAGGCGGTGCCTTCCGTGACCTGAGTCTCTTTGCTCCGGAGTTCAAAGAAGAGCTGATCCTGAAGCACGGTGTTCCCTTCCTGACGCTCATCTGGGTGAAAGGGCATATCATGCTCTATATCGGCAGCCTGAATGGCCGAGTCATGGTCTTCCACAATTTCTGGGGTATCAAAACACGGGACATCTGGGGCAGGGAAGGGAGAAAAGTGGTGGGACATGCCGCTATCACTTCACTCTACCCGGGTGCCGAACTGACGAACGTCGAAACCCCCGGTTCCGGGCTGTTGAACCGGCTTGAGGGGATGAGCCTCTTAGTCCAGCCCAGCATAATAAAGTGACCATTATCGCAAGGCGTCACCCGGCATTCTCCCGGCCGAAATCCACAAACATTCCGGAATAACGGACTGCGGTTTGGACCATCTATTGTGCAGCACTCTACGACGGAACGTCACGGACATGCCGGGCTGTGGGGTGATGACTTCCCCGTGGCCCGAAGGGCCTGAACATACCAGCCCAGGGCAACGCCCTGGGATCGAATCCTCCGCCCCGGTCTAAGCCCCAGCGGGGCGCAACAATTCGGCCTGGCCGCATCGCCCCGGACCTCAAAGCAAAACATCTCAATCCCAAACATATCGCTCATCATATGCCGGCCGCATTTTGTTTCGCCCTTTCAGGGCCTGTACTGAGTGGTGATTGGTGCATCTCTTCCCAGGGCGTTGCCCTGGGCTGATATGTTTCGCCCCATTCGGGGCTGATTATGCTCGGGTTGCAGTGCTCAGTACTGCATTGCGGAAATGAGTGTTCGGATTCCCATTCGTCATACCAACGGAGGCCGCTATCCAGGAATTCATTCTGGATTTCGGCCGCTTGAATGCGGGAATGACGATTTGCGGCGGCGGCCACTATTATGTGTCGAGACGCACCGGGCTTCCCCCTCAGGGAGCGGCGCTTTTCAGAAAGACTCTGACATGCTCTGCCAGCTGCTTCATGGACGGCTGGTGCGTATAGAGCATGTGACCGCCGTCGTAGCAGTGGATGGAGATGTTATCCCGAAGCGCGGCATTGAGCCCCAGGTGGTTCAAAGAGTAACGGGCCCCCAGGTAGGGGGTGTCGAGGTCGTAGGTGCCGCAAGCCGCAAAGACCTTCACATAGGGGTTCCGGGCGATCACTCGGCGGAGGGTGTCCAGGACGTCTACGTAGCCATGAAGCCTGGACCCCCAATTCCACTGCCCGTTCGCTTCTTCGGAGAGAACCACATAGGGCTGGTCGCTTTCAAACTTGAGCTCACTTCGAACATAGTCGTTCATCACGGCACCGTATGCTGCAACCGTCATGACCACTCCGGGGTCGCTGAGAAAGTCACCTGAAGGTTCAGAGGCGGTTGTCCTGCTGTCGACGAGCCCCACGCTCAGGTCTTGGGATCGAAGCAATTCATTCATGAAGGCCGTTCGGGTTATGCGCAGGTTGTTGTTGATGACAAAGGGCTTGGAGAGGCCGGTGTAGGCTGCAAGGGCCTCTGCGATTCTGTCTCGATCCTCGTCGGCCAGTCTGTCACCTTGAACCAGGGCCAGCCAATAGTCCTGAAGGGCCCACTTCTCGGACTCATCGAGGGCCTTGCGAAAGTCCTCCATGAACCTGGGTGCAAGCTTTTTGTGATACCAGGCCGAAGCCGTGTAGGCAGGCAGGAAGAGCGCGTAGGGGAGGTCGTTTCCCTGGTCAAATGAAAACGTCTGAAAGTCGATGGCCGGGGAGATGAGAATGAGCCCGTTGACACTCATACCGTACGTCTCATACAGGTGATTGGCCAGGCCTGCCGCCCTCAACGTACCGTAGCTCTCCCCGGCCAGGAATTTTGGGGAAATCCATCGCCCGTATTTGGTGACATAGAGGCGAACAAAGGCCCCGACGGATTGGATATCCTCCTTGATGCCCCAGAACTGCTTTGCACTTTCTCCGGATGCCGGCCGGCTGAAGCCGGTGCCGATCGGATCGATGAACACCAGGTCCGTGTCCCACAGCCACGTGGATTCATTGTCAATGGCCGTGTAGGGCGGTGGTTGGAGCTTTGTCGGGTCATTGATCGGAGATATTTTGGGGCCGGCCGAACCGAGATGCAGCCACACGGAGGAGGCCCCAGGGCCGCCATTGAAAAGAAAGGTGATCGGGCGGCGGGAAACATCCTGTTCCTGTTCCTTGACGTAGGCGACGAAGAACATGTCTGCCTTGGGCTTTCCCGATTCATCCTTCAGCGGAAGAAAACCTGCCGTCGCGACATAATTCAAGACCTTGCCGCTTCTGAGCAGTGCGTGGCGGGTGACGGAAAGCTTCTCCTCCACAGGCGCTTTCTCCGGAGTGCTCGCCGTGGCGGCTGAAGGGGCCTGGGCCGGTCCTTCAGGAGATGCTTTCCCGAAAGAATGATCGAAAGGGATGAAGAGGAAAAGGATGGCAAGGCTCAACACTATTCTGATTGACATGTTCCACCTTTCATCATTGTAAACCGCCATTTGCAGAAGTGATCGGTTGGATGGGGATCGGGCGGCGCATAGACGCATTCCACGTGGATGGCGGGGTCGATTTCGTGGGCAAACGAGGTGAATTCGTCTCGATGCATCTCCTTGCAGCTGTATTCTCCCAGACCCCTTTTGATCCGGGCTTCCTGGGTGGCACAGCGGGGTACGGTGATGATCACCGCATCGTCGTACTCCTCGAACCGATAGCCGATGAGCAAAGACCACGGAAAGAGCTTCTGGGCCCGAACGAAGCCTTTCAAACCCTTCTCCTCGATCCGGAACCGCTTCTTCAGGTCTCTTGCGGCCAGTGCGGCAGCCTTTCCCCAGACCCGCTGATTGATCTTTTCCGCGGTTGCTCGGTCAAATTGTTCTTCCGTGTAGAGAAACCAGAACGCGTCTGCGACCCGGTAGTGCCACAGAAGAAATTCAAGGTAGTTGCGAGCCTGCGTTTTATCCATCTGCTGCAAGATTTCCAGTTCCATAGGACCTCCGGGTTTGTGTTGGATCAGGCGCCATCAGGATGCCTTCGTGGCTTCCATAACACAAAAGAGATGAGCATTGCACCCGCTAATGATCGGGTGCATGAGGCGGCCCTTCATACAGGAAGATTTGACTTCTTCCCAATAACAATGCTTACCTATGACAAGTGGCTGGGTGGTTCAAGTTCGGAACGGGAGTCAGGGTGGTCTGTTCAGACTTTATGAGGAGTACTATGAAACGATGGTTCGTGGCTGTTCTTCTTGTTATTGGGCTCGCTGGCCCGGCTTTTGCCGAGAAATGGGCCTTCACGGTTATCAGCGACAATCGTTCAGGAGATGCTTCCTACCGGAACGTTTTGAACGAAATCCGTACCCAAAAGGTCAATCCTGAAGAAAGGTTTCCCCTCTCTGATTTTGTCGTGATCGGTGGAGACCTGGATCCAGCAGAAGAGAGTCTGAGAACTTTTCGAGAAATCTTCCGGGCCGGAAAGCCTCTCTTCGTTCCCGTAAGGGGCAACCACGAGCAAACGTCTGATGTGGAGTTCATCATCAGGAAGGTCCTTCCTTCGCTGGGTGACAGCCTGAAGCAGCCGGACAGGAAGAATGTCAACTATTACTGGGACTGGAAGAATACACGGCTGATCATTCTGGATCAGTATTCCAGGCTCGGAAAGTATTTCGACGGAGATTCGGAGCTCAAATGGGTTGAAAAGGCCCTTCTAACGCCCGACAACATCCACCACGTTTTCATCGCCTTCCACGAACCCTATCTGCCGCAGCATCCGGAAGAAGACCCCTTTTGGAAACTCCTGCTCAGCCGCCAGGACAAGGTGAGGGCGGTGTTCTGTGGGCACACCCATATGTATCGCTCCGATAGATTTCCCGATAATCCGACCGGGATCACCTATGTCAATACCGGCAATGCCGGACAGAGGACACACAGCGATAACAAGCAGACCATGGTCGAGGTCATGATAGACGGAAGCCGGGTGGTATTCAGGGTCATTCAGGCCCCGGATGGAACGAGCGAGTTCAGACTCAGGGAGCAATGGGAGCTCAAGAGCGTAGGCGGCGAGCGGTCTCAGAGCGATGGACGATGTTTTCCAGTTCTTGTGAAAGCTGAAGGGAATTGCGCCGGGCATTGCGTTGTTCCCTGACATACCGAATGCCCTCCTCCCCGAGCTTCCTTCCCATTTCGGGGTCCAGCAGCAGATCTCCGATGGATTCGGCCATGGACTTTCCATCATCGTCAGCGACCAGGAAGCCGGTCTTTCCGTTGATCACGACCTGCGAAACGCCCGGCGAATCGAGGGCAACCACCGGCAATCCACACGCTTGCGCCTCCAGGTAGACCATTCCAAGGGATTCTCCGATGCCGGGAAAGGCGAAAAGATCTGCGGCCGAGTAGTATTGTGCCATATCATGGCGAGCCACTCTTCCGGTAAAGAGTGCCTGGCCGGGCAGAAGCTCTGCCGCCTGGGCCCTGAGGTGTTTCTCCATGGGGCCGTCTCCGACCACGAGAAGGATCATTTCGCGGTATTGGTCTCTGAGCAGGGCAAGGCATCGGAAAAGGTAGATCAGGCTTTCGCATTTGACCCCCGGGCGGAATCGGGCGGCGGTCATGACGACGGGAGCACCTTGCGGAATCCCATATTGCTTTCGGACCCGGCTGCCGGCCGTCACATCTTTACAGAATTCTTCCGGAACGATCCCGGAAGGCAGGTAGAAAATCTTTTCAGGCGGAAGGGTTCGACGCAGTGCTTCAATGTCGTTGAGATTGTTTGTGAAAGCACCGGAAGCGGTTTTTAGCGCCAGGCGGTTCAGATAGAAGCCGATTCGGCTCTGAGACGCTTTCCGCCGCCTGGTGCTGTACATGGGCTGGAAAAGGACATAAGGGACGTTCAGCAAGCGGCAGATGACCGGCCCGAAAATGTCCGGCGACTTGTAATAGCTGTGATAGGTGAGCCAGAGGTCGGGCTGGAAATTCAGGGTCTTGTTGAAGGCCCCCGGAAGAGTTGAAAAGGCCCTAAGCCAACCTTTGCCCGACTTCCAAAACCACCGCGTTCGAAATGGAACAATTTCTCTGCATTGATGCCCTAAGTCCTCCAGCGCATGTTGCAGGTCCCGGGCGATTGTGAGGTCCCCGGACGGATGGGCATGGGAAAGCGGTTTGTTGGGACAGAAGAAGGCGATTCTCAAGGTTTGCGCAGGGCCTCTTTAAAGAGCGAATGGAGCCTTTTCACGCAATATCGGTTGTCGAATTCCCTTTCCACCCTGGTCCTGGCAAGCTTCATGCCGTGTTGATACTCCTCCGGATGCAACAGAACATCTCCGATGGCCGCTGCCATTCTCACATGGTCGTCGGGTTGAACCAAGGTGCCGGCGACACCGTTTTCGATAAGCTCCGGAATGGCCGAAACCTCAGTGGCTATAACGGGAACGCCGGTCGCCATGGCTTCGATGAGGACATTGGGTATTCCGTCCCGGTCCCCGTTGGGTGCCACCTTGCATGCCAGGGCAAAACAATGGGCCTGGCGATAATGCCCGATCACTTCCGCATGGGACAGGGTCCCAAGCCAGTTCACCCTGTGGGAGAGGTTAAGGTCGCGAGTCATCCTGTCAAGTTGAGGCCGCATTTCGCCGCTGCCGATGTGAGTGAACTGGAAGTCGATACCGCTCGCATCGAGCAGTTTCAAAGATTTCAGCAGGGTGTCGTAGCCCTTCTTCGGAACGAGACGGCCGATGGACAGAATCCGATAGGGGGGGCCGGGATGATGCATCGGGGCAAAGGTGAAAAATCTCAGGTCGATGCCGTGGTAGATCACGTGAATGGGGGTGCGGCACCCTGCGGAGGCGGCCAGGTTTTCGAGATACCGGGCATTATACCGGGTGCAGGTGACCACAAAGCGGGCCTTCATGAGCTTCCGAACCAGTTGATCGGGTTCTGATATATAGATGTCCTTGGCATGGGCCGTGAAGCTGAAGGGCAGTCCGGTTAGCTCGGATGCAAAGAGTGCAACCGAAGTCGGTGTGTGGCAGAAGTGCGCGTGCAGGTGCGTCACCGAATCATGCATCAACCGGATAGCTGCCAGATGGCCTGCTTGAAGAAAGTGCCGGATGGTTGCCGTATTCTTCCGTTCCCATGCGCGCTGTACCGCTTCCGCCATGCATCGGGTGTAGTGTGATCCGAGCGCCTTCCTCAAAGCGGTGTTGCTTTTCATGAGTGCCTGCCAGTTGGGAAGGACGTATTCCGGCAGATAGGTGGCGGATGCCCGGATTGCTTTTACGTGGTCGTGGCAAAAATCCTCACGGGGTTCTCTCAGGGAATAGATGTCGATAGGTATGCCCAGGGATTCAAGGAGCAGGATCTCGGTACTGATAAAGCTCTCTGAGATACGGGGATAGCCTTTGAGGATCATCCCCAGTCGCCGGTTTTCGCCCGTCAACTTTGGTTTCCTCTTCTGTGATCCCGCATGCGCTTGCGCATGAAATCATAGGCTGTAAAGGGAAAAGAGGCCATTCTTTCCCGGTATGCCGAGCCGTTTTTGAGGAGATTCAGGACCTTGGTGCGCAGGGCTTCAGGACTCAATTCAGAGGGCCGAAGGTAATCACAGAAGCCTTTTGAACAGAGCACCTGAGCGCGGATCAGTTGCTCTTCCCGCGGGATGGTCCTGGGCACAATCAGGGAAGGCTTTCTTTGACTGGCAATCTCACAAAGCGTGTTGTAGCCCCCCATGCTCACCACCACCTGCGCAGCCCCAATCAAAGCTTCCATGTATCGGTGGAACTTGAGCGTTATGAATCCTGAGGACTTGCATATCTTTAAAACGTCCTGAGCGCAGTTCGAAGGCATAAACGGGCCCGTTACCACCACCACGCGTACCCCCTTTGGGGTCCCTCCTCGAGTCTGGTCGAACGCCTCGAGACACAGGTTCACCATAGGATGGCCGTCCCCGCCCCCCCCGGTGGTGACCAGAATGATCTTCTCGTCGTCCTTGATGCCAAGGTCCCTCCGAGTGGCAGTGATCACCTCCTGGGAGGGCAGTTTTCTCGGAATGTAGCCCGTAAAGAAGACCTTGGACGCAATATGGGGTGGAATATCGTATTCCTTGACGGGGTCATAGAAGTTGCGGCAGCCATAGACCCAGATCTCATCGTACAGGGCGTCCATGGCGTCGTAGATCCCTTTCCCGCTCCAGTCTTGAATCGTTGACTCGGCACTGTCCATAATGTCACGAAGACCCAGGACGGATGTGCAGACAGAATGTTCACTCTTCAACCAGTGCAGAGTGTCGACAACGTCTCGTTTCAAGCCGAGGGGCGACTTGTCGACAATGAAGAAATCCGGGCGAAAAGCCATGGCTGTTGCCAGAATGATTCCCTTCCTGATCTCCAGGACTTCGGTGGCTTCCAGTTTCATGGAAAGGGGAAGATACTGCTCGTTGGTGACTTTGATCATCCCTGGGATCCGGACGAAATCGATCCTCATGGGACTCTTGAAACGGCCGGCAAGGAGTGAGCCGGTAATGATTAGAATATTGGCAGGGCTCTTCCTGAGGCTCAATGCCATGGCCAGGCATCTGCGAATGTGCCCCAGGCCATAAGTATCGTGTGAATACATCAAGATTCTATAGGGGTCTAAAACGCTCAACTCCGCTTCTTTCAAAACCTCAGCATCTGTGTTTCACAACTCTCTCGGTGTTTGGGCCGGATCGGCGACTTCGGCGGCACCGCACCCCCGATGTCAACAGATCGGCGCATAATAGAATCAATAGAAATCCAAAGCAATAATGAAAATATCACCCTTGCAGTCAAGAAAAGGTTTCGCTAAGTTCGGGTTTGAAAGCCCGGGCATTCCCTTATCAATAAGGACCGGTAAGGGGTGTATTTCCTTTTGTGGCCGCCAAGGAGGTGATTCATGGTTTTGGAAATGGTTCATACGGATCAGGCGCCTGCCGCCATAGGACCTTATTCGCAGGCGATCAAAGTGGATCGGTGGTTGTTTGTCAGTGGTCAAATCGGCCTTTTGCCGGCAACCGGCCAGCTGGCGGACGACGATCTGGCCGGTCAGGCCCGGCAGGCCCTCCGAAATGTGCACCGTATCCTGGAGACTGCCGGATACAGACTCGCCGATGTGGTTTCAGTAGACATGTTCCTGGAGGATATCGGTCAGTTTGCGATACTGAACGGGATCTACGAGGAATTCTTTGCCGGTCACAAACCGGCTCGAGCGGTTGTGGGAGTCAACGGCCTGCCTCGAGGAGCGCTCATAGAGATAAAGTGTGTCGCATACAAGAGTATCTGAAGTTGCAGCCTTTCTCCGCGCGCTCCGCGTGTCTGTGTGAGGCAAGAATGATCTCTCCCAAACTGATTGAGCGTATCTTGTAGTTATTATCCAGCATGCCTCAGACGATGAGCCAGTCAAGAGATCCTGAGCCCTGAAGTTTAGGGACGGGATATCTTGAAGCAGTAATCCAATACATCGAACGGCAGGAAGAGCGTCACGGCAAAATAAGCTTTCAGGATGAATATCGGAAACTCCTTAATATGAGATCATTCCGGAACAGATTAGCCCTGGCTTTTAGCTGTTGATACTGCTCCTGCCATCTGCTATTTTCTAACCCTCTTCCGTCATGCGGTCTTCTTTTTTTGTCTATTGTTTCAGGGTCATCGGTCAGGGAAGTTGTTGGGGAAGGTCTGAATTGGCGTGTTGCACTGAGCAATCAGAAAGGAGAGGGTGAATGGTCAGGAAAGCGTTATGGGTTGTCTTGTTGGGTTTTGCAGTGTTGTTCGTTGGAAGCATCACTCCGGGTTTTGCTGAGGAGAAGGTCATCATCAATGGCATCGATGCCAATTTCCCTCCGTTTGCTTTTGTGGACAAGACCGGCAAACCGGACGGTTTTGATGTTGCGGTGGTTGACCTCATTGCCAAAGAGATCGGGTGCAAGGTTGAACACAAACCCATGGATTGGGATGGAATCATCCCCAGTCTGAATGCCAGGAAGATTGATATGATCGCCTCTGGTATGAGCATCACCGATGCCCGGAAGGAGCAGGTCAATTTTTCCATTCCCTACTGGGACATTATTCAGGTCCTGGTGGCCAAAGCCGATCCCGGTATCACTCCGGAAGACGCCATGAAGGAAGGGAAGAAGATCGGTGTGCAGCGGGGAACGACCGAAGCGAAATGGATTGAAGAGAATCTCGTCAAGAAGCAGGGCAAGAAGTTTGAACTGGTCTACTACGATTCTGCCCCGCTTGCCGTCGAGGATGTGATCAACGGTCGCATCGTGGCTGCCGCCATGGATGACGCTCCCGCCAAGGATGCAGTCAGCAAGAAGAAGGGTCTCAAGATCATCGGCGGGTTTGGGATGCCGGATGAGAAGTTCGGCTATGCTTTTCGCAAAGAGGACACCGAGCTCCTGAACAAGTTCAACGAAGGTCTGAAGAAGATTATGGCCAGTCCGACCTGGGCGGAACTTGTGAAGAAGTACGAACTGTAGAATAGCCGGTTGTCGGTATTTCTTTGCATTGAGATTTGTTCTGGAAGGCTTCGGGCGCAGTCCTGTCGCCTTCCTTTTTTTTCCCTCTTAGAGGTGGGTCCCCGGAATCCACACAAAAGCACTGGAAGACTATGCCGGAAGGCCTGACGGCGGTCATAAACGCCTTTCCTTATATGCTCGGTGGTTCTTTGATGACGATCAGCGTCGTGCTGGCGGCGATGGCCCTCGGGTTCGTGCTGGGGGTGCCCCTGGCGATTGGGCAGGTTTACGGGAACCCTCTGGTCCGGCGGTTGACCGATGCCTATGTCTGGTTCTTTCGAGGGGTGCCGCTTCTGGTGCTGTTGTTTCTCTTCTATTTCGGTCTGTTCTCGATACTGAACATCAATCTTTCCGCATTCACCGTGGCCGTCATTGTGCTGGGTCTTATCAGCGCGGCCTATCAGTCCCAGATTTTTCGCGGGGCGATCCTTTCCCTGCCGGTCGGGCAGTTCAGAGCGGCCCGTGCACTGGGTATGAGCGATACCCAGGCGATTCGGCACATCATCCTGCCCCAGGCGTTGCGCCTGTCCATTCCCGGCTGGTCGAATGAATATTCCATTATTCTCAAGGATTCCGCGGTAACCTATGCACTCGGTGTGCCCGAAATTATGGCCCGGACTCATTTTGTGGCGACTCGGACCTTTCAGCACATGCCCCTTTACATACTGGCGGGGTTGATCTATCTGGTCTTGACCTATCTGGGTACCAAAGGGCTGCGCATGTTGGAAGAAAAGGTCAGGATCCACGGGTACACGCATCATTGAAGCCGGAAAAGAAGAGACCATGTCACAGGAACCGATACTGAGAATCGAAAACATCAAGAAAGCCTTCGGCACCAGAGAGGTGCTCAAAGGGGTCTCTCTATCCATACAAAAAGGCGAGCTCAAGGTCCTGATCGGACCTTCCGGTGCGGGCAAGAGCACCTTGCTGCAGTGCATGAACTTTCTTGTCACGCCCGACGAAGGAGAGATCTGGCTTGAGGGGCGGACAGTGAGCCACCATCGGAAGCGGGACCTCTATGCCTACCGCCAGCAGGTTGGAATGATTTTTCAGGATTTCAATCTCTTTGATCATCTCACTGCTCTGGAGAATATCGGAATCGCCCTGGTCCGCGTGAAAGGGAAGAGCAAGAAAGAGGCGGAAGCCAGGGCGCTTGCCGAGCTGGAAAGGGTAGGGCTTAGAGGGCACGACCATCATTACCCGGCGCAGCTCTCCGGGGGACAAAAGCAGCGCGTGTCGATCGCCCGCGCACTCGCGATGGACCCCAAGGTGATGCTTCTCGATGAACCGACGTCGGCGCTCGATCCGGAGTTGATCGGTGAGGTGCTTGCGGTCATCCGTGACCTGGTCGCCAACGGCATGACCATGATCATGGCCACTCACCAGATCGGGTTCTCCAGAACCATGGCCAATGAGATCGTTTTTATGGTGGACGGGCAGATCCTGGAGCAGGGAGCCCCCGAAAAGATCTTCTCGGACGCGGTGAGCCCGCGGACCAGAGAATTCTGCTCCAAGATTACCGAGCTGTATGGTGACTAGATGGAACAGATGCTCTTCTTTCAGCACGAGATTCTTCCCGCCTTTCTGAAAGGCCTCAAAGTCAGCATTCTGCTGATCGTTCCGTCTGCCGTCTGCGGTTTGGGGATCGGAATTCTCGTGGGGGCTTTGCGAGTATACGGCAATCGCCTCTGCGCCGGACTGGCGGAAGCTTATGTCATCCTGTTTCGTGGAATACCCCTGGTGGTTCAGCTCTTTATCTGGTACTTCGGCCTGCCGTACTTCGGGATCTATTTCACTCCTTTTGCGGCTTCGATCATCGGCTTTTCCCTTTGCAGCGGGGCCTATCATTCCGAATACATTCGCGGTGCACTCCTTTCCATCAAGAGAGGGCAGATGCTGGCTGCGCAAGCCCTCGGTTTCAGCAGGTTCCAGATGGTGATATCGGTCATTCTTCCGCAGGCCCTGCGCCGGGCCGTACCCGGCTGCGGCAATGAGGTCATCTACCTCATCAAGTACTCGTCCCTGGCCTACATGATCACCTGCATCGAACTGACCGGAGAGGCCAAGATCCTGGCCTCGCATACCTTCCGGTACATGGAGGTCTTCCTGGTCGTGGGAGTGTTCTATCTTGTCCTGGTTTCGATCGCGAGCCGGCTCCTGCGGCTGGCGGAAGATCGTCTCAGCATTCCCGGCTTCGAGCGTCAGAGGATGTGATCCGTGAATCCTCCCGTGCCGCCCTATGCCCCGATTACTCCGGAAACGGTTGCCCGCATTCGAGAAGCTGTCGGCGACAATGCAGTCGTTTCCGACCCGGAGAAGCTGAAGGATTTCGGGAAAGATGCGACCGACCTCTATCGATTGCCCGATCTTCTGGTTGAACCCGTTTCGGCGGAACAGATTCAATCACTCCTTCGCCTGGCCAATGCCTGCCGTTTCCCGGTGACTCCTCGAGGGCTCGGCACGGGCCTGACCGGGGGAGCGGTTCCGGTTTCGGGCGGCGTGCTCCTCTCGTTGGCCAAAATGAACCGAATCCTGAGCATCGACACCAATGACCTCCTTGCCATCGTGGAGCCGGGTGTGGTTACCGGTGATCTGAAAAAGGCCGCTCAGGCCAAACGCCTCTTCTACCCTCCCGATCCGGCGAGCGTCGATACCTGTTCCATTGGAGGCAATGCCGCAACGAACGCGGGCGGAGCATCCTGCATCAAGTATGGAACGACGCGGAACTATATCCTGGGAGTCGAGGTGGTCCTGCCATTAGGGGAGATGATTCAGGCTGGAGTCCGGACGCGCAAGGGAGTGGTGGGCTATGACCTGGCGCAGCTGCTCATCGGTTCCGAAGGCACTCTCGGGGTCATTACCAGGCTCTTCGTGAAGCTCATCCCCTTGCCGCCGGCGGCGACTACGCTGGTAGCCCTATTTCCCGACCTCTCGGCAGCGATGAAGGCGGTGACGGCGATTCTCACTTCCGGTCATCTTCCCTCCGCGATTGAATTCATGGACGATCAGTGCCTTGAGCTGGTGGGCGATCTCCTGCCGTTCGCCGGTGTTGAGAAAAGCAAGGCGTTCCTGCTGGTTGAAACCGACGGCGCCCCGAAGGTGATTCAACGGGAAATCGAGCAGATGGGGGAGATTTGCCTGGATCACGAGGCGGCGGACGTATTCCTTGCACCCGATTCTCAAAAGCGATCTCAAATGTGGGAGGTGCGCAGGCAGATTTCGCTTCGCATCGAAGAACACGCTCCGGTCTATATCCCCGAAGATGTAGTGGTTCCGCTCGGTCGCATTGCGGAGTTTATTGAGAAGCTGCCCCGGCTGGCCGAATCCTTTGGCATGAAAATCTATTCCTTTGGGCATGCCGGAGACGGCAATATCCATCTGAATATTACTGCGGGGAGTCGCGATCTCATCCAACGCGTCGAGGAAGGCATTGAAGCGGTCCTGAGACTGGTCCTCTCCATGGGGGGAACGATCTCCGGGGAGCACGGCATTGGCTTCGTGAAAAAGCACCTGCTGCCCCTCGAACTCCATCCCGAAAGCATTCGTCTTCAGCAGGAGATCAAACGTGCCTTCGATCCGAACCTGATTCTGAATCCAGGCAAGGTATTCCTGTAGCAGGCACCCCGCCTTTCGCTCTTGTCTCCCTTTTTTGCGCCCATACATCCAAATCGTTGTCGCTTCATCGACTCAATTTGATATGATGATATCGATATGACCAGAGCCTGCATCCCTTTGCGGCAGAGACCCGGAGGCGCAGAGACACCTGCTGTCCAAATCGGCACTGTTCGAAGGACTTCTCCCGGCTGACCGCTGATTCTCATCTTGCTTTCTGTACCTCATGTGTCTCCATGATAATTTGTTAAGTAGTGATCCGCACAAATGAGTGTCCGAATTCCTATTCGTCATACCGGCAGGTTTTCAGCCGGTATCCAGGAAGCTTTTCCGGGTTCCGGCTAGAAGCATGCCGGAATGACGGGCAGGGTTATGATCACTATATTCTGCGACCTGGCATTTAGCTCAGCCCGGCGCGCTGAACCGGGTCCTGAATCCTGGCACACCCCGTTCCATAAAGGACGCGCTCATGAAAAGACCCAGCCGGATATCGGTACGATTCACCGCGGCCGTCGCCTTTGTGTTGTTCAGCTCGGCAGGGCCGGCAACCCCTCAGGACCAGTGGTTTGTTCCCCCGGGCGGCTCGGCCGGATACAACCCCTACATGTACGATGAGATCTCTGCCCACCATGTCTACAACATGCTGATCGATATCAAGAATACCGTCGGAAGAGAGATTGTGGTCATGGGGTCGAGTACCAGCGCTACCGGAAACAGTCCGTTTAGAGATCCGCTGCTCGGCGGCTCCTCGGATTTCGATATCCGAATTGTATCGCAACCCGGGGACACGATTGAGACCCTTTACAAAAAATGGGTGAAAGCCAGGGCAATGCTCAGGAACAGGGTCCTGACGAGGCAATGGAACGTTCCGAATGCAAACGTGAACAATCTGCTGAAGCGGGTTCAGTTTCACCCGCCCGATGAAGTGCTGCAGGGTTGCGCGAGCAAGCAGGACGTCGCGAACCGCCTGCAGGACCTGGCCAACCGGTATAACGGCGGCAGAACGGTTGTACCGGAATTGGCGAGAGAAGAAAAGCTGATGACCCAGCCCCAGATTGAAGCCACGCTGGACGCCATCTATGGGGGGGATGCCGTTTCGGCCAGGAAGACCATCGAAGCCTCCAGGGGCTTTGTCATCAAGATGGATACCAAGGCGCTGGTTGCCAAACCATCTGCCGACCTGATTCCCGGCGAACCTTACCCCACCTATACTCTGTCCGGCCAGATCAAGAATGCCGATTCCTGGCTGGAGCATGTCGAGGACGGTTTTCGGGAATCAGACCCAAAATTGGTCAAGAAGAACCTGGAACGTGTCGCTGCAAATCTGCGGAAATCCAGTTCCATGTACAACTCGGAATATGGGGCGGGGAAGAAGCTGATCCCGCTTTCTGAATGGAATGTGAATACGGACAACTGGGATGATCTGAGAAGGCTCTATGCCGAAATGAGATTCCGTCAGCGGATGATGGAAAATCTCAACAATGCAAGGCTTTCCGGCAACAGCCAGGACGTCGCCTTGATCGAGAAGCTGCTTCGGCAGGAGGCTGAGAGCAAAGGGTTTTTCCCAACGTTCAGCAAGCTGTTCAGCAAGGCACCGCTATCTGAAATGATGGCCGCCCTGCGGA
Source organism: uncultured Syntrophobacteraceae bacterium (assembly GCA_964441945.1). Taxonomy (GTDB): domain Bacteria; phylum Desulfobacterota; class Syntrophobacteria; order Syntrophobacterales; family Syntrophobacteraceae; genus JADGQM01. Next base: position 34,951 of record CAYTWB010000038.1, read on the forward strand.
TCATGTATGTGACTTATGCCGCCTATGACTGCATCAACGGCTATCGGGAAAAAGGGGAACTGGGCCTGGCCCAGGCCATCATGAGAAACCTCTCGCTCGCCGGCGCACTCACGGATGCTGGGCTTCAGGCGGTAAAGAATGCCGTTGTGGGCAGTGCCGCCAATCTGGAATGCAAGGACCTGGCCAAAGGCATCGTAACGGTTCACGGCTATGAGAGCGAAGGGGAGGGCCTGGACCTCGAGAAACTCGCTGCCATGATCCCTGAATATGGGCTGGAATCATCGGATGATCCAAAGGGTATGGATAAAGCCGGAAAGCTTCAGCAAGAGATCGATGAGGCATTCAAAGGGAAGGTGTTTCCTCTCATTCGCAGCTATATCGACGGCAAGTTTGTGAAAGGGCGGGAGGCGACGGCCCTGGACAAAGAGATGTCCGAAGCGGTGATGAACCATTGCGAGAGTTACCTGACGGGTGAGATTGAAAAGCTGCGCAAGGAGACCATCCAGAAGAAGAAAGATCTGCTGAAGGAAATCCGCTCCAATCTGGAATCCGTCAAGATCACCGGCTACGGTTCCAATCGGACAAGACCAGTCACCGATGAAGTGGTCGGTCTGGAAGTGAGACTGAGTGTCGCGGACCTGGATGGCTTTATCAAAACCCAGGAAAAGAAACTGCAGGAGATGGGTGCCGGGGATGTCTGGCTTCGCCCGGAGTATTCCTGGAAGGTCTCTCCCCTTGATGATCGAGGCAAGAAGGGAACGATTGGGGCTTCCAACGCAAACAGCCGCCTGACCAGTCTCTGGAAGTTCAAATTCAAGGAAGCCGGCGACTATCGTCTCCAGGCAGTCATTGATATCAAGAGCTCGGAAAAGATCTTCGGGCGATGGGGTGAGATCAGCGTTACGTTGAGCAAGGATTTTACGCTGAAGCTCCTTCCCGGCGCAGCTTCATTTACTGCATGTGTGGTGAATGAGAAAGGGGAAGCTGTTCAAAATGCCAGCCTCAGGTTGGACGGTCCGCCCAAGATGAAGCCCCTGGTTGAAATGGCGGAAAAAGGCTGCTGCACCTTTGAGAAGGTGGTTCCCGATCAGTATTCGCTCCATGTCGAAGCCAAGGGGTACCCTTCCAAAAGCGTGCCGTTCGATTTTCGGCATCCGGAAAAGGTGGCGAAGCCCTTCAAGATTACCCTCGCAGCCGGTCTTGCGGCATTGCAGGTCCAGGTGCGGCAGGTGATTGACACCAGGCAGACACAGAAGCCCGTTCCGGGTGCTCAGGTGACCGTGGAAGCGGCAGAGGGGCAATTCAAGGGAGCGAAGGCCCTGCTGGAACAGGAGGGGGGAAAACACGTCACGGAGCTGACCCCCGGCAAATATCTTTTGAGGGCGGGCGCTCCGGGTTATCGAGCGCCGGACGGAAAGGATGCGGTCACTGAATCCCTGGAGATTCCTTCCCCAACATCGGAGAAGGAACGCAAGACGGTGGAAAAGACCCTTTTTCTCGCCCCGACTCAGGGTGAGATCAGTGTGGTTGTTCTGGAAAAGGGTGGAGAGAGCAAACCCATCCCTGACGCCGAGGTGAAGCTGATCCAGCCGGACGGGTCGTCCTGGGACTTTCAACGGGTTGACGGCAGCGGAAGGATCGTCTTCAAAGACCTCAATCCGGGAACAAACTACGCGGTTCAGGCTCGGGCGGAATTCTACAAAGGGCCGGTCTCGAGAGACCGCATCGTGCTGGATAGCGTCAAGCCGGAGCAATCTACGGCGCAGCCCATCCAGGTGCTGCTGTCACCCTATACCGGTGAGGTGCAGGTCACGGTCCAGGACGGCAACGGTCAGGCCGTGGAAGGGGCACTGGTCCGTCTTGGAGACCGGTCGGCAGTTTCCGACGGCAGGGGAATGGCCGCTTTCAGTCAGGTGGCTCCAAGCGGGAAGAAACCCTACGATCTCTTCGCAGAGATGAAGTCGAAGGGATATCCGCCTGCCAGAGAAACTCTCGAAGTCCTGCCGCGGAAAGACGGGCAGGTATTCACCAAGACCATACGGCTGCAATCGGGTGGCCGCATTATGGTGGAAGTGAAGGATGCCGAGACGGGGACTGCCGTTCCTCATGCCGACGTTCAGTTGTCCCATGAAACGACCACTAAAGCTGAGCGGGGGGATTCATCCGGGTATGCCGTTTTCAAGCAGCTCCCTATCGGCTTCTATTACGTTCGAGCATCGAAGGAAGGATACCTGCCGGTCGAGAAAGACGTGGAACTGGAAATCACGGTGGACAATCCGCAGAAGGCGGCAACTGTGCGCCTGGTCCAGGGCATGGATATCAAGGTCTGGGTGTGGGAAGGAAAGGACAAACTGATTCCCGGCAGCACGGTTTCAATGGACGGCGGGCAGCCGGGGTTTGCCGCTACCGGCACCCTGGTCTTTCCCAGGGTCAGGAGAGGGTCTCACACCTTTTCGGCCAAAGCCAAAGGCTACAGCGAAACCTCCGTCACATTCCAGGCGGAACCCGAGAAACAATCCAGCGCCGCCGTCAATATTTTCCTGAGACCGGCCATGACCATCGTGGCGGAGGTTTATGACAACCGCAACAACCTCCTCGATAACGCGGAAGTGACACTGTCGAAGGACGGAGTGGATGTCTCGACACTCAGGGGCAAGGCCCCGCTCTTCGCCAATCTGGGCAAGGGAAGCTACCGGGTGCGGGCATCGGCGCCGGGTTATGAACCCGGTTCTTCGTCTTCCATCACTCTTGAAGGCGGGGAGGGCTCCGTCAGTCAAACGCTCACCGTTCGTCTGGTTCCCTATAAGGCCATCCTGCTGGCCTCCGTTGCCACAACGGGAGGCCAGGAGAACGAAAAGCCGTCTGAAATCAGCATAACCGTTAGCGGCCCCGAATCCTTTTCCGGCCGCGGTCCCTCGGCAAGCTTCAGCGGATTGAGCAAGGGCAGCTACAAGGTGAGCGCATCAGCCACCGGCTATGGGTCCGACTCGACCACCCTGGATGTGAGTCCCTCGCAGGCGGGCCAGACTTACAGCGTCGGCCTCACCCTGAAGAAAGGGCAGCCGCCCAAGCAGGAGCCGAAAAAGGAAGACGATGCAAAGAAACCCCCGGAAGGCAAAAAGGGTGAAGATACCGGCAAGTCTCCGGCGGCAAAGCAGGATGAGGGCGCCCAAAAGGCCGTGGAATTGAAAAAGGGGGAGGATACCAGGGAGCCGCCCGCGGGAAAGAAGGATGGTGAAATAAAAGGGCCTGCCCAGGAGCCGGCAAAAGATGCGCCGGTGGATGCAAAATCTCAAAAGACGGCTGGAGATGTGAAGAAACTGCTGGAAGAGGGGAAGGTCGAAGAAGCAAAGAAACTCCTGAAGGAAACGGCCCCGGATCAGCAATCGGCTCAAAAGGTCTTGGATCAACTGACCCCGGCGGATCAGGAAAAGGTTGCCGGCATCGAACCGGCGAAGGAGGGCACAAAAACAGGGACGGGAGGCCAGCCAGTTGCACCGGGGCCGGGTATGCCGCCTGGAAGCAAGGGCGTGAGTGTGGTGGATCTGGAGAAGATGGGCAAAGAGGCACTGGAAGATGATGTCGAAAAGGGCCTCGACGACCTGGCAAAAGAGGAAGATCGATACACGGCTCAGCAAATGAAAGGTGTGCTGACCGCTCAGGGCTCAATAGCCATGGATGAGTACCTGGCTCGACTCCGGAGAGCCGTTCAGGAGACTCTTCGCCCGGAATCGGTAAGCGTACAGGCCGGTTCATCGCCGATTGCCCTGAGAATGGACCCCGCCTCGGGCAGTGCGGAGGGCCGGGCGAGAATGTCGCTCTCCATTGCGTTTCATGCGGAAGGATTGTCACTCCTGTGCAGGATAAAGCACAGCATCTCTCTTGACGGCACCTACTCCCGGCAAAAAGACAATCGCTCCGGGACGCTTTCCGGGACGGCTCAGGACGTCGTAACTCTTTCTCTCAGCCTGAACCTGCTGGGAAGCGAAATACTTCTGGCCAGCGAGCCAATGCCTGTCATCCCGACTTCCTGGTCGGGGACCGTGACGAACGAAGAGAAGTCAACGGGCAACTATGTTCTTGATTTCAGCAAGGGCAGACTCGGGAAGTTCGACCTGGCTTTTGCGGCAGCGGTCAGCAAACCCGGTCTTTCGGGCGACGTGGGGCCGGCTGTTGACCTGGATACCCTTATTGCCAAAGACGAAGAAGCGGATCGTGGTTTCGGCGCCAAGAGCTTTGACGGATGGGCGGGTGGAGACCGGAATCGCTTCAAGGCTGAGCTCAAAGGAGACAAACTGATTGTTTCCGGGGACTATTACCACGACGAATTGAAGCGTTTCAGCGATCCGATGGTCCTTCAGCAGGTGTCGGGTGTTACGGAATATCAGCTGGATACCGCTCCAATCGAAAACCTGAGCAACGCCGGTTTTCTCGTCTATTCGACGAAATCGGGGGACCTCAAGTATATGGTGCTCGGACTGGACAGCACGGTACATTACGGCAGTCAGAAGGTCTATCCTCAGCCGGTGGTGAAGAATGCCGGCACCATTGTCTCTTCCGGCTGTAAGGCAGGGTCGGTCCGCCTCGAAATCCACGCGCGGGCGGCCAGGGTCTACTGGACAGGGAGGCAGGGGCCTGACTCGGGATGGATCACCAAAGAGAGCGGGTATATCGGCCGTGAATGGAAGCAATGAGTCGCGTCCTGTCCGGGCGCCGCTCAAGGGAGTCTGGGGCGGTTGCTTTACCTGTTTCTTTCCGTCAGGGGAGTGAGCCATGCATAAACTTGCGAAGCTGTTGCCGGTGATTCTGATCTCGCTCGCTCTTTGTTCCGCCATGGTCTACGCCCAGGCGGGATCAGAGAAGGGCGAGTCCGCCGAGGACGCAATCTCAAGGACCAAGACTCTGGTGGCAAAGGATCCCCGGTCCGTCGAGGCCCTGTGCGGGCTGGCTGATTCGTATACGCGGAAATTCCTGGAGACGGGCGGCAAGGACGAAAGACTGGTGCTCATGGCCACGAAACTGGCCATTGAAGCACGCCGAATCAACCGCCGGAGCGCTTTGCCTCATATCACCATGGCTCGGGCCTTTATGGCGCAGCACAAAACGGAGCAGGCCGTCCAAAGGGCTGCCTGGGCTGCAAAACTCGATTCACGGAACCCTAAGGTCAAGGAGCTTCTGTCTGAGCTCAAAATCACCCAACGGGATGCCGCTTTTGTTCTTGGCTTCAAAGGCCTCAAGGGTGTCTTCGGAGATGAAGAGGAGTCGACGGGAGGGAGAGGCTGGAGGCTGTTGGATGCAGAAGATATCCAATTCATCCAGAAAGGAGATCTGGAATCCCTGGTCAAAAAGCACAAGACTCAGTTGATCATTGCTGCAATTGTTGTGGTGGTGATTCTATTGTTGCTGCTATGGCTGGCTCTTTTCCTCGTATTCCGCACCCTCAAGCTGTTTGGCCGCGTTCTGCGGAAAGCCTTCTAGGAGGCTGTCCGAAAACTCCCTTCATTCCCCCTTTTTGAAAGCTGACAGTTGGACACACTTGGCCCCGGGGGCATGGTAACTGAGTACTGCATAGTACTACAGCGCCGCAGAAATAGGTGTCCGAATCCCCCTTCGTCATACCTGCAGGTTTTAAGCCGGTATCCAGGAAGCGTTTCTGGATTCCGGCCAGAAGCATGCCGGAATGACGACCAGGGTTAAGTTTACTTTATTCTGCGGCATGTAACTGACTGTTTTCACTGTACCATGAGTCACACCCAAAGGTGCAATGTGGCGCATTTCGCTCCCCCCTTTTGCAAAGGGGGGCAGGAGGGATGTTTCTTATGGTATTGATCTTATTCTAAAATCCCCCTAATCCCCCTTTACAAATGGGGACTTAAAAGACTCACGGGGTTATGCGTGTCGAACAGTAACCCCTTGAGGGAGAGGGCTATGCATGGAGCCGCTCTCTATGGAAGCAGTTCCAGGCTG
>CAYTWB010000039.1:0-39902 GCA_964441945.1 uncultured Syntrophobacteraceae bacterium
GCCGCTTAACAATGTGAGAGATGGACTCTCAGAGTCAACGTGTAAGAATCTAATGTGCGTCGACATACTTATCATTCCGACCATCACGGTGTTAGGGCACAGGTGTCTGGGGTCAAAGCACAAACGGGATGAACCTCTTCGTGCGTCTCATGTACTGCTGGTACTGATCACCAAAGTATGCAATACACTCCTTCTCGTCCGCTTTGGCAGTGGCAAAGAGGCTCGCGCTTGCCAGAAGCACCAGGATGACGGAAACCCACGAAATATCCTTGAGAAATGCTCCCCAGGCGAGATACAGCAGGGAAGCATAGAGCGGATGCCGAATGTACCGGTAAATTCCCGAGGTGACGAGTTCTGATGTTCGCTCGAAGGCATACAACTCGCACTCACTGCGACTGCTCGACCGCTTTGCCGTCCGAAGTTGTGATACTCCTTGCCAAACGACGTAGAGAGAACCAAACAACAGTATCCACGAAAGCAGCTGGTTGGGGGAGAAAGGTTCAGTGAACCAGTGAGGCAGATTCCAGAGAATGAGAGCGGCGATTGCCTCCCAGACGATGAACCGAAAGAAACCGTGGGAGCGGATATTGAAGATCGTCCTCCACGAAATGACTGTTACTGCCACGGTTGTTGCGATGAACAGCGCGAGCCGGATTTCGTCGAAACGTGTCACACTCCCCATGGCACACTCAAGTTCCTGCGCACTAACACCCAGGCTAAGCGGCCCGGCTGCACTGGCAGTGGGCACACGAGTGTGCGACTCGCTTCGATGGCCCACGGATTGCCGGGTCCGCTTGAGCCTTTGGTTGGGCTATGGATAGACAAAAGAATCTCAAGCAGCAGCGAGCTTCTTCTCGTTTTCTATGATAATCTTCGGGTCAGGGTTGGTCGGCGGTACCGGAAGCCCTTGTTCTCTAAGCAGAGCAACGTGTTCCTTCATTCCCCACCTTGCCTTATAGATGCAGTCCTCCACTGAATGCCCAATGCCTGTAAAACCCCGAAGATCGGGGGAATAAAAGCCGAAATAATCGGGCTCCTCTGTGGCTTCGATGATAAGTGAATAGGGTAGATCAATCATCTTCATATACTCCTTATGGATGTTTGATTCCGGCGTCCTTCAGAATAGAATGGCATGTCCCCGTAGGCACTTCCTTTGCACCGTGATAGTCCACGCGAATGAGTTTATCCCATCCAGGTTTTGCATAGTACCGGATTGATCCCTTCTCTTTGACTATTCTGAATCCGGCTTCTTCCAACAATCTAACCAATTCTGAGAATCTCACATATTTCTCCAAAAATGAGGATGGTGGTGCTGCCCAATCGCGGCGCTGAACTGCGTGCGGTCGGGTCGAGTGTTCTGGCGCAAGGCACCGAGGTACAAGGCACGAACGAAGCGGTTGTTGGACATCACCAAGTGATTTTGTCGCTACAAAGACCATCTGGTGGCAATGATATGGATCGAGTCGTTCGAGGAGCGACTGTGCAAAACGTGGAAATGGATACAGGCCAAAACCGCGACCTGTTACATTCACGAATCCGATCATGCGTAGGTACTGCCCCAAGACTCGATAGCTAAACACAATTAGGTCAAGGGTCCAGCCATTGTTCGCGCCGCAGTCCAAGACAAGGGAGTCGCCAGTCACTGACGATGCGATGTGTTCATAGGCGGTTGAATAGACCCTACTTATTGCGTCCTGATATAGAGACCTGAGGTAATTTCTAAGCAAAGCAATCCCCTATTGATGTCCAATAAGTAATTATAGCTTCTGTATAGCTACACGATGTAGAAAGGGGCTCAGCGCTGCCCGGCAGCGAATGGCATCTCCTGGGTGGGGGCAGATCTTGTCCCGACTTCCCACTTCATTTCATTTTTCGATACCTTAAGCTCATACTATTGACAAGCCTTTTCTCTACAGCCGGATTAGATCTTCAGGCTATTATCCCGATGAGAAGATTATCCTCTAAGCTGAAGGGCTCCCAATGCGTATGATCCCCTTTTCTGGTCTGCCGGCGCAATTCGAGGCCGTTTGCTGGAGTGCAGGGTTGCGGTCAACGCTCACAGCTCCTGCAAAAATGGCTGCGCTATTGCCTGGACTTTTGCTGGAATCACCGTTTTTCAGAATCAAAGCGAGAGAGCCTCGATCACTTTCTCCATGAATTGGAGGAGAAGCGGCAGACCAGGATGTAACAACAAGAAGCATCACATACCGTCACGAAGTAATTCTGGGAGATGAGTTTGCAGTGGGGCTTTGCCATTGTTGGTGCGTGGTATCTGGTTGTTTCATTGATCCTGTGATGAATGCTGTCGCAACAGTCGAACGGGCCGTGAAGAGGGGAGCAACGCTGAAAACACTGGACGAGCAGCATGAAAGAATACGGAAAGCCTGGTTGTGGGCCTCCCGGAGTCGTCAACCGACCGATAGCGTGGAAGAACGCTGGTCACTGTCTCACAAGAATGGCCGGAATCGACGAAAGGATTTCTGCCACACTTTCTCTGGTTACTGTGCTTTCTCTGCACTCCCAAAGACATACTTACTCACCAGACTCTCCAGATCCAGGGGGGGTTGTGTATCCCTTATCATGCCACCCGGCTTGATGAGCTCATCTGAAGCTCCGGAGCTTACAGAAACGTACTTGTCCCCAATGATACCCATGGTTTTTATGCTGGCAATAACATCCTCCTCGAGCGGGACGTCCTTTCGGATGCTGAGTTCCAGGAGGGCCTGCCCCTCTTTCAGCTGGATATCTTTTACCTGTCCAATCGTCACTCCAGCCATAGTCACTGCTGCTTTTGCCTTCAATCCTCCCGTGTTCGAAAACCTGGCGTAAACCACATAGTCCGAGCTGCCCCACGGCTGAATATCGCCCAGTTTGAAGGATAGGTACCCCAGGCATAAAAGCCCGACAAGCAAGAACAGCCCAACCCCCAGTTCAATTCCCTTTCTGTCCATACGATCATTCCCCGTCAATCGAGATGACTCTGCTCAGCCTTGAATGAAGGCAGGAACACTTCACCGGCTGCTCAGAAAGTACTCGAAGGCCCACTCAGAAGGCAGCAACCAAGGGCCTCGAACCGGGGCCTCTTTCACATTCGGCAGGCGGCACCCCCGTGAGGCAACTAAAGCAGAATGGAGGTGACAACATAGTCCCCTGCCAGAATGGCAACTGAGGAGAGGACAACAGCGTTGGTTGTTGCCCGGCTCACTTCCTCAGGACCAGAGTTCCCTTCGTCGACGCCGGCATAGAAGCCTTTATAGGTGCAGATCCAAATCATTAGAACCGCAAAACACAAGGACTTCGCAATGCCCAGATACACATCTTTCCAGACCACGCTGTTTTCCACCCCTTCCAGGTAGAGGCCCGGGCTCACTCCTAGAAGGTCCACGCCGATCACATATCCACCATAGATCCCGACCACATCACAAAAAGCCGTAAGAAGAGGAAGGCACACCACACAGGCCAGCAGTTTTGGGGTGATTAGATAGGCATAAGGGTCGATGGCCATGCATTCCAGTGCATCAATCTGATCGTCAATCCGCATGATGCCGATCTCTGCGCACATGGCCGACCCTGCCCGCCCGGTGACCATCAAGGCGGATAGCACCGGTCCCAGCTCCCGGATCAGGCTGAGAGACACTGCCGATCCCAACATGCCTTCGGAGCCGAACTTGGCCAGTGTATAGTATCCCTGCAAACCAAGCACCATTCCGGTGAACGCACCCGTGAAGCCGACAACAAAAAAAGACTTCGTCCCGATAAAGTGGATTTGCTTGACTACGGACAAGAATTTCCCCGGCGGTCTGAATATTCCTCTGATCAGATATGCCAGGAAGAGCCCCATTCGCCCAAAGCAGCCAATCCGGTGCAAAGCAAGGGCCCCCAGAGACTGGACCAGCCGGGTCATTGGGACCTCCTGATCGTCTCGTTTCCCATGATGCGGGATAGATAGCTGGCCATATTCACTTCCATTGTGTCGGCTTCTCGCTTGAGAAACTGAACCACTCGACTGTCTTGACTGGCTCGAATCTCATCGGGGCTGCCCGCCGCAAGAATGTGACCGCGATCCATGACAACCAGCCGGTCGGCAATGTAAAAGGCGCTCTCCAGTTGATGAGTGACCACAATGATCGTCATCCCCAGTGTGTCGCGCAATTCCAGCAGCAGCAGGTCCAGGCCGGCAGCCGTGATTGGATCCAGACCCGAGGATGGCTCATCCACAAAGAGTATTTCGGGATCCATCGCCAAGGCACGAGCCAGGCCTGCACGCTTGCGCATACCCCCACTCAGTTGAGAGGGCATAAAGGCCTCGAATTCGGCCAGGCCCAAGAAATTGAGCTTGATCAGAGCCATGATATGGACTGTCTCATCGGGTAAACGGGTGTGGACCTTGAGTGGAACTGCAATGTTTTCCGCTACCGTCATCGAACTGAAAAGGGCACCACTCTGAAATAGCACTCCGATGCGTCGCCGGTATGCCCGCAGTTCCTCCTCATTACACTTGCCAAGGTCCTTGCCGTCGACGATTATCTCTCCGGGTCGAGTCGCTTTCAACCCGATCAGGTGCCTGAGGAGCGTAGTCTTGCCACATCCGCTCATCCCCATTATCACGGTGATCTTCTTGTCCGGAATTCCAAAACGGATATCGTAGAGCACCTGTCGGTTGTTATAGTGACTGTTGAGACCACACACCTCGATTAAATCGGAAGGTTTCATGCTCAGATCCCTCACTGCGGATCACTCCCGATATCAAACACTTGTTCAAGTCGTGCCAGTTGAATCAACCGTCTAGCCTTTTCGCTCAAACCCGTCAGCCGAAGCGCAGCCCGCCTGCGGGAAAGGGCCCTCCAGATTTCAACCAGCATGGCAATTCCGGAGGTGTCCAACACGGTCACTCGAGATAAATCGACGTGGATTTCCTCAACCCTTTTTTTCAGCATGAGGTTAAGAATCGTCTTCCGAATCTGCGGAACAGTCCTCATATCCACCGGGCCATCCATCTGCAGCTTCAAGACACCATCCTGGAGCGAATGACTTTCAGATAATGGCAGTACCGTCATCAATTCCCCTGTCGTGTGTTTTCTGTAGATGCAGCTATTTTGCCAGCGTTCTCAAGCCTGAGCTCACCTCTGAACGGGTCCGGTGTGACCACTGGACCAGAGGACTATACATATTAGCCGTAAAATTCAAGGCGGCAAGATGATTTTTTGTTCATGGTGAAATAGATTCTGTTATAAATCACAGCACGATGGGCTTGATATCCCCGATGATGAGGCGGCGGGGAAGGGCTTTTGAGGGGAACTTTGCCGAATGTGCCTTCGCAAGAGGCGTCATGCAGGGAGTGTTGTGGTCAATTATCGAGGTGATTCAGAGGAGTACAAATGAGCTTGGAAAGAGTTGATTCCGAGGTGATCAAAATCATCCGCGAGCGGCGCAGTGTAAGGAATTTTACAGAAGAGCCTGTTGACCGTAAACTGATGCTGGAAATACTGCGCTCGGCCTCATGGGCCCCGTCCGGGTTGAACAACCAGCCCTGGCGTTTTGCCATCGTCTGGGACCAGGGTTTGAAAGAAGAGCTGGGACGGTTGACTCGGTATTCAGCCGTGCTGAGAAATGCCGCCGTCCTGGTTCCTGTTTTCCTGGACAGGGAGAGTTCCTACGACCAGATCAAGGACTGCCAGGCCATGGGTGCATGCATTCAAAATCTTCTGCTGGCAGTGCATGCCCAGGGACTTGGCGCAACCTGGATCGGGGAAATCCTCAAGAACAAGGAGAGGGTCCAGAAGCTGTTGGATCTGCCGGAGCGTCTGGAGCTCATGGCGGTGATTGCCATCGGCCACCCCCTTCACCGGAATCAGACTTCGCATCGCAGACCGATAGAAGAACTCATTATATTTGAACGATGACCCGTTCATGCAGGGCGGGTGACGCATCGTTTATCAAAAGAGGATGTCGATCCAGACTGAAGGGAAGGGTGAGAGAATGAAAACGAATTGGTCTTGTGAACCGATAGTCTTGCTCCTGGCTCTAATCTGTTTCCTGACCTTCTCGGGTTGCAGCACATTGGGAGGCCAAAGCAGTTCGCCGCCTCCCAATCCTGTCAGCCAGGAGCAACAAACTGACACATCAACGAAGCTGCCACCGGCTACTGCAACTACATCGACGACTACGACTACATTGTCCGCTCCACAGCCCTTGTTCTATGACTTCACGGACATTCCCACCCCTCAGGAACTGGATCTTCAATCCAAGGAATCCTATGTGGTCCAATCGGGTGCACTGAAGACCGGAGTTCTGACTCTAAGAGGACGAGTCGAGCTGAATTCTCTCATCAACTTCTTCCAGATGGCGATGCTTCGTGAGAATTGGAAACCGAAGGGGTATTTCCGGTATCATCGCTCGATATTGATTTTCGAGAAGCCGGATAAAATATGTGTTATTCGTCTATACGAGGATATCCTGTACAGTTATGTGGAGATTTTTGTGACCCCGGCCAGTGGTTAGGCGGTTTCAGTTGAAAAGGGCTATGGGGTCCGACCCGGATTCTACGGGGAGCTTGAACTGGACGGTTGACTCCGGTGATCTGCGGGAATTGCTCGGGGCGCAGCCTCTATTTCGGTCGAATCAAAAGGTTTTGGGGTGAGTGCGTGTTGAACGGGAAATCCATTCTGTTGGGAATTAGCGGTGGAATTGCCGCTTATAAGGCTGCCGAACTGGTTCGTCTGTTGGTCAAAGACGGAGCAAACGTCCATGTGGTGATGACCGTCAATGCTCAGAATTTCATCGCTCCGCTCACCTTGCAGACGCTTTCAGGTAATCCGGTGGGGACTGATCTCTTCAACCGCGAATACGAGTCCAGGATTGGTCATATCCGGCTCGCACGAACACCCGACCTCGTCATCCTTGCGCCGGCAACCGCCAATCTCATAGCCAAAATGGCAGGGGGGATTGCGGATGACTACCTCTCTACAATACTGCTTGCCACTACGGCACCCGTCCTGGTCTGTCCGGCCATGAATGCAAGCATGTACGAACATCCGGCTACTCAAAGAAACCTCGATTCCTTGCGGGCTTTCAAATACCATATCTTGGGGCCCGAAGTGGGAGAACTCGCATGCAAAGAGGAAGGTGCCGGGCGACTGGTCGATCTGTCGTTGATTGTGGAAACGGCAAGGAGGCTTCTGACACCCGCGAGCCTTGCAAACCAGCGAGTTCTGGTCAGTGCGGGACCGACTTGGGAGCCCTTCGATCCGGTGCGCTTCATTAGCAATCCATCGAGCGGCAAGATGGGCTATGCCCTCGCTTCGGTCGCCTGCCGACGCGCTGCGGAAGTGTACCTGATATCGGGCCCCAGCTCCCTTCCAATACCTCATGGGGTCAATTTTCAAAAAGTCACTACGGCTCACCAAATGAGAGATGCCATTCTAGAGCATGCACCACACATGGATGTTGTAGTTATGGCTGCTGCTGTCGGCGACTATCGACCGTGCCAGGTCGCTCCGCAAAAAATGAAAAAGCTTCAGAGCGACTTGAAAATCACTCTGACCAAGAACCCTGATATCCTTGGGCATCTCGGCAAATCCCGGGCAGCGGCTGCACGACCCATTCTGGTCGGTTTTGCTGCGGAAACGGAAAACTTGATCGAAAATGCCACCGAAAAACTGGTACAGAAAAACCTTGATTTCATAGTCGCCAACAATCTCACCCAGACCGGGTCGGGATTTGGCTGGGATACAAATCAGGTGAAGATAATCGACCGCAAGGGAGACATCGCTGATCTGCCGCCAATGAAGAAGGAAGAAGTCGCGCAGCATGTCTTTGATCGCGTTGAAGTGTTGCTGGGTGTGAAAAAGCCTTGATGAAACCTGCTGACGACACAAAGGCCGATATTGGTGCCATTCTGAACGACCTGAAATGGTCCGTGGCTGATCTTCGTATGGCGGGCATCAGGGACTGGCCGATGAAGAGGCGGCAGCCAGGAGATCGGATACCGATTGAAGTGGAGAGCGTCCTCGGCCGGATCAACTCGGAGCAAGCCCTCGTTCACATCAGCGAGGATATTGGCGATTGCCACCGTTGCAGGCTGGATGCCGGTCGGACCAAGATCGTATTGGGTGTCGGTTCACCCCAGGCAAAACTGGTATTCGTCGGGGAAGGCCCAGGGTTTGATGAGGATCAGCAAGGACAACCGTTTGTCGGGAAGGCGGGCAAACTTCTCGATAAGATGATCCTCGCTCTCGGATTTACACGCGAAGAGGTATACATAGCCAATGTGGTGAAGTGTCGCCCTCCAAACAACCGAACCCCTTTGCCTGACGAGATACAGACCTGTTCCCCGTTCCTGTTTCGGCAGTTGGAGGCAATCGCTCCTCAGGTAATCTGTGCCCTTGGGGCCTGTGCCGCCCAGACATTGCTCGGCGCTTCCCATTCCATTTCCAGCCTTCGAGGCAAGAAACTTGCCTGGCGTGGGATTCCGCTGGTCTGCACTTTTCATCCGGCCTATCTGCTGCGAAACCCATCCCAGAAAGCCGCTACATGGCAGGACCTGCTGGTTGTCTATGCGATCCTGGCCGGCAGTCAGGAGGATAAATAGATGAATGACCGCTCTGCAAAAAGCCGAATGGCAATTGTTCTCGGCATCCTGCTCATTGCAGCGCTTGCACTTTGGCAGCCGGTTTCTGCTGAGGCCAGGCACATTAACATCGTCCAGGTTCAGGACACCATCAATCCGGGGGTTGAGGATTTCCTGAGATACGCCATCGAACGATCTCAGGATGAAGGTGCGGAATGCCTGATCATTCTCCTGGACACGCCCGGCGGTCTCATGGCCTCAACCCGGGGGATCGCCCAGGCTATACTGAATTCAGCTGTTCCGGTTGTTGTCTATGTCTATCCAAGCGGAGCGCAGGCAGCATCGGCGGGAGTGTTTGTAACGGTCGCCGGGGATATTGCCGCCATGGCTCCCGGTACAAACATCGGAGCGGCCCATCCTGTGTCCATCGGGGGCGGCGATGTTTCTTCAACCATGAATGAAAAGATCACTAACGACATGGTGGCTTTTGCGCGCAGCATCGCCGGTCAGCGGGGAAGAAACGAGGAATGGCTGGAGGATTCTGTTCGCAAGAGCGTTTCGATTACTGCTGAAGAAGCCTATGCTGAGAATGTCATCGATCTGGTCGCGGAGGACCTTCCGGCGCTGATCAGCAAACTGGATGGTTGGGAGATTGTGAGAAAAGGCTATGCGAAGACTCTCCACACAGAGGGTGTGGAGCA
The DNA here is from genome assembly GCA_964441945.1 of uncultured Syntrophobacteraceae bacterium. GTDB lineage: Bacteria > Desulfobacterota > Syntrophobacteria > Syntrophobacterales > Syntrophobacteraceae > JADGQM01. Next base: position 9,271 of record CAYTWB010000039.1, read on the forward strand.
AAGGACCATTCTGCCGGGATGGCAGCATAACGTCCTGAGGAGTGTCAGCAATCCCAATATAGCCTACATATTGTTGATGATTGGACTGGCCGGACTCTATTTTGAACTCTCCCAACCCGGGGCCATCCTTCCCGGTGTGATTGGTGGGATTGCACTCATCCTGGCCTTGTACGCCATGCAAACTCTGCCCGTGAATTATGCGGGCATTCTTCTTATCCTGCTCGCCGTGCTCTTCTTTATTCTGGAAATCAAGGTGGCATCTCACGGCATGCTCAGTTTTGCGGGGGTGCTTTCGCTTGTTCTGGGATCTCTCATGCTCTTTCGCGTCCCCGGCCATACGAATCGACTGGCCATGTCAGTTTTTGTCCCTACGGTGGTCCTCATTTCCGGGTTTTTTGTCACGGTGGCCATGCTGGCTTTTCGAGCTCAGATGAGCAAGGCTCAAACCGGAAATGAGGCGTTGATTGGAATGATCGGAGAAGTGAAGAAAGACCTTACGCCTGCTGGAAAGGTTTTTGTAAATGGCGAGCTATGGAATGCTGTTGCGGACGAAGAGCTCTTTGCGGGGGAAAAGGTTGAAGTGATTTCCCTTGAGAATTTAAGGTTGAAAGTCAGAAGAATCAGTGCTAGAAAGTAGTGAATTATTTCATTTGTGCTTTCTGGGGAAGAAGGTGGGAAGAGGAGGAAGGTATGCCCATTTATGGGATCTCACTGATTGTTATTTTGGTGGTTCTCTTTCTGGCCAATGCCATTCGTATTCTCAATGAATACGAGCGCGGCGTCATCTTTCGCCTCGGGCGGGTCATTCGCGCCAAGGGGCCCGGGCTCATTATCCTCATTCCCTATATCGACCGGTTGCAGAAGGTGAGTTTGCGCCTGATAGCAACGGATGTTCCGCCACAGGACGTTATCACCCGCGATAATGTGTCGGTGAAGGTGAGTGCGGTGATCTATTTTCGTGTGGTTGATCCGGTAAAGGCCATCGTGTCGGTCGAGAACTACCTCTATGCCACCAGTCAGCTCGCTCAGACTACGCTCAGAAGCGTGTGCGGTCAGGGTGAGCTGGATGATCTTCTTTCTGAGCGAGACAAGATCAACGCTCATATTCAGGAGATTCTTGACAGCCACACCGAGCCATGGGGAATCAAGGTCACGGTTGTGGAGGTCAAGCAGATCGACTTGCCGATCGAGATGCAGCGGGCCATGGCCAAGCAGGCGGAAGCTGAAAGGGAGCGGCGGGCCAAGGTTATAGGCGCCGAAGGTGAGTTCCAGGCCGCGTCCCGACTGGCTCAGGCAGCCGAGATTATTCAGCAGCACCCCATAGCCATCCAGCTGCGTTATCTTCAAACCCTGAGGGAGATAGCCTCGGAAAACAACTCAACCACTATTTTCCCCATTCCGATAGATCTGTTCAAGCCCTTCATCTCCATGGCCGAGATCATTCAGAAGAGCCAGGAAAAGGGGCAACCCAAGGAGCTGGTAGATGGGTAAGGCGAAGGAAAAAGAGAAGAAGGAAAAGCCCCTTGACAAGATGACAGCCAAGGAACTGCGCGAATTGGCCCTGACGCTGGAGGGTATTGTCGGGGTCCATGCGATGAACAAGAATGAACTTATCGCAGCCATCAAGGAAGCCAAGGGGATCGTCGAAGAGCGAAAAGCCGGCAAGGCGGATATTGACGTTCGAACGCTAAAGACAAAGATCAAAGAGCTGAAGGAGAAGCGGTCCAGCGCCAAAGAAGCTGGAAACAACAAACTGGCCGATGCATACAGAAGGCGCATCAGCAACTTAAAGAAGAAGACTCGTCGGGCTGCGTAATGGGCATGGCTATCGTCTCCTCAGGCAGAATCCTATGACCCGCACTGAAGCTTTGGAGCTTTTAGAGTCGCATGTCCAGGCGGACAACCTCAGGAAACATAGCCTGGCTACCGAAGCGATTATGCGGCAGCTGGCAGAAAAGCTGAATCAAGACGGTGAATTGTGGGGGAATATCGGGTTGCTTCACGACCTGGATTTTGAATACACCCGGGAGACCCCCGATGCGCACGGGCGCAAGTCGGTTGAAATGCTTGAGCCCTTCGCATTCCCCTCAGAAGCATTGGATGCGGTTCTGCGGCATAACGCTGAAGCCCTTGATCTGAGGCGGGAAACCATTCTGGATTACGCTCTAACCTGCGCGGAAACCATTACCGGCCTGATCGTCGCCGCCGCGTTGGTTCATCCGGACAAACGGGTTGGAAGCCTCAATCCGTCTTCGGTCAGGAAACGGATGAAAAGCAAGGACTTCGCGCGCAATGTGAATCGGGATCATGTGGCGCTGTGCGAGCGGATTGATATACCGCTAATGGATTTTATCGAGTTGAGTATCAAGGCTATGGCTTCCATTAGCAAAGAGTTGGGACTTTGAAAGGAGTGTGGTGAGCGAAGAAGGCTGAACTTTATCAGGAGGGTTTAATGGAATTAAAGAAGAATGTGGTTGCGGCAATTGCATCAGCGTTAGGTTCCTATATTCAAGCGGAAGAGGAAGCAGCAGCCTTATTTGCTCTTCAGCAAAAAGCGCTTGCGGCTAGACCTTATCAGCCGTATATTCCATACTCTATGGCTGGGCGGCAGGCTGCCATGGAGGCCAGATGGATGTGGCAGATGCGCTTGGCTCGTTAGGTGGTTTTCGGTTCCTCGACAACCTTGTTTCGACGGCAGCGCTTGAGTAGACAAGTAACAGAGAACAACCGGCTCCAAATTGTGGTATCAAGTCCTGGCTGGAACAACCTGAAGGGAAGCGCAACATTCAGGGGATGATAGCCCTTTCCGGAGAATACGGAAGCTGGTGCTGAGCTGGGGTGAGTTGAGTGGAATCTCACGAACGAAAAAACGGAGAAGAGGAGAATTAAGGATGGGAAACAACGAATACCTTCATGGCACATCACTGATTGCAAAGCTCATTGACGATCCCCCCCCAAAAGTGGACAACCCGATCAAGATCGGCGACTTGACCTTTCGCGACGGTCACCAATCGCTTTTCGCCACACGCGGTAGAACGGAAGATCTTCTGCCGATCGCCGACAAAATGAACCAGGTCGGGTATTGGGCGATGGAGGTTTGGGGTGGAGCAACTTTCGATACCATGCATCGCTTCCTGAATGAAGATCCGTGGGTTCGAATCCGCGAATTGAAAAAAATTCTGACCAAGACCCCCATGCTGATGCTGCTCCGCGGCCAGAACCTCGTAGGGTATCGGAACTATGCGGACGATTTCGCCGAGGCATTCACCGAGCGTGCAGCCATCAATGGTATCGATATTTTCCGTACCTTTGATGCGCTCAACGACTTCCGTAATTTTGAAACAGTGATCAAGCCCATCAAGAAGCTTGGCAAGCACTTCCAGGGAACCATCTGCTACTCCCTGACCCTGCGACGCATGGGCGGCCCGGTTTACAATCTCGACTACTATGTGAAGAAGGCCAAACAGCTTGAGGACATGGGCGCCGATACCATCTGTATTAAGGATATGGCGGGCCTGGTGGCTCCTTATGATGCCTACTATCTGGTCAAAGCCCTTAAAGCCAATGTCAAAGTCCCGATTCATCTCCACAGTCATTTCACCTCCGGCATGGCGGACCTCGCTCTGTTGAAGGCTGTGGAAGCCGGCGTTGACATCATCGACACCTGCTTGGCACCATGGGCATACCGCAGCTCGCATCCGGCCATTGAGCCGCTGGTGGTCACCCTCAGAGGCACCAACCGCGACACGGGGTTCAATCTCAACCTGCTTGCCGAGTGCGGCGCGCATTTTGAGAAGGTCTCGCCGAAGTATCGTTATCTTCTGGATGACCGCATGTCCACCATCGACATCAACGTCCTGCTGCACCAGACTCCGGGCGGCATGCTTTCCAACCTGATCAATCAGCTGCGTGAAATGGGCGCTTCCGACAGGCTCAACGATGTGTTTGAGGCACTGCCCCAGGTTCGCAAAGAGATGGGTCAGGTCCCGCTCGTTACACCGACCAGCCAGATCGTCGGCATCCAGGCCGTCAACAACGTCCTTTTCGATACTCCGGAAGAGCGCTACAAGATGATTTCAGCCCAATCCAAGGACCTCTTCTACGGTCTCTACGGTGAAACCCCTGTACCTCTGGATCCCGAGATTCAGAAGAAGGCACTCAAGGGCTATCCCAAAGGCGAAGTTCCCATTACCTGCCGCCCGGGCGAGATCATCGAACCCGAGATGGCCAAGAATACTGAGGACACCAAGGGCTTGGCCAAGGACATCGACGATATCATCATCTACGGCATGTACCCCATGACCGGTATGCGTTTCCTGAAATGGAAATATGGTATTGAGCCGGTTCCGAAGGAAGTCATGCCGAAGACCCTTGAGGATTGTGCACGTGAAGCGGAACTCATCAAGAAGGCCCTCGCCGGCAAGCTCGTAGAGAAGCCGGAAAAAGCCGTTCCCGAAAAGGGTGAGGCCATTCGCACGTTCAACGTCTTTGTGGACGGCGACTACTTCGAGGTTGAGGTGGAACAGGTCGGCGGCGCTGCTCCGGTGATCACATCGATCACTCCGGTTGCTGCAGCTCCTGCTGCTCCGAAACCAGCCGCTCCGAAGCCCGCGGCTCCGAAGCCTGCCGCTGCTGCTCCGGCTGCTGCTCCGGCTGCTCCTGTTGCAGGCGGCACCAAGATGGAATCCCCCATGCCGGGCATGGTCATCCGGTATGAAGTGAAAGAAGGCGACGAGGTGAAGGCCGGTGATGTCGTCATGATCCTGGAAGCCATGAAGATGGAGAACTCTCTAACCGCTCCGGCTTCCGGTGTGGTCAAACAAATCTGCTGCCAGGCGGGCCAGAGTGTACAAAAGGGCACGGTATTGGCGGTCATCGGCTAAGTAAGCCGAAGAACAATCTGTAAAGCAAAAGAAAAGAAGGCGGTGCGGTTCATTGCGCCGCCTTCTCTATTTTTGATGCTCGATTCAAGGTTGCGATCCTGGATCAGCACAAAAAACCCCGGACCTCCCATGGAGGTCCGGGGTTTGTGTCGCTGAGCAACTGTCAGGAGACCTCCGGGGGTCTTTGTCGGCAGGGCTGTTTCAGGAGCTCTACTCGGCCGGACCCCGAACGACCCCTCACCATACTAGCCGATCATGGGGTCAACGGCGGCCTTCTCGTCTTGAAGCTCCTTCAAGGTTGCCGCCATCTTGGCGCGCGAGAAGTCATCCATTTCAATACCCTGAATGATCTTGTATTTCCCTGCATCACAAGTGACCGGGAAACCAAACATGACACCTTCGGGGATACCGTAGGAACCGTCAGACGGAATGCCCATGCTGACCCACTCGTCGCCGGTGCCCAAGGCCCAGTCGCGCATGTGGCAAATCGCGGCATTCCCTGCAGACGCAGCGGATGAGAGCCCGCGAGCCTCGATGACCGCAGCACCGCGTTTGCCGATCATGGGGATATATTCGTTGCGATACCAGTCTTCCGGTACCAGTTTCGGGGCCGGCTCACCGGCTATCGTTGCGTTGCGGATATCCGCATACATGGTAGGCGAATGATTACCCCAGACCACCAGCTTCTTGACATCGCCGACCTTTTTCCCTGCCTTTGCCGCCAGGTGATATGCTGCGCGGTTATGGTCAAGGCGCATCATGGAAGTGAAATTTCCCTGGGGAAGGCTGGGGGCTGATTTCATAGCAATGTAGGAGTTGGTGTTTGCAGGATTGCCGACGACGATGACACGAATATCGCGTGAAGCCACTTCATCCATGGCCCGGCCCTGCTCGATGAAAATCTTTGCATTGGCTTGCAGCAGGTCTTTGCGCTCCATGCCTGGACCGCGGGGACGTGCGCCGACCAGCAGTGCATAATCCGCATCTTTGAAGGCCACTTTTGCGTCACCGGTACCGATCATGTCATAGAGCGTCGGAAACGCACAGTCTTCGAGCTCCATCATGCATCCCTTGAGCGCCTGCTGTACCTTGTCAATGGGCAGCTCCAGCAACTGCAGGATGACCGGCTGATCTTTTCCCAACATTTCACCGGATGCGACACGATAGATCAGAGCATACCCAATCTGACCGGCGGCTCCAGTGATCGCTACACGAACAGGTTTCTTGGCCATTCTTGCTACTCCTCTCTCGCTTCAGGGTTCAATGTTCCGTTTACAACATCAATAATGGGCGATACATGGTTACCACTTCAGTAAAATACGGCTAGCACATCTCTTGGAGGACGTCAATGGGAAAGATACAGGGCCATTGGGTCCAATGCGGGCCCAAAAGTCGACTGCGGTCTTGCGCCCAGTTCTCATTCGCATTATTGGCATGATCCAGAATTGAGAGGACCGCTGCAATTGCCGTTGCATATTCCGATGCCGGCTGCTATGCGGTTGAGTGGAAAAAGGGGATGAAGTGAAGGGCGACGGATATCATCAGGGTTCTGAAGCCCATGACAATCGAAAACTGCTTCATATCGCGATAGCCTTAATCAAAGGAGTAGTATCATGGCGTTGAGACGCAATAAGATCACCGTCGTTGGTGGCGGGTATGTTGGTGCGACTGCAGCGCACTGGGCAGCGTCAAAGGAGTTGGGAGATGTCTGCCTGATCGATATCATCGAGGGTATGCCACAGGGCAAATGCCTCGATCTGCGTCAGGCTGCTCCGGTTGAAGGTTTCGATTCCAATGTCGTCGGCACTAACGACTACAGGGATACGGCAGGATCAGATGTAGTCATCATAACCGCGGGGGTTCCCCGAAAGCCTGGAATGACCCGAGACGACCTCCTGGGAATCAACACAAAGATCGTCAGGACGGTGGTGGAGAATGTCGCTCAGCATTCTCCGGATGCCTTCCTCATCATTGTCTCCAACCCTTTGGATGCCATGACCTATGTCGCCCACAAGGTCAGCGGCTTTCCCACCAATCGCGTCATGGGAATGGCTGGAGTGTTGGATGCCGCGCGATTTCGGGCCTTCATCGCGATGGAGCTGGATGTTTCCATTGAAGATGTCCATGCTTTTGTTCTCGGCGGACACGGTGATACCATGGTGCCCCTGCCGCGCTATAGCACGGTCGCAGGAATCCCGTTGCCCGATCTGCTCCCGGCAGACAGAATTGAAGCCCTGTGCAAGCGGACCGCAAATGGCGGCGCTGAAATCGTGAGCCTGCTGAAGACCGGCAGTGCCTTCTTCGCTCCATCGGCAGCCGCCGTTGAGATGGCGCAGTCAATCTTGAAAGACAAGAAGCGCATTCTGCCATGCTGTGTCTACTGCGACAAAGAATACGGGGTTGGTGGCTACTTTGTCGGTGTACCCTGTAAGCTCGGCAGGAACGGTGTTGAACAGATTGTTGAAATCAAGCTGACCCCGGAAGAGAAAGCAGCGTTCAACCGGTCTGTGGCGGCAGTCCAGGACCTGGTCAAAGCTCTGCCTCTCTAGCCTGGATCGGCAATACCTGAACCATGAAGGGGGGCGGTTCAAAGTCGCCCTTCTTGTGGTGTTTTTCCTTCATACCGAAAACGGCTCTCTTCTGTCAGCCCCTGACACAACGTTCATTTTGTGGCTCCAAATTCACTGGACCTGATGGATTGCTGTTGATTCTTCAGATGCTTGCTGCTATAGGTGTTAGCGTAAAAATGTCAGAGGGCCCTGAATCCGTTCATACTTATGACATGTGGAGGTAACGCAAACGAAGAAGGTTGTCAGTAACGCATCTCCTTTTATTCATCCTGCTCTGGCTCACTTCCCCGTGCCCTCTTCCACAAGCATCTGGGAAGTGATCCCGAAATGCTCGAACAGGTGAGTTCGTGCTTCTTTTAACAGTGCCCGTCGGAAACAGTCAGCGGGCGGCATCATGTGGAAATCGTGTTGAGGAGGGTAAGCATGTTTGACGAAAAGGTGTTAGAGAAGATCAAAGCTGGAAGAGAAAAGTGGGACCAGGGACCTGTTCAGAAAACACTCGCCAAGAACCCTGAGCAGAGACCGGTGTTCACCACCATTTCGGGAACTCCCGTTGAGCGGCTTTACACCCCCCTGGATGTTACCGGGCTTGATTATGACCGAGATCTGGGATATCCGGGAATGTACCCCTATACTCGTGGGGTGCAGCCGACAATGTATCGCGGCCGTTACTGGACCATGCGTCAATATGCCGGGTTTGGGACCGCCAAAGAGACCAACGAGCGCTATCGGTATCTGCTCAAGCAAGGGCAGACCGGGTTGAGCGTTGCTTTCCATTTGCCCACTCAGGCCGGCTATGACAGCGATGACCCGCTTTCAATGGGTGAAGTAGGAAAAGTAGGCGTTGCCATCGACTCCATCGACGATCTGCGGGTCCTTTTCAATGGCATTCCGCTCGATAAGGTCTCCACCTCCATGACCATCAACGCTGCGGCAACGGTCCTCCTGGGCATGTATCTCAGCCTGGCCGAAGAGCAGGGTGTATCATGGGATAAGGTCAGCGGTACGGTCCAGAACGACGTTCTGAAGGAAATCATCTGCCGCGGCCAATACATTTATCCACCCAAGCCCACCATGCGGTTGACAGTCGACCTGATTGAATTCTGCCAGAAAAATGTGCCCAAGTGGAATACGATCAGCATCAGCGGCTATCACATCCGCGAATCCGGTTCGACCGCAGCCCAGGAGATGGCTTTTACCCTCGCTGACGGCATTGCCTACACCCAGGCTTGTGTTGAACGAGGCATGGATGTTGATAGCTTCGCTCCTCGCTTGAGCTTCTTCTTCAACGCCTTCACCAACGTGCTGGAAGAGGTTGCCAAGTTCCGCGCCGCTCGTCGTTACTGGGCGAAAGTCATGAAGGATCGTTTCAAGGCAAAGGATCCTCGTTCCATGATGTTGCGCTACCACGTCCAGACGGGTGGGGTTACTCTGACCGCCCAGCAACCGCTGAACAATGTTGTTCGCGTCGCTCTGCAGACCTACGCCACAGCTTTGGGCGGAGGTCAGTCGCTCCATACCAACTCCTATGACGAAGCCCTCTGCCTGCCCACTCAGCAGGCCGTAACGGTGGCTCTGCGCACCCAGCAGATCGTAGCCGAAGAAAGCGGTGCCACGGATACGATCGATCCTCTGGCGGGCTGCTATTATGTCGAAGCCATGACCGACAAGATCGAAGCCGAAATCGATGAGTACATCAAGAAGATCGATACCATGGGAGGCACTCTGGTTGCCATCGAACAAGGTTTCATCCAGAAAGAGATCCAAAACAGTGCCTATCGCTTCCAGAAAGAGATCGAGTCCGGGGAGCGTGTCTATGTCGGGATCAACAAGTACACCATGGAAGAACCTCCTCCAACCGGTCTTCTGAAGGTGGATATGTCGGTGGGAGAAATCAAGGCCGCTGAGCTGAAGAAGTTCCGTGCCGAAAGAGATCAGGTCAAGTGGAAGGCAGCTCTGGATAAGTTGCGGGAAGTTTCCAAAACGAGCGAGAATGTCATGCCTGCAGTCATTGAAGCCGTCAAGGCAAAAGCCACGGTCGGCGAGATCTGCAATGTATGGCGTGAGGTTTTCGGCGAATATCGACCCAAAGAATTTGTCTAGAAGATCAGGCTTCAGATTCACTGACTGTTCGAATAGCGGAGGTAATTTTCCATGGCAAAGAAAATCAAAATGATCGTGGCTAAACCTGGTCTGGACGGGCATGACCGAGGCGCCAAGTTGTTGGCTAGAATATTTGCTGAAGCCGGGATGGAAGTGGTTTACACCGGACTTCGCCAGACCCCTGAAATGATCGTTCAAACGGCCATCCAGGAAGATGCGGATGTGGTCGGGTTGAGCAGCCTTTCAGGTGTTCACAATTACTTTTTCCCCAGAGTGGCGGAATTGTTGCGAGACAAGGGCCTGGACGACGTTCTGCTCGTGGGTGGCGGCATCATTCCCGTAGAGGATTATGACGGGCTCAAGAAAGCCGGAGTGAAGGGCATTTTTGGACCTGGCACTCCAACGACGGAAATCGTTGGTTTCATCCAGGACAATGTTAAACCTCGAGGGTAAACGGTTGAGCGTTTGCTGTAATAAGCAGGGCCGCAACCGCATTTAGCAGATCGGGGAGCAAATCGCCCAATAAAGGCGAACCTCCCCGATCTTCTTCAGAGCTGACCGGCTTTTCCTTTAGCATGAGAATGCAGGAGTGGGGTTAGCGCGTGGGGCAGACCACGGCTTCCTCGGCTCTTGCCTGCAAAGATGAAATGGTTGGCTGGAATGGGCACAGTATAGGGCTTTGTAGAGGCGTTTACTAGCCGGGCAAGAACGAACGGAACTTGTCGGTAGGGTACCGAAGGGGAAAGCAGTGCAGAGTGTAGCGCCAAGGGACTACGTCGCGGAGGTCCTTAAGGGGTCTCCGATGGCGGTTGCGCGGTTGATCACCTGGCTCGAAGATGAGGACGAGAGGGCCTTGCAATGCATGGTGGGGCTCTATCGAAACACCGGCAAATCCTACATCATCGGTATTACGGGTTCTCCTGGAGCAGGGAAAAGCACGCTTACCGACAGATTGACCCATCACATTCGGAAAGCAGGGCTGACTGTAGGCATTATCGCCGTCGATCCTTCCAGTCCCTTTACCGGTGGGGCAATTCTGGGTGACCGCGTGCGTATGAGCGAACACAACCTGGACCCGGACGTCTATATCAGGAGTATGGCCACTCGAGGTTTTCTGGGAGGCATGTCGAAAGCCACCGGAGATGTGGTCAAGGTACTCGATGCTTCTGGCAAAGATGTTATCATCATAGAGACTGTCGGTGTGGGCCAGGATGAAGTGGACATTATTGGAATTGCCGATACTACCTGTCTGGTTTTGGTTCCGGGTCTGGGTGATGCGATTCAGAGCATGAAGGCCGGAATTATGGAAATTGCCGACATTTTTACTATCAACAAGGCAGACCGTGCTGGAGCTGACCAACTGTCGGCCGAGGTTACGTACCGGGTCCAGCAGGATGCCACAATCAAGCAGACGGATTGGAGTCCACCCATAGTCAAAACCGTTGCAGTCAACAACGATGGGGTGGATCAGCTTTGGGCGGCCATCAGACAGCATCAGGGCCACTTGAATGAAAGCGGTAAGCTGGTTCAAAAACGACGTCAACGCACTTATCGTGAAACGCTTCGCATGATCCATAACGAGCTTTTCCGCGTCGTGCGCGAACAACTCCAGAAATCCGGACAGCTTGACCAACTCGTACAGGACATCGTGGATCACAAGAGTGATCCTTACACCGTCATGCGGCAAGTAGTAAACGATTGGCTTTCAGTTTCCCAGAAATAGCAGGAGGACACGATGAAGGTTCTAAAACTTGACCACATTGGTATCGCCGTTAACTCAGTTGATGAAGCGAAAAAACTCTGGAGCGACGTCCTTGGTCTGCCCATGGCCGGCAGTGAAACCGTGGCTGAGCAAAAGGTCACAACAGCCTTCTTCCCAGTGGGTGACACCGAAGTTGAGCTGTTGGAATCAACGACACCAGACGGTCCTATTGCCAAATTTATTGAAAAGAATGGCGGCCGCGGTGGAGTTCAGCATCTTGCTTTCCGGGTGGAGAACATTGAGGAGGCACTGGCCGAATTGAAGTCCAGAGGGGTTGCCCTCATTGACGAAAAACCGCGCATGGGTGCCGGTGGCGCCAAGATTGCCTTCCTGCATCCGAAGTCAACCTATGGTGTGTTGGTCGAAATCTCAGAAAGAGATTAGTCGAATTTCCAGGGGGCGCAGTTCACAGCGCCCCCTTTTCTATTCCTCCCGCCGTCTTTGTTTCAAATAAGCAAAACCAGCCCGCCCGGCTCGCGCTATTCCCTGTGCGTCTTTTCTTCTGAGGCAGCCGATTGTGTCGGGAAGCGCGATTTCAAGAACCACACCAGTCCAGCCAGCAGAATCACTCCAACCGCGAGATCGATCTGGTGTGAGTACTGCTGCACAATCCGCCAATGCTCGCGCAGTTTCATGCCGCACAGCAAGAGAAAGGTATTCCACATCGTTGCACCAACAAGGGTGACCGCCAAGAAAGGAAGGAGCGGCATGCGTCCAATCCCCGCAGGTATTGAAATGAGATGCCTGACAACGGGTACGAAACGACTGATGAAGACCGTGAGAAGCCCGCCGCGCCGGTGGAAGAACCTCTCGGTGATGACCAGGTCGTGAGGGTTCAGAAGGAGGTATCTGCCGACCTTCAGCACCAGCGGCTTCCCGCCATAGTAGCCCATGTAGTAGGAAATGAGTGATCCAATGATAGAACCAAGGCTGGTGACCCCTATCGCCAGCCAGAGGTTCCAGCTGCCGTCCGCCACCAGGAACCCGACAAACGGCATGACTGCCTCGCTTGGAATTGGAGCGATCATGCTCTCCAGGGCCATGAGCAAGCCGGCACCAAAGTAGCCGGTCAGATCCAGACATTTTATTGCAAAGTTTGAAACCGCTTCCGTAAGCACGATCGAAACTCCTTTGCTGCAATCTGCTTGAGACAATCAAATGGTATCGCTGCACAGGCCCTGTTCCAGAAACCACTCCAAACTCAACTTCATGGCCATTTCCCGCCAATGGGGATCGAGCAATCGGTGATCCGCCGTCTCCATGAGGATCAACCGCTTGGGTTCGCCAACGCGACGATAGATCGCCACTGCATCGTTCCATGACACCGTTTGGTCCTGCTGTCCGTGGATGATCAAGACACGGGGAACCGGGGCAAGGTCCATCAGATTCACGGGATTTCCGAGTTGAAAATCCGGGGGCACGATTTGTTTCAGTTCTTCAGACTGAGTCAGAGCTCCCTTGATTCTGGACAAGTCAAATGGAGTGGCCCAGCACACGACTGCCTGAATAGGGTGGCAGCTTTCAGCCGCATAGAGCAGAGAAAGGTATCCCCCCAGGCTGGACCCGAGAAGTCCGATCGCTCCACTAGACCAGGATTGATTCCGCACATAGTCAACGACGGAGCGCAGGTCCCGTAATCTGGAAAAGAGCAGGCTCTCCCTCTGGATTACTTTGGACTCGCCACAACCTGAAAAATCAAAGCGAACAACAACCGAGCCTGCCCTGCAATACTCTTCTCCGATGGCTGCAAACTTGCTGCTGCCCTTGTAGCTGAGCAGCCCATGGCAGCAGACTACTACCGGTGCGGGAATTCGTGTCGGCAGGTGAACCACTGCCGGAATAAATCCGTCGGGAGTGGGAACAGGAACCGCATGAACAGATGACATCGAGTCTTAATCCTCAATTTCACGCGTAATAGGAAACAGGAGACCATCCATATCCATCCTATCGCATAACCGGAACAGCCCCGATTTCACCGGGAGAGATATGGCGCTTTGATGCATCTCAGTTCCGATCTGCCGGCCCGGCCGCTTCGGACCAACCCGTTCGAGAACGAATCCAGTATCCTGCCCAACGCAGCCGCTCCTGAAAGGATTCCAAATAGAGATAAACAACGGGAGTAATATAGAGGGTGAGAAACTGAGAAAGGACGAGGCCGCCCACAACAGCCAGCCCCAGAGGGCGCCGTGCCTCGGCCCCAGCCCCGATCCCGAGCGCTATGGGCAAGGTCCCCATAAGAGCTGCCATGGTTGTCATCATGATCGGTCGAAACCTCAGCACGCAACCCGCATAGATCGCTTCCGCCGCAGCCTTGCCTTCTTCTCTTTGAGCATTCAGCGCAAAATCGATCATCATAATGGCATTCTTCTTCACGATCCCGATCAGCATGATGATTCCCACAAAGGCATAAATGCTCAGATCCGTTCTAAAAAGAAGTAGGGTCAGCAATGCTCCAACCCCCGCGGAAGGAAGGCCCGAAAGAATGGTAATCGGATGGATAAAGCTCTCGTAAAGAATGCCCAAAACCATATAGATAACCAGAATAGCCATGATCAGAAGTATCCACATGCCCTTCATGGATGCCTGAAACTGCTGAGCCGTACCCTGGAAACTGCCGGAAAGCGTCGCCGGAAGGCGCAGGTCGCGAATCACAGCCTCCGTCTGCGAAACGGCTTCACCCAGGCTGACGCCCGGCCTGAGATTGAAGGAAATGGTAACGGACGGCAGTTGACCGCTATGGTTCACGGTCAACGGACCGACTCGTTGACTGAGCGTCGCCACCGTTTCGAAAGGAACCAGACGTCCGCCGGTCGATCGGACGTAGAGCATGGCGAGGGAGGATGGATCCATCTGATACTGCGGTTCCAGTTCCAGAATCACCTGGTACTGGTTCGTCGGGGTAAAGATCGTTGATACCTGTCGGGAACCGTAGGCGTTATAGAGCGCTTTCTCGATTTGCTCGGCGGTAATGCCCAGCGTCAACGCTTTGTCGCGGTCGATTTCCACCAGCACTTCGGGATTGCTGATCTGCAGATCACTGGTGACATCCTGCAACCCGGGCAAACCATGCAACCTGTCCTCGACGATTGGCGCCCAGTGATAGAGCTCCCTGATATCCGCTCCCTGCAGGGTATATTGGTATTGCCCCTTGGTCAAACGGCCTCCGACCTGGATGGCGGGGGGATTCTGCAAATAGACGTTGATACCCGGAACCTGAGCCAGTTTCGAGCGCAGTTTTTGGATCACTCCGTCCGCACTCAGTTCACGCTCTGCGCGTGGCTTCAAACGAATCATAAGGCGGCCGGTGTTTCCCGTCGGTGACATTCCGGTGGCTCCCGCCGCCGACATGAATGCATCGACTTCCGGTTCCCGGCGGATCACATCGGCTACTGCCGTCTGATGTTCGGCCATGGCCTGAAAAGAAATACCCTGGGCCGCCTCCGTAAAGCCAGTGATCTGCCCTGTATCCTGACTCGGGATGAAATCCTTGGGAACAACAATAAAGAGAAAGGCCGTGGCAAGAACAAGAAACATGGAAAAGACCAGCGTCGCCCGTCGGTGGTCCAGGACCCAGGAGAGGCTTTTCTCGTAAGTTCGCAGCATGCCCTTGAAAACCCGCTCTGATGCGGCATAAATGGGACCGTGGCGGGCGGTGCCGGGAGGGGTCAGAAAGCGGCTGCAAAGCATTGGAGAAAGAGTGAGCGACACAATACCGGAGACCAGGATGGCAACCCCAATGGTGACCGCGAATTCATGGAGCAGGCGGCCAAGAATGCCTCCCATGAAGAGCAGAGGAATGAATACTGCAACCAGCGAGAGGGTCATCGAGATGATCGTAAAGCCAATCTCTTTTGAACCGTCGAAAGCGGCCTGCATCGCTCCCTTGCCCATTTCCATGTGGCGTACGATGTTTTCGAGCATCACAATGGCGTCATCAACCACGAACCCGACGCAGAGCGTGAGCGCCATCAGGGAAAGGTTATCCAGGCTGTACCCCAGCAGGTACATGACTGCGAAGGTCCCGAGGATGGATGCGGGCAAGGCGAGGCTGGGAATGATCGTGGCCGAAAGGTTTCGCAGAAAGAGAAAGATGACCAGAACAACCAGACATATGCTGATGTAGAGGGTAAACTGGACATCTTCAATCGAATTGCGGATCGATTCCGAGCGGTCGTAAAGGACATTCAGGTTGATGGCGGCCGGAATCTGGGTGAGAAAGGTCGGCAGAAGATTCTTGATCGACTCAACCACTTCCACGGTGTTTGTCCCGGGCTGGCGCTGGATGGCAAGCACGATAGACCGGGACCCACCCGACGGGTCATTATACCAGCTGGCCACCTTGTCGTTTTCCACGCTGTCGATGACCGTCCCGAGCTCTTCAAGGCGTACAGGGGAACCGTTCCGATAGGCGACAATCAGCGGGCGATAAGCAGCAGCCTCCATCAGCTGGCCGGTGGCCTGCACCGTAAAGGCCTGATGCTTGCCATAGAGGGTCCCGGTGGGGAGGTTGACGTTTCCCTTCACAATCGCATTCTCGATTTCATCGATTCCGATGCCCATTGACGTAAGCGCTTTGGGATTCAGTTGCACCCGCACCGCATATTTTTGAGCGCCATAGACCTGCACCTGCGCAACCCCGGCTATCATAGAGATGCGTTGAGCCATCAGGGTCTCGGCGTATTCATCGACGGTCGAGAGCGGCAGGATACGAGAGCTCAGAGCAATGTAGAAAATGGCCTGATCGGCGGGGTTGACCTTGCGATAGGATGGCGGCGTGGGCATGTCGGCGGGAAGCAGGCGTTGAGATCTGGCGATGGCTGTCTGAACGTCCTGGGCAGCGCCGTCCAGGTTCCGTTCCATGGAGAACTGCAGAGTGATCTGAGTAGTGCCTAACCCGCTCATTGAGGTCATGGAGTCCAAACCGGCGATAGTCGAGAACTCCCGTTCAAGTGGAGTGGCGATCGATGAAGCCATTGTCTCGGGGCTGGCGCCCGGAAAGCGGGAGGTCACCTGGATGGTAGGAAAATCCACATTGGGCAGTTCGCTGACAGGAAGCAGATGATAGCCGGCAACGCCAAAAATCACGATGGCCATCATGATCAGGGTTGTGGTGACCGGCCTTCTGATGAAAAGCTCGGGAATGCTCATTGAGGCTTTGTCCCGTCAGCTGCCCCGCCGGCTTCGATAATCTTCACCTGGGCCCCCTGAGTCAGTCGAAGCTGACCATCGGTCACGACCTTTTCACCTGCAGCCACTCCCTTTTGGATGACGGCCTCCCCGTCGATTGTTCTGGCCAGTGTCACAGGACGGTATTCAACGGTGGAGTCCCGGTCAACCACATATACATATCGACCCTGCTGACCGGTCTGCACAGCTTGAGACGGGATGACCACGGCATCCGCCTGCATGGAAAGCGTCAGTGTTACATTCACAAACTGACCGGGCCACAGAGCTCGATCCTCGTTTGGAAAGACCGCCCGAAGCAGGATTGTCCCCGTAGTCTGATCAACGGTATTGTCAAGGAAAGTCAGCAGACCTTGAATCGAGCGTTCTTCATCTCCAGGTATTGATACGGACACATCAAGCGGACCTGAAGACATGTGTTTTTTCAGCATTGAAAGATGCGTTTCAGGGATCGAAAACACGACATATATCGGGCTGGTCTGCTTGATGGTAACCATCGGATTATCGTTGTCGCCGGCCTTGACAAGGTTTCCCTTGTCGACTTTGAGTTGACCCGTGACGCCGTTGATTGGGGAACGGATCGAGCAGTACTTGAGGTCGAGCCTGGCGTTTTCTACGGCAGCCTCACCGGCCCGCACCGCAGCTTCGAGAGCCGCTGCATTGGCGAGAATCTGATCGTTTTGATCCTCTGAAACATAGCCCTTCTTCACCACCAAAGCGTAGCGCTCGGCCTGCTTGCGGGCGTGGTCCAGCTGTGCTCGATTCTTTCCGAGGTTTGCTTCAGCCTGTCTGAGAGCGGCTTCGAAAGGACGGGGATCAATGGTGAAGAGCAAATCGCCGCTCTTGACCTCATCGCCCTCTTTGAAATGAACCCCGACGAGTTCACCGCCAACCCGCGATCGGATCATCACCGTCGCATACGCCTGCACATTCCCTATCGTTTGCACCTGAACGGGAACCCGCCTGGTCACGGCAGAGGAGACCGTCACAGGAACTAACGGCTTCTTCCGGGCCTCTGCTGTCTTCGGCTTCCCATCGGCATTCCCCGAGCAGGCTGAGACAAAGCTAAGGACAAACACCAGTACCAGGTGGATAGGAGTATACAAGTGCCGGGCGAAAAAAAAGACGCCTGGACTCCGGCTTCTCTCAGAAGACATTCTCATTCTTTTCTCATCGACGACAAAACGGAGTATAATGGCCCAATTTCGACGGGATTATACCATCCGAACCAGGGAAAAGATAGCTGCTCCCAGGTGTCAAATCCGGTTCAATCAACCTCCCAGCCCCCGCCCAAAGCCTTAAACAGGACGACCAGATTGGATGAAACCCGCTGAGCGCTCTGAGCCAGTGCGTCTTCAGCATTGTATTGGGCGCGTTCAGTCACCAGAACATTGAGGAAATCCACCAGTCCTCTGGTGTAAAGCTCATTGGCAATCTCAGTGGCCTGCCGATTGGCTTTGACCGCTTGAATGAGCGAGTCTCTGGTAGCCTGTTCTTTCGAATAGGCAACAAGTGCGTCCTCTACATCCTTGAGCGCAGTGAGGACCGTCTTTTCATATCTGATCGCGGCCTGCTCCTGTTTTTCGTTCTGCACCTGCACTTGAGCCCGGAGGCGTCCGGCGGTGAATACGGGCCAGTCTATTGTCGGTCCAACAGCCCAATATCGACTTGAAGCCTGAAGAAAATCAGAGCTGCTGACACTGGACTGACCGACGAGGCCGGTCAGGAAAAACCGCGGGAAAAGATTGGCTGTTGCTACTCCGATTCTGGCTGTAGCACCTGCCAGTTCCTGCTCCGCCCGGCGTATATCAGGGCGGCGGCGCAGCAGTTCCGAGGGCAGCCCGACGGGAATCGTCGGTGGCCCGACTGGAATTGGACGAATCGGCAGCAGTTCATCGATTAGGCCCGCCGGGCTACGGCCAAGAAGGATGCCGATCTGGTGGATTGCCGTGCGCATCGTCGTTTCGAGAGCGGGGACCCCCGCCTCGGTCGTTGCGAGCTGCGCCTGGGCCTGAGCCACATCCAATTCACTGCTCAATCCGGCCTCATAGCGAGCTTTGGCAATCTCCAGTGCCTGACGTTGGGTGAAGATATTCTTTTCAGCTACCCCCAGTCGAATTTGACTGCCCCTCACCTCGAGATAGTTGCGGGCAACTTCGGCGAAAAGGGTCACCTGCACATCACGACGGTTCTCCACGGTCGCCTCGATATCCGCAGTAGCGGCCTCCACCGCTCGCCTCACACCGCCAAATACGTCAATTTCCCAGCCGGCATCAAATCCCACTTGGAAGAGATTTGTTCCTCCCGGTACAGCACTTGCCCTTGAGGTATTTGCATTCTCACTGGTTCGACTGCGAGAATAGAGACCGGAAGCGTTGATCTCCGGATAGGCCGCTGAAGCCGTTACAATACGCTGGGCTCGCGCCTCGCGAATGCGAGCTTCGGCGATCTGCAAATCCAGGTTGGACTCTGCGGCCCGATCGATAAGCGAATTCAGCTCAGGGTCTCGAAAGATGGTCCACCACGTGGAGAGGTCCGGTTGTTTTCCCGACGTTTCACCTTTGGGCGCTTCCGCCCAGTTATGGGGCACCTGAGGTTTGGGCTTTACAAAATCAGGCCCGACTGTACAGCAGGCAAGGCCTGTGATCATCATCGCAATAACGCAAACAGTGAGAAGCAACCTGAACCGCAAAACGCACTCAGCCATCATCGACTTCCGATAAAGCTCAATTCTGATATACTCCTGAAAAACCACTGATCACTGAGCGGGAGGCAACAAAGCATCGAGGGCCCTTTCGAAAATGTTCAAATCCTCTTTCGCCCAAAGACAGAAAACCACTTCTTGCAGGCTGGTCTCCTCGGCCTCTAAGTATGATCGGGTGGTACGGAGCATGATGTCGGCACATCGATCCTTGGGAAACCCGAAAATCCCTGTGCTGATTGCCGGGAAAGCGATAGATCGCATCTCCTTTTCCGTTGCCCGTTTGAGGCTGTTGAGAGTCGCTCCCCGGAGCTTCTCATCCTCGTCACCCTCCCCATAGCTTGGGCCAACCGCGTGGATGACATAACGGGCCTTCAGGTTCCCTGCGCCTGTCACTACAGCCTGGCCAACAGTTGTACCGCCAATCTTATCGCACTCCGCTTGAATGATGGGCCCTCCCTTGGTTCGAATGGCCCCGGCCACGCCTCCCCCTAAAACCAGATGAACATTCGCTGCATTCACAATGGCATCGACCGCCTGCTCAGTCAAATCCCCTTGAATCAACCTGATTGCTCTGCCCTTCACGGTCCTTTCCATCATTCTCCTCCTTCTGCTGTTGCAGGCATTATGACTGAGATCTATTTGAACTAACGGAGTTCCTTTGCCATGCGCGAGTATTCGGTCAAGGTTCGATATCTTGGTACTGTTCCGCATAAGTGAGTGTCCAAGTTCCCATTCGTCCTACCGTCAGGTTTTAGGCCGTTATCCAGGAAGCGTTTCTGGATTCCGGCCAGAAGCATGCCGGAATGACGGCCAGGGTTATGATCACTTTGTTCTGCGGTGTGGTACTCAGGACGTCTTCATAATAGTAGCCTTGGAGCTCGATTTCAAGCATCAGCGCGCGGTCGCATCATCTGGGAGTATTCAATGGCAATGTCGGTGAATTAGGGGGTCCCAGCCCGCCCTCCTCGATCTTAATTCACCAAGATTGGTGGTGAACGGTACCCCAACTTTGACAAGTTTCTGCTTTCCTGATCACCAATCATGCCTTAAAGTGAAATGAACTCATCTCACTTGGACCGCATTGGGTGCTGGCCGGATCTCCCAGACCTGCTTGAAGTGCAAAAAGGGGAGCATCTGACTACTCTTCTGAAGTGAAACAGCGTGGGTGATGGATAAACCATGAGGATAGATCCTGTGGCCTTCATGAGTTGGTATGCTCTCTTTGGGTGGCGCTTCGCCCGAAGCGGGGAGATTTGGAGATGAAATTCGACAGGGATCAGAAGCCGGCGAAATGGTATCTACTTCTCCTCGTGGGAATCGCACTGGTTTTGATTTTATACACCCTTGTGGGTTTCTGGGTCCTGCCCCCCCTGGCGAAGCACCTGCTGGAGAAGAATCTCTCGGAAAAACTCCACAGAAAGGTCACCGTTGATCAGATCAGCATAAACCCTTTCGAGCTCTCGCTCTGCATGAAAGGGTTCACCATAACCGAAATCGATTCAACCGAGAACTTTATCGCTTTTGATGAACTCTATGCCGTCCTGCAAGGTGGTTCGATTGTCGAGCGCGCCTTGATCCTCAGGGAAGTGCGGCTGACAGGTCCCTATGTGAGGATTGCTCGAATGGCAGAGGATCGGTTCAACTTCTCCGACCTCTTGAATGCAGGGAAACCCGCGCAGGAATCCCAACCGGAGGCTAAAGCGGGGCCCGGTCCGGAAACGACGACAGGACCTGAAGCACCCTTCCCTCTGCAGTCAGTGGAACCAATAGACGGAAGGGTTACAAACCCCAAGTTCTCTGTCCATAACGTTAAGATCATCAACGGGACGCTGGACTACATCAACGAGGAGAACTGCGAAAAAGAAAGAATAGAAGGCATCGAACTGGACCTGCCCTTGATTTCAACTCTTGGAGAGAGACCGGACGGGTGGGCGGAGCTTACCGTGGCGGCAAGAGTCAACCAGAGCCCTCTCAATGTGGTGGCCAAGGCGAAACCTTTCTCTGATCTTCTCGAAATGACCGTGGATGTTCAATTGACGGACTTTGACATATCTCCGTACTCAGCCTGCCTGCCGCCTCAACTTCAGTTCAAGGTGCGATCGGGGAGAGTCGACGCACAGGCTGTGGTCACCTATTCAAAAGCTGAAGACGAAGCGTCCCTGACGATCTCAGGGGAAGTGTCCTTATGCAATGGTGAAGTGGTGGACCTGCACGACTCGAAGCTGATCAGTTTACCGAAAGTGGACGTCCTCGTAGAATCCATCGAACCGCTAACGGGCAGTCTCCACATCGCCAAGGTTCTCTTCCATTCTCCCGAGGTTGATTTATGGAGAGACAAAGCGGGCAGGCTGAACCTTGAGACGCTTGTCGTCAGCAGCGAATCAGCCCAACCGGACTCCTCGGAAAGCGGGACAGGGCCGGCCTTCCAGATCGAAGTGGATGACGTTGAATTGACGGATGGCAGGATTGGATTCTCAGATCCGGCGTCCGGCCCCGGTTTTCGGACATCTCTGGAAGCGATTGATTTGAGGATCCGTCAATTCAAGAACACTCCCGGCTCCAGCACGGGCATAGCGTTGAGTGCCAGGACGGAATCTGGCGAAACCCTCGAACTGGAAGGTGCCCTGGCGTTGGATCCCTTGAGTTATGACGGTTCAGTGGTCATTTCCGGAATCACGCTTCCCAAATACGCACCCTACTATCAGCAATCCATTCTCTTCGATGTGATCGACGGGAAACTGGACCTCAAGACCCGGTTGCATGTTGAATCCAGCTCCGGTGAACCGAATCTCAAGCTCTCAGACCTGACGGCGCGCCTCTCTTCGCTGAAACTCAAAAAACAGCAGGACTCAGAGAGTTTTCTGGAGATTCCTTCCATCCAGGTCGAGGAGACCACACTGGATCTTGCCGCAAAGAAGATCACCGTGGGTCGGCTGCTGTCTGAAAACGGCAGGATCTCTTCCGGTCGCGAGAAAAGTGGCCAATTGTTTACCCAGGCCCTGGTCCCGGCTGCTCCTGATTTGGGGACAGGCAAATATGCTGCAGAGAGAATCATTAAGTCAGAACAGAACCAGTGGAAGCTTCTCCTTCGAAAAGCCGCTTTGAGCGACTATGTGTTGCGTTTGGAAGACAGGATGCCTCCCGAACCGGTGTTCTTCCAGATCGATCGTATCGGTCTCGATGTTGAAAATATTTCGATGGAGAAGGAGGAGATCAAGAGCAAAATCAATCTTTCCTGCAGAGTGAACGAAGGAGGCACCTTCCAGATGGAAGGCAATTTCTTGATCACCCCCTTATTCGCAGACCTGAAGCTCAACCTGAAAGATGTGGAAATGACCCCCGTACAGCCCTATCTGCCGGAGGACGTTCGAGTCAGAATCACGGGGGGTAAGCTCTCGGCTGAGGGGAATCTACTCCTTGGCGTCAGCAAAGAGGATCGTCTCAACGCGTCCTATGTGGGAGATGTTGCGCTTTCCGATTTTTCGTCGAAGGATACGATCAAAGGAGAGGATTTGTTCCGATGGAAGCATCTGGGCGCAAGAGTGGTCGATGCGGGCAACAACCCTCCCCGGCTCAATATCAAGGTGATCGGTGTGAGGGATTTTTTCACCCGGGTAGCCATCAACCCGGAAGGCAAAATCAGCCTCCTGCAAATTCTGGGATATGGGGAGAAATCCGAGCCGGTGCCCACGCGGGCAGACCGTGAAAAAGGGCCGAAAGTCGATGCAAGAATTGCTTCAAAAGCGGAGGCAACACAGCGGCTAAAGCCTGAGGATCAACAATACAAGGCTCCGGATGGAATTTCCGAAACTAAAGAGGGAACAGCTGCAGTGATCAAGATCGATCGGGTTTCCCTCCGGGGTGGGGAAATCGCCTTCTCCGACACTCACATCAAACCAAGCTTTCGAGCCGAACTTCTGGATATTGGAGGGACCATTTCCGGTCTGTCATCAGAGAAGGGCCGCCTGGCGGATGTGAACCTTCGGGGTAAGCTGTACCGGAGCTCCCCGCTGGAGATTGTCGGGAAGATCAGTCCATTTGCTGAGAGTCTGTTCGTTGACCTGGGCGTGAACTTCAAGAATATAGACCTGACGAGGTGGAATCCCTACGCGCAAAAATACGTCGGCTATACGGTTGAAAAAGGCAACCTCCATCTGGAACTCAAATACCTCATCGCGAAGAAAAAGCTGGATTCTCAGAATAGCATCGTGTTTGACCGATTGACCCTGGGGCAGAAGGTGGACAGTCCTGATGCGACCACACTACCCGTCAAATTTGCTATCTCTCTTCTCCAGGACAGAAACGGGGAGATTCAGCTGGGGATTCCGGTGGCAGGCGATCTGGATGACCCCCAGTTCAGTATCGGAAGTGTTATCCTGAGTGCCGTCAAGAACCTTCTCATGAAGGCGGTTACTGCGCCGTTCGCTCTCCTGGGAGCGTTTTTGCCTCAGGGCGTCGGTGAAATCAGCCATGTGGACATGGACTACACTACCGGAAAGATAGCGGAAGCCAGTGCCAGAAAGCTTGATGCATTGGCCGGGATTCTGAACGATCGCCCGAACCTTGAGCTCGACATCCAGGGCTGCGTGGAAATCGAAAAAGGCAAGGCAATCCTGAGGCAGGAACGATTTACGACGAAAGTCAAGACCCAGAAACTGAAAGAGGTAATGAAAAAAAAAGGCAGGACGACTTCAGCTGATCAATTGACAATTGGTCCTGAGGAGGAACAAAAGTATCTGAAGATGGCCTACGATGAGGAATTCCCCCAAAAGGGTTTCTTTAAACTGGATTTCAGCAGGAAGCCCTCTCCCGATGAAATGAAAACGAAGCTGATTTCAAAGATAGACATTACGGACGAGGATGTAAAATCGCTGGCCTACGATTGGGCGCTGAAGGTTAGAGAATACCTTTTGGAATCCGGGAAGGTTAACCCACGGGGTCTTTTCGTTCTGGAACCACGAATCATCAGTGCGACAGAGAAATCCGAACCGGGCGCAATCGGGGTCGATCTGAAGCTGAAGTGAGTTCATGAGAATTCATTGAAATGCATGCTCCTTTTGCCGAAGGAGCGGGATTCCATAGGGGTTCGATCAGTGGCCCATCTCTGGAACCAGATCATCGCGCCACAAATTCATTCCCCCCGCCTGGCGCCCCTCGCTGGCTCCCACGCTCTGCGTGGGGGCCCATGCCTTCGGGCACTCTGCGCCAGTGGATGTGGAGCGTCCAGCGTGTGCGTTCCCACACAGAGCGTGGGAACGAGGGGGGAATGAACTTACGGTGCGAAGAATTAGATGATTGCCTCATGGCTGTGACCAGCCTTCATTGAGGTGGCTCCGGTCATCAGGTGGATACTGTCAGCACCGGACAAAACAAGATCATATCTCACGCCCCCATCCCGAGCCCGACTGGACGAATGGACAGATCGCAAGCAACGGAATTTTCGCAGTGTTATTATTGACAAACGCGAATCGTGGGTCGTAAACTACCTGGGTGGGAAAAGCAAATCCCCATCCGAATCCGACAGATTCCTATCCGACACAAGGAACGGGCAGTGTATAAGGAGAGCGCAAAGGCCGCTCTCGGGAAAATTCACCTCAGTCAACCGCAATGGCAACTCGCTGGAATTGATAGCAGAAGATCGACTGGCAAAACACCGACCAGTCCGATTGGCTCCTACCACCCTGTAACTCGGTAGTCTTCTTGTCATTACATGGTCTCCCGCTAAGAGGAGAGAAAGGAGTGAAGAAATGCCAGGAGAGAAAGTGAGTCCGGAGTCGATTGCCGCCAAACGGGTGCTTGAACGGGATGCTTTGATGCTGAAAGGGCACAAGGCGGGCTTTTGCATCCTGTGGAAGGATTACTACCAGCTGGATGATCCGCTCCACTGGGTTTTAAGAGTCAAGTTCAACCTATCCGACTATATGAGCGGCACTCCTGCTTATCTGCAAATGATGACCCACCATGTGCAGTTCGAATTCAACGACGTTTATGTCAATGGAGAGCGTGTGGCGAGCCTGACTCCCTCAGGCCAGAAAGGATGGTGGTTTGAATCGATCGTCATTCCAAACCTTCGTCAAGGCACGAATGAGCTCCTGGTGATCACGCGCAACAACACTGGTGGACAAAGCGGGAATCTGGACATGTTCAGACTGCGCGACGCTGTCCTTTTCTACGCAGCCGAATAGAGCGGCAGGGTCGGAAGTGGTCCAGAGTACTTTCTCCATCTGGGCGGAGTCCATCTTCTGGTCGTCGTCGGCCACTGGCATGGGATTATGGGTTGACATGGTCCGGCACTATTTCACACAAGGAGATTTGCATGATCAAGATGAAGATCGAGCTGAAAGGCTGGGAAGAACCGCTATTTGCCGAACTGGATCTAAAAGGTTGGGAGGAGCCGCTGTTCCTGAAAAAGACCCAGGTCTTCGAAAGGCCACTGTCTATGACGGTGAGCTTCGAGGGGATCAAGGAAAAGCTGAGCGTTCACGCTGAGCCGGCAAAATCCTAGACACCGGAAAACTGGGGGGTACTGAATTTTGGCCGACTTGAGCCGCGTTGCCCACGAGAGCTTAAAGGGGTTTTGGGCCGCCTCCGGGTCAGCGGTTCCCGGCGGCGTCTGCTCCATTCAGACCTTCGGCGGCTTGCTCATCTTCAATCGCCGCTGCCATATCATCACAACCGCCAGCCTTTTCGACGAGGCTGGCGGTTTCCGCGTCAATCCCATTCGGTCAATCCCAGTAGAACCCAGGCTGGTTTTGTATTGGATTACAATTGCGCTGCACTGGAATGGATTTCAAACTCACAGGCAAATAGCATCCACCGGGAGTCCTCTATGGCGCTAAAAGAGTACAGAATCTGGACAGACAGTTCCAACGCATACCAACATGTGACGGGTGAAGGTTTTAGCGGGGATGAGCAACTGAGTATCGTGGAGACGCTTCGCGCAATCCTCATTCACGCTTTGCACTCAGGCTACAGGGAGATAATGGTCAACGGAAGGAAAGTTGACGTCCTCTCCGAAGCCATGGAAGACCGTTACCTCTCGAAGTATTACGACTATTATATTGCCAGAATGCGTTTCACTGAGACCCCACAGAGCCTCGCAAAAAAGAAAGGACTTAACGAAAGCCGAATCCGCCGGTTAGCGCCCAAACTCGAAAAGAAGGGACTGGCCATAAAGGATGGAAGAATTTGGAGGCTCGCTCCCGACGCGCTTGAACCATAGACGGCACCCCGCTCTGTAATTACTGCAACCACAAGGTCTCTGCTCTTACCGGAATGGAGCGTGGGCAACAAACAGGGGCCGTGTCTGTCTCCAGCCAGGTGTGGTAAACGGCAAGAGTACCCGCTCATTCAAGGACTGAATCACCTCTCACCTCACCATGCGCTCACTCACACGGGAGGTAGGGTCCCAGGTATTTGGGCTCGACTTTCCGCCATGTTTGGTCCGGATCAAAGCTGCTTATGGCCTTCGCGACGGCTTCTGTCGCTTTGCCCAGGTCCTTCTCGTAGACGACACCGTCCTGGTTCACCATGAAAGTCATGATCCCGGATACTCCATACTCAGCGGGACAGGCGATCAACGCAAAGCCTCCAACCATCCTGCCGTTGACCAGGTAGCTGTATGCCCCGCCGGGGGCATTCTTCCCCTGTGCGGTGAGTATCCTGTAGGTGTAGCCAAGATAAGGAGACGGCTGTTGTCCCTGCATCTTCCTGGTGTAGCCCCTTTCATGGGCAGCCGCGAAGAGCGGCCCAAGGGGACTCTCAGGTTCGCCTTCACTGACCTCCCAATAGAGCCCATCTTTAGTGCCGGGTGTGCTGAAGAACTTCTGTGCGTATTCTGGAAGACCGCTGCCTTCTCGACTTCTCAAGGCATATTCGCGCTGGGCGTCAAAATAGGCCAGGCAGGCCTGGATGACGCTCAATTCGTTCCTCCCGATTCGGCGGTTCAGAACTTCCTGTTTGCCCTGTTTCGTATCAAAACGCCAGGCATCCCCCTCTTTCACAACGGGTATCGGAAGCGGCCAACCATCTTTCCCTACTGCGAGGACCGCCTTCCGGTCACCTTCCATGGTTAGCTTGTTTCCTTCCTCGTATGTTTGGACGAATCGCGCGCGTCCGTTTCGATCGGCAACTTCGTCACCGGATGAAATGATCTCTTTTCCATCCGGGCCGAGAATGTCTGAGAGTTCCTTCAAGTCTGCGGTTCTTACAGCAGCCACCAGCGCACTGACAGCTTCTTCGGGAGACGTGAAGGTCTTCTGGTATATCTTGTCCTCTTTCCCCACTGCGAGCGCGACACTACAAAAGAAACACGTCGTCAATGCAATCGCGGCAAAAGGGGTCAGCATGCTATAGACCACTGAATCTTTTCCCATGTTTCTAACGAAGAGAAGCATCGTCTAACCCTCCATCGGCTTGGGACATCTGCGGCCTGGCTTCAAGGTCCTCGGAGATATGCTCGATAAGGCCGTAGAAACTCATTTTGGCTATACTCTGTGTCGGGTATCGTTGTCACTCAACCCAACCTGCGGATTGGAGCACTTTTCATCCGCTATCGACGGCCTCCGCGACCACCGCCTCCTCCTCCTCGGGCACCGCCGCCGCCCTGGAAGCCGCCACCAGCTCGGCCACCGCCGCTGAAGCCAGCGCCACCTCGACTTCCGGCTGAACCCTGACCGCGGAAAGCGGAGGAGGACATCTGACGGCTTTCTCGACCCCGATCCGAATTCATCCTGGTCTGTCTGCCGTTTCCTAATCCATCGAACGCTCCTCCGGACGGACGTTGTTGCAGGGCGCTGCGCATTGAATCCCCCGCAGGTCTGGTCGCCGGCCGCTGCCCGGGCTGTTGGGACAAGCGTCCATCCCCAGCGCCTGCTCCGGGCCGCCGTCCGAAGTCTCCACTCCCTCGACCACCCGCATCTCCAGAGTACCCACGAAAGTCGCGCCGATTGTCCGCTGAGCCCACGCCTGCCTGGCCATATCTTTGGCGGTTGGCCTCATTGCGATAGGCGACTCCTTTGCGATGACCGGCTTCAGCTTGCCAGTTCCTGGTATTAAACTGGGTAACCTGATTGCGGTTGATATTGGCGCTGCGGTTTACATTAACGTTGACATCATGATTTCCCCAGTTCCAGTGCCCCCAGCCGTTGTTCCAGGCAGCCCCGACTGCAACCCCCGCGGCGAACCCGAGCAACCCGGTGGTGACGGCGGCCCCAACCGGGTAGTAAGGATAGGGAGGGTAAGCGGGATACCACCAGGAACCGTAAACAACCGTCGGGTTGTAGGTTGGCACATAGACCACAGTGGGATTGGCAGGTTCGATCACGATCACCTGGTCTTGAACAACGACCTTCTGTTCTTTGGTTGTATTGAGATTGCCTTGGTCCCTTGCCTTGGTACGCAGTTTCTGCACGGTGTCCATGACCTCTGCCTGCTGAGCGAGGAAGGCCTCGCCGAGCTTTGATGTCCAATCCAGCTGTTCGCTCATCATCGAGAGGACTTGGGGAAAGGGGACCAGTGCTTTGACGCTCAGGTCCCAGCCCATTTTATCCAAAGCCACATTGAGCTGCTCTCCTTTTAGATTCTGGTTCTGTTTAACCCATCGGTCCGCCTGCACCACCTCAAGGGGATAGGCCGAGGCCATCAGCACCTGCGCAAGCAGCGAGTCGGGGTAGAGGGCGATGGGCGCAAGCATCTGATCCAGCTCTTCCTGCCTGAATGTCGATGGTGGTCCTGAAGCCTGACCGAAGGCCGGGGGCGGAGCCGCCAAAAGCAGAATAAGAAACCCGACCAGAGCAGGATTGCACCTTGATCTTGTATTCACGATTCTTCCTCCTTTCTTTAGCCGCCCTACCTCGTCTTCGCCATTTCCACCCCTTCGGTCACCAGTCGGGAAATCAGAATCACCAGATATAGCTGACCCATGATTGCCTCGAGGACGGCCAGATCGCGCGCCATGATGTTGGCCGGGGAAATATCGCCGTACCCGAGCGTTGCCAGGGTAACGAAGCTGAAGTAGGCCAGGCTGGCACTGTTGGGAGTTTCACCCGCCGGAACACGGAAAGCCCCGGGGCTTACGAGTTCAAGCATCTGGTACAGCCGTCCCCAGATGAGTCCCAACAGCAGGTAGATCGATACCGCTCCAGCGATACGATGTGAAGGCTTACGTCCCGTCACGAGGAACTGTTTGATCATCAGCCCCGTGAATACTGAGAGCATCCCCACGGAAAGGAACCTATCCGCCACCTCAACCGCTCTTTGGGAAGGCGCCAGTCCCAGCTTGCCTGTAACGATCGACAACAGAGCAAGGAACAGGGCGAGTCCTCGAACGGATGCCCGTGAGGTTACGCTGAAGGCACCTGCGACCAGGATGAGGGCAAAGGCAATCTCGAACATGAACGGCGAGACCATTCGTGCCGAGATCAACGGGGCCAGCACGAATATCGTGGCGAACAGCAAGGTGAGCAGCGCATACGAACCGCTCTCAGCCGCCCAAAGGCAGGATGTGAATTGGCCTGCTTTTCGTCTCATCGAGAGTCCTTCACAGGACGCGTTGCCGGGACAAGCTCAAAACGCATGACGGATGGTGCCACCATTGCTTTGAGTCGGGGGCTTCCTTGCGGGTGGCAGAGCGCCGGCCGGGAATAGGACGTCTATTTTTTGAGCTCGATTTTGACGCCGGCTGTTCCCAGAGAGAGATTCGCCCCCTCGGTAGTCGTATAGATGTCGATGATTACTCCCTTCGCGTTCTTCATCGCGATTGCGCTGCCGCCAACGCCGACCGTAGCCCCTGTGCCGATGGCGGCATAGGTCCCGTTGATATCACTCAGCTGCTTCAGGCGGTACACCTTTCCATAAGCGGAAGCCTTGGTAATGCCTACGCTTGCCAAACTCAGTCCCTCGATCTTAAGGGGGTACTGTTTGCCGGCCTGGGTGAGGGTGCCGCTTCCCCAGCTGAAGCCGATCCCTGCTGCCACCGAGCCGCCGGAAAATTCAATCAGAGCATCCCAGGGCAAGCCCTCGTTCTCTTTGCTCTGGGCCAGAACCGGACCAGCAGAAACAAGGAACAAACCTGCAACCAGTAGACAGATCATCTTGTACATTCTTGCATCCATCATTTCCAAACCTTCCTTTCCTGCCCAACAAGGACAACTTCACAGTCAACGACTCTACCATGCCCCCGGCTCAAATCCTAACTCATAAGGTTATTTTGGTCTAAGAGAGCCGTATTGCTCTCCTCAGAAAGTTCCTTTCATCAGCTCCCGTGCATCATGACCGGAGTTCTCAGTGCAGCTGAACCTAACCGGATCCTATGGTGTTGAAGGCAAACCCTCCGAAGCCGTCCAGCCACCGCCCAGCGCCTTGTAAAGTTGAACGAATAAGGATAGATCGTGAGAGCAAAGCGAACCACGATCTTATCCTGTGGT
>CAYTWB010000040.1:0-39638 GCA_964441945.1 uncultured Syntrophobacteraceae bacterium
CCCGAAGGAAAGTGGATCGACTTCAACGAAGCTGCGGTGGAGCTGTTCGGTTTTTGTAGTCGGGAGAAGCTGGAAAAGGAGTCGGTCTTTCAGCGTTATGTGGACCCTGAAGAGCGTTTGGAACTTCTGAAAACAATCCAACAGACCGGGTTTGCCAAGGAATATCCTGCACGTCTTCGGCAGAAGGACGGCACCGTCATGGAGACTCTGATAACCGCAGTCCCCGTGAAAGATCCTGACGGACGGGTGATGTCATTTGTGGGGACTATCCGTGATATCACCAGGCAGAAGCAGGCTGAGCGTGCCCTGCTGAAGAGTGAAAAGAAATACCGAGACATCTTCGAACATGCTACAGAAGGCATCTATCAGACCACACCGCACGGCCGCTATCTCAGCGTAAATCCCGCTTTTGCCCGGATGTTCGGCTTTGCCTCGCCTGAGGAGATGATGTCGAAGATCACCGATATCGGCCGCCAGTTATATGTCCATCCCCAGGACCGGGAGAAGCTCAAAACTCTCTTATTCGAAAACGGCAGAGTGGAGAGGTTCGAAACGCAGGTCACCCGTCGCGACGGATCCATCATGTGGATTTCCATCAATGCCCGTGCAGTCAGGGACGAAGGAGGTGAACTTCTCCATTTCGAAGGGACCAACACGGACATCACCGATCTCAAGCGGGCGGATGAGGAGCGCAGGCAACTGGAAGAGCGTTTGCAGCGTGCAGAAAAGATGGAAGCCTTGGGCACGATGGCTGGAGGGGTTGCACACGATCTCAACAACGTACTGGGTATTGTGGTGGGGTATTCCGAACTGCTTTCCGACGAGGTGGATGAGTCGAGCACGGCCAGTGTCCATATCCATGAAATTCAAGAAGGTGCCGAACGCGCGGCGGCGATTGTCCAGGACTTGCTGACCCTGGCGAGGAGGGGTGTACCGAGCAGGAAGGTGCTGAACCTCAACAGTATTGTGCTGCAATACCGTAACTCCCCCGAGTTCGCCAGGGTACTTATCGAGCATCCGGACATCAGAATGAAGACCGACCTGGACCCCGATCTGCTGAACTTGTCGGGTTCCCCCGTCCATCTGGGGAAATCCCTTATCAACCTGATTCTCAATGCCGCTGAGGCTATGCCACTTGGAGGCACCTTGACTATTCAGACGGCCAACTGCTACCTGGACAGACCCCTGACGGGATATGATGATGTGCGGGAAGGAGACTATGTGGTGCTGCGTGTCTCCGACACCGGTGAGGGCATTACAGATTCCGATTTGAAGCGCATCTTCGAACCTTTCTATACGAAGAAAGTCATGGGCCGCAGCGGGACGGGTCTGGGGCTGGCCGTGGTTTGGGGTACCATTAAGGATCATCTGGGTTATGTCAATGTGGAGAGCGAGGAAGGGAAAGGTACAACCTTTACGTTGTATTTCCCAGTCACGAGGGAAGGGATTTGCGGGAAAGAGGTTTCCGTTTCCCCTGCTGACTACATGGGGAACGGTGAATCCATCCTGGTTGTGGACGATATCCCACAACAGCGGGAACTGGCGACAAAAATGCTTACAAAACTTCACTATCAGGTCACATCCGTATCCAGCGGTGAGGAAGCGGTACAATACCTGGGACAGCACACGGTTGATCTGGTTGTCCTGGACATGATCATGGACACCGGCATAGACGGCCTGGAAACCTACCAAAATATGCTTGAACTGCATCCTCATCAGAAAGCCGTCATTGTCAGTGGTTTTGCCGAAACCGAGCGGGTCACCGAAGCCCAGAAATTGGGTGCGGGCGCCTATGTGAAGAAGCCCTATGTACTTGAGAAACTTGGTGTGGCCGTCAGGAGAGAACTTGACCGACCCGTTTGATAGACTGTATGGTAGCACGCCTTCGATTCCGAGAGCACTTCGAGCGCCAATATCAGGCCGGCCGGTCGCATTACTTTTCTGTTGAAACGATCACATCGCTTTATGAAAGGCATATTGATGGCCAGGATACTTATTGTCGATGACGAGCTGAGCGCCCGCCTCCTGCTGCAGGCAACTCTGCCTCTTTTGGGTTACGAGGTGGCGGGCGTGGCTGCGGATGGCTCCGAGGGTATCGTGCTTGCCAGGTTTCTGAAGCCCGACTTGGTGCTCATGGATACGGTCATGCCGGGAGTCATGGACGGGATCGAGGCGGCAATGAAGATCCGGTCGGAACTTGCTATCCCGGTGATTTCCCTGACCGGGCACGGCAAAGACGAGTTTGTCAACCGGGTGAAAGGTGCAGACCCATTCGCCTTTCTGATCAAACCCTGCGGCAAAAACGAGCTGAAAGCCGCTATTGAGACGGCGCTGCACAGGAGAAGCCTGGAGGGACAGATCATCATCAATGCACTACAAACCGGGCGAAGGGAGAAGCAATCCCAGGACCGGATCGCCTCGACCGATCAGAAGCTGCAGTCCCTGTTCGATGCGATCAGGGAGACCCTGCTCCTGATGTCGGTCAACGGGACGGTCGAGCTCATCAACCGTCGCGGTGCCGAGCGTCTTGGCAGGAAGCCGGAGGAGATGATGGGGAAATCAATCTACGATTTCATTCCTTCCAAAACTCATGAACTCCAGCGCACGAAGGTCGACGAGGTGGCAAGGACCGGGCAATCGGTCCAATTTGAAGACACCAGAGAGGGAATGCGGCTGCTTCATTCTCTGTACCCCGTCAAAACCGAGAGTGGCAAGGTCGAAAAGATTGCGGTTTTCGCGATTGACATTAGCACGCACAGAGAGGAGGAAGAAGCCTTTCTGACCAACGCGGAAAGATATCGCCTGATGGTTGAGACGACCGCGGAAGGCGTCTGGCTAGTGGACCGTGAGTGGAAAACCTCTTTTGTTAACAGCCGCATGGAACAAATCCTGGGCTACCGGCCGGGCGAGATGCTGGGGCGACATCTGCTGGAGTTCCTGGACGAAGAAGGAGTCCTCTCCGCCCGGCAGTACATAGCGCGTCGAGAGGATGGATTGCTGGAAAGCCACGAATTCAAATTTTTGCGTCAAGATGGCACGGAGGTTTGGACATTGATTTCCGCCAATCCGTTGTTGGATAAGGCAGGCGCCTTCAATGGGGCACTAGCCATGGTTGCTGACATCACCGAGCGCAAGCGGGCTGAGATATCCTTGCTGGAGAGCGAGGAGCGGCTGAGGTTGGCGCAAAAAGCCACCAACGACGTAATCTGGGATTGGGACATTGGGAAAGATTCCCAGCGATGGAATGAGTCCGGAGCAGTTGTTTTCGGTTGGAGCGACATTGTAGGGAGCCCACAAACCGCAGCCTGGTGGACGGATCGTGTTCATCCAGAAGACCGGGAAAGGGTGGAAGCGGGGTTCTTTGCTGTTGTAAATAACCCTGGAGTCGACCGCTGGCGTGACGAATACCGGTTCCGGAAAGCCGATGGGGATTACGCAGAGGTTATAGACCGGGGCTATGTAATGCGCGATGACCAGGGTAACGCGGTCCGAATGATCGGGGCCATGCTCGACATCACCGAGCGCAAGAGGTCCGAGGATGCGCTGCGCAAGAGCGAGTCCCGATTCAAGCTGCTTTCGAAAACGGCTGCCAGGTTGCTGGAAGTGGGCGATCCACTGAGTATTGTGAACGAACTGGGTCGTGAAGTCATGGCTGAACTGGACTGCCAGGTGTTTTTCAATTTCGTGGCGGAGGAGCCTGCGGGAAAGCTTCGGCTTAACGCCTATGCCGGTGTTCTTGATGAAGAAGCCCGAAATATTGAATATCTGGAATACGGAGTTGCCGTCTGTGGCAGCGTTGCCCGGGACGGGGTCCCCTGCGTTGCAGAAAACATCTCCTCCACATTCGACCCCCACACAGATCTAGTCAAGTCCTATGGGATTCAAGCCTATGCCTGCCACCCCCTCCTGATAGCGGGCAACGTCATCGGAACCCTTTCCTTTGGCACGAAGACGCGTGCCCGATTCTCACCCCATGATCTTGACCTCATGAAAACAGTCACCAACCAGATAGCCATTGCCGTGGAGCACATGCGGCTTGTTGAATTGTGCCGGAAGAGCGAGGAATGCTATCGCACGGTAGCGGACTTCACGTATGACTGGGAGTACTGGGTGGGCCCCGATAAGGCGTTTCTTTACTGCTCTCCGGCGTGTGAGCGCATAACCGGCTACCGGTCTGAGGACTTTGTGAAAAACCCTGCTCTTCTGAGTGCTATCATCCATCCTGATGACCGATACCGGTTCCTTCTTCATGAGGAGGCCGACGAGGTTCGGGATAGTGAAAGGCAGCAGCTTGATTTCCGAATTGTCTCTCGGTCTGGAGATATACGCTGGATTTCGCATGCCTGCCAAGGTCTACGCAGTCCCGATGGGGCGTACCTGGGGTGCCGGGCCAGCAATCGCGACATCACGGACCGCAAGCAGGCGGAAGAAGCTCTGCAGGAAAGTGAAAAGCGGTACCGGATGTTTTTCGACCACTCCCCCCTGGGGATCATGCATTTCGATGCCGACGGAATCATCATGGACTTGAACGACAAGTTCTTACGGATCCTGGGTTCGTCAAGGCAAGCACTTCTGGGGTTCGACATGCTTGGCAGCGTGCCTGATCCGGCTATGCTTCAGGCTGTCAAAGACGCCCTTGACGGTCGATTGGGTTATTTTGAGGGTGATTACCTGCCGGTCACCAGCGGCAAATTGACGCCAGTAAGGGCCATCTACCAGGGCATCACCGACGAAGACGGGAACATTGTTGGTGGGGTCGGCCTCTTTGAGGATATGACGGAACAAAGGCGGGCCGAGGAAGAGCGCAAACGACTCGAAACCCATCTGCGGCAGGCTCAGAAGATGGAGGCGATCGGTACGCTTGCCGGGGGTATTGCTCATGATTTCAACAACGTGCTGAGTGCTATCTTTGGATTTACAGAAATGTCTTTTGGCAAAGCTCCGGCAGGCAGTTCCCTGCATGCCGACCTGCAACAAGTTCTGGAGGCTGCGGAAAGAGCCAGGGACTTGGTGAAGCAGATCCTCACTTTCAGCCGGCGAAGTGAGCAGGAGATCAAAGCCGTCCTGTTTGTCCCTCTCCTCAAGGAAGCCTTGAGATTCCTGCGCTCATCCATCCCCTCCACCATTGCCATACGCCAACTCATCAGGGTCCCCCCTGAAACCACGGTCTTGTCGGACCCCACGCAGATTCACCAGGTCATTATGAACCTTTGCACAAATGCTTCCTACGCCATGCGCCAACATGGAGGCACCCTGGAAGTGGATCTGTCCGAGGTCGTTCTCAGCGAGCCTGACGATCTGCTATCAATCCAGGGACTAGCCCCGGGACGCTATCTGTGTCTGAGAGTGAGTGACACCGGCTGTGGGATGGATGAGGAGACTATCCAACGCATTTTCGATCCCTTCTTCACCACGAAGCCCAGAGAGGAAGGAACGGGGATGGGGCTGGCTGTGGTTTATGGGATAGTTGAGGCTTGCGGCGGGGCCATCACAGTACGAAGCAAGCCGGGTAAGGGATCTCATTTTCATCTGTATTTCCCGACAGCACCATCCTTGATTTCCAAACGACTCCCTGATCAAGAGGAAGTGCCCAGGGGAAAAGGCCGTATTCTGTTTGTGGATGATGAGGCCACCCTGGTGAGAATGGGACAACAAATGCTCCAGGGTTTGGGCTACACCATTGTAGCTGAAACCAGCAGCCAGAAAGCCTTGGCGATCTTTCAGTCTCAACCGGATCAGTTCGATTTGCTTATCACCGACTACACCATGCCGCAGATGAACGGCCTTGAGCTGGTAGAAGAGGTTCGGCGTATTCGCGCCGATATGCCGGTCATCCTCTGCAGCGGCTTCACGGACTTCCTTGATCGGATGGGTGTTTCAGATTCGGGAATCCAGGAACTGATCCACAAGCCGTTAAGGCGAAGAGTGCTTGCGGAAGCAATCAATCGAATCCTGGTTCAAAAATGAACATATCCCAAGGATAAGTCTTCAATAGATTGCAGGGTCATGCCGATAAGAAAGAGTGAGAAATCTTGAAATAGCTTTTATGTGTGATTGGGCTTGTTTTTTCCAGTTCAGCGCCCGGGACTTCCAATATCCACATCACTATGCCACGTAGATCTTGTAACCTGGGGGGTTTGACTCCAGTTTCTGATTCAAGGAGATAGCACCTTTGAGAAAAGAGAGCATTGACCGCACATGGCAAACATACTGATCATCGACGACGACCAGTCAGTCACTCAAATGCTTTCCAGGGTGGTGAGTGAGATGGGGCACACGGTCCGGACTGCTTCCACGGTCATCGAGGGATTGGAGATTTCGGGATCAGACCGCGTCGATGTGGTGTTCCTCGATGTCATGCTGCCGGATGGGAATGGCCTCGAGTTGGTCGAGACCCTCAGGGGGACCGAATCGCCGCCTGAGATCATCATCATTACGGGTGCGGGAGATCCGGATGGAGCTGAGCTGGCGATCCGCAACGGCGCCTGGGATTATGTCGAAAAGCCGCTCACCGTGAGCGTTGTCAGTTTGCCGCTGCTGCGTGCGCTACAGTATAGAGAGAGCAGAACCGCCAGCAAGAAACGGATGTCTCTGAAGCTGGACGGTTTTATCGGAAGCAGCAAAAGGATCAAATCCTGTTTTGAAATGCTGGCTCAAGCTATGACCAGTGAGGGCAATGTGCTCATCACCGGGGAGACGGGGACAGGCAAGGAGTTGTTTGCCCAAGGGATTCATAGAAATAGCAGTCGATCTGGAGAAAGCTTCGTGACCGTGGATTGCGCCGCGCTTCCTGAAACGATTGTGGAGAGTGTCCTCTTTGGCCATGATAAGGGGGCCTTTACCGGAGCAAGCACCAGCCGAACAGGTTTGATCAAGCAGGCAGATGGCGGGACACTCTTTCTTGATGAGGTGGGAGAACTTCCCCTTTCTGTCCAAAAGGCCTTCTTGCGAGTCATCCAAGATCATACTTTCCGCCCTGTGGGCGGCAAACAGGAACTGAAGAGTGATTTCAGACTCATCGCGGCCACCAATCGCAACCTTGAAGAGATGGTGGAATCGGGCCGTTTTCGCAAAGATCTACTCTTTCGCCTTCGATGCATCCACGTTGCATTGCCGGCTCTTCGGGAACGCCGGGAAGATATCAAGGGGCTGGCAGTGCATTTTCTCACCCAGTTTTGTGAGCGTTATGGAACAGGCATGAAGGGCTTCACGACAGATTTCATTGAATGCCTGAACGCTTATGAATGGCCGGGAAATGTGCGTGAACTGAAACACGCCATGGAGAGTGCCCTGGCTACTGCAGGGGACGACCCGATGTTGTTTCCACAGCATCTCCCGGTAGCTATACGCATCCATCTGGCGAGAAACGGTCTTTCGAGAAAAAAGGAGAGAAAAGAAACCACCCTCCTTCCGGGAACCTTCAAGGAAAGTCGTCAATCTGCCGTTGCCGCCATGGAAAAACGCTATCT
The DNA here is from genome assembly GCA_964441945.1 of uncultured Syntrophobacteraceae bacterium. Lineage (GTDB taxonomy): Bacteria > Desulfobacterota > Syntrophobacteria > Syntrophobacterales > Syntrophobacteraceae > JADGQM01. The sequence continues at coordinate 7,470 of CAYTWB010000040.1, forward strand.
ACAGGACTTGATGAGCTTCGCCTTGTGGGACATCAACAAAGCATGCAGACTATCCTGTCTCTCAAGACCCCGGCTCTATGGTCTTCTTCAAAAACACGGGATGACCCGTGAAAAGCCATCGAGTTTAGATCCATAATGCAATCATCCAATGTAACTTTTACAATAAAATGAGAGACAAAACGACCTCCAGTGCAAACCGTCAGGGCTGGGTGCACCTGCTGCTCTGTGCGGTGCTTTTTGCATCCGGCTGCCAGCCCTTGCTGACCAACCTGAGAGACTACATGGTTCCGGAGGGCAAGAGAATTGCGATTCCAGAATCGGGGGATCGGAGTGGGACCTATGAGACCGAGGACTTAACGGTCACCTATAGAATGATCAAAATGGAGGGTTATCTGAACCTATCAGGCGGCGTTGTCTTTGCCCGCCGCATCTCGGCCAACTTTCCGCTGGTCACCACCTTCCATTTGAATGCCATCCGAACAGACGCTCAGGGCAAGGTTCAGGATATGGTCGGCCTGATGAGTGTTGCCTATTACTACACCGAATACATTACCCCTTCCAGCCCGCCCCTTTTTTTCAACACCATGATACCCATTTCCGAAAGCACCCGGTTCATAGCGTTCAGCTACACCGGACAGGCCTTTGACCCCACGGAGCATGACGGCGGAGGGATGGATTTCTGGGAGTACCCGCTAATACGCTAGGCCCTATTCACCTGTGCCGAAGGGCATCCCCAAAGCTGGTGAAGTGAGCTCCTCCATCTTCGATGGGTGCGGATCTTTTGGAACAACGATCGGCAGCGAACCCGGAGGGTTCAAAGCCATTAGCCGGTGGTTGAGCCAGCGACAGCGGGCGATACCACCGGGATATGATCAAGATAGTAGCTGCACCCCGGAGGGGTGCCGGCAAATGTATTTGTAGAGCTCCAGGAAAAAGCCGGTGTTGAATACGAACCGAGGTATCTTGATTGTTGGAGCTGCGACCCCCTCCGGGGTCGGCTCGTTTCCCTCCGTTTTCCGGGGGTGTCGGCCTACGGCCTCAACCCCCGGCTAATGGCTTATATCCCTCCGGGATGATGAAACCGTACTCCCGATGGGATTCCGGCTGATGCTCCTCGCCCGGAAATCCACGTTGGTCCGTGATTCGCAGCCGATAAGGGCGTTGTTCCAAAAGACCTGCGCCGATCTTCGATATTGTACCAGGCACCTGTCAGCGGCGAAGCGCTCCGCCACGGCCGCCTCCTCCCCCTCCGTGAGTCCCCTGTCGGGCGGTGCCTGGGGATGGTGTAGCGGGCGCCGGTGCAACGCCGCCCTGTGAGGGGCCTTTGCCAAAACCTGTGTCGCCGAAGATGTCGTACTCATCCTTATAGGAACCCCTGGAATTCGATGTCCACCTGGAGGCATCCGTGCTCTGCGATGAAGGGGGAGCCATGCGCTGAGCACCGCTGGGTGCGGCGGGCTGCCTGGCTGCCGTTGGGCCGGGCGGCTGGATTGACGCCTGGCCGCCTGAAGCTGGAGGGGATGGTGGTGCAGCTCTCTGAGCCAATCCGGTCGAGGTGGCCGGTTTTTGAGCCGTGGCGCTGGTCGCAGTCTGCCCGGGGGTCGTCGGCGCGGCCTTTGCCGCTGTGCTGCTCTGTGTGCTCGATGTGGTCTTGGGGGCTGTCTTCGCGCTCTGAGGTGCGTTCTGCAACTGCTGGTCCCCTACAGTGGCCGTCTTGGTCTGCCCGGTGACGTTGTTGGTTGCGGTAACGGTGGCCTCCCCTTTGCCGGCGGTGGCATCCACACTGTAGTCCTTGCCGGTGTTTGTTTGAACGTCTGCATGAGCTTCAACGGAGCCCTGGCCCGTGCCAAGGTTCTGAGCGCTTGCCTGCGTCTGAGCGGTGGCGGTTACACCGGTGCTGGTCGTCACGGCGCTCTGCCCCTGGTACTGAGCGCCCGTCACCTGCCCGCTCTCATTCTTAGTCACCTGGCTCGCTCCGCTCCGCTCACCGGCCACCCACTGGCCGGTGTTGTTATTGTAAACCGTTCCGCCCATTGAACTCTGACGGGAAACCGTATCGCCGCTCGTGGTCACTGAACCCGTTGCAGCACCGGCTGCAGTGAGGTTCTGTCCTGTGCTCGTCTGGATGTTCGCCGCACCCGCAGCACTGCCGGAGGTGGTGTTGCCCGCGGTGGTAACCGAGTGCCCGGACGCCCCGGTCACGGTAGCGGAATTCCCTCCCGGGCCGGTGACCGTGGTTTGTCCGGCGTGCCCCATATAGGTTGTGGCCCCCACCGTAACGGCTGCCCCTCCGCCGGCATGAGACACAGTGGTCGTTCCATAGGGACCGGTGATCGCCACTGTGCCTGACGGATCCTGGTACACAACGGCCTGGGGTGAGTTGATCACATAGGCCGCCGACGTGGCGGCAGGCACGGAAACCACAGCGGGGGTTCCTGACGCGGTGACGTAGGTGACCGTCGGTGTGTAGGCCGCCCCGACGTAGACCACCTCCTGGTAGCTGGTCGGCACGGCGGCCACGGCGTAGGCCATCTGGTAGGCCGGATAGAGCACGATCATGCGGGCTGGCGAAGTCGGGGTCATGGCGATAACCTTCTGCTGTTCGGGATCGGTCATCACGATGGTGACGGGTTCATTCCTGACAACGAAAAGGGTCTGGACCGTATCTTGAGCCGTCACATACCGGGCTGGAAGACCCGCCTTCAAGACCAGTATGCGCGTGCTTGCGGGTTCAATGACCTTAAGCAACGACACATCACCGTTGCTGATGGAAATAGAGGTGTAGGAGTAGGGCGCCAGGGTCAGAACACCGCCGGGATGCTGCACGGATACCGACCAGCGGTACGGGTTCACCACCACAAGCTGTGACGGGTCGGTGAATGTCGCCGTGACAGTAGTCGTTCGTTCATTCCCCTCGACCACCACCGTGCGTTTGGCATTCGATTTGGCATCGAAGACCACCACCTTCTTATCCGGCAAGTGGAGGATCGTGAGCTGTTCCATCTTCGGTGCAACGTCAGGTGCCAGGGTCTCTTTGGTGGGCAGCGCAGAAGCCCCCAGGAGAATCACCCCGGTCGATGGGGCGCTCTTCGGAGATGAAGGCGTGGGTGGAGGTGGGGCGACGGCGGCAACGGGCTGCACGGCCGTTCCTTCGACAGTTGGGGCAATCTGTTTCTGTTGGGCAAGCCAGTTGGCACGCTCGATGGCGAACTGAGCGGCTTCCTCCGGCAGATTGGCAATAGCCGATTCGATCTGCGGATGCCGCGTCGTGATGACACGACGGACCAACGGCGGCAACTTATTCCAGGTATCCTGGATCTCCTGCGCCCTTTTGCGTGCCGTTTCCGCATCCCCCATCAGAACGGCATCCCAGCAGGCCTCAACCTTTGCCCGCATTACCTTGACCGGCCCGCTGGCCGGACCTTCGACCGCCTGGCAGGTGTTGCTGAAGTGGTCCTCCCAAAACCCGTGACTTAGAAAAATGACAAAAAGACATACCAGGAACCGCTTTCTCCGCCATCCTGTACCCATGGGACTCCTCCTTTCGTCCTGTCCGGGGATTCAAAGCACTTGGGACTACCAAACACTCATGACGGCTTCATCTGAAATGAGCTCTCGTCCTTCAGGCCTTCAGAGCACGTTTCATTTTGTCGAATTCCCCGGCCAACAGTGACTCAAAATGCCCCTGAAGCCTCTGCTTCTCACCTGTCCACTCCCGGTCTGACGCGAGATTGGGAAAAACGGCGGTGCCTTGAATGGCATGCTTCTCCTCAAGCTCCTTTCTGATTGCGTGAATCCTGTTCATGGACGCTTTATCGAAGGCTTTCAGATACTCATCGCACACGGTCGCGATCCCTTTGGGATCAATGTCAAAAGCCTCCAGGAGGTTGTAAGCCCACGAGTTATCTCCACCAAGGTCCCAACGTTTCTGAATTTCGTCGAGCACGATTCCTTCATCAGTCACGTGCGAGCCGGCCTGCAACCGGCCCAGGTCTTGTTTGAAGCGGTCCGGAGCCAGTGCCCCATCGCGACACCTTTGAATCAGGCCGCTGAGGCCCTTTTTGAATTCTGTCAGAGTGTGTTCCTGCTTCTCTTCCTCGGTCAGCGTCAGATGACGCGTCCTTTCCATAACCAGATCCAGGGTACTCTTGATTTCTGCCATCCAACACCTCATTGTGCCTCATGATGATGTGCTTTCCGTGTTCTGTTTTTTTTTCGCCTTCCTGTCCGGGAATATAGCATAATGTTCGCGGCAATGATCAGCAGTCTTGACGCATGCTCATAAAGCTTCAGTCTTATCCGTTCCGAATGATTGGAGTCGGCAATGTTCTGTCTTTTCTCACCGTATAGAGCCATCGGAGGCAATGGAGACAGGGCCTATCAGTGTTCGGGATGCGGTGCTCTGGTCACCTATTCGGATCGCCTGCTCTGGATTGGGGGGACTTTTCGCCATCAGTTTGTCAACCCCGCCGGGATTTCGTTTGAATTCTATACTTTCGCCTCGTGTCCAGGAGTGGTGGCGGAAGGGGCAGCGACCGAGCAGCACACCTGGTTTCCCGGATATCAATGGAGTTTCGCCTTTTGCGGTAATTGTGGCCAGCATCTTGGATGGCACTACGAGGCCGTATCCAGCCGGACAAAACCGGGCCAATTCTGGGGACTTCTTGTTACCCATCTCTTTTCCCGATAGGGGCTTCATTCTTCGTAAAAGAAATCACCATGAATCGCCTGGGTGATGTAGCGTTCAGCAAAGATGTGCAGAACGGCCTGCGGACGCTTTTCGAAGATGACTTCAAACCGATATGGAGCGAAGGGGGCGATATTGCAGAGATCTTTGAAACTGCGGTGCAGAAACGGGTACAGCCCATCGCCGAAGGAGTCATGCCGGAATATGAGGGGCCCCGCTCGAGGTTTGGGATGAGCGTCGTCCAGGCTGAACCGGGTGTCGTTCTCTTCGGCCAGTGCATCCTGCAAGAAGAGCATTTGAGCCAGATCGCCGCCGGTTGGAGACCGATCGACCATGATCCTGCCGTCCTCGATGGGAACCGCCGCAAGGTTGGGGAGGCTGGCGGACAACCGCCGCATGATCTCCCGGTATCCAACATAGGCACCGTAACTATTCCAGTGAGAGTCCGTTTTCCAGTAGACGGGATGCTCGGTTTTAGCCTTGAAGAGTACCTCCCGCAGATCGAGGATTTTCACACGAGAATGTTCTTGCATATGATTGATCAGTTGATCCAGTCGGGTTGTATTCCGGAATTTTCTGATATGGTCAGGCAGGAATTCGCTGTAGATGGTGCTCTTGTTTGGAGCAATCGCCACCAGGTACACGATGTTTCTGCCGGCAAACACCTCCTGGTTCGCTTCGATCCGCCTTTGGAGCCTGACCAGTTCAGCCTGCGACAGGGGAATGGTTCCTCTAAAATCGTTGATGGTGTTTCCATCGGACAGGGCTTCGGCATGGTAGAAAAGCCAGGAATCCTTGCCGAGGATGACGCTTGGAACGGGAGAAGCACCCAGACAGGTTAATTTCAAGATGCTGTTCCAGCGGATGAGATAGGGACGAAATCCAAAATTATCGACGGCGTACCGTTCCCAACCGTCTGCGAATGCAGCCAGGGACGGGAAATCCCCGGTGGGTACCGAAGCCAGTTCCCGGTTTTCCATGTTTACGGGTTCAGGAATGAAATGAAACCGCATCTGCAGAATCGGCAGCCAGAGAATGCCGAAAAAAGCCAGAGCCAGCAATAAGCGGGGTTTTTTTCTCTTCTCATCCCTCATGTTTGCACCAGGAAAGGAGCTAGAACTTAAAGTAAATGAACGGACTATGAGTGCCGCCGGCCACTGCCATACAGGACAAAAGAAACAAGAAGCCGAGAACGGCAATCTGGACCAGAGAGACGCTATAGGCCGTCGTTCGGGACAGCAGACCGGGACCTTCCCTGGTCAGGCTGCCGGTTGCCTTCTTCAGATACTCCCCAATGGGCATCGAGGCCATTGCTCCAAGGACCATGATAAGGAGCACTTCATTGTCGAGGTACTGTTCAAGGTAGTATTGACCGCTCACAGTCGGAGAAAAACCCATCATCGCTTTAAGATAGCGGAACGCATACGAGAGGGTATCGGCCCTAAAAAACACCCATCCGATCACGATCACACCCAGCGCATAAAAATGACGGAGGGGTCGCCAGGCAATTCTGAGAAGCCTGCCGCATTGCAGTGTCTCAACGATCAGAAAGAAGCCGTACCAAAGCCCCCAGACTATGTAGTTCCAGCCTGCACCGTGCCAGGCCCCGCAGAGCACAAAGACAACGATGAGGTTGCGGTAGTGCTTTACCGGGGAACAGCGGTTGCCGCCAAGCGGAATGTAGAGATAGTCACGGAACCAGGACGAGAGTGAGATGTGCCACCTCCTCCAGAACTCCTGAATGGACTGGGAGACATAAGGATAATTGAAGTTCTCAGGGAACTCGAAGCCGAAGGTCTTTCCCAGCCCGATGGCCATATCCGTATATCCTGAAAAATCAAAATAGATCTGTAGAGTAAAGCAGACAATGCCAAGCCAGGCAACGTCAAAACCCAGTTCGCCCGCGGGTATGGAGAAAACCTTATCCGCTACCGCTGCCAGGGGATTAGCGATCAAGACCTTCTTTCCCAAGCCGATGATGAAACGCCTGATTCCGACCAAAAATGCTTCCACGGTCGAGCGTCTTTCTGCAAGCTGATCTTCTGCGTGACGATATTGCAGTATGGGACCGGCGAGGAGCTTGGGAAAGACCGCCAGGTAAAGAGCGAGCCTGAGCGGGTCCTTCTGGGGCATTCCCCTGGACTGGTAGGTGTCCGCGAGATAGGAAAGAGCATGAAAAGTGAAAAACGAGATCCCGAGGGGCGCACTGACCCGGCGGATGTCAATTGAACCAAGATCAAACCAGGAGAGTGAGAGGTTAAGGTTCAAGACAAGGAAGTTTACATACTTGTAAAAGCCGAGTAATGTCAGGTTAAGGGTGATCCCAAGGATGAAGAGCAGCTTTCTGGCCCTGAGATGATTGGAGCTCGAATCGTTGACCCAGGCGGAATCACCTTCGGGTCTTTTCACATGCGATCTTCCGTCCAGGTGACAGAAGGCTACCCCGAGAAGATAGTTTAGAAGGATCGAGAGGATCAGTATGAGACATTGTTCCCTTTCGCCCCAAACATAGAACAACAAGCTTGCCAGAAGCAGGACAAGATTCCTCGAACTCTTCCAGGACAGGGTGTAGGCACTCCAGGCACAAGGCAGGAAGAAGAAAAGGAAGACTACTGAATTAAACAACATGTCAATACACTGAGCTTACTGCAGGGGTTAGCAGTCAGAAGCCATAGGCAAAGGATAAAGGTTTCAGGTCCAGATTCAGTCCGTACCACATTCCCCATCACCCACACGAGGAGTCCATCATGGATAACCAGGAAAAACTGAAAGCTCTTCAAGACTATTTTCAGAGTGAATTCCCGGGTTCGGAGATAGAGTCCAGGTATGAACCCAGGGAAAAAGTCCATGAATATCGAATCCTCTGCGGAGGAAAAACCCATCGCGCAATCGTGCTTGAGACCTTCCTCAACGCCTGCGAGGCAGAGCAAATCCCGACTGCTCTGAAGGAGTTCACCCTCGCTGAACACCTTCGTGAGATGGGTGAAACCACTGTAGTGGTCACCATGGAGGGACTCAAGCTCGAGGGAGACTAGCCACCAAAGGCCCAGCCATGGGCCCGTACCCCATCCTCTTTGTAAAGTAACCCGGGGGCATAGCCTGGTCGTAGAGGCGGGCGCGCTGTCCGACAACGGTTTTGGGTGATGTCCGGCGCAAGAAGACGAACCGGCCTCACCCGTAGAGGGTTTTCTCCGCTCTACAATGTCCAACCATACTGACCGCACCAGCCCGGCGAATCCTCCTTCTTGAATCTCTCGCACGGCCTTGAGGCCACAATGCTCTGCGGCGAAGACCCTATTCATAATGTGCAACGAAATCCCTCCAAGGTCAACATTCTATGCGGGTACAATCAAAAGTGAGCGTGACGCCACCCCGGGACGGAACAAACTCATTACCTGTACAGACACAATCCGTCATTCCGGCATGCTTCTAGCCGGAATCCAGCGGGGCCGCCGCCTCTCTGGATGCGGTTTAAACGCAGCCTTGAAACTTCATTTGGACATACGAATTTTCATAAGAGAACTGCTTGTGCAATACTACTGCACGGCTGGATTCCGGCCTAAAACCTGCTGGAATGACGATATTGGCCTGAGTTCCAGGCAAGAGGGATCGCCTTGACAATTGCTCTCACTTTTGATTGCACTCTGTGTCAAGGGTCGGGTTGACAGTAACGGCCTTGATAGTTAGAAAACCTGGACACACGATAGAATGGAGACAACCATGGGAACAATGCCAATTCTGGTTAAGAATGCAGCTTCTTCGGACCCGGACGGAAAAGGGCCTCGATCATGCTACCGGCTTGCCCGGCCACTTCCGGTCTTCTACATGTCCGACTATTCGGTTTTGGGGCTTTTGGTTGACAAGCTGGAAAAGGCTGTCGAAGTACTCGAGAAGGGACCTTTCGGCGTGACTGAAGAGGGCGGCAAGGTGGAAGTTGCCATAGACGACCCGGCCCACGTATCTCAGATCGTTCAGATACTCAAAGATCATGGGATTCACAGCGAAATTGCCGATGTGGTCGGGGGCATCTACCAGGGCTGATGACCTGACAGCCTGCCGGTACGGCAGGAAAGATGGTTGCTCGCAGTGATGAAGATCGAGCGTGTTACGCTTTCCGGATCAGGATGGTCAGCTTTTTGATTCTCTTTATGGTAGATTGACGGGATGAAACCTTGAGGGAAAAAGCTGCAGGATGGTGGTGGGGCTAATTGGCCAACAGACAAATCTCTCGATAAATGCAATGGCTCTGATCGCAGAAGCCCTGGGACCTTCCGAAGCAATCAAAGTTCCCTTCCTCAACCTGCCTCTTGCGATACAGCGGAATAAGCGCTTCCTTCAGACATGGGCCGCAGAGACCGTGGGAATATCCGTCAATCTCCGGCTCCCCTTCACCCCAGGTAACCTTGCATCGAATACACTGGTATTTAATGGGTTTCATAGGATACTCCTGGATTTCGGCACCATCTGCCGCTCAGCCGTTTCGCCCTTTTAACCGATTCCTTCCGGCTGTCAAGCTAAATATGTCTCAAGGGTCGTAACATATTTAAGCAAATTAAATGCCAGAAGGTATCGAATACGCCGGCAAGCCGTTTTTCCCGTGACGGCTCACGGATCGGAGAGGCCATCCCTGCATTTTTTGCACAGCGGATTACCATTCTTGCCCACTCCTCATTGAGCCCGGGTTTCTACTCAGAGCCTTGTTCCTCACGGGGGGATTCGATTCAATTTCCAGGCGAATGAGATCGTCGGCATCCGTCCATTGCCTTTGCAGCAGCGCATCGATCTCCAGTTTGCACCCGTCCAGACGGGCTTCCCGGCAAGACATCCAGAAGCTTGATGGCTGACCGGCCAGAAAGTCCCACAGTGCATTCCTTTCAACCAGGATTCCTTTTTTTAGAAAAACCGGTCCCAGCGCCCTGATCAGAAGATTGAAGAGTTTGAGAGTGATCAGGCCCTGTTTCGCTTGAATGCACTCCGGTGTTTCTTCTGATGAAGTGATATGGGAGCGAAGCCCGGCATAATAGCCTCCTCTTCGAAGGGTTGCGCCAACCAGGCCGGGCATTGCTGAGGAAAGTGCCAGAACGGAGCCGTCCTTGACAAAGGAGGATTCCAGGTCGTCAACAGCTTTTCCGTCCAGAAAGACTGTCTGGATCCTATCGAGCGAGTCCTTGTCCAATCCGAATTCCCGGGTGAGGATGGTCTCGACACTGATCCCTACCCTGGTTGCCACACGGAAGCCTCGCTGGAGCAGACAAAAGAAGTCGGCGAGATGTTTGTCATCGATACACAGGTAGAGGCCCTGCAAATTACTCCCCTCTTCTTCGTGGTTGGAGTGCATACGGTGTGAGGTTCATAACATCGCCTGGATCGCCATGCGTGTCAAGGCTGGTGCAGGAAACCGGTAAGGAATGACAGAATCGTCGATTCACCTGAGCAGGCGGTACATGAAGGCAACGAAGGGCCCTCAGAGAGAATCGCTACCTCCGCCTGGGGATGGTTGAAATGCCCGTGGCAAGAGTATATATTCACGCAGGGTATTTTGAGGATAATCGATGGCACAGAGACCGAGAGGCCCGAAAGATCTTTCAGGATAGTGTGATGTCGGATGACATGATCAAGCTACCGGATCAGGAACAGCTGGAAAAAGAGCTGAGCGAATATCTTTCCAAGAAGTACGGTCATCGGATAAAGGTGCTGTCTCCCATGATGCTGTCCCAGACGACAGACTCCGTGAATGAACAGAAGAAACCGAGCGGGGTCGATAGAATCAACTTTGATCTGAGACCGGAGGAACTGGAGACTTATCTGGACCAATTTGTCATAAAGCAATCGGAAGCGAAGGCCGTACTGGCCACCAAGATTTGCACTCACTACAACCGCGTCAAATTCCAGCGTCGAAAACCCTGTTTGAAGGGAAAGGATATTGTCGGACGTATCAAGAACAATGTGCTTCTGATTGGGCCCACCGGAGTCGGCAAAACCTACCTGGTCAAGCTGATAGCCAGAAAGCTTGGAGTGCCTTTTGTCAAAGGGGATGCCACCAAGTTCAGTGAAACAGGTTATGTGGGTGGTGATGTAGAAGACCTGGTGAGGGAGCTTCTGGTCGAGGCCGGTGACGATATGGAACTGGCTGAGCATGGGATCATCTATCTCGATGAGATTGACAAAATCGCTTCTTCGCGAAACCTGGTGGGACCGGACGTCTCACGCACCGGGGTTCAGCGGGCCCTGCTCAAACCGATGGAAGAGACGGAAGTCGATCTCAAGGTCCCTCATGATCCTATCTCTCAAATCCAGGCTATCGAACACTACAGAAAGACCGGGAAGCGCGAAAAGCGGGCGATCAACACCAGGAACATTCTTTTCATCATGAGTGGCGCCTTCAACGAACTGGCTCCAATCGTCAGAAGACGCCTCCAGGAACAGGGGATCGGCTTCGGGGCCCAGATCCACAGCAAAGAGCATGAACACAAGTTTGCCAGGCACGTCAAAGCGGAGGATTTGATTGAATACGGCTTTGAAAGCGAATTTGTCGGGCGACTTCCGGTTGTGGCGGTATTGGAGCCCCTGGACGTCGAGGACCTTTATGAAATCCTGAAAAACCCGAACAGCCCGATTATCATCGGGAAAAAGGAAGATTTTCGAAGCTATGGAATAGACATCAGGTTTGAAGACGATGCCTTGCATCTTTTTGCCGAGATGGCGTATGAGGAGAAGACCGGAGCACGGGGTCTGGTGAGTGTGGTGGAAAGGGTCTTGTTGCCATTTGAAAAGAGCCTGCCAAGCTCCACCATTCGCTACTTTGTGGTCACCAAGGAGGTGGTTCTCGATCCTGCGGGCGAAATGAGCCTGCTTCGCAGCAACCCTCATGATACAAAGCGACTGCAGGCCTATGTGCAGATCATCGAAAACGAAAAGTCCGTTGTTCGGGATCAGGCAATGAAGCGGGGAGAGCACTATATACAGCAGTATCCGAAAGTTTTCTCCCCGGAGCGAGTGGAACTGGTCGTGGAACATCACCTGCGTACCGGTATCCCGATTGAGAGTATCCTGAATGAAATGATTTCCTTCTATAACCAGATCAAGGTCTTTGAATCCGATTTCTATGAAAACTACCGCTTCAAGATGCATTTCGATGAGGGAGCGGTTGACCAGATCATTGATGAGGCATTGCAGCGAGGTTCCTCGGCTACTGCTGTATGCCTTGGAGTCTCCAGGGATTTCGACTATGGATTCAAACTGATTTCTGATCGCAGTGGTCAGACCGAGTTCATCATGCCGAGGAAGGCCGTTCTGCAACCCAGTGTCTACCTGGATGAAATAATCCGGGAGAACTATCGCAATTATCCCCTCAACTCTTCCGAACCAAAAGACGAATCCTAGGTGGGAATCAACCGGTATGATAGGTATATCAAAACTCTATTGCGGTACTGTGGAACCATCCGATGCCTTGCGCTACGGTCGCCAAAGCGGGCATCTGCCTTCGCATCTCCTTCAGTTTTCCCAGGACAAGAAACCGGTGGTCGTGTGGAACGTTACGCGGCGCTGCAACTTGAAATGCGTTCACTGCTATGCCCATGCACGGGATGAGACATTTCCTGACGAGTTGTCAACACAGGAGGGTATGGCGGTTCTGGACAATCTGGCAGAGTTCGGTTGCCCGGTGGTCCTTTTTTCCGGAGGGGAGCCGATGATGCGTCCAGATCTCCTGGAACTGGCTTCCTATGCAGTCGGGAAAGGCATGCGCGCGGTCATCTCCACCAACGGTACCCTGATCACCCCTTCCACCGCTCAGCAACTCAAGGAGATCGGGCTCTCCTACGTCGGGATCAGCCTGGATGGCATGGAGAAGGTGAATGACCGATTTCGGGGCGTGAGGGGTGCTTTTGGAAAGGCCCTGGATGGCATCGCAGCATGTCAGGACGCAGGGATCAAGGTCGGTCTGCGATTCACGATGAATCGCCTCAACTATCGAGAGATCCCCGCGATTTTCGACCTGCTGGAGGAACGGGAAATACCCCGTGTCTGTTTCTATCACCTGGTTTACGCAGGCAGAGGCAGCAAGCTAATGGATGAAGACCTTTCCCATGAAGAAACCAGGGAGGTCGTGGATCTGATCATTGATCGAACGGACGACCTTCACCGGCGAGGCAAAATAAAAGAGGTCTTGACCGTGGATAACCATGCTGACGGACCCTACCTCTATCTCCGGATGCTTCATGAAGGCTCTGCCAGGGCAGCCGATGTACTGGAACTCCTGAAAATGAACGAGGGGAACAATTCCGGGCGTGGAATCGGGTGCATCAGCTGGGAGGGGAGCGTCCATGCCGATCAATTCTGGCGCCATTACAGCTTCGGGAATATCAGGGAACAGCCCTTCAGTGAGATCTGGACGGATCTTTCCAATCCGCTGATGAAGCGGCTCAAGGACAAAAAGCGTTACGTAGAAGGACGCTGCAGCCGTTGTCGCTGGTTGGATATTTGCGGTGGCAACTTCCGAGTGCGGGCCGAAGCGGCCACGGGGAATCTTTGGAATCCGGACCCGGCCTGTTACCTGACCGATGAAGAGATATAGGGAGATTCCGATGTATTTCCCCACATACCGTCCAAGGAGGTTTCGGCGCACGGAGAATCTGCGTCGCCTGATTCGAGAAACGGTCCTGACTGTAGATCATCTGGTCTACCCTCTTTTTGTCTGCACCGGAAGCAACACCAAAAACCCGATTCCGTCCATGCCGGATGTCTACCAGTTCTCAGTCGATCGGCTTATGGAGGAGATCTCTGATGTGGTGAGCCTGAAAATCCCCGCTGTGCTGCTTTTCGGTTTGCCTCATGAGAAGGATGAAGAGGGAAGTGAGGCCTATTCCGACCAGGGTGCCGTCCAGATGGCGAGCCGGACCATTAAAGAGAGATATCCGGACCTGGTGGTCATAACCGATGTCTGTCTCTGCGAATACACCAGCCATGGTCACTGTGGCCTGTTGCAGGGGCAGCAGGTCGACAATGACGCCACTCTGGAAGTATTGGGAAAGGTCGCGGTTTCCCATGCTCGCTCCGGCGTGGACATCGTGGCTCCTTCCGATATGATGGATGGGCGGGTGGGAACCATTCGACACGTCCTGGATGAAAACGGTTACGATCAGGTGGGCATCCTTGCCTACTCAGCCAAGTACTGTTCAGCCTTCTACGGGCCATTTCGGGATGCCGCCGATTCCGCTCCCAAGTTTGGCGACCGCCGGGCCTATCAAATGGACATAAGCAATGCGGATGAGGCCCTGCGCGAGATTGCCATGGATATTGAAGAGGGTGCGGATATGGTGATGGTCAAACCCGCCCTGCCCTACCTGGACATTATCAGTCGAGCCAGGGAACGGTTTGACTGGCCGATTGCGGCATACAACGTCAGCGGTGAGTATTCCATGATCAAAGCTGCAGCCGCCCAGGGCTGGCTGGATGAAAAGCGGGTGATGATGGAGGCGTTGTTCGCCATCCGGAGAGCGGGAGCGGACCTGATATTGACCTACTTTGCCAAGGCTGCAGCGAAAGAGCTTATGGAGAGCTGAAAAGGAATTTCATGAAAAGAGAGCTTATGGGTCCCGGTGGGGCGGACTTGAGGCTTGTGGCATGGGAAGTGACGCGTACCTGCAACCTGGCTTGCGTCCACTGCCGAGCAGCCGCCCAGGATCGTCCTTACGAGAATGAACTGTCAACAGAAGAATGTTTTGCGCTGTTGGACGAGATCGAGACCTTCGCCAGGCCGATCATTATTCTGACCGGAGGAGAACCGCTCCTGCGCCCGGATATTTTTGAGATCGCAGCGTATGGAAACTGGAAGGGTTTCCGAATGACCATGGCTGTGAATGGAACGCTGCTTACCGCTGAAATAGCCGGAAAGCTTCAGGAATCTGGCATTCAGCGGATCAGTATCAGCCTCGATGGGGCCGCCGCCGGTTCTCATGACGCCTTCCGCCGGATGGCGGGCGCCTTCGATGGAGCACTGCGTGGCATACAGGCTGCCAGGGAGGTGGGTCTCGATTTTCAGATCAACACCACGATCACTCGACAGAACCTTCACGAACTCCCAGCCATCCAGGAGCTGACGGTCTCACTGGGTGCCGTGGCCCACCACATATTCCTGCTGGTTCCCATGGGTCGAGGCAAGGACCTCGCGGAACAGGCTATTGATGCAGAGCAATATGAAAAAACGCTGCACTGGTTTTACGAACAAAAAGACCGGGTGCCATTGCAGTTGAAGGCAACCTGTGCTCCTCACTACTATCGTATCCTGCGGCAACGAGCCAGAGCCGATGGCCGTGAAGTCGACGTCAAGACATTCGGCCTGGACGCCATGACCCGCGGATGCCTGGGAGGGATCTCCTTTGCCTTCATTTCACACCTCGGGCAGGTGCAGCCCTGCGGCTACCTTGAACTAAACTGCGGAAATATTCGAGAAAAGCCTTTTCGCGAGATTTGGAATTCCGCATCGATTTTTAAGGACCTGCGAGATTTTGAGAAATATGAGGGGAAGTGCGGGGGTTGTCATTACATAAGAGTATGCGGCGGTTGTCGCGCCAGAGCGTATGAGAATACGGGCAACTACCTTGCCGAGGAACCCCTCTGTTTATATCAGCCCAGGAATGCGAGATGTCAAATGGGTGATGGGTGATGAGCCAACACATTGGACCGCGGCAAGGCCGTTTGCCGACACCGCGGCACTCGTCGGCTGAAAGCAGGAAGCAAGGACCAAAATGTCCAAACCGATTTCCCCCGACAGGAGTCTTCCCTCATATCGCCCGTGGGTGCAGGCCCTGTGGCAACTGATGGCCATCATAGCCATTTCCTCACTGGTTGCTTTGAGTGTCAATTCCTTCCGCCACCCGAAATTGCCGATTGTCACAGATTGGTCTGAAATGACTCAACCGAGTGCTTCCAGCGACGGGGAACAAGATTTGACCATATCCTTCGAGGATGCTGAAGCCCTCTATTTTGATCACAAGGCGGTTTTTCTCGATGCACGGCCAAATGAGCAGTTCCGCCTGGGACACATTGAAGGCGCCAGGAACCTCCCATGGGAGGAATTTGACAGGCTTTTTCCGCAGGTTATGTCCGACATCCCTCGCGACTCCACCATTGTTGCCTACTGCGAAGGGGATCGTTGCAGCCTGAGTCGGGAACTTGCTTTAACCCTCTCAGCCGAGGGATATGCTCACGCGCGAGTTTTGCCCGACGGCTGGGGGCTCTGGAAACAGCACGGCCTTCCTGCTGACCGTCAATCGCCTGCACCGTCAGATGGGGAATCTTGAAGGCCCAGGTTATGGGGTTGATATCCTCTCCTGGCCTGTTTCAAGAGAGGATATCGGGCGAAACGAACTACTGTTTGGGGCCCTTGGCGGCATCGGGCGGTTTTGGAGGCGCCTGGGGGCCGGTTGCCCCCGCAGGAGGGGTGTCGGAAGAATTCATGATGTGGATTTGAACCTGTCGTGATTCGTCATTTGGGATATCGGTTTCGATCTTTAGAGAGGTCGTTTGCCGACCTCCCGCTATTGTCGAAAGGCTGTCCTGCTTTGGGACGATTTCAAGACTGTATCCGGTGCCGTCGGGAAGCGCCTCTTGTTTGACGTCAATCAGCTTATCATCGTAAGTCAGGTTCTTGATTTGGAAAGGCTTCTTGCGATTGTTCGTTACGAACACCTTCCCGGTTCGCACCGGCTGCTGTGCCCCCAGCTTTCCCACCAGTATCATTAGAGGCTTGACGGAGACTTCACCTTCTATGTACCCGTTCACCCGGATTTGGATGTCGGGTTTTTCCGGCAAGTCTGTAGTGCATTTGATGAATCCGTTGTAGGTACCCTGCTTCAGGAGGTTGGCGACCTTCAAACGATAGTGCTTCCCCGCCTCGACCGTTTCCATCTGATAGCGTATCTTGTCCTCAAGGTTGCTTTCAACCTTCTGAATCGCGAATTGACGGTTGGTGCTGACAAGATTGATCGTCTTCTCCTCTATCTGGTCTGCAAGCCCTCGAAAGGCAATGTTGCCGGAAGGCTGCACTTCTATCAAGGCTTTGACCCTCCCCTGCAGGACCAGCAGGCCCCGTGAATTCTGCGGATCATTACTGCTCACCGTTGCGGTTTTCTTCACACTACCCTGGTAGCCTCTCAAGCGTACCCTCAATGTCACTTTGCCCTCTCCTCCAGGAGGGATCGTCCGATCAAACTGGACTAAGTCACAGCCTCAACCCGGCCGCACCTGCTCGATTCGCAGCTCGGCTTTCCCAGTATTCTTGATTATGAAATCGTGGACCAGCTCTCCCCCCTCAGGGACTTCTCCAAAATCATAGGTTGCTTCGGAAACCTGCATAACCGGAGCGTTCTGGGGAGTTCCCGCGATTGGCGCACCTGCCTGAGTGGCATTGTCGGCGGCAGCTTCAGCATGAATCCAGCCCAAACAGAAGCATCCGAGAAACGCAACAAGGAACAACTTGAAGATTCGATTCATAATTTGGTCTTCCTCCATCGCAGATTGATCAAGCATGCGCTAAAAAGCTAAATATCTTAAACATATATCTCCATCTGCATGCTCGCACCTCATAGCTTTTTCAACGTAATAGGTCAAGATCAAAATAGGGGCATCAATAAGCCGGCATCAATTCACCTGCCGGCACCACGGAAATCTTTTCTCGTTCGAATTCCTTGACTGCCCGGCTGAGCGCACGCAGGGTGGATTCATGGGGATGGCCGATGGCCAGGGCCGTTCCCTCAATTTTTGCCCGGCGGATGAGAAGACCTACTTGGGAACGGACAGCACCTTCAGACCGAATGTTGTCTAGGAAGACGTCGCGGCGCAGGAATGGAACGTGAATCTGTTGGGCCACGGAAGCTACTGCACTCCGAGGGCTTGTATAGCTATCGATGAAGTAGAGCCCCCGTTTTTGTGCTTCTTCAAGGACCGTCTTCATCAATACGGCGTTTTCCGTGAAGCGGGAACCCATGTGGTTATTCATCCCGGTGACGTGAGGAGTGGAATCTAGAGCGGTGTCGATCGACTTTAGAATGGCATCGCTCGACATGGAGACCAACAAAGCCCCTTTGCCCGGGTTCACCTTGGGATAGCCCTGCGGTTCCATGGGCAAATGGAGAATAACCTGACGCTGGCGTGCATGGACCAGATCGGCAATTTCTCGACTATTCCGCTGAAAGGGAAGAACAGAGAAAGTAATGGGAATGGGCAGATCCAGGAATTTATCGGCGATGTTCCGATCGGGCCCAAAATCATCGATCACGATGGCCACCCTGGCGACGGGCGGGGTAAGGGGTGGAGCGACCGGCTGCGGAGGAGCGGGAGGTTTTGTCGTCTCAACCAGATTGTGTTCAGGCGGCAGGGCGGCATACTGAGGGCCCGGATGGGCGTCTTGGGGATTGGAATGCCGGGCTTGCGCCGGTTTTGCAGGTCCCTGGGGTTCGGTGCCGGGCTTTTTGTCCAAGGGGGTACTGGATTGAGATTTGGCTCTTTCTGCGGCTTTCGGCTGCCCCGCATCCTTTGTTCGAGGAAGCTCTCTGTGGTCGAAGACCTTTTCTGCGACAGGCCCCTGGGCCCTTCTTGACGCTGCAGGCTGAGGCGAAGCGGTCGGCCTGGAACTTTTCCCCCAGTATACGAGTCCGACCAGCATCACGACCGCCACAACTGCAGCGGCCAAAACTGCCAGGTGGAGAGATGGCGCCCCTCTCCAGGGAGACGAGCTCAACTTCCCTTTGCCGGTCCTAGCGGACCTCTTCGTATAGCGATTTGCCGATCCACGGTCCTTGCCTCCACCTCGGGTGGAGGCCCCGCTTTTCTTTGAGGCAGGCCTGGAAGCCATTTGAACCGCGGTCCTTCAGGATCAGTTGTAGCTCGTTTGCCCCATGATCTTGTATCCCTTGAGCAGGTCCAGGGCCCTTCTGAGCTGGTTGTCCTGTTCCAGCATCTTCTGCGTCTCGAGCTGGAGTGCTCCGGACTTGGAATCCTCCGGTTCGGCCTTTTGATTCTCCATATGTCGAGGAAGGTCTTTCTCGCGAATACGCCGGACTTCATCCGTTCCTTCGTCATCAGGCTTCTGAGGGAGCTCCCTCTTGACGAGGATGTCAGGCTCAATTCCCTTTGCCTGAATCGATCGGCCTGACGGCGTGTAGTAGAGGGATGTCGTGAGTCGTAGGGCCGATCCATCATTCAAGGGAATCACTGTTTGCACCGAGCCCTTGCCGAAGGTCGGCTCTCCCAGAACGATTGCCCGCTTATGGTCTTGAAGTGCCCCCGCCACGATCTCCGAGGCGCTGGCACTGCCTGAGTTGACCAGCGCTACTATGGGGAAATTACGCGGCTTGCTGCTCTTGTGTGCCTCAAAACGCATCTTCTGGTTCTCAAGACGTCCGCCTGTGTAGACGATCAAGCCTTCATTGATAAACTCGTCGGCCACCTCAACAGCCTGGTCCAGCAATCCCCCAGGATCATTGCGCAAATCCAACACCAACCCGAGCAGGGAATGGTTGTCGCTTTCAAGCTGATCGAGGGCCTTTCGCAAGTCGGCAGCGGTCCCACTCTGGAAGCTGGAGACGCGAACATAGCCGTAACCCGGTTCCAGAGTGCGCCACTTTACGCTTTGGATTGAGATAATATCCCGGGTCAGATCGAAGTCGAGAGGCTTGCGTTCACCCTTTCTGATGATGGTCAGCTTAACTTTTGTGCCCTTGACGCCCCGCATTTTCTGAACGGCCTCCGTAAGGGACATATCCTGAGTGGGCTGATCATCGATCTTGATGATCTGATCGCCGGCTTGTATTCCGGCCCTGTCGGCCGGAGTTCCCTCCAGTGGCGCTACAACGGTCAGGATATTGTCTCGCATGGTTATCTCGATACCCAGACCACCGAATTTGCCCTTGGTCTCAACCTGCAGTTCTTTATACTCTTCAGGCTTGAGGAAAGAGGAATGCGGGTCCAGTTCGCGCAACATACCGCTCACCGCCCCGTACATCAGCTTTTTCAAATCGGCCTTTTCAACATAGTTGTCCTGCACAATATTCAAGACATCGCTGAACAGCCTCAGGTATTGATAGACTTCGGGATTATCTTCACCGGTTTTTGCCTTGAGGCTTGTCCATCCCATCAGAAGGAGCACCAACCCGGCGAGCACTACAATGCGTTTTTTCTGTTTCTTCAGCATGGAAAGTTCCTCATCTTCTCTGAAATCCTCATCCAACAGGGTTTATGCTTTATGGCACAAAATGTATTCAATTCCAAGACCTTCGGGGAGGTCCGGGGCCTCTAACTTAAACTATTTTTCAGTTGCCACCCCTTTAACAACGTGTTAACAAATGACGATTTAATCAGATCGCACACCCCTTAAGCCTTTTGGTGCCCGATTCCTTATCCAAATCGGCATGAACAGGGGGTGGAGGATTCAACCAGAAGGAGGATTAGTATGGCTGTTGTAGGAATGAAACAATTGTTGGAAGCTGGGGTCCACTTCGGACATCAAACCCGACGCTGGAATCCCAAGATGAAACCTTTCATTTTTGGCGCCCGAAACGGGATCTATATCATCGATTTGCAGAGGACCGTCAGGCTCTTTCAGAGTGCTTACCAGTTCGTCTCGGAAACCGTAGCAGCCGGGGAGAGCGTGCTCTTCGTGGGGACCAAGCAGCAGGCCCGGGATACGATTCTGGAAGAAGCGCAAAGGTGTGGAATGTTCTTCATAAACCAGCGCTGGCTTGGCGGAATGTTGACCAATTTTAAGACGATCAAGCTGCGAATCGACTATCTTAAAGAACTGGATGCCATGATTCAGGATGGCAGCATCAACCGTTTCCCCAAGAAAGAGATCTTGCAACTGCAAAACGAGCGCGAAAAGCTGGAAAAGAACCTGGGGGGCATCAAGAAGATGACCCGGCTACCGGGAGCACTCTTTGTGGTGGACACGAACCGTGAAAACATCGCGGTTGCAGAAGCCAATCGGCTGGGCATTCCCGTCGTAGCAGTCGTCGATACGAATTGTGATCCGGACGTGATCGATTACCCCATTCCTGGAAATGACGATGCAATCCGGGCTATTCGCCTGGTCACTTCAAAGGTGGCTGATGCCTGTGTTGAAGGGCGCCAGCGCTTCGAAGAGAGCCAACAGGCCCTTGAGGAAGAGGAGCTCCCTTCTTTTGAGGAGGTCCCGGCAGGACAAATCCTGAGTGAGGAAGAAAGCGGGCCGGAAGTGGAGATTGTGAATCCCGTATCGAGATCTGAAACGGGAGCGGAATGAGGTCGGCTATCTCAAGGAAGGATACCGGTAAGGAAGGAGAAGGGATTTGGAAATAACAGCTTCAATGGTCAAGGATTTGCGGGACAAAACAAACGCTGGGATGATGGATTGCAAGAAGGCACTCAAGGAAACCAACGGGGACATGGAAAAGGCCCTCGATTTCCTTCGGCAAAAGGGCCTGGCCAAAGCCATGAAACGCTCGGGCAAAGAAACCTCTGAGGGCGTCATCCATGCATACATTCATGGTGGCGGACGCATCGGGGTGCTGGTGGAAGTCAACTGTGAAACCGACTTTGCTGCAAAAAGCGAGGACTTTCTTGAGTTTGCAAAGAACATTGCCATGCAGATCGCCGCTTCCAATCCCGTGGGGGTTCAGCGGGAGGACATCCCGGAAGAGATTGTTCTGCGTGAACGTTCAATATACATGGCTCAGGCAAGAGAAACCGGAAAGCCGGAAAACATCCTCGAAAAGATGGTGGACGGTAAGATGCGCAAGTTCTACGAAGAGTCCGTTCTTCTCGAACAGGCCTATGTCAAGGACCCGGACAGGAGTATTCAGGATTATCTTAACGAACTGGTCGCTAAGATCGGAGAGAAAATTATCATCCGCCGATTTGCCCGATACCAATTGGGTGAGTAGAAACGCGGGATTCAGCTGTCGAGCGTCGGATGGATTGAGATGAACGGAGTGGTCCGGTGCCGCCCGCTCCGGTCTGACATCCAGAATGGACACATGCAATGAGCCAGATGGGAAAACCCCTCTATCGAAGGATACTCCTGAAGCTGAGCGGTGAAGCGCTAATGGGGAATGAGTCCTACGGGATTGATTCGAATGTACTCCGAAACATTTCAGAAGAGATCCAGGAAATCCACAGTCTGGGTGTTCAAATTGCCCTGGTGATTGGGGGAGGCAACATCTTTCGTGGGATTTCCGGCGCGTCGCGGGGGATGGATCGCGCCACTGCCGACTATATGGGGATGTTGGCCACCGTGATGAATGCCCTGGCTTTGCAGCAGGCACTGGAGAAGCTCGAAATCACCACGCGCGTGCAGTCGGCGATTGATATGAAAGAAGTGGCGGAGCCCTATATTCGTCGCAGGGCCATCCGCCACCTGGAAAAAGGCCGGATTGTCATCTTTGCTGCTGGGACCGGTCTTCCTTTTTTTACGACCGACACAACGGCTGCCTTGCGCGCCATAGAAATCGGCGCCGGGATACTGATGAAAGCCACCAAGGTGGATGGGGTCTACGCAACCGATCCGGAGAAAGACCCCACGGCTGACAAGTATGACCGGATCAGCTTCAACGAAGTCCTTCAGAAGAACCTTAGGGTTATGGACGCCACCGCTATTTCTCTGGCTAGAGAGCAGGGGATGCGAATTGTGATTTTCAATCTGAGAAACAAGGGCAATATCAAGAGAGCTGTGATGGGAGAACCGATAGGAACTGTGGTGGAGGGAATCGTTCATGTTGAATGATATTTATGCGGACGCTCAGGATCGCATGGAAAAAGCTCTGGACAGCCTTGAACGAGATTTCAAGAGACTACGCACGGGAAGAGCATCCGTTTCTCTGGTCGATGGGATCAGAGTGGCGTATTACGGAACACCGACTCCGCTTAACCAATTAGCGACCCTTACGATACCCGATCCGCGTACGATCATGATCCAGCCATGGGACAATTCGGTCATCGGCGAGATTGAAAGGTCTATTCTGAAATCCGAATTGGGCCTCACTCCCATGAACGACGGGAAGATCATCCGGATCAATATCCCCCCTCTAACGACTGAACGACGTCGAGAATTAGTGAAAATTGTCAAGAAGATGGCTGAAGAAACGAAGGTGGCCGTGCGAAACATTCGCCGGGATGCCAACGAAATGATAAAAGATCTCAAGAAGGACAAAGAGATCTCCGAGGATGATCAGTTCCGAGCCCAGGAAGAGACTCAAAAAGTCACTGACGAGTTCACAAAACGGATCGATGCACTCTACACGGTGAAAGAAAAAGAAATTTTGGAAATCTGATGAATCCACCGTTCGATCCGGAGAAACTCCCACGTCACATCGCCATTATCATGGACGGGAACGGGCGGTGGGCCAGAGAGCGAAGCTGGAGCCGAATCCTGGGTCACCGGGAGGGAGCCAACTCCGTTCGAGATGTCGTGAGTTGTTGCAGAAGACTGGGTGTTCCCTATCTAACTCTCTATGCGCTTTCCAAAGAAAACCTGCAGCGGCCGGAGCGAGAGGTAAGGGCCCTGTGGCGGCTCTTGAAAAGCTACCTGATTTCTCAACTGCCGGAGATGATGGAAAAAAAGATCCGATTCTGCCACTTCGGGGATACGGAAGGCATCCCCAGGGATATTGTGAAACAGCTCCAGATCACCATTGAAGAAACAGAGCGAAACGATAAGCTCTATTTGGGACTGGCGATCAATTATGGGGGAAGGCAGGAGATTACAAGGGCTGTAGAATGTTTTGCGGAAGATGTTCAAAAGGGCAAATGCGACCCTCGTGAACTCACTCCGGAGCGCTTTTCTCAATACCTGCTCACCGCTCAGTTCCCTGATCCAGACCTGGTAATCCGCACGGGAGGTGAATACCGTGTCAGTAACTTCCTCCTCTGGCAACTGGCCTACTCGGAGATCTTCATCACCAACGTTTTGTGGCCGGATTTCAGGGAACCTCAACTGATTGAGGCCATGAGCGAATATCAGCGAAGAGAGCGCCGCTTCGGAAAAACCAGTGAACAGATTCGCAGGAAGAGCTCTGCGACAGACAGGACCAGATTCTCATAGATCATGTGGAATTGGCGGCAGCTAGATACTCATAAGCAGCGGCTGGCTACCGGGACCATCATAACGGTTCCGCTGGTTATTGCTTTGGCTGCAGGGCCCTATTGGTTGCTGACCGTTCTGGTGGCGGTTGCTGCCGGGACGGGCCTTTGGGAGCTTCAGCGGATGCTTTTCACTTGCCCGCTCTCCCGGCAATGGCAGGC
The DNA here is from genome assembly GCA_964441945.1 of uncultured Syntrophobacteraceae bacterium. GTDB lineage: Bacteria > Desulfobacterota > Syntrophobacteria > Syntrophobacterales > Syntrophobacteraceae > JADGQM01. The sequence continues at coordinate 31,432 of CAYTWB010000040.1, forward strand.
TCTTTTCATCCTGATCGGCCTTTTCATTCCGCTTGCCGCATCTTTTGGAGGATTTGCAGGACTTCATTGTGCTTTGGTTGCGAGCCTTTTTATCGGTTTCTTATTTCTCCTGGCTTTCTCGCCTCTTGACCCTGCTGGAACCAGTCGCCTGGCTCTCCTAAGCCTTGGCTGGCTTTACATTCCCTACCTTTTGTCTTATGTATTGCTGATCGGCCGGCTGGCAGAGGGGACCCTGTGGATCTTTTTCGGCCTCTGCGTGAATGCGGCCAATGATATTGCTGCATTCTATTGCGGCAGGCAATTTGGGCGCCACAAGCTTTATGAAGCGGTGAGTCCGAAGAAGACCGTGGAAGGTTCGCTCGGGGGCTTGTCCGCCGGACTGGTTACCGGTACACTCTATGGAGCATTCCTTTTGGAAGGAACGCATACAGGGGATATGCTTCTGTTGAGCGGGTGTCTGGTGATGCTGGGTCAGACAGGGGACCTGATTGAATCCATGATCAAGCGGATCAGTGGGAGAAAGGATTCCAGTGGGTTGCTTCCCGGCCATGGTGGAATTCTCGATCGCTTGGATAGTCTGCTCTTCGTTATGCCCGCAACCTTTTTTTTCCTGGTGTGGAAGGACACAACACTGCTCTAAAACATTATGTCAAAAAAGGCCCTCAGTATTCTCGGAAGCACCGGATCAATCGGGGTAAGCACGCTTGATGTGGTCCGCCAGTTTCCGGATCGATTCGAAGTGGTCGCTCTCGCTTGCGGGCGCAATATCGATCTGCTTCTGCAACAGATCGAGGTCTTTCAGCCTGCTCTGGTCGCGGTCCTGAACCAGGACCTGGCCAATCGACTGCAGCAGGGCTTTCGACTGAACGGCCACCACCCAGAGATAGTCTTCGGCCGGGAAGGGTATGAGCGTGTCGCCACGCACCCAAAGTCCCAGATGCTGGTCTCGGCCATGGTGGGGGCAGCCGGCCTCCTGCCGACACTTGCCGCCATCAAGGCAGGCAAAGAGCTGGCCCTGGCCAACAAAGAAACACTGGTGATCGCCGGCGAATTAGTCATGCAACTTGCGAAACAACAGGGGACCAAGATACTCCCTGTTGATAGCGAACACAGTGCGATCTTCCAGGCCCTTGAAGGAAACCATCGCGAGGCACTCAAGCGGATTTTGCTGACAGCGTCGGGAGGGCCTTTCTTTGACAAGAGCCCGGACGAGCTGGCCGGAGTGACTCCCCAGGCAGCCCTGAGACATCCCAACTGGAGCATGGGGAAGAAGATCACCATCGACTCTGCCACCCTCATGAACAAAGGACTGGAAGTCATTGAAGCACACTGGCTCTTTGGGGTCCCGGTTGAACAGATTGTCATTCATATCCACCCGGAAAGCATCGTTCATTCCATGGTGGAGTACATTGACGGATCCGTGATCGCTCAGATGGGAATACCCGATATGAAGATTCCCATTTCGTATGCGCTGGCCTATCCGGAACGCCTTCCGGTGAAGGCCCCGCCCCTGGATCTCTTCCGCTTGCGGAACCTCAACTTCTATCCGCCCGATGAAGAGAAATTCCCTTGTCTGCGTCTTGCCTACGAAGCCTGCCGAACGGGCTCAACGCTGCCGGCCGTCTTGAACGCAGCAAATGAGGTTGCTGTGGACGCATTTCTGAACGGGCTGGTTACCTTCCTGGAGATCCCGCAGATCATCGAACGGGTCATGGCATCTCATCAGATTGCGGCTTCCCTCACGCTGGAGACTGTCTTAGGGGCGGACCGATGGGCGCGTGAAAAAGCGGACGAGGTAGTAAACTCTCGCAGAGAATCATAAGCAAAGGATCGTATCTTGGTCATTACAGTTGTATCCACCATTGTTGTTTTGGGGCTATTGATTTTTGTCCATGAATTGGGGCATTTCCTCGTGGCAAAGCGGTCAGGGGTGACGGTGCTCCGGTTCTCCCTGGGTTTCGGTCCCAGGCTTTTTGGGTATAAGCAGGGCGATACGGACTATTGTGTGTCCCTCATTCCACTGGGGGGCTACGTCAAGATGCTGGGGGAGGAACTGGGGGAAGAGGTGGAGGAGGCGAAGCGATCATCGAGCTTTTCCCTCCAGCCGGTATCCAAGCGAATAGCCATTGTACTGGCGGGCCCGCTCTCAAACTTCCTCCTGGCTATGGTTATTTTTGCCTTCATCTATGCGATATCCGGCATCCCTCATCTCATTCCCGAGATCGGTTCCGTCAGTGAGGGTTCTCCAGCCGAACGAGCCGGCCTGATGACCGGGGATAAGATCATCTCCATCCAGGGGAACTCCATCGGAGATTGGGAAGACCTTTCCCGTCTCATAGAAGAACTGGGCGAACAACCCCTAGCGCTCCAGGTTGAGCGCGATGGGGCTCATGTTGCGATCTCGGTCACTCCCCACGTGACTGAAGTCAAAAACATCTTTGGAGAACCCGTCAAACGGGCCGTCATTGGCATCACCGCTTCCGGAAAGATTGGCATAAAAAAGGAAAACCCTCTTTTCGCCGTCTACTACAGCGTGGTCCAGACCTGGAATTTGAGCAAGCTTTTCCTGGTTACCGTTGGGAAGCTCATCGAAGGGGTCGTTTCGATCAAGACCCTGGGGGGGCCAATTCTGATCGCTCAGATGGCTGGTCAACAGGCCAATGAAGGTCTGCTCAGTCTGGTCCATTTCATCGCCTTGATCAGTGTGAATCTGGCAGTCTTGAACCTGCTGCCTATCCCCGTTCTGGACGGGGGTCACATCATGTTTTTCCTGGTTGAGGGATTGCTCGGCAGGCCCATAGGCCAGCGAAAGATTGAGTGGGCTCAAAAAGCAGGGATGCTCCTTCTTCTCGTGCTCATGGTTTTTGTATTCTATAACGATATTATGCGGTTGATCCCTGGACAGAAGTCTGAATTTCTTCCGTAGGACCAGCTCTTGCGAGGGTTTCATCCGGTGCGGTTAACGTGAAGATCCTGGCGGTTGACACCTCGACAGCTTCGGGCAGCATTGCCATCCTGGACGGCGCTCGCGTGATGGCCGAGTGGACGTTGTTGTCGTCCCAGACTCACAACCGTCTCCTGCTCAAACGAATCGATTTCCTGCTGAACGAATTGGGATGGGGCTTTGAACAGGTTGAAGCCTTTGCCGTGACGACCGGTCCCGGAAGCTTTACGGGTTTGCGAATCGGACTGACCACAGTCAAGACGCTCGCCTGGGCAACCGGAAAACCCTTTGTGGGAATCCCTTCGCTGGACGCTCTTGCCGCCCCCCTGGGGTATGCCGCCCACCCCGTTTGTCCCCTCTTGGACGCACGCAAGAGTGAAATCTATTTTGCCGTTTATCAGCCGGATGGAAGAGGAGCAGTGCAACGGCGGTCCTCTTTCCAGGTGGATTCCCCTCAGCGAATTGTAGAGAAGATTACGGGCCCCACCATCTTCTGTGGGGATGGATGGTCTCTGTGCGCGGAGTTGTTTTCGAAAGAGCTGGGCGGTTGGGCACTGGCGGCCCCTGCCCCATTCCATTTCGTCCGGGCGGCCCTGGTGGGAGAGCTGGCACGGGAAAGACTTCTGGATCAGGAAGCGGAAAACCCTTTAACGGCTGCCCCCCTGTATGTTCGGCCTTCCGAGGCGGAAATGCGACATCCCCGCCCGGCTACGTAGCCGAGCATCTTCAACCAGGGGAGAATGAAAGCGTTTCCCCGGTCCAAGGACACCGGACTGTAAACACCCTCCCCACTGACTCCATTGTTGGTGAATTAAGAGCGAAGTGGGCGGGCATAAGCCCGCCCCTATAGCGAATGGTCGTCCGGCAACGATAGGGGCGGGCTTCATGCCCGCCCGAAAGACGGGCTGAAATCCATCATTCACCGTCATTGCCCTCTGACCCAGGAGAGAGACAGTTCAGGATGGTCTTGCTGGGCCTTCCGCCTGATTGATCGCCGACAACTGCCAGCGTGATCCGCCGATATCCCGGGTAAAAGTCCAGAACTCCTGGAACTTCACCGGATTCAGCTTGTCCCCTTCAAGGACCTGGCCGGTCCGGTCATCTACCGTGTAATCAAGCAGGTTGGCTGTAAAGAATATGGTTATGTAGTCTTTCCCGGTCTCCTGCCAGGCTTCACTGAATTCAACTTTCCTTACCGCAATATTCTCCAGGCGGTTGATTCTGCCCTTCTGCTTCATTTCTTCGAAGCTGTCTCGGAAGAACTTGGCCATCTCACCGGTCATCAGGCTTTCGATGCCTTCCAGACCCCGGTTCATCCAGCCTGCTTGAATGCGAAAGAACATGTCCTGTGCAAGCTCTTTGAAAGCGTCCTCATCGAAAGCCGGATCAACCCGTCTCAACTGCTCAAGACCCCGCTCCAGGTCGTTAAAGGTCCCAGCGTAGGATTCCTGGGACCCTCCACCATAATAAGGGGTGGCCTCCGTTCTTGGGTAAGGGGCTTCAATGTGAGGGGAAGTCGCATCACCGTAATAAGACGCCGCTTCCTTCTGGAATCTCCACCTTCGGTAAAACTTCCAGCCGAAATAGGCCAGCAGACCCAGGATAACAATGTCAAAGAAGCCCATTCCGCCCCCACCATGGCCTCCCATCGGTGCGGCAACTCCACTGCTGCCAAAAAGCATATTGCCCAGAAACCCTCCAGCGACCCCACCCGCCAGACCCTGGAGAAACGGGCTGCGGCTGAACGATCCGGAAGAAGGCTGCGGAGCGGCTCCGGGCATCGATCCCGGGCTGCTGAACGGCCGGCTGGGAGAAGGAGCGGCTGGAGTACTCGGGCTCGAAAAACTCCGACTGCCTCGGCTGCCGGATGAGCCCCCTCCCCCGGCCCGTGCCCACGCATTCGATTCGACAAGGGTGAAAAGCCCGAAAAACAAGACGATTGCCATGATGGCGCCCAAGTAGAGACTCTTTCTTTTTTTCATTTTCAATCCAACTCCTGGAACCATTGTTGAGGTTCGCTCATAGAGGCCGCAAAATTGCCTGTCGCAACTCCAAACACCCGATGGTCAATAAGATAACAAAGCACCTCTCCAATGGCAACCTTGATCATGGTATGCAGCGTCAAACCCCGGCTGCGTCTGCACACGATGTGGAAGTCAACGCACTCTTCTATTGGTTTCAGCAATGGCAAAAGCCATCTTGCATCGGAATTTACGATTTGATCCGTTGAGAACAAAAGTCTACAGATCACAGGTTATCGCTTCCTGGTATTTCTGTGTGTTGATTTGCAGCGGATCGAGTACTCTGATAATCGGATATCGGCACTGAATGGCTGCGGGGTGATTGAGCCTCTATTTCAGATTGGCTCACAGGGTGTGAGAGGGGCAACATGACAGAGGAAAGACTTGATTGTCGAGGGCTCGCCTGTCCCGGCCCGGTCTTGAAGACCAGGGAACTGGTGAAACAGGGCGGCATAACCCGATTGAGCGTCGTTGTGGACAACCCGGCGGCCAGAGAGAACGTGAGCCGTTTTCTGGAACACACCGGATATCAGGTGACTGTTTCTGAAAAGGATGCGAACTTCGAGGTTACGGGAACCAGGGATCGCCATGCGGTTTCCTCTGAAGAGAAGGGGCCTTCACCCGGTCTGGATCAAGAGTGCAGGATTGCAGTGCTCGTCGGGGCCGATCATATGGGACGCGGCGACGATCTCCTCGGAAACAAGCTGCTTTTCAATTTCATCAACACCTTGAAAGAGATGGGAACAGAGCTGTGGCGGCTGATCTTTCTCAATGCCGGGGTCAAACTGGCTGTAGAGGGGTCGGATTGCCTTCCTGCGCTCCGTGAACTCCATGATGAAGGCGTATGCATCCTGGTGTGCGGAACTTGCTTGAACCATTTCGGACTGCTGGAAAAGAAACAGGTCGGTGAGACGACCAATATGCTCGACATCGTCACCGCATTACAACTGGCGGATAAGGTCATAAGCATAACCTAGGAATCCCAGATGAGCCAAAGTCGAATTGAATTGACCAAGACCGTTCGGGCAGCCGGTTGAGCAGCCAAAATCGGTCCGGGTGACCTTGCCGACATTTTGGAGATGCTGCCCCTCGAAAATGATCCCAATCTTCTCGTCGGCCGGGAGACATCCGATGATGCCGGGGTGTACCGCCTCACAGATGAAATGGCGTTGGTCCAGACCCTGGATTTCATCACTCCCGTGGTCAATGATCCCTGGGATTTTGGGCGCATTGCCGCCGCAAATGCGCTCAGCGATGTCTTTGCCATGGGCGGTCGCCCCCTGACGGCAATGAATGTTGTCTGCTTCCCGTCACGCTCCATGGATAAAGCTATACTGGGGCAGATTCTGCGGGGTGGACTGGAGAAGGTCCACGAAGCCGGGGCGGTCCTCATTGGGGGACACAGCGTCGAGGACTCGGAGATCAAGTACGGTCTTTCAGTAACCGGTCTGGTTCATCCGGGACGCATTGTCACCAATGCCGGTGCAAGACCGGGCGATACTCTGATTCTCACCAAACGGTTGGGAACAGGGATCCTTGCGACGGCAATCAAAGCCGGTCTAATCTCCCCTGCGGTTGAAAGAGAAGCGATAGAGTCGATGGCGACGCTAAACGGAAAAACCTCTCAGCTCATGGCTTCCTACTCGGTGCATGCATGCACCGACATAACGGGTTTTGGTTTGCTTGGCCACGCTCTGGAACTGGCCGTGGCGAGCAAGGTGCGGCTGATTCTCGATTCTGCCGAGGTACCGTTGCTGCCGGAAACCAGAGAACTGGTTCACATGGGGTTGGTCCCGGCCGGAAGTTATGCCAACCGCAACTACTGCACTCACCAGATCGAACAGCGCAAGCCGGTTGATCCGGTGATGCTGGATCTCCTGGCAGACGCTCAAACTTCCGGCGGTCTGCTGATTGCCCTTCCGGAGGACCAGGCCCGTTCACTGCTGGCCGATCTCAGGGAACACGATGTTTCCCATGCGGCCATGATTGGCAGGGTCGTGGGTGGAACCGCAGGAACGATTGAACTGGCATAGATAGCAGCCACATGGCCCGAGGTGGTGTTAGGCGCCGCACAACACGCTGCGGGTGCTCTGCGGCAGAATTCGGCTACCAACCCGCAGGAGGAGTCAGCAATGGGCGAGAAAACATTCTTCGAGTATGAAGATGTCAAGGTAACCAACGCCAGATTCATCAATGGCGGGCAAACCTACGCGATGAGCAACGTTACCTCGGTCAAGGCGTTTGAGCAGAAGCCTAGGCGACTTGGAGGAATCTTCATCCTCGTCATCGGTTTGGCTCTGACGATGAACAATCCGCCAATCGGCATCGGCATCATGATCGCCTCCGCGCTCTACCTCTACTTTCAGAAGACCGTGTACCACGTGATGCTCGCAACCTCAGCCGGTGAGACAAGCGCACCAAAGACACTTCAGCGCGAGTACCTGAACAAGGTCGTCAGCGCCTTAAACGAGGCAATCGTCCATCGAGGATAGAGCGAATCGAATCGCGCACGATGTCAAATGCTTCGATCGAGCGGACCGTTTATCGGCAAGGCACTTGGCCCGCTCAGCTCAAACGTTCAGAGGTGCTTGGGTTCAGCAGAATGAAACCCAGCCGGCAGAACCTCAAATTCTTATCCCTGAACACAGGTCTTAATGAAACCTCGCCGGTGACGCCGGGAGGATTGGCAGAAAGTCTGCAAAGAGCTCCGGATTGGCCTGTTTCATCCTCCTTCGGACGTCGATCGGATCAATCTTCTTGACCAGTCTCAGGCCCTCCTCGTTCTCACACAGGATTATCCCCCGGAAGAAGAGCCTGGCGAGCTTCACGGGATCGGTCTTCTTCTCGAGGGATTTTCGGAGGGCCAGATACTCATCCACCTGCTCCTTCAGACCCTCATGAATGCGCACCGTCTTGCGTTCGAACAAACCGTTGACACGGGCATGGGAAGGCAGCCAGCCGGAGGCAAGCTCTGGATCAAAGTCATAGAGAAGCAGGAGCTCCTGCCGCAATGCAATGAGCTCATCATCTTTCAGGTGTTGCCAGTCGATGGCGGAAGGATCGATGGAGCATCCTTCCCGATAGCATTGGCGGGCGGTTTTCGAGTTTCCGCGCAGCCAATAGGCATCCCCCAGATACCCATAGACGGAGGCATTGTGGGGCGCCTCAGCGATCGCCCCCTGAAGGTGCTGACAATTACCCACACATGCCCCCATAGCTATGGTCCATGTCTGAGGTGGGGG
>CAYTWB010000041.1:0-38248 GCA_964441945.1 uncultured Syntrophobacteraceae bacterium
AGATCTTACCGGCGACCTTGTTTGTGCACAAACCTCGTTCCACAAGCTCAATGGCAGCCAGCTTTCGTTCACCGGCCTCATCGGCATGAAAACGTGAGACGGGAACATGGTTTAGAAAAACGGTTTTGATCACACGACCACGAGTGTCGTTATGCGCCATGATCATGAAAGGGCCAATTCTTTGAGTTCTCATCTCCATAGTAAAGGAGATGGTACCAGAAACGTTTTTCAAAACAATAGAAAATGTGACAATTCCCCTACTAATGATTCCGGTAACTTAGGTCATTCTTGCCTATGCCGTGCACACGTTTACTTGAGAAATCAGCGTTCTGGAATTTCAAGCACTTATGCGTTACCATTCCAATTTGCTGTGATGTCTGACAATATGATAAAAGCCACAAAGTAAGATAGATTTTTTCTGCCGAAAGCAGCAGTGTCTCAGGAATTAAATCCTTGCCTTTTTCTGATGTTGTGGGAGAAAATCGGCCCTTCATAAGGTTTTTATAAAACGATTTTATGGGTGAAAAAACCGAGTTATCTCCAGCAGATAGCAATTGACCTTATTCCCACATTCTCGGATCGAGTCAATCCGGCGGTTCTTGGCATCGTTTTTCACCCACTCGCGAAACAACTTCTAAAGATATTGGAATGAGAGGTTCAGGGAAAGAGAGCTTATGATGAGAAGAACGATCTTTGTCGGGACCACAGCGCTCTTAGCATGGTTGCTGGTGCCGGTCTTTTCACAGGCGATCGGGGCCACCATCACCTGGAAGACAGGGGTTTCCGGCGATTGGAGCACGGCTTCTAACTGGGAGGAAGGGGTTGTCCCGACGGCTTCCGATGAGGTCGTCATTCCGGCGTCGGCGACGGATGTGATCCGGGTCACCTGGAGTGCCTGGGCAGACTCGATCTCCATCGGGGCCGGTTCTACCCTGACCGTTCTGTCTTATGACGGCTGCGGCGGCTGGTACAATTCTACGCTCACTGTTGGAAACGGTGTCACCAACAACGGGGCAATCGATCTGACTCACACGGGGAATTGCCATGCCGGGACCTCCACCCTGGCCGTCACGGCGGGGGTACTTCTGAACCAGGGAGCGATCCACTCCACGGTTGCGGATTCCGGCTCGGGAGGCCGCGTCCTTTCGGCTCTGGTGGACAACCAGGGGACCATCAACGTGAGCTTTTCCCTCACCTCCACCGGCACAATCAGCAACACCGGAACGATCAACCTGAACGGCACCCTGACAAATGCCGGAATACTCACCAACACCAGCACAATCAACGTAGCGGCGGGAGCAACCCTTACCGTGAACGGTGGGATATTGAATCAAGACGGGGGAGCTTTCACCGGGGCCGGCACACTGGTATTCAGCGGCTCGGGGACCGGCAATTTCAATGCCCCGATCTCCACAACGCCTTTTGGGTTGAATGCCAGCCTTCAAGCAGGCACCTACACGTTGACCGGGACCCTCGACAATGTAGCCATGACGGCCACCGGATCTGCTACCGTTACACCCTTTACGATCGGTGCGGGGGCAATGGTGGCCGTTTCATCTTATGACAGCTGCGGCGGCTGGTACAGTTCAACCCTTACTGTGGCTGACGGTTTTACCAATAACGGAACGATCGAGCTGACTCACGGCGGGAATTGCGGGGCCGGGACCTCGACCCTGGCCCTGGCGGCCGGTATCCTGACGAACATGGGCACCATCCATATCGCGGCGGGGACCGGAGGCGGCGGTCGAGTTCTCTCCGCCCCGGTGGACAACCGGGGAATCATCAGCGTAGAGTACAGCATGGGCTACGGCAGCATGCTCACCAACACCGGTACGATCAGCATTGGTTCGGGAACGAGCCTTACCATCGGGAGCGGCGGGACCTTGAATCAGGACCCGGGGGGTGTTTTCACCGGGGCCGGCACACTGGTTTTTGCGGGCACGGCGGCTGCGAGCTTCAACGCCCCGATTTCTGCAACACCCCTGGGTATGAACGCGACCCTGCAGAACGGTGCGGAGCTCACTTTTTCAGGAATCATCGATAATGTCCTCATGCAGGTCCCCGTGAGTACGGCGGTTGCGGTGAATAGCATGTCTATTGGCGCCGGAGCGCAGGTGCTCCTTACGTCCTTTGACAACTGTGGCGGCTGGGGTGATTCCTCTCTGACGGTGGCCAACGGCGTTTCGAATAACGGAATGATCGAGCTGACTCACACCGGCAATTGCCATGCAGGGACCTCTACCCTGGCCGTAACGGCGGGAGTCCTGCTGAACCAGGGAACGATCAGCTCAACGGTTGTCAACTCCGGCTCGGGAGGTCGTGTCCTTTCGGCCCAGGTGGATAACCAGGGGACCATCAACGTGAACTACGCCCTCACTTCCATGGGGGTGATCAACAACACTGGAGTGATCAATGTCAACGGCACCCTGACGAATGCCGGAACACTCACCAACATGGGCGCAATCAATATCGCATCGGGCACAACCCTTACCGTAAACGGAGGCGCCTTGAATCAAAACGGGGGCGCTTTCACCGGGGCCGGCACACTGGTCTTCATCGGCTCAGGGACCGGGAATTTCAATGCCCCAATTTCTGCAACGCCTTTTGGTATGAACGCAAGCCTCCAAGATGGCGGGTTTACATTCACCGGGACCCTCGACAATGTGTCCATGACGGTCACCGGATCGGCTTCCGCAGTGCCATGCTCGATCGGCACAGGGGCATTGGTGGCCGTTTCATCTTATGACGGCTGCGGCGGCTGGTACAGTTCAACCCTTACTGTGGCTGGCGGTTTTACCAATAACGGAACCATTGAGCTGACTCACGCCGGGAACTGCGGGGCGGGGACCTCGACCCTGGCCGTCACGGACGGGGTGCTGACGAATATGGGCACAATCCATATCGCAGCGGGAACCGGAGGCGGTGGTCGAGCTCTCGCCGCCCAGGTGGACAACCGGGGAATCATCAGCGCAGACTACGGTACGACCTATGGCAGTACGCTCACCAACAGCGGGACGATCAGCATCGCTTCGGGAATCAGCTTTATTGTCGGCAGCGGCGGAACACTGAATCAGAATGCCGGCGGGGTTTTCACCGGGGCCGGGACACTGGTTTTTGGCGGTACGGCGGCTGCGAACTTCAATGCCCCAATTTCCGCAACGCCCTTCGGTATGAACGCGACCCTGCAGGACGGCGCGGGCCTCACTTTCACAGGAATCATCGACAATGTCCTCATGCAGGTCCCCGGGGACACGGCAGTTTTGGTGAACAGTATGTCGACCGGTGGAGGAGCAAGGTTGCTCCTTTCGTCCTTTGACACCTGTGGCAGCTGGGGCGATTCCACTCTGACGGTGGCAAACGGTCTTACGAACAGCGGAACGATCGAGCTGACTCACACAGGCAATTGCGGGGCGGGGACCTCAACCCTGGTCGTGACAGCGGGAGTGCTGCTCAACGAGGGAACGATCAGCTCCACGGTTGCCGATTCCGGCACGGGTAGTCGTCTTCTCTCGGCTCAACTGGACAACCGTGGAAGCCTCAATGTGAGCTACCCACTGACTGTCAGCCAGCCCTCCGCCGGGCACACCAACAGCGGGGTCATCACGATAGCCGGCGGGCGGACCCTGACGATAAGTGACGGGACCCTGACCAACAGTTCAGGACAGGTGCCGGGAATCATTCAGGGAGACGGGGTCCTCGCTGTAGGGGGGATAGCCTTCAGCAACGCCGGACATATCGACCCGGGCAGTTCACCCGGGACCATGAGCCTCACCGGAAACCTGGCTATGACCGGAAGCGGTGTCTTGAACATTGAGCTTGCCGGCACAGCGCTCTACGACCAGCTCATTGTGAACGGCAGTGCCGCACTGGCGGGGACGCTCGCCGTCAATCTCGTCAACGGTTTTGTGCCGAACGTGGGAGACAGTTTCAGAATCATGCGATACGGCTCAAATACCGGCGAGTTCACGACCACAGCCCTGCCCGGCGGCGATTGGAGCATTGCCTACAACGCCGATTCGGTGGACCTGACCCTTACTGGAGCGGCGAATCTGCCCATTGTCTCCACTGCAGCGGTCTCGGAGATAACCACAACCACGGCATCGAGCGGTGGCAACGTAACCTCTGACGGCGGGGAAGCGGTCACGGCCAAAGGGGTCTGCTGGAACACGACCGGTAATCCGACAACCTCCGACCCCCGCACGATCGATGGGGCTGGTATTGGACCGTTCACCAGTTCCATCACCGGCCTGACAGCCAACAGCACCTACCACGTGAGGGCCTACGCCACCAATGCGGCGGGAACAACTTACGGCAATGAGCTGACCTTCCTCACCGAGAACCGGTACTCCATCGCAGGGATTGTAACGAATAACGGCTTGCCTCTCTCCGGAGTGACCGTCACGTTGACGGGGCCGGGTACAAACGCGTCGACCGTTACGGGGTCCGGGGGCAGTTACAGCTTTGCGGGGCTGCAAAACGGCGTCTACACCATCACGCCGACAAAAGACCCTTATGCTTTCAGCCCTTCGAGCATCACGGCGACGGTCAGCGGTTCGGACGTAACCGGGCAGAATTTCACCAGCACGTTCTCCTATACCATTTCCGGAACGATAGCGAACGCGGGGGCACCCCTTTCCGGAGTAACGGTCAACTTGACCGGGGATTCAACGGGGACCTTCACAACGGGCCCGGACGGGGTATTCACTTTTGCGAAGCCGAACGGCCACTACACCATCACACCGGTGAAAGACAGCTACACCTTCACGCCGCAAAACCGCTCCATCACGGTCGATGGGGCAGATGTTTCCGGTCAGGATTTCTCCGGGTCACTGGTCACCCACACCATCTCGGGGACCATCACCAGCGCGGGGAGGCCCCTTTCCGAGGTGACCGTAACTTTGACGGGAAGCTCTTCCGGGTCAGTCACAACCGGTGCGGAGGGAACGTTCCAATTCACGAAACCGAACGGCAGCTACACCATCACACCGACAAAACCCCGATACGCCTTCTCGCCGGCAGACCGTTCCGTGACGGTCAACGGGACGGATGTTACCGGCCAGGATTTCACGTCCTCGATTCCCATGGCCGGCATCAGCCTCTGGTATCGTGCCGATTCGGTCACGGATCACTCCGATGGCGATCCGGTTGAGGCGTGGAGCGATCAATCCGGAAACGGTTTGGACTTGTCGGCGACGGGTAGTCCAACGTTTGTTTCCAATGGACTTACCGGAAAACCCACCATCCGTTTTGACCACGGCTCCTTTTTCAGCCGTGAGGGTGTGCCTGGATCGTCCCTTTCCGACCCGACCACGACCACCGCCTTTTTCCTGCTGAAGCAAAGCGGTGACAGCGCCAGAAATACGGCCCTCGGGTGGGGAAACCCGGGCAACAACCAGAGGTTCCTTCTGCACGCCACCTACGACGATCTGCTTCTTTTTCAGCATGGTTCGATTGGGTCCGCAGGGGGATCGATGGGAGGTATTCAGCCGACAGGCTGGGATGACGCCTTCCACGAGGTCGAAATCCTTCGGAGCGGTTCTTACGGTGAGATGAGCGTCGACGGCAGCCTCTTTTGCAGTGATACGGAGTTCAGTAGCACACTCGACCAGGACCTCATTGAGACGCTCTATGTCGCGAACGACCGATGGGCAAACGGCTTCAAGGGCGAAATCGCCGAGATTATCGTCTACAGAGGGGACCTCTCCGATGCAGACCGGCAAACGATCAAGCAGTACCTTGACGACCGGTACTTCCCCTATTCGGTTGCCGGCAGAGTGACCCATGACGGTTCGCCTCTGTCCGGGGTCACCATCCATCTGACCGGAGCGGGAGCCAGGTCGGCCGACACGTGCGAGGACGGCGCCTACAGCATCACAACATTGCCCAACGGAACTTACACGGTGACCCCGAGCATGACCGGTTACACCTTCACACCGGCAAGCCTGGCAGTCACCATCAACGACGGTAATGTTTCGGGGCAGGATTTTGTGGCCACGCCCACCCAGGTCAAGCTGATCGCTTTCACTGCGACAGGATCGGAGGACCATATCACGGTGAACTGGCGAACCGGTTCCGAACTGGACAATGCCGGGTTTCATCTCTGGCGGTCGAAGGGGGGCAAGGACAGCTACACCCGGATAACGGAGACTCTCATTCCGGCCGAAGGGGGACCGTTCATGGGAGCGTCCTACAACTATGAAGACTACGAGGTGGTGTACGGAAAAAGCTATCGCTACAAGCTGGAGGATATTGACACCTATGGCGTCAGCACTTTCCATGGGCCGGTTCAGGCTGCAGTGGGGACCATCATCCTGGTATCGCCCGAGAACGGTGCTTCGACTCAAAGGGATGATCTGCCCCTCTTCCTATGGGAGTCCACACCCTATGACCGGTTCAGGATCCAGCTTTCGACCAACGATACGTTCAAAGAAAAGGTGGTTACCCTCTCCGGCTCCGATTCGTCGGGGGCAGGCCGGTGGTTGAGGGAGACCAGCTATACGCCGACGGCATTGGAGTGGGACCGCGTCAGGCGCATGATCGGAAAAAACAAAACGGTTTTCTGGCGGGTCTTTGGCAAAGACCGCTATGGCAGCACGTTTATCTCTGAAGTGAATGCATTGAAGGTCCGGAAATGATCAGGATTTATTAACCAGGGTCCAAATCAGGAGGAGGGGAGAATGGCACCGGATGCTCGGCGAGGAAGGAAGCGTTGCAGGACAGGGATCATCTTCTGTTTGCTGTTGATCTGGGCAAGTCTCGGAGCAGGGCTGGTCCGGGCAGCTTCGGAGCCCATAGGCAAGGCGGAATCGGTACAGGGGGAGGTGGCCGTCGAACGAGAGGGTTATTCCGGTCCCGCGGCAGTCAATGATCCGGTCAATCTTCTCGACAAGTGGCAAACGAAGGAAAACAGCGGAGCGGAACTGGTCTTTGTGGATGCCAGTCGCATCAAGATAGGGCCTAATGCTTCTCTGGAGATCACGGAATACCTCTATAAGCCTCAGGAGAAAACGCGGGAGGGTCTGATTTCCATGATGTCCGGAAAAGCACGATTTGTGGTTCAAGACCTCCAGGATTTCAAGCAGAAGCGGTTGCGCGTGCAGACCCAAACGGCCGTTGTCGGGACTCGAGGTACCGAATACGCTCTCTGGGTGGTTTCTCCTGAAATCACCAGGATCCTCGGCATCAGCAACGAGGTTGACTTCTGCCAGGCGAAGGACCCGACAGCCTGCGTCACGGTGGGTCCCAGGATGATGAGCGAGATTAAAGGAGATGCCGCGCCGGGTCCTCCACATATTGCCTCGCCCGAGGCCATTAAAGAGATGGTCAAAGGAGTTGAGAAGGCTGGGGCTGTTGCCCCGCCTCCGCCTCCGCCACCAGGGCCTCCCGCCATGGTCAGCGACAGTTTTGATCCAACGGCCAGCAATCTTCCTCAACGATAAAGGGGGGAAACACTCATGAACCGGAAGCGATTTGTACTGGGTTTGATGATGGTGGGGTACTTCTGCTTCGGGCACATGCTTGCTCATCGGGTGAGCTGGGCGGATTTTAGTGTGCAGCCGAATATTACGGTTGAAGAAGAGTACACCGACAATTTCTATCGCGCTGAAAGGCGCCCAACCGCCGTATGGATCACGCGGGTGTCCCCGGGCTTCAATATGCAGGGGCTTACCGAACGGAGCCGCCTGGAGTTGAACTACCATTTCAACTACTACTGGTACAACGACGTCAATGGTGCTGCCGACACCTCGGAGCTGAACTATCCGGGCCACGACCTGGACCTTTATGCCGCGACACAGCTCACTTCGAAGTTGAAGCTCGGGCTCAATGAGAATTTCATCCTCACTCGAGAACCGGCCTATTCGGATATGTACAGCCAGATCGTCTCTCCGGACAAATACCTGCGAAACCGCGTGACTCCTGCTCTGACCTATGACATCGCCGAGAAGGGGGAGGTCAAGCTGGCCTATCGCAATGAATACCTCAGTTACCTTCAACCCACGGTCCCAAGCCATGAGGACTCTCTGGAGAACCGAGGTATCCTGACCCTGACCTATCATCTGAACAGCACCAATCACCTGGACCTCGAAAACCAGTATTGGCGAAGGGATTATGAGGGAGACATCAACAGCGGGTATGATTCGTATCAGGCCCTGCTGATCTTCAGAAGGGAATTCAGCTCCTACCTCGAAGGGCATGCGGGAGCCGGGTACCATCACCGGGATTTTTTCCAGTCTCAACTCTCCAACATCAACATGTTTGCTTACAGTATCGGGTTGACCGGGCACACGGAGCGGAGCAAACTCTTCGTCTCCTTCGACCACAACCTGAACGATTTCACCGTGAGCGACCAGTATTTCTCGGCCTATCTGTTCAAGGTCATGGGTGAACACCTTTTCCTGGATCGGATAAGGGCCTATGTCGGGGGGTTTTACCAGTACTCGAGGTACTTTGATTCACCGCGCAGAGACGATTACTGGAACGCTACCGTCGGGCTCGGCTATCTGTTTTTCGATAAGAGACTGGAGTTGAGTGTGGAATATGATCGCAATGATCGAAATTCCAACCAGCCGGGATACAGCTACGTCGAGAATCAGGTCTACTTCCGCGTGGCCGCTCGCCATGATTTCGGCAAATAGGAGGAAAGAAGGACTATGCTCACGCCACGGGTCAAATGGCTCTTCATCTTTGCCGTGATCGGTTTGGCCCTCGGGCAGACCGCTCCCGCCGCGGAAAAGCCGTATGTCATCGGTCCGGGCGATGTGCTGTCGGTGACGGTCTTTGCCGGCGGCACAGTTCAGGAATCCCTGGATCTGGCCGTTTCTCCCAAGGGAACCATAAACTTCCCTTTCCTTGGGGAAATCAAGGCGGCGGGGTTGACCATCAATCAGCTCTCCGAGGCGACGACAGGGCCCCTGGAGCGGGACTATTTCGTCAATGCCCAGGTCATTATCAACATCAAGGATTACAAGAGCAAGAAAGTCTACATAACCGGCGCCATCGAAAAACCGGGCCTCTATGCCCTGGAAGGGACCACCTCACTGCTGGAACTGATCGCCAAGGCCGGTGGTTTCACCAAGGACCGCGGGAACAGTGCCTATGTCCTCAAGGGTTCGATGAAGGAGATAAACGAACACAAGGCGATCGACCAGTTGGTGCAGGAGAAGAAGTCAATCGAGGTCAATCTGAAGGAGCTGCTGGACCAGGGAGTGACCTCGCGCAATATCGAACTGGAAGCGGACGATGTGGTCTACATTCGCCCCGCCGCCTTTTCCGATCAGACCCACTACAAGGTCTATGTGCTCGGCAAGGTGGAAAAACCCGGGGCTTACGATTTCCAGGATGGACTGACGGCCCTCGATGCCTGCATCCTGGCCGGTGGTTTCGCCAAATATGCTGCTCCGAACCGGTCTGTCATCACGCGCCGGGAGTCCGGCGAAAGCCAACAAACGATCAACATCAATCTGGACAAGGTTCGGAAGGGAGAAGAAAAGGACATTCCGTTGAGACCCGGTGATCGTATCTATGTCCCGGAATCCTGGTTCTAGTGCAGCCGGCCTTCTACAGTAAGTGTATTATCTGGAGCACTATGGGCGAAAAGCATCAGAATCGAAGGGGTTACTCCGATACAAGTCGATACTATGATACCATGTACTACAGGAATGTAACCCCTGATCCAGGGATTCCTGGTCATCTGAAACGACTGGTATCACGCATTGGAATACGCAAGGGGCAACGGGTCCTCGATGTAGCATGTGGTACGGGTAAGTGGCTACTCGCCGTGTATGATCGAGAAGCAATTCCTGCTGGTATTGATCTGTCAGAAAGAGCCATACGGGTCTGCAAAGTGGTAATGCCCAACGGAGATTTCTGCTTGGGAAACGGCGAAGAACTGCCGTTTGGAAGCGCCGAGTTTGATCTGGTCAGCTGCCTTGGAGCACTGGAGCATTTCATTGATCCTGAGCTAGCCTTGAAGGATATGGTGCGTGTAGCCAAAGAGGATGGCCGTTTTCTATTACTCGTGCCGAATGCGGGGTTTCTAACCCGGCGTCTAGGATTCTATCGTGGTACAGAACAAATTGCTGTCAAGGAGGATGTGCTCACCCTGCAAGGGTGGCAAGAATTATTCGAGGCGGCAGGGTTACGCATACTGGAAAGGTGGTCCGATTTGCATGTCCTCTCTTGGTCTTGGATTGCCGCCGGTCCTTGGTATGGAATACCTCTGCGTGCCGCACAAGCGTTTGCTCTAGCAGTCTGGCCGCTCTCATGGCAGTATCAAGTCTATCACCTATGCCAAAAGCGGAAAGATTGAGTTGGGTATTTCCGCAGACATGGCATCGATGGGATCGGCTAACAGTCATGAATATCTTCCGGTATTCCAGAATGCCCTACAAGGTTCAACCCCATGACGGAAACAGCGAAACAAAGGCCCATTAAGAAGGCTCATTTATCGGACTATGTTTATCTCCTGAGAAAGCGATCAGGGCTGATCCTGTCCGTACTCCTCCTCACAACCATTCTGACGGCCCTGTTCACCTTCTCCACGAAGCCGGTTTACAGGGCCACGGCTAGAATCCTCATCGACAGGGAAAGCCAGCGATCGCCCCTTACCGGCCAGCAAATGGACGTGGAAAACTACATGTCCCAACAGATGACTTTCAAGACCCACTTCACGATGATCACTTCCAGACCGGTCCTGGATCGTGTCCTGGAGCGCATCGATTTCGCTGAAGGCTCACCCGATGAAGCGACCGCCGACGATGGATTTCTGAGCTCCTTCAGCACCAACGTCTGGACAAACCTGAAGAAGCTTTTGCAAAACCTCTTCAATCCGGGAAGCCAAAAGGAATCTTCCGGACCTGAAGACGGGCCCCGCACGGGAATGAGCTCGCGCCTGAGACAGAAGATTGAGATCGAGGAGGTCAAGGACACCCGACTCCTCAGCATTCATGTCGAGGACCACAGCCCTCAGAAGGCTCGCGATATCGCCAACGCGGTTGCCGAAACCTATGTCCTCTACGACACGGGGACCCGGCTCGACAATTCCCGCAAGATCCTGGACTGGCTGTCCAGGCAGCTCTATGAAATGAAAAAGAAGGTTGAAGACGCTGAAAGAGACTTCCAGGCGTTCAAAGAAAAAGAAGGGATCTTCTCTATCGAGGGAAAGCAGAAGATCAATGTCCAAAAAATAGAGGAAATGAGCGGCGATAATATCAAGATTAAAAGTCAGCTTCTGGAAGTGGAAGCTAAGATCAGTGAACTGAAGAAATTCATTGCAGAAAGCGGCGGCAGCCATATCAAGAATATCCCGACGTTTCTGCGCAATGAGCTCTTGGAGAAGCTGTACGCCGAGCTCCTCAATACGGAAGTTGAATATCAAAGGATTTCAGGAGTATACAAGCACAAACACCCGGAAATGGTTAAGGTGACCTCCAAGATCTCCGAATTGCGCACCAAGATCCAGCAGCAGGTTCAAAAAGCCCTGAGCAATGCCGAATCGGAGAGGGCGGTCCTGCTGACGAGAGAAAAGGCGTTGCAGCAGGCCATGACCGGCTATGAATCGGACGCTATCGGCACGAACCGTAAAGAGCTGCAGTACGCGATCCTGGAACGGGACCTCAAGACAAACCAGGAGCTCTACAACACCTTGCTCTCCAAGGTGAAGGAGGCGAACATCACGGATGAAATCACCAGAACGAATCTGCGGGTTGTCGAACCGGCCGTTCTGCCCCTCCATCCGGTGAAACCGAGAACGCTCCTGAACCTGGTGCTGAGCATAGTCCTTGGCTTTTTAAGCGGGGTAGGGCTTGCTTTCTTCCTGGAATACCTGGATCAGACGGTCCACAACAAGGATGAAGTACAGGAATACTTTCATTTGCCGGTGTTGTCGGTCGTCCCGATCCAGAAGGAAGACCATGCGTTGCGGGAGGGATCGAAGGACTCTCAGATTCCGTCTGTTTTTGAAATCGAAACCAACAGCCATTTCTCGGAGGCTTTCAGAATGCTCGCCACAAATCTGAGGTTTTCCGAGCCGTCCGGCTCCAAGGGTGTCTACCTGGTTACGAGCGGCACGCCCCAGGAGGGAAAATCGACGGTTTCCCTGAACCTGGGCTTGACAATGGCCAGGCTCGGTATCCGGACACTGGTCATCGAGGCGGACCTGCGTTTGCCCACAATGAGGAAGGTCTTGAGGCTCCCCGAGAAGGTTGGAATGACCGACGTGTTCCTTGAAACCTTCAATATGGAACTGAAGCAGGGAGAGCTCGGGAAGCTGACGATCGGCGATATTCATCAGCTCCTGGAGATCCAGGAAAAGAGCGGCACGCTCCACTTTGAGAACGAAACGGACTCCTTCACGGTCTCCTTCCTGAAGGGGTGTATGATCGATGTGGACTGGCAGACACGTCCGGTTGCCGAGCGCCTCGGGGCCCTGCTGATTCAGAGTGGCAAGATCACCGACGAGCAATACAGGATAGCATCGGAGAAACAAGAGAGTGGATTCCACAGCCTGGGGCAGGTACTCCTCCAGCTCGGATTCATCAATGTGGAGGACTTGGCCGGCCCGCTGAGGCTGCTCATGCGGGAAAACATGAGGAAGCTCTACCAGTGTGAGCATGCCAGGTTCACCTTTGAGCCGTCCGCCCTCTCTGCATCGTCCGGGGTCGAGGCCAAGGAAGCTGCTCTGCTGGCAACCATGGGGACCTTGAAAGACATGTGCCCCGGGGGGACCCCTTTTCTCCTCGAACAGATCAGGCGCTATCTGTATCAGGTCCCCAATAACGATTTGTGGGTCCTGCCCAGCGGCAGGACTCCGCCTAATCCGGCGGAACTCCTTGCCGGCAAAAGAATGCGGGCCCTTATCGACATCTTGCGAAGGCAGTTCGACGCCGTCATCATCGATTCTCCACCCGTGACAACGGTCAGTGATACAGCCTTGCTTTGCTCTTTGTGCGACGGTGTGATCATGGTCATTCGAGCGGGCGTCACTCACATAAAGCAAATCGAGCTTGCCCGGGAACAACTTGAGACTACGCGTGCGCCGATCCTGGGGGTGGTCCTCAATATGCTCGATTTTGAGAAGGATCGCTATCACTACGGCCGCTATTATCAGCAGTACAAGAGCTACTACGACAAACCGGGGGGCGACGGAGCGGCGTAAGGGTCGGGAGGGACCGGGATCGATTGATGGATCGGGCGGTTCGGAGCGGAGCAACGGGGCCGGTTCTGTAACCGAGTTGGCGGAGCTCTATCCCGGGCGGATCATGGTGAGGCCGGTTCACAAGAAAATCTTCCTCGCATCCCTGCTTCTCTGTCTCTTCCTCCTTGCAGCCAACAGGCTCGTTCACCTGGTTGTCGCCGACATCTATGCGTCAATGGCTGAGCAGCATTTTCGGGTGAAAGATTACTCCGCTGCAGAGCGTTATCTTGCTGCGAGTCTGCTCCACAATGCCGGCAATCCGGAGTATCACCGTATGCTTGCCCGGTCCCTCCATGCACGGGCCGGTGAGACGGAGGATCCCTTTGAATCGGAGGACTTTCTCAGGCGGGCACGAGAACATCTGGCGAAATCCGTGGAACTGAATCCCAGGGAAGGAAATGCCTGGCTTGATCTTGCCCAGGTTTGCTGGTGGCTGAGCCGATTCCCCGAGTTGACCCCGGAATGCGATTCCCCGGAATCCTGTTTTGTCAGGGCCCTGGAAACCGACCCCAACAATGGGAAATTCCTGTACGCCATGGTCAATTATTGCCTTTCGACCAGCCCACCCGATATCTGTCTTCCCACTCTTCAGAAACTGGCTCTGGTCTACCCGGACGCCTACTATCCCTTAAAAGAACATCCCCGATGGACGGATTCTCTGCGGTTGTCGTTCAAACAAGGTCTGCTGACGGCTGTCGAGAATCCTCTGACGGGTCGGCAGGCCCTCAGTGTGCTGGCATGCATTGCCGGGGAAGAAAAGGATTGGGGCTCGGCCGTTGCCCACACGGAAGAATTCATCCGTCGGTCAGGCCGCGACATCTCAAGCTATCCGTACATCACGCTCGGTCGTTTTTTGCTCAGACAACTCGATCTGCCGCGGGCAAAGGCCGCATTTCTCCAGGCATTGAGACTTTCCAAGAATCGTCAACAGACGCTTCAGTCGTTTCTCTCCGCGTGCATGGAAGCAGACGCTTTCGATCTGTACGTCGACCTCTGCAGGGAAACCGCAAGATTCGATCCGGTAGTGCGAAACAACCTGGCGCTGATCCTGGGCAAGGCCTGTTTCCAAAGCAACCGGATAGAGGAAGCGCAGAACTACCTGCAGCAATCGCTGGATTTGAAGGAAACGCCGGAAGCCCGGTGCTGCCTGGCTGAAATCGCTCTGATCAAGAAAGACTGGGATACGGCGGAAATCCAAAGCCAGCGCGCTACTGTCCTGGACCCAAAGAACAGTCACTGCTATTATCTGCTAGCCCGGGCGCTCGAAGCACAAAAGAAATACCAGCCGGCCCTTGAAGCGATCGGTGAAGCCATTCGGTATGCCAACCCGCCTCAGGAGAGCTATTATGCACTACAGGAGGCCTTGCGCCCGCTGCAGGGACGTTAAGAGGCTGTCCAATCTGTGATCCATGATCCAGTCCGCCTTCGCTAAAGCCGCCAACGCCGTCCAGAAAGTTTCGTTTCTCGCTCTACTGGTCTTTACTCCACTGGCGAGCGGAGCAACTCCCCTTTGGGCTTTCTATATGGCACTCCTTCTGGCGCTGACGGCCGTCACGGCAATGATCGTGAAACGCTTGTGGCTGGATCAGCCCCTGCTTCCACGAACGGCATTGGAAGCCCCGCTGGCGTTGCTGATCCTTCTGGCACTCATTTCCCTGAACTTTTCTATCTATCGAACCGCTTCCGCATGGGCCTTGCTCCGCCTGCTTCTTTATGTGAGTGTTTTCTACCTGACGCTTGATTTGGCCGGATCGAGGAGGTGCCTGCGAAGACTGATCCTGACCATCGTTTGCATGGGAACGGTCATTGCCGTGATTGGTTTCGTAAAGTACGGCGGCGGGCCGGTCCCCTCTTTCTGGGTCTATTCCGGGGTCGGTGAGGAAGATCAACTGACCTCGACTTTCATCAACCACAACCATCTTGCCGGTTACCTGGAGATGGTTTTTGCGCTGAGTCTGGGGCTTCTTTTGCAACGGCTGTTTTTGCATCCCATCGTCTTGATATCCGTTCTCGTTCTCGTTCTGACAGCACTTCTTCTGAGCATGTCCCGGGGAGGATGGATCGCCGTCTTTTGTGCATCCGGGTTCATATTGCTCCTTTTTTCGATCATGGCGAAGCCGGCTAAATGGAAAGTGAGCGTGGTGGTCCTCCTGTTCCTGCTGGTTGCCGCCCTGTCGTTCCTGGGATCGAACCCTATGATGGACCGCCTGGAGACCCTGAATGATCCGGCAGAACCCAATCTGGCTATGTTCCGGTTCCCCGTCTGGTCCGGGTGCCTGGAGATCATTCGGGAGAACCCGTGGTGGGGGACCGGACCCGGCACCTTCCCGTGGTCCTTTACCCTTGTCAGGCCTGCAGGCCTGGGATACCGCTTTCGTGAAGCCCACAACGACTATCTGCAAATACTGACCGAGATGGGATTGACGGTTTTGATACCCCTGCTCTGGGGGTTGGCTGTACTGGTCGGAACTGCCGTCAGAAGGCCTAAATACGGGAAGGAATCGCCCGGCATGGGCTTGACTCTCGGCGCCTTCGGAGGGGTCGTTGCTTTGCTGGTGCATAGCATCAGTGATTTCAATCTTCAAATCACCTCAAACGGCATACTGTTCAGCCTGCTCATCGGGTTGATCATGAGTGCCGGCGAAACCGCCCTTCAAAACCGGAAGGTGCAGGGATGATCAAGCCGCACCATCCCGGCCTGCTTAATGCTTTCGTGAAAAGAACAACACCCTTCATCTCCCGCGTTTTTCTCGAATGCGGATTCACCCGTTTTCTGCCGCTGCTGGAGTCTTACGTTTGTTTCATTCAAGGAAAGGGTGCGGGAACCGGCTGGAATCTTCAAGGAGAAATCCTGGCCGCCCTGCCCCATATTCGCAGGCATGGAGCGGTGATTCTGGACGTGGGGGCCAACGTCGGCGAGTGGTCGATCCGGGTCCTCGAAGCACTGGGGGCCGCTGAATGCCGCCTGTTTCTTTTCGAGCCTTCTGCCTATTGCCGGAGGGTTCTTGGTTCGCTCAACCTGCCTCGAACAACGATCATTCCCGCTGCCGTCGGCGATAAGGCCGGGACTGCTGCCTTCAACAGCCCCGAACCGGGCTCGCCGATCGGTTCCCTGCATCCGAGACGAGACAGTTACTTCCAGGAGTTTGAGTTCTTCAGAGAACAGGTCAACGTTGTAACAATCGATGATTTCATGGACGACTACGAAATCGACATGGTCGATTTCATGAAGCTCGACATTGAAGGCAATGAGCTTGCCGCGCTGCTTGGGGCCGGGCGAGCTCTTGATGCCCGCCGAATACGTGCGTTGACTTTCGAATTTGGTTCCCAGCACATCAATTCGCGCACATTCTTTCATGATTTCTGGGACTTGCTTCACCCGGCGGGATTCTCCGTCTACAGAATATGTCCCGGAGGTTTTCTGATTCCCATCGAAGAATACTACGAAGATCTTGAATACTTCCGCGGCGTCACCAACTACCTGGCAACGCTGCATGAGGCCGACGGACATCAAGGCTGAGGCCGGTTTGCTGAGCATCGGCAGAAGGTGGGGTGCAAAAGCCGCCTTCAGCGTGGCGGACCAGGGGATTGTGTCCGGAGCGAACTTTGCCCTCAATATCCTGCTCGCCCGCTGGCTCACTCCTGCCGAATATGGCGCTTTCGCCGTGGCTTTTACGATTTTTCTTTTTCTTTCAGGCTTTCACAATGCCCTTGTCCTCGAACCGATGTGCGTGCTCGGGCCATCGCAATACAGGGGGGAGCCGCAGAGGTATCGCCGAAGCCTTCTTCTTCTGAATCTTGGCCTGACCGGAGGGCTGGCCGCCGTGGCCGTCCTGGCGGCTCTGATTGTGAAAGACGACCTTCTGGGGAAAGCGCTCTGGGGTCTGGCCGCCGTCATACCGTTCACCCTTTTGTTCTGGTTCCTTCGCCGTGTCTGTTATCTTGATTTCAGGCCGGAGGAGGCTGCAAGATCGAGCCTTGTGTATGCAGTGCTGTTGATCGCGTCCACTTTCGCCTTTCAGTGGAATGGCCAATTGAGCCTCTTTCAGGCCTTTCTCTGCATGGGAACGGCGGGTCTCGGTGCAAGTATTCCGGGTCTGAGAACGCTGTACCTTGAAATGCTGCAGGATCGAAACCGGGATTCGACATCTGCAGACCACTCTCGAATGCCCCGGGTCTTTAAAGAACACTGGAATTATGGGAAATGGGTGGCGGCACTCACTGTCCTTTCGCTGGCCACTCTGCACATACAAACCCTGCTGTCCGCCGCGTTGCTCGGGCTGGAAGCGGCCGGCGCCCTGAGGGCCGTGACGAACTTCATTCTTCCGGCAATGCAAACCATCAACTCGATATCAATGCTCGGGTTGCCTGTACTCTCGGACCATTTCGGGAGAGGGGACATGAAGGGCCTGCTCAGGAAGTCATTTTTCATTACGACTGGTCTGACAGTGCTGGGCTGTGCCTGCGAGGTCCCTTTGCTGCTGTTCAACGGTCAACTGGAAGGGCTCGTCTAC
This sequence comes from uncultured Syntrophobacteraceae bacterium, assembly GCA_964441945.1. GTDB lineage: Bacteria > Desulfobacterota > Syntrophobacteria > Syntrophobacterales > Syntrophobacteraceae > JADGQM01. The sequence goes on from CAYTWB010000041.1 coordinate 17,710, forward strand.
GGCGGCAAGTTCGCCGCCTTTTCGGAGCTCATACCCGTAATGGGACTGATTCCCGTCTTTTCCGGACTGGCTTCCGGATATTCGCTCGCACTGAGGGCGGTGCAGAAACCGCAGCACTATGTGATCGTTGGAGCGATAACCGCTCCCATAGGCATCGTTACCGCCATCCTTTTCACCAACTTGTGGGGTCTGGGCGGGCTCGCCGCCGGCATGGTCATCACCTACGCATCGGGAACAGCCGTAACCTTCTTTCTCTATAGAACGTGGGTCCTCCCTCAGCGGGTATCCTGACGACAATGAGGGTCCTCCTTTCCGCTTTTGCCTGCGCACCCGGGTTCGGTTCCGAACCGAATGTCGGATGGGAGATTGTCCGCCAGGTTTCGAAAGTCCATGAGGTCTGGGTGCTGACCCATGTGAACAATCGGACGGCAATACAGCGTGGGTTGACCGCGTCGGCACTCCCCGGTGTTCATTTTCTCTTTATCGGCCTCCCGTGGTTTCTTGAAAAGAATGTGAAGAAGCCCTGGTACCATCATCTCTATTACATCACGTGGCAGTTCGAAGCGTTCCGGGCTGCCAGGCGTATCCACCGGGAGATTGCTTTCGACATGGTTCACCATGTGACCTATGTCAACTCGTGGCTGCCCAGCTGGATGGGCTGGATTGGAGCACCGTTTCTCTGGAGCGCCGGCATCAGGGACCGGACTCCGCGGCGCTTTCTCAAGCATATGTCAAGAAAGAGCCGGATTTGGGAAGTAACCAGAAATATCCTGATGAATACACTGGGGACCTTCACGCACTTTCTGACCGCGACTCGCGCTTCCCTCATTCTCTCCTCATCCGATCTGAGTCTCTGGAAGAAGCGGCTGCCTTTGAGGCGGTTTTTGCACGGTGCCCTCACTCCAATGGAGTTCAGGGTCCTGGACGGTGGATCGAGACCCAAAGAAGACGTCCTGCGGATTGCAAGTGCCGGAAGACTGATGGGTCTAAAGGGATTTTCTCTTAGCCTGGCAGCGTTTGCAGAGTTCTATCGTGAGTGTCCAACCAGTGAGTACTGGATCGTAGGCGACGGGCCGGAAAGAGAGGTCCTTCGGGAAATGGCGATCGAGCTGGGATGTGAGCGGGGAGTCCGCTTCCCGGGCTGGCTTCCGCGTGCAAAAATGCTCGATTTAATGAGCCATATCGATATCCTCATTCACCCAAGCTTCCACGAACAATTCGCTTACGTGCTTCTGGAGGCGATGGCCGCCGGTATACCGGTCATCTGCCTCGACGTCGGAGGTCCCTCCATGCTCGTGACTGACGGATGTGGGTTGAAAATACCGATGTCCACTCCATCAAAGGTGATTCACGCCATCCACCAGGGACTCCGGCTTCTGGCCGCGGACCCTTCGAAGCGAAAAGCGATGGGACAGGAAGGCAGACGGCTGGCCTATCGTTCTTGGAACTGGGACGCAGTGGGACAGAGTCTTCTCGAGATTTATGAAAACACACAAACCAGACGTCTATGAGCCGAAGACAGCCTTCCTGCCGCCTGTCTTGATGCGATTGGTCGGGGTGGACAGGATCCCTTCGGCGGGATCGACTATCATCTGGGTTGTCTTAGGGTTGTGTGTGTGCGAAGCGGCAGGGATTGTATGGGACCCATTTGGCACAGCAGTGCTCAGTGCCGCTGTCTCGCTGGGGGCCCTGGCATTCTGGTTCTCTTCGAGTCTGCCCGGCATCTTCTCGAATGTCTTCAAAATTCTTCTGCTGGGATATGCGCTTCTGGGCAGAGGGTTCGCCTATCTTGGGTTTCATCCGCTCTATATCGGTGAAGCGGTCATGGCCCTGGGGATCCTTTCTTCTGCCCTGAATGGGAGTTTCCGGTCGGCTTTGCGCTCCAGGCTATCCTGGATGATTATCCTCTTTGCCCTGTGGGGGGCCTTTCGAACAGTGCCCTATCTGGGGTCCTACGGTGTCCTGGCCTTGAGGGATGCCGCGCTGTGGGGATATGCCGTGTTTGCTTTGCTGGTCGCCGGCTTGCTGCTGCAGGCGAACTCTGTTCGCGCTGTCTTGAGACAGTATGGGAATTGGCTGCCGCTGTTCATTGTGTGGGTACCGGTCGCATTCATTCTCTCGATGTCTTTCTCCGAGTTGATTCCGTATATTGCAGGCCCAAAGGTCCCGCTGTTAAACCTCAAGCCTGGGGATATGGCCGTGCATCTTACCGGTGTTTCGTCATTCCTCGCCCTCGGTTTGTACCGGTCCTTTCGACAGGAGGCCGGGTCCCCTGCTGTGCTCAGAGAAAATGTCCTGGCAATCCTCTGCCTGGTCGGTATTTTGATGGTAGCATCCTTCTCGCGCGGCGCACTCGTGACCTTTCTCTTAGGACTTCTGGCGCTCGCAATAGCCAGGCCGATCCGGCACGGAATGAAGCTCCTGGCATTTTGCGTGATCCTGGTTGTCTCGCTGTTCCTGTTTCGTGTCGAGCTGGATACGGGCGGCAGCCGCAGAATCTCTCTAACTCAGCTTGCCGACAATACGAGAAGCATCTTGGGGGGGCAATCGGACATCTCTCTGGAGGGCACCCGCCGGTGGCGCCTCGCGTGGTGGAACCGGGTCGTTGGCTACACATTTGGGGGTGAGTACTTTTGGACAGGGAAAGGCTACGGGATCAATCTTGCAGATTCTGATGGGTTTCAGACCTACTCCGACCATTCTCTGCGCAGTCCTCACAACGGCCATCTCACCATCCTGGCCCGCAGCGGAGTCCCCGGCCTTGTTCTATGGATTGTCCTTCAGGTGTCGTTTGCCGTGATGCTTCTTCAAGCCTATGTGCGAGCGCGAAAGCTGCGGGAAGACCTCTGGGAAAGGGTCAATTTGTGGATGATGATCTACTGGCTGGCGTTCATGACGAATAGCGCATTCGATGTTTTCCTCGAGGGGCCGCAAGGTGGGATCTGGTTTTGGAGTCTGTTCGGATTTGGCATCGCTGCTCTTGAGGCACAGAGGAATATGCCAGTTGAGGATAAGGCTCATGCATAACCCTGCTGAAAGCTGCAGAAGCACCACCGATCGACTATTTGAACGCTATCATACGTATTGTTGCCGACCGGCGTTTAGGGAAGATCCTGAGCTGCGGCGGGTGATGTTCAAGTCCTTCGATCGCGTCCTAAGCCCGTGGCTGCCGGCGGACGCTTCAGCCCTCATCCTCGATGCGGGCTGCGGCGAAGGCGCGTTGTTGGAATTCCTTCGACACAAGGGCTACAGAAACCTGTTCGGCTTCGATATCTCCCCGGAAAATGTCGACTGCTGCCATGAGTTGGGCTTTGAGTCGGTGTGCGAGCTGGATTTGATGCAAGCGGAATCCTATCCGGGACCTTCCCAATACGACGTCATACTCGGTATAGACGTACTGGAACACGTTCCAAAGCAGGCGGCGGCCGGTTTGCTGGAGCGGCTTCGAGAGCACCTCCGGCCGGGAGGCCGTCTGATCCTTCAGACGCCCAATATGGCCTGCGTTTTAGGCCATTACCATCGCTACTCCGATCTATCCCATGAGTTCTGTCTCACAGAGAAGACCGCTTTCCACCTCCTTATGCTGGCCGGCTTCGATGCGGATCAAATCGAAATCCGCCCGGCCTGGAATGCCACCACGTTTCTCGGATATCTTCGAGAGGTCTACCTCAGCATCCTGCATCTCCTGGTCTTTCTGGCGGAAGGTTCCGGCAGGCCCAAGATCCCCACGAAAAACCTGCTGATCCGAGCGCGGCGATCAATCCCGTAAGACCCTCGTTCGACATGGACTGCATGAATATTCTTGTTTCAAAAATCAATTACCTTGGTGATGCGGTGAGTTTTCTGCCGACGCTCAAGGGATTGTCTGAATGCGCGCCGAAAGTCAATCTGACCGTACTATGCACCCCTATCGGCAAAGAGGTATTCGCCGGCGCTCTGCCCGACCTGGATTTCTTACCAGTGCATTGCGAGGAGGCCCGGAGCATCTCATCCATCCGGCTTTTGCTCCCTTCGCTCTACAAGTTAAGAGAAAAGCGTTTCCTGCTTTCCTGCCATTCTTACGATGAGCCGACCTTTTCCTATCTCTTGAGCAAAGCCCTGCGAATTCCCAGAAGAATAGGGCATGCAAGCCGTATTGCGCTGGGGCAGTCGTTGCTCACGGAAAGGATACCCTTCAACAGCGGGCAAAACGTTGTCGATACGAATTTCGACCTCGTCCGCCATATTACCGGCGACTGGAATCTGAAGCCGAAACGGGTGCCCGTTTCCTGCCCGGACGACCAGCGCCGATACGTAGCAGAAAGGCTTTCTCATGTCCTTCCCGGCAATACCCTCCGATTCATAGCCGTGCATCCGGGGGCGAGGCTTCCCTACAGGGATTGGGGCATCGATAACTATCTCGAATTGGCCGAACACCTGGAACACCGTCATGACCTTCCCGTGGTATTGGTGACGGAACACCACGGGAACGCTCCAGTGCCCACCTCGCGCAGGGTGATGAGCGGGCTTTCCCCCAAGGGGTTGGCCTGTTTGCTCTCCATGGCAACCCTGTTTGTCGGCAACAATTCCGGTCCAATGCATATTGCCGCGGCCATGGGCACTCCGTGCGTGGTGATTCAGGGGCCAACCTCTGCAAACTGGGAAATATTCTGGGACGATGTGCCCCATCGTATCGTTAAGGCCTCTCATCCGGCGTGTGCGCCGTGTGAAAGGCTGTCATTCATTCCGGGGGAATGCTGCAACCGGGAATACCCTCATGCCTGTATGAATGGGGTGTCGGTAGAAACGGTGGCCGGCCATGTCCTGGAAGTGCTGGGCTGCCTCAATCATTTGGATCGTCGGGTGTCCCACTGATGTGCGGAATTTCCGGACTTCTGACATCGAAGACCGCCCCGCCCCATCGGGTCGTGGAGAAGATGGTCGAAGCCCAGGTTCACAGGGGCCCGGACCATTCCGGCATGAAACGGATTCCCACCGGTGAGGGGGAATGCCGGCTGGGAAGCAACAGGCTTTCCATCCTGGACCTCTCTTCCGCGGGCCATATGCCCATGGTCGATCCGCAAACGGGAAACACCATCGTTTACAATGGCGAAATCTACAATTTCAGGGAGCTCCGCCGGGAGCTCCAGGCATGTGGTGAAACGTTCCACTCCGCAAGCGACACGGAAGTGGTTCTGAAGGCTTACGGGCGCTGGGGTTGCGAGAGTGTGAAGCGCTTTCGAGGAATGTTCGCCCTGGCGATCTGGGATCAGCACCGCAGGGAACTGTTTCTTGCCCGGGATCGCCTGGGAAAAAAGCCGCTCTACACCTGCCAGGATTCTACAGGGGACTTCCTTTTTGCCTCGGAACTGCGCTCACTCCTCGCTGGCGGCTCCGTGACACGCCGTATCGATCCGCTCAGTCTCGAAGCCTTTCTTTTCAATGGATTTGTGATTGCTCCGCGAACCATGGTCGAAGGGGTACGCAGTCTGCTCCCTGGACATTGGATGCGGGTCGATTCAAAAGGCCGGATTGTCGAGGTGTGCCGTTACTGGCGGCTTCCTCGCGATGTAGCGTCTTCGGCGGAGCCTCGGGGGTCCGGCAGAGAAATCCTGGAATGCTTGAAGGAATCAGTCCGGTTGCGACTTGTGAGCGATGTGCCGCTGGGGGTTTTCCTCTCGGGGGGGCTGGATTCTTCCACAATCGTGGCGCTGGTGAAGCAGGCAAAAGGAGAGGTCAAAACGTTCTCGGTCGCGTTTGAAGAAGCGGCTTACGATGAGTCCGCTTCTGCCCGCTGGGTGGCGAAGCATTTCGAAATGGATCACACGGAGGTTCGACTGAGAAGGGAAGACTTTTGGGGTTGGCTCCCGGAAGCCCTGGCCGCAATGGATCAGCCGAGCTTCGATGGGGTCAACACCTACTGTGTTGCCAAGACGGCGCGCGCGAGCGGTCTTACCGTGGCTCTTTCGGGCCTTGGAAGCGACGAAGTCTTCGGTGGCTATCCCTTCTTCAATTCGGTTCCCCGACTTCTTCCTCTGGCCGTTCTTGCAGATCGATGTCCACCTCGATCCCTCTCACTCGCCCGTGATTGGCTGAACCGCCACTGCCGGCAAACGGCGGGGTCCTGGAAGTCACTGGAAATCCTGTATGGCGCAGGTGAAAACGGGGGGGGCACGGCTCCCCTTGCCGCCTACCAGACCGCACAGCTTCTCTTCCCGTCATGGGTTCGATCCAGGCTGCTTGCCCCTTCTCTTGCTCTTCGGCCGCCCGCTGTATGGCTTGGACTCCCACGCGAATTCCTCGATTTTATGCAGGAAGAAGAAGCGGATGAGACGCTTCCGGAACGACTGTCTCGCTATGCCCTGCGCCTTTTTTTGGGAGAACGCTGTCTTCGGGATACCGATACGATGAGCATGGGAGTGTCCCTCGAGGTTCGCGCTCCTTTTACGGACCACCTGCTGATCGAGGCCCTCTGGAGAATCCCCGGCACCACCCGATGCGGCGGTGCTCCCGACAAACCTTACGAATGGGACCTGGTGCGTTCCCTCCTGGGCGAGGACTATCCTTTGCGCAAAAAACAGGGTTTTATCTTTCCTTTTGAAGAATGGTTGCACAATAAAGCCATTCGGGATGCCATCCTGGACCCGTTAGCCGACCGGCAACTGACTGCGGGTATCGGATTGCAGCATGAAGCGGTGCAAGAGATCGCCAACCGTTTTGTCCGCAGGAAGGGCCCCATTCCCTGGTCGAGAATCTGGAGCCTCTTCGTCCTTCTTCACTGGTGTCAACAACACCGGGTGTCTCTATGAATAATGAGAGTTTGGCTGCATGACGGTTACCGGAAACGAACGCAGTATACCCCCTAAACCCTCATTGAGCGCCGTTCTGCCCACATTGAATCGCCCCGTGTTGCTCAAACGCGCGGTCCTGAGCGCCCTGCGACAGACGCTCAAAGATATTGAGGTCATAGTGGTATTGGACGGACCCGATGGGGAGGCAAGCCGCCGGGCGCTCTCCACTATCAGCGATACTCGGCTCCGAGTCGTCGCGCTTGCCGCGCATCGGGGACCCAACACCGCACGCAACGCCGGCATTGCCCGTGCAAGGGGCAAATGGATTGCCTTGCTCGACGACGATGACGAATGGTTCCCTCGCAAACTCGAAGCACAGCTGGAAGCTGCCAGGCGATCGGTTCATCGATATCCGGTAGTGACCTGCCAGATGATCCATCGAATGCCCGGAGCGGATTTCATCCATCCACGGCGGCTGCCGTACCCGGGAGAACACATCAGCGACTACCTTTATTCCCGGCGGGGTTTGCCTCACAGCGAAGGTTTTGCCCAGATCGGGTCGATGGTTATGGCCCCGCGCGATCTCTTCCTGGCTGTGCCCTTTGATGAACGATATACGTCGGACGTAGACTGGCTGCTGCGGGCATTTTGTGTGGAGGGGGCAGGGCTGGAGATGGTCCACGAGACCCTGGTGGTCTGGAATGATGATGAGGATCGTTCGAGAGTGAGTCTGCGCGGTCGCAACTGGCTGGACCCCTATGAGTGGGTTTGCCGGCGGCGAAGGTTTTTTACACCACGGGCCTATGCCGCTTTCATTATGGGTGCCGTCAGCGGCTATGCATCCAAAACGCACAGGCCTGGCGTCTTCCGGAAGCTCTACAGGGAAGCGGTCACCCATGGGCGACCTTCACTCATCGATCATCTGGTTTTCTTCTATATCTGGTTTATACCGGAATCCCTTCGGCATGGAATCAGACGTTTCCTGCTCGGACAGACCAGTACTCTGAAATGGTGGGGAGGAGAATCAAAGGTCTTGAAACGAAATCCGGACGGGAAACCATGCGAATTTTAATGATACACAACTACTACCAGCAACGGGGGGGGGAAGATGAATCGACCGAGCTCGAAGTTCGCCTGCTTCAAAACCATGGTCATAAAGTGGTTCTCTATTCCAGGCATAACCGTGAAATCGATGATTTCTCTCCGCTGAAGAAGAGTGCGCTGTTTTTCGTGCCCAGCTGGTCGTGGAGGTCCTACTGGGACATTCAAAGCCTCATCGGTTCCTTCAAGCCTGAAATTGCCCATTTCCAGAACATTTTCCCCCTGATTTCACCGAGCGCCTGTTACGCCTGTTCCGCCGCCGGGGTCCCGATCGTGCAGACCCTTCGCAATTACCGCCTGTACTGCCCGTGTGGTCTCTTTTTCCGGCATGAAACCATTTGCGAGGAATGCCTGAATCATTCCCCATGGCATGGCATCCGCTATGGCTGCTACAGGAATTCCCGCATCCAGACGGCTTCTGTGGCCTTCATGCTGTCGGCCCATCGGGTGCTCCGAACCTGGAGCGGTAAAATCGACGCTTATATTGCACTCACGGAGTTTTCCCGCCGCAAATTCATCGCCGGCGGGCTGCCGGGGTCAAAGATACACGTTCGCCCCAATTTCGTGGAGCATGATCCCTGTCCGGGAGGGGAATCCCGGGAATTCGTGCTCTTTGTGGGGCGGTTGAGCCGGGGAAAGGGTCTCGATCTTCTTCTCGAAGCCTGGAGGAGCTTGCCCCATGTGCCGCTGAAAATTGTGGGAGACGGTCCGCTCTATGCGTGGGCAAGGGATTCCATTCGTGAAAAGGGCTTGAAGCGGGTGGACCTGGTTGGCCACATCGATCCCGGGTCCTTGATGCAATTCTATAGGAAGGCCCTTTTGCTGGTCATGCCTTCAATCTGGTACGAGACGTTCGGACGCACGATCATCGAGGCGTACGCCGCCGGAACGCCGGTGGTAGCCAGCCGACTCGGAGCAATGAGCGAACTGGTGGAAGAGGGCGGGACGGGGCTCTTGTTCAATCCGGGAGATGCGGAGGACCTGAGGTCCAGGATTGCCCGGGCCTTGGATCACCCCGCCGAAAGGGGCCGCTGGGGGAGTGAGGCCCGCAGGGCCTACGAAGAGAAGTACTCCGCTGAAAGGAGTTATCACCTGCTGACTGAAATCTACCGCAAGACGATTGCCGATGCCCGAAAGTGAGCTGAAACCCGATTCGATCAACCGGAGAGGCTTCCGTGTGATCAACTGCCTTGGAGTGGGCATCAGTGCTGTAAACCTTCAGCAGGCGACGCAGCTGCTGGGTTCCTGGGCGGATTGCGGGAATCGCTGCACGATCCACCTTTGCACCGCGCACACCGTGATAGAGTGCCACCAGGAGCCGACCTTGCGTCACATCATCAACCAGGCGGACCTGGTCGCGCCGGACGGTATGCCGCTTGCCTGGCTCTGCCGGTTTCTGAAACAAAAACACGCCACCCGGGTCTACGGCCCGGACCTGATGCGCTCATTTTGTGAGCATTCGGTCACAAGGGGCTATCGGCATTTCTTTTATGGCGGTGCGGTGGGGGTTGCGGGTGAACTGGCAGCACGGCTTAAGCAGCGTTACCCGGGTTTGCAGATTGCAGGGATTCACACCCCGCCCTACCGTCCGGTTGGCGCTATCGAAGAGACGACTGTCATCGAAGCGATCAATGCGCTGAAACCGGACATCATATGGGTCGGGCTCGGCACTCCCAAACAGGATTACTGGGTGGCGCAGCATCGGCCGTTCTTGAGCGCTCCACTGCTGGTGCCGGTGGGGGCCGCATTCGACATGCTTTCCGGAAGGGTCCAGCAGGCACCCCCCTGGATGCAGCGCTCCGGCCTGGAATGGCTTTTCCGCCTGAGCCGGGAACCTCGTCGACTTGCCCGCCGCTATCTGGTATACAATCCCCTGTTTGCTCTGCACCTTTTCCTGCAGTTGACGCGGCTGCGACATTACCCCCTATCCGGCCGAACCCGGTGACGGCCGACTTGACGGGTCTATGAAGAATCGAATTCGACACCACGAACACCCCTTCCTCACCTTCAACAGACTATGGGACGCTCTGGCCGGAGTAGTACTGTTTCTCGGCCTGGGCGTTTTCTATGAGATGTACCAGGAAGTCTATCTTGTGGTGGCCCTGTTGATCCTTCTCATGATTCTGGTGAGCTTCCATGCTGTCGGGCTCTATGAATCCTGGCGGGTCATCTCCATTCGCGATGAGGCACGCCTGATCCTGCACGGGTGTGTCGGGGTTTACGTGATGCTGCTTGCAACGGGGTACTCGCTGAAAGTGTCCGACGTCTTCTCGCGCCGTGTCTTCTTCACATGGCTGATCGTCTGGCCGCTGCTGCTGACGGCGGAAAGGGTGATCGTTCGGGCAATGCTTCGCCGGCATCGCAGAAACGGTGAAACCACGCGCCGGTGTGTCATTGCCGGGGCCGGAGAACTGGGAGGACGGCTGGCGCGTTCTCTTGAGACAACCCCCTGGATGGGTTCTCTGATCAACGGCTACTTTGACGACGACCGGTGCGAAGCGCCGACCCACCACCCCGTTTTGGGAGACCTTTACTTTCTTCCCGAATATGTTCGAAGGCATTCCGTGGATATGGTCTATCTGGCCCTGCCTCTCAGGGCCCAGGCGAAAATCGACTGGCTCCTGCGCGAGCTCGCCGATTCGACAGCCTCTGTTTGCCTGGTTCCCGACATCTTCTTCAACGATCTGATCCTCGGCGGCAGTGTGACCTATCTGCAGGACCTTCCTCTCATTGCCCTGCGTGACACCCCGTTCAAGGGGGTCAATATTCTGCTCAAGCGCGTCGAGGACCTTGTGCTTGCGGCCCTGATGCTCATTGCCTTCTGTCCCGTTATGCTTGCCTCGGCCATCGCCGTCAAATCCTCCTCCCGGGGACCCGTCCTGTTCAAGCAATGGCGCTACGGTTTAAACGGCCACGCGATCATGGTCTACAAATTCCGCACGATGACCGTTTGCGAGGACGGGTATTGCTTCAACCAGGCGATCCGAAGCGATCCGCGGGTCACCTCTGTCGGGGCCTTTCTCAGACGAACCAGTCTTGACGAATTGCCCCAGCTCATCAATGTGATCCAGGGCCGGATGTCCCTGGTGGGTCCCAGACCGCACCCGGTGGCCCTGAACGAAGCGTACCGCAGGCTGGTCCCCGGCTATATGCTGCGGCACAAGGTCAAACCGGGCATCACGGGGCTTGCCCAGGTGAACGGGCTGCGCGGCGAGACGGATACACTTGACAAGATGAGAAAGAGAGTGGAATTGGATCTACAGTATCTGCAGAGATGGTCTGTCTTCCTGGATCTGAAAATCATCGGTCAGACCATCTGGAGAAACGCCTGGAGGACCAATGCCTACTAGAAGACCTCCTGGTTTGCCGCTTCTGGCTCTTATGATCGTTCTGGCCTGCGGTTGTGAAACGATCGACCCTCCGTCCGGGTCGCAGCCCGCCAGGGTCTTGGTGATCCAATGGAACAAGTCCGATTACAAGCGGGTCAAGGAGCGCCTGGAAAAGGCCCTGGATGAAAAAAAGGCTGGGGATGCAGCGGGTCTGTCGGAGGGGCTGGCTGAAGCGAAAGAGATGGTGGTCAAAGCGCTGAACCCCTCGTCCAGGCACAATCTTTCCAAGGAAACCATCTACCAGTTCCTGGCCGACCGTCTGAAAGACAGTCCCCCCTATCCCGAGCTTTATACCGCAAAGGAGCTCGAGGCAATTGAATCCCGAGGCCGCCTCGAACGGAAGGCCTTTCCGACGGCGACCGCCAACCTCCCTCCAGACCAGTACTTTGATGCTCTGTTGAATCCGGACCACATCCGGCCTGCACTCGAATCGATGCTCACCGACTGGGGAGAGACCGCCTTTGTCGTCGATGACGTTCTGGTAAGGCATGTGAGCTATTTTGCCAAATTCTTTGGGATCCTGGACCGGAATGAAACCAACCGGACCATAGCAAGGAGCCGCAAGTATCTTCCTCGTGTGTGTGAGGTTTTTTCCCAATATGCTCTGCACGAGGACATTGCTTTCGCCGTGCCTTTCGTTGAATCCCGATTCACCACGGCGGCCTGTTCACCCGCCGGCGCCCTCGGCATGTTTCAATTCCTGGCATCGACCGCCAGGGACTATGGTCTGCGAGTGGAGTCGGACGGCACCGGGGGGAACAGTGGGGTCGACGATCGCCTCGACTGGGAGAAGAGCGCTCCCGCTGCGGCCCGTTATCTGGTCAGGAGCCGCAATGTTTTTGCTTCCAACGTTCTGGCTCTGGGCGCTTATCATCATGGATCGATGAAGGTTGTCGAAGTGCTCCTTGCCATTGCTGAAAAATCCAAGGAGCGATCGTTTCGCTATATCTTCAGCAACGATCGGCTGGACGCTTTTTCCAGGGAGTACGTCCCGCAGTGTCTGGCTGCGGCGTATCTCTACCGCTGGTTGAAGCAGTCGGGACTTGAAGCCCTGCCGACGGTCCCGGCGGAATATGCAACCCTCAAAGAGCCACTGCCCATGGCGAAACTGGTTGCACGGTACGGGCGCGTGCAGGACCTCAACCCCGATCTCAATGGTGCGGATCGGCTCTATTGCTATGCCGGCACGGGGGGATATGCCCTCGTGACGAAGATCAGCGGCGAGAACGGAGCTTCGATAGCCGTATCGAGTCAGGGTAAGAAGGGAGAACCCGTCATCCCTGTTTCTCAATCGGCCGGCTCAACGGATCAGGAGGTCTCTCCAACCGGCTCCAACGCCCAGGAGCAACCTGAGAGGCGCGAAAAGAGTCCGTCGTGTGAGAACCCCGCGATGCTGTACATGGCAGCCGGGACAGAGGACCCGGGACAGAAAGCCCGGCAACCGGCGCGCGGCACGCAAGGCTATTCCCTGTTATACACCTTTCAGAAAGGCAATTCGTTGAAGGAGCTCGCCCGAACCTTCGGCGTTCCGCTTCGTGTCATTCTTGCCCACCCCGCCAATCGCCGCATCAATAAACGGTATCCGATGCAGCCGAAGCCCGGGGAGATCGTGGTCATTCCAGGGCTTGCAGCGACCACCACCCTGCTGACGTCACAGGAGCCTTCCAGCCTTTCTCCCTATCGCTTCACCACATCGAAGGATCAGACCCTGAGACAGATTGCCGAAACGGTCACGGAGGTGCTGGCCGAAATAGGAAAAGAAGAGGGTGCGGCACCGGAGGGCCGCCGCACGCTCAGCCCTGAGCTCATCCTTTACTGGAATCGGGACCTTCTGCCGCCGGGGATTGGAATCGACGATTCTCTGCCGCCGGACGTTCCGCTGTTCATTGCAGCGGACTTCGAAGCGGTGAGCACACCGGAGCAATAGGGTATGCGGATAACCTGATTATGTTGGAACTTCCATTTCTAAACACGAAGGCACGAAGAGCACGAAGAAAGCTGTTGCAGTCATTTTGGGATGGCCTCTTCGTGTTCTTCGAGTCTTCGTGTTTGAAGTGTTTTGTTTCAGATTCGCCCGGAGGGCGCTGACTCGTCTGTTGCGAGTTACGGACTACGAGAAGGACTCGCAACCCTCTTTTGTATTTGGCCGCAGAACGAAAGGAGGTAACGAATGCATCGTACCCAACAACTGTGGTTTCCCGATTCAAAAGCGAGAAGGACGGCAACACCCGGCATCTCACGGACCTGGGGCGTGTTTGCAATGGTTGTCGTTTTCCTCGCCAGTGTTGGAATGCCCGTTACCGCTATGGCCGTCTCCAGCACCCCGAACCAGAACACGTGGGTCACGAACGGTGCGGTCGAGGCGGTTGTAACCGATGGCACAACCACCTACATCGGGGGCAGCTTCGACTATGTGGGGCCGAATACCGGGTATGGTGTGCCGCTAGACGCGTCGTCCGGCTCTCCCCAGTCACCCTATCCCAAGGTGAATGGCGTTGTTAAGGCTGTTGTCTCGGATGGGTCCGGAGGGTGGTACATCGGTGGGGAGTTCACACGGGTCGGCGATATCGCGAGGAACCGCATTGCCCACATCCTGTCGGACGGCACCGTCGACAGCTCCTGGGACCCCAATGCAGATGAAGCCGTATATGCCCTGGCTTTGAATGGGTCGATACTCTATGCGGGGGGTGCCTTCACCAGCATCGCGGGGCAGTGGAGGTACTATATCGCAGCCATCGATACCGTCACCGGCCAGCTCACTACCTGGAACCCGGGCGCTGACGAGGCGGTAAACACCCTTGCGGTGAGCGGGGCGACAGTCTATGCGGGGGGCGATTTCACAAGCATCGGGGGAGAGCTCAGGAACCAGATCGGCGCAATCGAAGCCGCAACCGGTTTTGCAACCGGCTGGGACCCCAGTGCGGATGGACCCGTCTATACCCTGGCAGTGAGCGGATTGAGGGTGTATGCGGGGGGCAATTTCACCAGCATTGGGGGGTACCCCAGGAACCACATCGCGGCAATCGATGCCTCAACCGGTGATCCAACCGCCTGGGACCCAAACGCCAACGCAAATGTTTACACCCTTGTGGTGAGTGGGACGACAGTTTATGCGGGAGGCTTTTTCACCAGCATCGGGGGGGAGTGGAGGAACTACATTGCCGAGATCAGTATCGCCACCGGCGATGCCACCGACTGGGACCCCTATGCCGGCTCAAATGTATATACCCTGGCGGTGGACGGGTCAACCGTCTATGCGGGAGGGGATTTCACGAGCATGGGGGGACTGCCCAGAAACCACATCGCAGCAATCGAGGCCTCAACCGGTGATCCGACCGCCTGGGACCCAAGCGCCGGCTCAACCGTATGTGCCCTGGCCGTTGGCGGGACAACGGTCTATGCAGGAGGCGAGTTTTCCAGCATGGGGGGGCAGACCAGGAACTTCATCGCCGCTCTCAATGCCGCTACCGGTGTGCTCACCGCCTGGAATCCAAACGCCACCTCATACGTATATGCCCTGGCTTTGAGCGGCTCGACAGTCTATGCTGGAGGCGCTTTCACCAACATCGGAGGGCAGCCACGGCGCTCTATCGCCGCACTCGAAGCCTCCACCGGTGCGGCCACTGCCTGGGACCCAGACGCGAACTCGACTGTTAGTACCCTTGTGGTGAGCGGCTTGACGGTCTATGCGGGCGGCTGGTTCACCAACATCGGAGGGCAGGTACGGCACTACGTTGCCGCGCTCGATGCCTCCACTGGTCTGGCTACCGACTGGGATCCCAGCGCCGGATCAAAGGTAAATACCTTGGCGTTGGATGGGACAACAGTCTATGCTGGAGGCTTCTTCACCAGCATCAAGGGTGTGCCACGGGGCTACATCGCTGCAATCGATGCTTCCACCGGCTTTCCCAGCGACTGGGACCCCGGCGCGAACGGAAATGTATATACCCTTGCGGTGAGCGGGACGACGGTCTATGCGGGAGGCATGTTCACCAACATTGGTGGGAATGACAGGAACCACATCGCAGCACTCGATCCCTCCACCGGACAGGCCACCGGCTGGGACCCAAACGCCGATGGTGCGGTATATGCCCTTGCGATAAGCGGCTCGACGGTCTATGTGGGAGGCCTCTTCAATTACATTGCGGGGGTGCCGAGGAACAACATGGTTGCGGTTGATGCCGTCACCTGCTTTCCCACCTCCTGGGACCCAAACGCGGACTCGACAGTGTATGCCCTGGCAGTGGAGTCAAATCGGCTTTATGCGGGAGGCTCTTTCCAGAGGAGCGGGAGTGCCAGCCAGCCTTACTTGGCCCAGTTTGACGGTCCCACCCTGGTGGAGCTTGGCTCTTTCACGGCAAAGGCGTCTAAAGCCGGCATCCTGATTGAGTGGCTGACCCTTTCGGAGAAAGACACGGCGGGCTTTCACCTGTGGCGGAGCACGAGCCGGGACGGGAAATATGTCCGCATCACAGTGTCGCTGATCCCCGCCGAAGGCGATGCAAACTCCGGCGCTGCCTATGCTTTTGAAGACACCGATGTGTTTTCCGGCAAAGAAGCCTGGTACCGACTCGAAGTGGTGAACACGGATTCCTCCAGTTCGTTCCATGGTCCGGTGTCGGCTGCGGCGAACCGCCATGCAATCACTCTCCTGGCCCCTGCGCCTGATGCCGCTTTGCCTTGCCACCCGCGCCCCACCTTCCGGTGGGAGTCCAAATCCCTGGATCGTTTCAGACTCGAGTTTTCGAGCCGCTCCGACTTCAGCGCTGCAATCCCCACGGGGCAACTCACGTCGAATGACGCCGGGGGCACTGTCTCCTCCCGCTGGATCACCGTTCAGTCCTACAGACCCGGTCCAAAGGAATGGAAGGCCATACAGAAGCTTGGATGTCAAGGGAGACCGGTCTACTGGCGGGTGACGGGAAAAGGCGTGGCCGATCGGGAGGACGTTTCGGATGTCGGAGCATTCACCATCCGATGGGATTGAAGGTACAGGTTCAGCGGTTGGCCGTCAGCGATGGAGGTGTTTAGAGACTCTACCTCGCGCGGCCACAATCTGCGCTTTTGTAGGAGCGGCTTCCAGCCGCGATAGGGGGTCGTTTCGTGGCTGGAAGCTCCTACAACGCCTGCAAAGCCCAGGTAATGTCCGCGCAGAGTATATCTCAAAACATACTCCGTTCACCCTGAGGTATCGAAGGGTGAACCTCACACGCCTCCCTTCGTGCTTCGATACCTCAGCACGAACGTTGGGGGCAATTTCAAGAAGGATTTTGAGATTGTCTCTTAGCTCAAGCGGCTGGGAGTCTATGACGTTGGGATTATTGTTGCAGCAGGATCAGCAGGATAAAGAGAGGAGGCACTGCATGCATCGCAATCAGCAGAGGTCAACCGATTCAGAGGCAAGAAGAGCAGCCCCACACGACATCTCTTGGACAATAATCGTTGCAGCGATGCTTATCACATTCCTTGCCTGTGTTGGAATGCCCGTTACCGCTATGGCCGTCTCCAGCACCCCGAACCAGAACACGTGGGTCACGAACGGTGCGGTCGAGGCGGTTGTAACCGATGGCACAACCACCTACATCGGGGGCAGCTTCGACTATGTGGGGCCGAATACCGGGTATGGTGTGCCGCTAGACGCGTCGTCCGGCTCTCCCCAGTCACCCTATCCCAAGGTGAATGGCGTTGTTAAGGCTGTTGTCTCGGATGGGTCCGGAGGGTGGTACATCGGTGGGGAGTTCACACGGGTCGGCGATATCGCGAGGAACCGCATTGCCCACATCCTGTCGGACGGCACCGTCGACAGCTCCTGGGACCCCAATGCAGATGAAGCCGTATATGCCCTGGCTTTGAATGGGTCGATACTCTATGCGGGGGGTGCCTTCACCAGCATCGCGGGGCAGTGGAGGTACTATATCGCAGCCATCGATACCGTCACCGGCCAGCTCACTACCTGGAACCCGGGCGCTGACGAGGCGGTAAACACCCTTGCGGTGAGCGGGACCACGGTCTACGCGGGAGGCGATTTCACAAGCATCGGGGGAGAGCTCAGGAACCAGATCGGCGCAATCGATGCCTCCAGCGGTCTGGCAACCGTCTGGGACCCCAATGCAAATGGACCCGTATATACCCTTGCGGTTGCGGTGAGCGAATCGAGAGTTTATGTGGGGGGCAACTTCACCAGCATTGGGGGGCAACCCAGGAACCATATTGCCGCGATCGATACCGACTCCGGTTCTGCAACCCTATGGGACCCAAATGCCAACGCAAACGTTTACTCCCTGGTGGTCAGCGCGACGACAGTCTATGCAGGAGGCTTTTTCACCAGCATTGGGGGGCAGTGGAGGAACTACATTGCCGAGATCCGTATCGTCACCGGCCTGGCCACCGAGTGGGACCCCAATGCAGACTCTAATGTATATACCCTGGCGGTGGACGGGACAACCGTTTACGCGGGAGGGGATTTCACGACCATGATGGGGGTGGAGCCCAGGAACCACATCGCGGCAATCGATGCCTCAACCGGTGATCCGACCGCCTGGGACCCAAGCGCCGGCTCGTCTGTTTATGCCCTGGCGGTGAGCGGGACAACGGTCTATGCAGGAGGCGAGTTCTCCAGCGTGGGGGGGCAGACCAGGAATCACATCGCCGCTCTCAATGCCGCGACCGGCGTGCTCACCGTCTGGAATCCAAGTGCGGACTCAGCCGTGTATGCCCTGGCGCTGAGTGGTTCGACAGTCTATGCGGGAGGCAACTTCTCGGAAATTGGA
The DNA here is from genome assembly GCA_964441945.1 of uncultured Syntrophobacteraceae bacterium. GTDB lineage: Bacteria > Desulfobacterota > Syntrophobacteria > Syntrophobacterales > Syntrophobacteraceae > JADGQM01. The sequence goes on from CAYTWB010000041.1 coordinate 35,740, forward strand.
GGGCAGTCCAGGAGCTTCATCGCAGCCCTCGATGCCGGCACCGGTCTGGCCACGGAGTGGGACCCAAACGCAAACTCAGCGGTATTTAGCCTGCTTGTGAGCGGTTCGACGGTGTACGCCGGCGGGTGGTTCACCGCTATCGGAGAGCAGACGAGGAACCACATCGCCGCGATCGATGCTTCCACGGGCCAACCCACCGTCTGGGACCCAAACGCAAGCAACATTGTCTATGCGTTGGCGGTAAGCGGGACAACGGTCTATGCGGGAGGCGGCTTCGCCAGCATTGGGGGGCAGGAGAGGGACCGCATCGCGGCGATCGATGCCTCCACCGGTCTGGCCACTGACTGGGACCCAAGCGCCGACAATATGGTCTATGCCCTGGCGGTGAGCGGGACAAGGGTTTATGCAGGAGGCATCTTCATCGATATCGGGGGGGCATCCAGGTTCCGCATAGCGGCCCTGGATGCCGTCACCGGCATGGCCACCGAGTGGAACCCGTACGCCGATGGTTCGGTATATGCTCTTGCGGTGAGCGGCTCGACGGTCTATGTGGGAGGCAACTTCAATTACATTGCCGGAGTGCCGAGGAACTACGTTGCTGCGCTTGATGCCGTCACCTGCAATCCCACCTCCTGGAATCCGGACTTCGACAATTCCGTGAACACTTTTGCAGTGGAGTCAAACCGGCTTTATGTCGGAGGAGGTTTCCAGAGGAGCAGGAGTGCCAGCCAGCCTTACTTGGCCCAGTTTGACGGTCCCACCCTGGTGGAGCTTGGGTCTTTCACGGCAAAGGCGTCTGAAGCCGGCATCCTGGTCGAGTGGCTGACCCTTTCGGAGAAAGACACGGCGGGCTTTCACCTGTGGCGGAGTACGAGCCGGGACGGGGAATATGTCCGCATCACAACGTCCCTGGTCCCGGCTGAGGGCAATGCAAATTCGGGCGCCGCGTATGCTTTTGAAGACACCGATGTGCTTCTGGAGAGTAAATACTGGTATCGACTAGAAGTGGTGAATACGGATTCCTCCAGTTCGTTCCATGGTCCGGTGTCGGCTGCGGCGAACCGCCATGCAATCACTCTCCTTTCCCCCGCGCCCGATGCCGCTCTGCCTTGCCGCCCGCGCCCCACCTTCCGGTGGGAAGCCAAAGCACTCGAACGCTTCCGGCTCGAGTTCTCGAACCGCGCTGACTTCAGCGCGACAATCCCATCGGGGCAGCTCACCTCTCGTGACGCTGGGGGCCCTGTCGCCTCCCGCTGGATCACCGCTCAGTCCTACAGACCCGGTCCAAAGGAATGGAAGGCCATACAGAAGCTCGGACGCCACGGCAAGCCGGTTTACTGGCGGGTGACGGGAAAAGACAGGGCTGATCGGGAGGGGCTTTCGGAGGTTAGAGCATTCACTGTCCTCAACGGTGATCGCTGAATCGGAGTAATAGCATGAAATCGTTAGCGTTTGTGATCGCATTGGCTGCCCTGGCCGGGTTACTGCTTTACACCAACCCTTCCATGGAGGATTTCAGCAATTACGTCCGCCAGCATGTCATCAAGGAGTCTCAAAAGGAAACGGACAGCCCTTTCGGCCAGGTCATCACCTCGATCCTTGGAGAGATAGCCGGTGGAGTGGCGAGCAGCCAGACGGTCAGAACCGATTACCTCCTCTTCAGTACCTATGAGATTCAGCTCGGGAAGGAGCGATTCAAGGCGCTTGGGATTTGCAGGAACTTCATTCTCCTGGAAAAGCCGGATTTGGAAAAGGTTAAGACAGGGGGACGGCAGGCGAAGTGAGGCCCGCGGCGGCGAGGAGATCGCACATGCCCCAACCGGGAAAATGCCCCGGCGTCGACGTTGCTTTTCGGGCTGTGGGCGAGGCCGGGAATGAGATTGTTTTGAATGCTCAGGGTACAAGCATGTTTCCCGCGATCGGCCAGGGGGATCGAGTGTCGATCCGACCGTTGCCGGCACCGTACATCGGGAGGGGGGACGTTTTCGCTTTCTGGGAAAACGGTAGAGTGGTGGTTCACCGCTGCCTTGGCAAGAAGCTCAAAGATAAGACGGTATGGCTCTGCCAGAAAGGAGACAATCTGGTGGGCTGGGGCTGGGTGCATGAAGCGCATGTCATTGGCAAGGTGACCCGGATTCTGAAACCCGGCCGTGTGGTGGACCTCTCCACCGTTCGATGGGCGGCCCAGCCGGAAGGTGTGACGGCTGCCTTCTGCTGGATGGGGGTTTTTGTTGCCGAGATGAGTGAGTGCCGGTCCGGCGGGATTGCAGGCAAAATAACGGTTCATGTGCTTTCGACATTGGGCAGGGGAGTGGTCCGAACGGTTCAGTTCTTGCGGAGGCCGGGTTTGAGTCGCTGCAATTGAGTCGTGGGTGAACCTGTCTCAACTCCTTCAGCCCTTTTTCAAAACCAGAGAGATTCGGCTTTACCCGTTAGAGACTATCTCAAAATGCTACAAAGGCCGTTGAACGTCATTCCGGCGAAAGCCGGAATCCAGCAACAGTTTTCT
>CAYTWB010000042.1:0-37581 GCA_964441945.1 uncultured Syntrophobacteraceae bacterium
ACGAACAACGCCTGCCCATCCCCCATCCCTTGAAAGGAGAACAAATTTACCGTGAGAAGGGGAGACGTATCGCTCACCATTCGCGCAGGAACCGCAAATCTGAAGCATTCGAGAGAACTCACTCAATCCTTGCATAGACCCCGGAATGAAGACGCCGATAAGCCAGGGGCCATAATTCTTCTATCCGGGTGCCGTCCTGGGGATATCCCACCAGGCCGAGATAGGAGCGGGGCCTCATGCCCTTGAATGCACTTCCGAGGACCTGTTTGCCCCTGTCCATCAAATGAGTCAAGATGGGATTGGCCTCCTGGAACGACATCTGAGGGAACAGGAACCCAAAGCGGTTTTCCGAGATCTGCGCCGTCAGAACATCTGAGGGAGCCACTGTGCTGAGGCTCGAAGCCAGGTCCTGCTGACACTGACGGACTCTTTTCGGAGAAGCGGTGGTATAGAGCATGTGCCAGGGTTCGAACTGCATCAGAGCCATGGCAAAGGGGGTGCTGTGCTGCATCGATGTCGCCAGCAATTCCTCCATCCGGTCGGCGAAGGCCATCCCGTTGAGAATCCCTGTGGAAAGGTCATAGACTCTAAGCTGCTCACACTCCTCTTGAAGACAGAACCGGTCAAAATGGAGGGAAAAGGAGTGAAGTGCGCTGGTTGCGGCTCGCTGATACTGCGCCTTCAACTCCTGAGCCGATCGTGACAGAAAAACCATTGCCAGGGTGTGGCCCAGGGACATGTGCATCGGCAGTATCCAGAGGGTCCCGTGGTGAGGCAGACCTTCCGATGGAGTGAACAGAAAATGCTCGGGAGCATGGGGGTTCAGTTTTGAGATGAAGAGTGTCTTGTTATGTTCAAAAACGCGGCCGATGAGCCCCTGTCTCACCAGGAAACGCTGTTCACTCAGGTTCTGGGGAGCATTGCGTGTTCCTGCCAGGTTTTGATAATGGGGCTGGTCGGATGCTCTGAGGGTCAGGAAACCATATTCCATGTCCAGAATGTCGGCACATTCGCCAACAAAGCTTCGGCAGCATTCCAGCATGGGGCCGCCGCTGAGCAGGATTTCATCCACTCTGAACCAGAATTCGAGGATAGCAGCATGGCTCTGCTGCTGGCCCAGGCATTCCTGGCGCTCAAGGAGTTGGTTCAGAAGGTCGGCGGCCTGGTGAATCAACTTCTGCTGTTTGTCGTTGAATCCCCAGCCATACTTGGTGTCGACATACAGCACTCCGGCGCCGTCTCCTATCGGTATGGCAAAGATTCCTTTGATATACGATTCCCCTTCTCGATAAAAGGGCACCGTTGCGGGCAGGGTCAACGAGACATCCTGGAGCTTGTCGAGATGAATCTTGTGGCCCACTTTGTGGACCTGGGACAGTATACCGCTCTGTTCCAGGGGCAGCGAGACCGTTTCATGGACAAGCCTGCTGAGAGACTGACAGGCAGTCATCTTGAGCTGTCGAGTTCGGGAGTCAAAGATGAAGAAGGCCGTCGTATGGGCCTCCAACACATTGCTGAGAAGACTGATCAAAGACTGATAGGGGTTAGAATCCATATCGGATCTTGCCTTTCTCCTGTCCGTTCTCGAGAGGTCTCAACCGTCGGAGCGTGGATATCAACAGAGCTTAAACTGGTATTTCTGCATACTGGAATGGTCCGGTTCTGTCAATAGATTTGGAACGTTGAGGATCCTGAGGAAACGGCTGCCAGCCTGGGGTTGTAACTGGGATTCCAAAGGCCGGAAACCGATTGGGAAAGGCTGGAAAACAGGTCTTGCTGAAACGGCAGTGGGCAAACAACATCTTGAGGAGGGACGTCACTCAGTCTATAATGGTGCCAAAGTCGAGCTCCCGGGGAAAAAAGAGCAGCAGGTGCATTTCCCGGCCCTTTTAAAAACGGTGCCGGGAAAAGACAACATCGCTTTCTAAGGCAGATTTCAATGGCAAAGATCACTATTCTGCCGGATATTCTGTGCAATCAGATCGCTGCGGGTGAGGTGATTGAAAGACCCGCTGCAGTGGTCAAGGAACTGCTCGAAAACAGCATCGATGCAGGCAGTCAAAGGATTACCCTGACACTGCTCCAGGGAGGTCGCAAAGAGATTCGGGTCGTGGACGACGGCTCGGGCATGTCGCCTGATGATGCGCTGCTGGCTCTGGAGCGGCATGCAACAAGCAAGATCCGGGCGATCGAGGACCTGCAGTCGCTTGGATCGCTCGGCTTCCGGGGAGAGGCCCTTCCGAGCATAGCGGCGGTCAGCCGCTTTGAGATGGTGACCAGGGAGCACGCTGCGCTGGCGGGCACCACGATCCGTGTTGACGGCGGTGTCTTGAAGGATGTGCGCGAATCCGGAAGTCCCTCTGGAACGACTATCACGGTGCGAGACCTCTTTTACAATATTCCCGCCCGTCGCAAGTTCCTGCGCTCAGTGGACACCGAAATCTCCCACATCAGCGACCAGTTGCTTCGATTGTCCCTTGCCAACCCTCAAATTCATTTCCGCATGATCCATCAGGAGCGGCAAGTCTATGATTTCCCTCAGGTGAAAGACCGGCTGGAGCGGTCCGGACAGGTCCTTGGAACGAGCATTCGTTCCAGGCTCCAGCCCTTCAGCCTTGAAACCCTTCAGTTCAAAGTCCACGGTTTGATGAGCTCTCCGGATGTACAACGACCCGGAGCCGGTCATCTCTTCACCTATGTGAATGGTCGCTCCGTTTGGGACAGGCTGCTCAATCGAGCCATTCTCAGTGCTTACGATGCAATCATCGCCAGGGGGAAATTCCCGATCGTGGTGCTGTTTGTAGAGATACCACCTGCACTGGTGGATGTGAATGTGCACCCGGCCAAGAGGGAGATTCGCTTTCGCAATCCCGGTGAAATCATGGAAGCTGTGAGACAGACCCTGAGAGGGGTCCTGGAGGGTTCAACCATTTCGGAGAGTGTGATCGGTCGCGGGCAACCTGATTTCCTGCAGGCTGGACGGCCATTTCCAAGGGGCCAGTGTACGTGGGAGACGCAGGCAGCGATAGGAAGCGGTCTGGGATCATCTTCTCAAAATCACTCAACGTTCCAGCCGCTTCAGATGGATGCCTTCCGGATGGCCACTCCAGGGGGCTTGCCGCCGGCCGGCGGCGCTGAGAGCCAAAAGGCTTCGGCTGATCAGACCCTATCCCATTCTGTGGGAACTGCTCAGCCATTCTTCTCACGCCTGCCTTACCTGGGGCAACTGGCCGGTACTTATCTGCTGATCGAAGCCGAGGACGGGCTCATCATTGTTGATCAGCATGCCGCCCACGAAAGAATCCTCTATGACCGGTTCACCTCAGCCTCATCAAAGGAACCGGCTCAAAGGCTTCTCCGCTCTGTCGTGGTGGAATTCCTGCCCAGGGAGGCGGGGAAGTTGAGACGATGGATGCCGCATCTCAATGAGCTTGGCTTTGAAATCGAACCTTTTGGGGGAGACACGTATGTGATACACTCGATTCCCGCAGTCATTGGGGATTGCTCACCCGAAGCGCTGGTTCGCGACCTTCTGGAGGGCGCATCGGAAGATGAGCATAACCCGCAGTGGAGTCTCCCGTATGAACTGGCGAAAACAGCGGCATGTCACAAAGCAATCAGAGCGAACGAAAGGCTGTCCGTTGATGAGGTTCGTCACTTGTTCCAGGCCCTGGAAGAGACCCTCATTTCGGCAACCTGCCCACATGGCCGCCCCATCTGGTTGAAGCTCGGCAATGACGAAATTGCACGCCTTTTTCATAGAACATGAATTCCGGCTGTTGGCTTCCGGTCTCGACCATTCGACACCTCCTCCGGCGGCGGTGAAATCGGAGAAGCCCACGCATTACGCCTCGCGCTCTACGCCTCGCCGTTCTTGGGGACCCGATGAATGTCCCGTTGCCTGAAAGGTCCTCCAATCATCCTGCTGGCAGGACCTACCGCCGTCGGCAAGACCGAACTGGCCCTTGAGCTCGCCCTCCATCTTGACACGGAGATTGTCAATGCCGACTCCATGCAAGTCTATCGCTTCATGGATATCGGTACGGCCAAGCCCACCCAGGAAGAGCGCGCACGGGTTGTTCACCACCTCCTGGATGTGGCCCGCCCGGATGAAGCCTTCGATGCGGCGCGATACGCCGAACTCGCCCAGCCTGTCCTGGAAGCGCTTCGAAGCCGCGGAAGGGTCCCGCTGATTGTCGGTGGGACCGGGCTCTATATGAAGGTCCTGACCAGGGGACTTTGCACCGGTGCACCAGGTGATCCGGCAATGCGGGAAGAGCTGCTTCGGGAGCTGAACGAGCGCGGTTTGCCGACGCTCCACGAGGAACTGCTTCGGATCGACCCGGATGCGGGAAAGCGCATTCATCCGCATGACCGCCAGCGAATCCTCAGGGCACTGGAGGTTCACCGCATCACCGGCAAGCCAATCTCTTTCTACCAGTCTCAGCACCGGTTTGATCAAAGGTTTTTCCGGAGCATCAAGATTTTCCTATACCGCGAGCGCAATGTCTTGTATGAGCGAATCAATCATCGCGTATTACAGATGGTGGATCAGGGTCTGCTGGGAGAAGTCCGACGGTTGCTTGAAATGGGATACGGACCGGAGCTCAAGCCGATGCAATCGCTGGGTTACAGGCAGATGGCGGCACACCTTCAAGGCTTGTGCTCGCTGGAGTCGGCGGTCGCTGAAATGCAACGGGCAACCCGTCAGTATGCCAGGAGGCAGCTGACCTGGTTCAGGGGAGATCCGGAATTCTGCTGGATTCATGCCGAAGACAGGAAGGCAATTCTGGAGAAGATTGAGGTCCGGGAGTCATTTCCACATAAGGAGCAACAGGGTGCCTAGAAAGAAGAGCTCGAAGCCTGCCGTACCTGGACGGCGGCGGGCTATGACCGAATACCGTGAATTCAAGAAGAAGATTGAACAGCGAGCGGCAGTCCTTGCGGAAACCATTCAGGAGCTCGAATCCCATGGTATCGTTGAGGAACAGGCCTCCGGTCGATGGAAGGAACAGCTGCTCCAGGTCAGATCATCGCTGGACGACCCGCTCTTGAGGATAGCGGTGGTGGGGACTGTAAAATCGGGCAAAAGCACCCTGATCAACGCACTGGCGGGAAAGGACCTGCTCAAGAGGGGAGCGGGCATCATCACCGCCTTCATTACGCGCATCATCACCAACGGTGAGATCGAAGGGTGGGTTGAGCTCAAACCCTGGCCGCAGATCCAGGACGAATTGAATACCACTCTGCGGTTGATCCCCCAATTGGGTGAACTGGTGGACGACAATCATTCCTTCGATATCCGCAACGCCGAAGATCGGCATCGGATCGAGTGCATGCTGGAGCGGATGCGGGATGAATGCCGCCGGAAATCAGACGGTCATTTGGACCCGGGTCACCTGCTCCTGCGCGGTTATCTCGACGGCTATGACCGGGTGCAGCAATTCATTGGAGACTCGGCCAACCGGCTTCTTTTCGATCAGCATTCTCTGGAACAGCACCAACGATACGTAGGTTCCGAGGGACAGGCGGTCTATCTCCGGGACATGGAACTGCATTACCCTGTCACCTGGCTCGGAGACAAAATTGAGCTTGCCGACTGCCAGGGGATCGACTCGCCCAACCCCCTCCACTTTGCACTCCTGCAGCAGTACCTGCTGAAGAGCCACTTTATCCTTTACGTCATCAGTAGCCGGTCCGGCCTGCGAGAAGCTGATTTCCGGCTCCTGGATTTTATCAGCACGCTGAAGATGCTTCCACAGACGTTCTTCGTGCTGAATGCCGATCTGGACGATCACCCCAATCTGAAGGACCTTGAAGGCCTGGCTCAGCGCGTCCGAAGCGAACTCTCCTGGATAGTGCAAGACCCTCGTTTTTTCATTTTTTCAGCCCTCTATCATCTGGTTGCACAGCTCGACAGCACAGCACAGGAGCGGGAACGGCGCCACCTCCAGTTGTGGCGGGAAGAGACTTCACTGGCTTACTTTACCGAAGAAGGCTTCTCCGCATTTCGCGAATCACTGGGACGCGTGGTGTGTGGGCAAAGGTTACGGGTGCTTTGCGGCAGCGGGCTCAGCCGCCTGGGCATAGTCGCCGGCAGCGTGATGAACACGGCAGCGGCCCAGAGAAAGCTTCTCGATCACAGTATCGAGGATATTCAGCATGCAGCGGAAGGACTGAAGGCCAGGGAGGAACGGCTCTACGGATCACTCGATACCTTGAAAAACGCTATTTCCGGGCTCAGGATTTCATTGCGGGAAGAGATTGACCGGGTGGTTGACCCCTTCTTTGATCTGGCCCGGGGCCGAATCATCGGCGAGACCCTGGACATGGTGGAAAGCTATCCGGTCCATTTTGAGGATGACAGGAATACGGTCGATTATCGCTGGCTCTTTCATCAGTTTCACAACCTGTATCGGGAATTCAGGCAATCCCTGGCTCGCTACCTGGTTGAGAAGGTCAATTTGCAGGTGATCGAATTCGCCAAGAGGGAGGAGGCTTCTCTCTGCGAGCGACTTCAGCGCACGGCAGAGGCCTTCTGGAGTCTCTTTGCAGCCGCTGTTGAAGACTATCGCCGCGAAACCGGACTTTTCAGTACAGAACAGTGTATGGTTTGTGATTTGCCCGAGGCGGCCTGGCAGGTTGGAACCATGAGCGTCCCGCCAAACTTCAGCGCATTCGTCGATCAAGGAGCAATCGGTCGCGGCATTCTCCTGATGAAATTGGGACTGGCCAGTTTCACGCGGCTTGTGGGGGACTACAGGTCCCGGCTGGGAAGGGTGCGAGACCTGCTCCTCGGGGAAAAGGGGCACGAAAGCATGAGCCAGGAGGCGATCAAGCTGTTGAAAAAAGAAGCCAGGCGGGAGCTCATCCAGGCGTTTCGGGAATATCGAAGCCAATTCAAACTGCAGTATCTCTACCGGATAGTCGACGACGAGACCGCCCGTTTACTCCGAGAATTCGAGGCTAGGGCGGAAATGATGCAGGTGAACCTGGGGCATCTTTTAGAGCAGCGGCAAACGGAAGGCATCGGCCGGGAATCCCTGAGAGAGGACCTGACCCAGGCTCATCAAGTCGGTCAGGCGATGATTGAGGAGCTGGAGCTGCTGAGAGACACTCTGGCCTATGACTGATAAGCCTGACTGGTAGAATCATGCTAAGAATGCTCGTTCAAAAGCTCTTCAAAGGCCATTGCGAAGATCCTCTCACCAGGAGAGCAATGCAATATCGCCGTGGGCGTCTTGAGCCATTTCCCAAGATATCGAAACGGGATCTGCCTGTCCATATCACAGAAATATACAGAAAATGTAGTCATGAATTCATAAATACGTTAGGTGATCCGTTTAAGGATCTCAATGAACAGGAATTGCAGTACATATTTTGTTTTGTAATATCTCATATCGTGTTTCCATATGGCAAAACCATTTCATCTACTGCTTTTGATGACTTACTTGATGCAGAAGCACTCGACTGTTCCAATTTCGGAGTATTATCTACCTATCTATCGAGGTTGTGTGCATCTGGTGCAGAAGACCACATAAGCCTCAGTTTTGTTGGATGGGACGGAGGCATCATCGGTAACCATCAAATGGTTTTTTTGAAACGCAAGAACGGTGAACTCTCAATTATTCTTGATCCCTGTATAGGTCTTATTGCTAATAAAGCTGATTTTGATTCCGTTGCTTCAGGAAAGCCCATTCATATCGACAACATCATCGTATTTTCTGATAGAGAATATCTGGAGAGCAGCAGAATTAATGTCATTAAGGCACTTATTGGCGGACTATTCAAGCCGTCTGACCTTCTTTATTATTTCGATGGAATGGAACATTACCTTAATCATTACGGTGACCCCAGGTTCTGGCCAACGCCGGGGGCGGTATTCTGGAATAAAGTGAGAGCACAATCAGGATGACCATAGCATAAGGTTTGAAAATGTCGATTGGAGAGGATTCAGTCAAACTCAACATACTTGTTCTCTACGACGAATCGCCGATTCACATAAATTATATAAAAGAGCATTTGGAATGCTTCAGCAAATTTATGAATCACAATGTTTTCTACATCCCTGCGACCAATGAACGTCCTTTGAATTTCGAACTGGACGCGTTCGACGCCATAATCATTCACTTTTGTGTCCGACTTGCATACAGATGGCATATTTCCTCAAAATTCGTTAAGAAACTCAAAGAGTTCAAAGGGCCAAAAGTCCTGATCATTCAGGATGAATATGATTCCCCCTATATCGCCTGCGAATGGATAAAAGAATTGGGCATAGAAGTAGTGTTTTCATGTGTTCCTGAGCGCTTTCGAGACTACTTTTACCCTGAGCCCAAAGTGGGGCATGTGAAGTTTATTCAGAATATAACGGGCTATGTACCGTATTCGCCGGCAATAAAGCAGTACTATAAACCAATGGCTGGTCGTAGCGTTGTCGTCGGCTATAGAGGGCGAATACTCCCATTTGTATATGGAGCATTGGGGCGGGAAAAGTATGAAATTGGGAAGAAAATGAAGGAGATTTGCCAGGAATGCAATATCCCACATGATATTGAATGGGAAGAGGAAGAACGCATATATGGGACAAGGTGGTATGAGTTTCTCTCAAATTGCAGGACAATATTGGGGAGTGAGAGTGGATCCAATGTTGTCGACCATGACGGATCTCTTCGCACTAGGATCGATGAACAGATCAAAGAAAAGCCCAATCTTACCTTTGAAGAAATATATGACAAATACGTTAAAGAGTATGACGGCAAAGTTGAGATGAATCAGATCGCCCCGAAGATATTTGAGGCAATTGCACTGAAAACAGCTCTGGTTCTTTACGAAGGTAATTATTCTGGGATTATACTCCCGGATATTCACTATATTCCTCTTAAAAAAGACTTTAGCAATGTGGATATTGTACTGCAAAAGGTTAAGGATATAGGATATCTTGAGAGCTTAACCGAACGAGCATACGCCGATATTATTGAATCAGGGAAATACGGCTACCAGGTATTTGTAAAAAGAGTCGAAGAGGAAATCATTTCCAGAGTCAAACCTCAATCAAAAAAAGAATGGATACATGCAATCATTGGATATCGTTCTCAAGGAGAAGAGCATTTCTTGTCTGCGCCATTTTATCCTTTCAATAAACCGGTCAGGATGGATGCTTCTTTCTTTAAGAAGATAACAAATGATCTGATAGAGAACCAGAGAGCAGAAGTAATTAGTTATGTAAAACAAGAACTTATAATTAGCGAGCGGCTTGTTTTCATGATTAGTGGAATGAGGCGGATTGTGCCGGGACCCATCACAAGACTCCTGAAAAAAACACTGGGAATTGGAAAGGAAAGAAAGTAGAAACGTGCGGTTACAAGTCAGTATCCGGCAGGGTTTCACTCTCAGAGGACTTCCCTCCGGCTTCTTCTTCCATGGCTTCCTCGATCATGGCATCCATATCTTCCCCTTCAAAATCCTCGCCCATCTCGTGCCCCATTTTCTTCATCCAGCGGACCATGCTTTTGGGATCATTCTCATCGAGTCCTCCCAGGCGGGAAGGATCGGCAAGACGTTCCATGCGTGTCTCCTCCGAGAGGCGCACTCGCACCCGAGACGGAATGCGATCCAGTTGATCGCTGCCGCAATGGCGGCAAACTGCGGAGACCGCTTCGGAGATCCGAAATGTAATGATTTCACTCTTCCTGCCGCACCGGCGACAGCGATACTCATAAATAGGCATCGAATTTTCCTCCCTTGATAGTCACTTCTCCGGCAAGAAAGGCAGCCGTCAGCTAAGAAAGTCGATTGCGGTAGTCTTCATAGCTGAATTGCCGGATCACACGGGTCTGTCCCTGTGCATCCCGGATGGCAATAGAAGGCAACCCCACACCGTTAAAGGTGTTGTTCTTGACCATGGTGTAGTGGGCCATATCGGTGAAGATCACCCGCGAACCCACCGTGAGGGGTTCGGGGAAGGAGTACTCCCCGAAGACGTCTCCGGCCAGGCAGGTCAGGCCCCCAAGCCGATAGGTGTAGGGATATTCCCCACTTCTTCCGGAGCCCACAATCTCCGGCCGGTAGGGCATCTCTAATACATCGGGCGTGTGGGCGGCCGCTGACGCGTCCAGAATGCCGATGTCCATCTGGTTGTGAGTGATGTCCAAAACCGAAGCGATTAGGAACCCGGCATTGAGCACCACTGCCTCACCGGGTTCCAGGTAGACCTCCAGGGCGTAGCGCCGCTTAAACTCGGTGATCAGGTTACAGAGCAGGTCCACATCGTAATCCTGCCGCGTGATATGATGCCCTCCGCCGAAATTCACCCAGTGCATACGCGGAATGAACGCGCCGAACTTGTCTTCGAATGCCTGGAGTGTTCGCGCCAGGGAGTCGGCATTCAACTCGCAGAGATTGTGGAAATGAAGGCCGGTGATCCCGTCCAGCTCCTTCTCCTCAAAGTTTCGCCGGGTGACCCCCAGCCTGGAGAAAGGCGCGCACGGGTCATACAGGGCAACCTTGACCTCCGAATGTTCGGGATTGACCCGGATCCCGCATGAAAGGCGATCTTTCATCCCGGCCACCCGATCCTTGTAGCGTTTCCACTGACTAAAGGAATTGAAGACCATGTGAGTGCTGAAAGAAGCAAGCTGATCAAACTCGGGTTCCCTGTAGGCCGCAGCGAATACGTGTACTTCCCTGCCGAATTCTTCATGGCCCAGGCGCGCTTCATGAAGGGAGCTGGCAGCCACGCCGCAAAGATACTGGCGAATGATTGGGAAGACGCCAAACATGGCAAATCCCTTCAGGGCCATGAGGATCCTACAGCCCGTCCGTTCTTGAACAGAACCCAGCAATCTCAGGTTCTGTTCCAGGCTTGGAAGGTCAATCACATAACAGGGTGTCGGGACATCGGTCAGGTTGATCATGTTGCTTCAATACCCATGCAATCAGTCCGGAAACACTTCCGTCCAGGGAAGACCGAATCTGCCGATTTCAGCCATGAACGGGACGGGATCAAGTTGTTCCACATTGAATACTCCGGCGCCGGACCACGTACCGTCCAGCATTAACTTGGCGCCCAGCACGGGCGGCACCCCGGCGGTATAGGATATGGCGTTGGATTTGACCTCCCTGAAGCAGGCGCTGTGGTCACAAATATTGTAGACGAAGTACTTCCTGGGCCTGCCGTCTTTGACGCCTTCGATCATGCAGCCGATGCAGGTCTTCCCCTCATAGGTCTGACCGAGAGAGGAGGGTTCCGGCAAGAGGGCCTTCAGGAACTGAAGCGGCACAATCGGGACACCTTGAAAGGAGACCGGATCGATGCGCGTCATGCCCACATTCTGCAGGACTCTCAGATGAGTCAGGTATTCCTGGGAGAAGGTCATCCAGAATCGGATGCGTTTGATGCCGGGGATGTGCTTCACCAGTGACTCCAACTCCTCATGGTACATCAGGTACATCTCCCTTGGACCGATCTCTGGAAAATCGAAGGATTTGTGGATCGACAGCGGGTCGGTTTCGATCCACTCTCCGTTTTCATAGTACTTGCCGCGTGCGGTGACTTCCCGGATATTGATTTCAGGATTGAAGTTGGTGGCAAATGCAAAACCATGCTGCCCGGCGTTGCAGTCCATAATGTCCACGAAATGAATTGCATCGAAGTAGTTCTTCAGCGCATAGGCTATATAGATATTCGTTACGCCCGGGTCGAACCCGCAACCCAGTACGGCCATCAATCCCCGCTCTCGATAGGACTCATGATACTCCCATTGCCAGGTGTGAGAATACCTGGCTTCGTCCGGGGGCTCGTAACAGGCCGTGTCGAGGTAGGGAACACCGGTCTCGAGGCAGGCGTCCATAATGGTGAGGTCCTGATAGGGCAGGGCGACATTGATTATCAAATTGGGCCTGTGTTTATGGATCAAGGCAACGAGCTCCTGCCTGTTGTCTGCATCGACCTGAGCGGTCTGGATAGGACGAGCGACCTGGCCTTTGATCCTCTCACACTTCTTAATGGTGCGGCTCGCCAGAACAATCTCGGAAAAAACCTCCGGGAACTGCGCACACTTGTGTGTCACCACGCCTCCCACGCCCCCTGCGCCAACAATCAAGACTCTGCTCATTCCATGCTCCTTGTGTGAGACCAATCCTCTCAGTGGAAGAAAAGGTCATCGGTCAGGATTTGATGGTTGATTTCATAGGCCTCGTACATATAAGGCGGCAAATTGAACATTCCGGCAACTATTTCCGGAGAGAAATAGCGCGTCGGCATGGGCTGTTCATCAACGCGCTGTCTCAGGGCATCCAGGGACCAGTCGAGATCCAATGAGGCCAGAACATGGGCGTCGGGCCTGTGAAAGCTGTGAAGGGTATAAGGATAGGGACGGACCACTGGAAATACCTTTCTCATGGTATTGGTGATCCGGGCATGGAGAGCGACTTCCTCGGGGCTGATGCCCTGTGCCTGCACCGCGACTGCCCCCTTCGGCCCCAGGTGCGCTTTGACCAGATGGTAGAATTCTCTGGTGAACAGCAACAGGGCCGGGCTTCCTTCGAAGGGATCGCTGAGATCGAGGACAATACAATCGAAGATTTCCGAAGATGTTTCGAGGTATTTTCGACCGTCTTCAATACGCAACTCCAGGCGCGGGTCATAGTACCTTCCCTGGTGCCATTGATAGAGATGGCGCCTGCAAAGCTCTGCCAGCTCACCATCGATATCCACCATGACCACCCGTTCTATGCCGGCGTGCCGGAAAATCTCCCTC
This sequence comes from uncultured Syntrophobacteraceae bacterium, assembly GCA_964441945.1. Taxonomy (GTDB): domain Bacteria; phylum Desulfobacterota; class Syntrophobacteria; order Syntrophobacterales; family Syntrophobacteraceae; genus JADGQM01. The sequence goes on from CAYTWB010000042.1 coordinate 12,759, forward strand.
AGGGAAGCGCCGGTTGCTCCCCCGATGACGAGCACGGTTCGGGGGGAAGGATGACTGAAAAGCACCGGATGGACAAGCATCTCATGATAGATGAATTCATCGTATTCCGACGACTGGCAGATACCATCCAGAAACAGCATTCTTCCGTGAACCTTGCTGTCCACAATGGTGATTTCCTGGTAGCGCGATCGTCCGCTGTAGACCAGATCCTGGCAGCGATAGAGAATCTCCAGCCCCGTGCCGATAGGTTCTCGAAACCAAAGGATGGGCTGTAACGTTTGGTCTTTCACGGTTTATCCCCCAGCGGCTGAACTATCCAGTATGCGTTTGTTTGAGGTCGGTAGATCAAAAAGCACCTCCTCATCAGGGAGCGGAGCCTTCAGCCCGGCCCATCCATGCACAAGTTGACCTCTGATTGGGGAAGTGAATAATCACAGAAGAGGCCACAAAACAAGAAAAAGATGTTCCGGGTAGAATGGTGAAGGCAAAAAAGTTGACAAAACCATGGACTGCTGCAACGATCCGCCTTGATTCCCGTGCACAAGATCAAGTTCGGACGGCTGTGGCATGAAAACGAGCAAGTTCAATTTCAAGGTCCTTTTCCTTCTCTCCTGTGGTCACATGGTCGTCGACATCTTCCAGGGCGCACTGCCGGCTATCCTGCCCTTCATCAAGGAGAACCTGGGTCTTTCCTACACCATAACCGGTGCAATCCTCATCGTTTCCAATATCACCTCTTCGGTCGTTCAGCCTCTGTTCGGCTTTCTTTCCGACAGGAAGGAAAAGGCTTTTCTGCTTCCCCTGGGCGCTTTCCTTGCCGGAGCGGGTTTTTCGCTGCTGCCGACAACCCAGAACTATCTCTTGATCCTGCTCCTGGTTGCGGTCAGTGGGATGGGGATCGCTTCCTATCACCCTGAAGGCTTTAAAACCGCCAGGTTCTTCACCGGGGAGAAAATGGCAACAGGCATGTCGGTCTTCTCGGTGGGCGGCAATGCAGGGATGGCAATCGGTCCGGTCCTTGCGCTCTCGATTGTCAACTATCTGGGGTTTTCCTCTCTCAGCTGGATGATTCTTCCATCGCTGGTCTTTACGGCGGTGATCATTGCCCTTCGCAAAACAGTCGCTATTCCGAGAAACGATGCGTCAGTGGGCCCAACAGCCGGCGTGTCGAAGCCCAGAGGGGCTTATTGGGCACTCTTTGTCATGATCTGTGTGATCATCATGAGGACCTGGACACAGATCGGTCTCATGACCTACATTCCTTTCTACTATATCGATGTCCTCAAGGGAGATCCGGTCTTTGCCGGAAGCGTGGTGAGCCTGTTTCTCCTGGGTGGGGCCTTCGGAACACTGGTGGGCTCCCCCCTTGCCGACAGGTGGGGCCACCGTTTCTGGCTGAGGTCCTCCATGCTGGGGAGTGCCGTGCTCTTCCCGGCGATCTTTTTCTGTCAGGGGGTCATGCTTGCGGTTACCGTTACTTTGCTCGGCATGATTCTGCTCTCCACCTTCTCGGTAACCGTGGTCATGGGCCAGGACCTTCTGCCGGGCAATCTCGGTGTCGCCTCAGGACTGCTCGTTGGTTTTGCGATTGGGGCCGGAGGCATAGGGGTGACCCTTCTGGGCGTTCTGGCAGACCACTTCGGCGTTCTATTCGCCCTGAAATCGATAGGGATTCTTCCCCTCGCCGGGTTCTTCATCAGCCTTGGGCTCCAGTACCCACTCAGGGGAGAAGGGTAAGAGCCGGTTGCAGCACCGGCCAAATACCGGCGTTGCGCCGCTTCTCCCGGCAGGCTGGGGACACCCTCCTCCTATTACTGTTTAAAGAGGTATTGTTGAACGGGATCGATCGGGCTGCTTTCGGTGCTCTGAGGCTTTGCCAGCATGATCCGTTCTTTTTCGCCCGGATCGGGATCGTGTTGAGGGTTGGGGGGTGGTTCGGGAGCGTCGGCCAGCGACGGCGGCTGCTCAAAAACGACGATGCTAATCCTCCGGTTCCTCGGATCATAGGGATCTTCTGCGATCAGGGGTTCTGTTGCAGCGAAACCGGCTACTCTCAGCAGGCGGTCTTGAGCCAGTCCGTTGCGCTCCAGTTCTTTCCTCGCAGCAGAGGCCCTCTCTGTGGAAAGCTCCCAGTTGCTGAATTGCTTCGCTGCATAGCCATGCGCATCGGTGTGCCCTTCCAGAGCGATTTTGCTGCCGTGGGAGATAAGGCTTTCGCTGATGACCCGGATCACTCTCTTCCCATCCGGGGTGAGCTCGGAGCCTCCCCTGGGGAACATGGGAGCACCTTCTCCGTCTATCAATTCGATCCGCACCCCACCGTCGAAAGTGTCAACCATCACCTGATCTTTCCGATCAGCCATCACCTCCGCCAACTGCTTCTCAATCTCCTGCTTCAACTGCTTCTCGGGGGTAGTCACCTCGGCATCGCTCGGGTTATCATTCGGCTCTGCTGGCCCTCCCGGCTCTTCATTGCTGTCTTCACCGATCATCAGGCCCGAAGCGGGTGCTTTATTACTCTCCAGCATCGTGCTGCCGCTCTTGTCAAAGACACTGAAATGCTTGAAATAATGGGCTACCCTGGCGCGCTTCTCCGGGGCAACCATGCTGATGAGCCACAGAAGAAGAAAAAACGCCATCATGGCCGTCACGAAGTCGGCGTAAGCCACTTTCCAGCTGCCGCCATGGCTCCCGCCATTCCCGCCCTTTTTCACCTTCTTTATGATGATTACGTTTTGTCCTTCCACTTCTTAATCGCCTCCTCGAGCTCTGCGAAACTTGGCCGATCTACGCCCGGGATTGCCCGCCGTCCGGATTCAACGGCAACTTGCGGGGCTGCCCCACCCACAAAGGCCACCAGTGCTGTTTTTATGACATTGTAGTAGGTTTCCTTTTCCGTCGCCCTGTGTTCAAGGTTGGTGGCCATGGGACCCACGAACCCGTAGCAGGCCAACACTCCCAGGAAGGTCCCAACCAGCGCTCCACCGATGCTGGCTCCCAAAACGGCGGGAGGTTCATTGATCTTGCCCATGGTGAGTACCACACCCAGCACCGCAGCGACAATACCGAGACCCGGCAGGGCGTCGGCAACCCTGGCAATGCTGTGTGATGGGATCATCTTCTCATGGTGATGGGCTTCAATGTCGATCTCCAAAAGGCTGTCGTATTCATGAGCGGGCATATTGGTGGTCAGAATTACGCGAAGATTGTCGCACACGAATTCCAGGGTTTGCTTGTTTGAGACAATCGATTTATACCGATTGAAAATCTCGCTCTTCGTTGGATTCTCCACATCCTCTTCGATGGCAAGAAGACCATCCTTCCTGATTTTCCAGAAGATCTGATTGAGCAGCAGCAGAACCTCGATATAGGTCCCCTTATTGGGGTTCTCACTGCTGAAGATCTTGGAGAAATCCCTGAAAATCAGCTTGAGGACCTTGCCGGGAGAAGCAATCAACAGCGATCCGATCGCTGCTCCTGCAATGATGATCATCTCTGCCGGTTGAACTATGACGGCCAGGTTTCCTCCCGCTTCCAGAAACCCGCCTATGACAGAGACCAATACTATGATCATACCTAGAATAGTCATCATAAGCGAAACAATACCTTATTGTATGTCATGATGCCTCTGCTTCATGATAAGCTCTCTTTGCCGCTTGATCGTGTAATAGCTCAAGATGTCCCGCACATCGTCTTCCACTTCATTGAAGTGGATCCCCACCTCATATTCTTGACTATCCGTTTTTTCCAATCGGGTAATGGTTCCGTAGGCAACAATCCAGACCGGCGGATGCAACGGGAGGAACAATTTGACCTCCATCGGATCTCCCAGAGCATATTCCTTGTGTGTCGTATATCGCACCCCCGATGCGCTGATAGAGACCTCCCTGACTTGGGCGCTGGCGGTTTCTTCGGTGTTGCCGGACAGTTTGTCGAGAATCAGATCGACTTTAGAGTTGATGTCACAAATCATCTTCCACAGCCTGGGGCTTGTTATCCCATCGGGCAGGTCTTCCGCCCCATGCGACAGGCTCAATCCCGAGAAATATCCTGAAAGGACCCTGGATCTTTTCCCCGCCAGTCCCTCCACTTTTTCTGCAATCATAGGAAGAACGTCTTTCACCCGAAAGTACTCTCTCCTTTCGATGGACGATTCGCTTGTCCCGACCTCTCCAGCCATTCGCTGTCTCCTTAGAAAACACACCGATCATAACGCACGTTCCACTTCACACATCTTATCGGCAGAAAGCTCCTGCCACTTGAAGAGAAATAAGGCAGGCTCAATCCTGCACCCTGGTTTCCCCGTGCAGTTCCCCGAAAAAACGATCGGCCTGCAGAAGGTAGATGCTTCTGCAGGCCGACAGGTAGGCGATTATCTCTGGAATCTGGAATCAGTCTTTGATTTTGTTGTGCACTTTACAGGCCCGGACGGTGTTTTTCATCAGCATGGTAATGGTCATGGGACCAACTCCCCCCGGAACGGGAGTTATGGCACTCGCGATTTCCACTGCTTCATCAAAAGCGACATCACCCTTGAGAATTCGCTTGCCGTCCGCGGTTGTTCCCACCTCGTTAACGCCGACATCGATCACGACGGCACCCGGTTTGATCATTTCACCCCTCACATACTCCTTGACGCCGGCTGCCACGATCAGAATGTCAGCCCGGGTGGTGTGAAACATCACATCCCTGGTTCGGGTGTGGCAGACGGTAACCGTAGCATTGGCTCCTTTCGCCTTCTGCATGAGCATCATGGCGATGGGCTTCCCGACAATGTTGGAGCGGCCGACAACCACCACTTCGGCACCCGTAATCTCGGTCCCCGAACGCACCAGCAACTCCTGGATGCCGGCGGGCGTGCAGGGCAGGTAGTCCGGCTCACCGATCATGAGTTTGCCCACATTGACCGGATGAAAAGCATCCACATCCTTGCTCGGGTCGATTGACAGCAGGACCCGGTTTTCATTGATGTGCTTGGGCAGCGGGAGTTGTACGAGAATGCCGTGGATTTTGGGGTCCTTGTTGTATTGGTCGACAAGCTGGAGCAGTTTCTCTTCGTTCAGGTCAGGCGGCTGATTGTCCTGGACGGAATAGAATCCCAGTTCATGGGCGGTCTTTTGCTTTCCTCTCACATAGCTCTGAGAAGCGGGGTCTTCCCCAACGAGAATTGTCACCAGGCCGGGGACCACCCCATGCTTCACTTGCAGGCTTTCCACCTCGGCCTTGAGCTCCGCCCGAATTTCTCTGGCCACATCGGCCCCTTTCAGCAACTTGGCAGGCATCGTCATTCCTCCTTGAGGAGGCAGGGCACCAGCTGCCCGGCCTCAGTTCGATTATCCGAGTTGTCTGCAAAACCAACATGGGCCGTCTTCACCGCGAAGGCGAACCATGATGTTTTGAACAGGCTGATCCCCCGTTTCGCGAGAATGATGTCCGAAGGCCCTTGCAGGCACCCAACCTAAAACAGCCCCATCACCTTTCCGGTGTGGACATCCACATCCACACGCCGAAATGCCGGGTCGGAGGATGTGCCGGGCATCAGACTGATAGCCCCCGCGCAGGGACAGAGGAACTTTGCTCCAGAATAAATGAGCACATCGCGGATGGGGAGTATCCAGCCCTTGGGTACACCCTTCACTGAGGGATCGTGAGTCAGACTGAGATGGGTCTTGACCATCATGGTTGTATAGTCATCAAACTTGGAATCGCCTTCCAGCATCTTGGCTTTGGCTTCGGCTTCGGGAGTCCAGGCCACACCATCCGCACCGTAGACCTCTCTGGCGATCGTTGAGACCCGCTCCCGCAGCTTCATTTCTACAGGATAGAGGAACCTGAAATCATTCTCCTCTTTACAGGCATCCATCACCGCATCGGCAAATTCCAGGGCCCCCTCGCCCCCCCTGGCCCAGTGTTCGGACATGGCGCAGCGAGCCCCGGCGGCCTCGGCATACTTTCGCACCATGGCAATCTCATCCCTGGTATCGGTGTGGAAGGCATTGATGCAAACGACCGGATTGATCCCTGATTTCCGGATCGTGTTGATATGGTGAACCATGTTGGAAATGCCCTTTTCGAGCAGTTTGAGGTCTTCTTTTGTGTAGGCGTCGGGCAGAGGGATACCGGCAACGACTTTCGGGCCGCCGCCATGCATCTTTAGAGCACGAATCGTGGTAGTCAACACGGAAACGTGAGGCTTCAAACCGCTGTAGCGGCACTTCACGTTCCAGAATTTCTCGAATCCGATGTCCGCTGCAAACCCACTTTCAGTAACATGGTAATCGAACATCTTAAGGCCGATCCGGTCGGCGATAATGGAAGACTGGCCTACGGCGATATTGGCGAAGGGACCGGCGTGGACCATGCACGGCTGATACTCGGCAGTGCACATGAGGGTGGGATTGATGGTGTTGCGCATCCACGCGGTCATGGCATTGCCCACTTCAAGATCGCCGGTGGTTATCGGATTCCCACGCTTGTCGAAAGCCACGGTGATATTGTTCAAACGCTCTTTGAGGTCAGCCAGGTCCCTGACAATGGAGAGAGTAGCCATTAGTTCGGAGCTGACGGCAATCCCGAACTTGGACTGCATCATGAAACCGTCCATGCGGCCGCCGATGCCGATAACGATGTTGCGCAGTGACTGGGCGCAGAAGTCCATGATCCAGCCCATCTCCACCCGGGTGGGGTCCACATCGAGGCGACGCATCCGGGTAAGCCTCTGGAGCTGCTCGTCGTTATAGTTGCGCTCGTGCTGCATTCTGGCGGTGAGGGCAACCATAGCCAGATTGTGGGCATTCATGATGTCGTTGATGTCACCCGTAAGCCCCATTGAAAACTCGGTCATCGGGATGAGCAGAGAATTACCGCCGCCTGCCGCGGTGCCTTTGACATTCATCGTCGGGCCGCCGGAAGGCTGCCGCAGACATCCGCCGACATTGACTCCGCGTTTCCCCAGTCCTTCCATTAGACCACAGGATGTCGTGCTTTTCCCTTCCCCCAGAGGAGTTGGTGTGATGGCGGTTATCTCGATATATTTGCCGTCGGGCCGGTCCTTGAGGCGCTCCATGATTTTGAGGAAATCCAACTTGCAGAGCCGACCCATCGGTAGAATTTCGTCTTTCTCCAAACCCAGCTTCTCTTGCCAATCCCACGGGGTGGGCATGTTCTTCTCAGCTAATTCGGAAATTTGCCAGTCTTTGAGTTGTGTTGCATCGTAGGGCATGTTTGATCTCCAGTTGTTCTATTCAGGGTTAACCGCTCTGACCTTCATCACTTTTCCCAATGATACGAACTACTTCCTCTGATCCCCCCTCACTCTCTCCTCAAGAAACGACTCAAGAGTGAAAACCGAACCAAGAGATGATATTCTTGAGTGGATATGGACGATGAGAATTGCGACGCGGCAACTTACGGCAGCGGATCAATAGCGCCAAAACTGTTTAAGGAACCCCTGATTTGCCTCGTCCGTGAAGAATAACGCTCGAACGGCCATGCCAAGATCCTGTAGGATCTCCCCAAACGAGCAGGCAGAGCCTAATGGACATGAAGGTGTTTGTCAATCAGAAAAGGCGGTATCAGCGCATCCCGTGTTGTGTTTGCAAGGAAAGCGTGGAAGCGATTGTTAATTGTTTCAATATTTGCTAACAGGAGAACCGTAATGGGGGTTTTTCATCCCTGATCCGGAATCAGGCCTTTGAGGTGAAAAAGGTGGAAAAGCCAGGCAGAACAAAGATTCTACAGAGAATTTCAGAGAGCGACTATCTCCCCTCTCCCTCACCCGTACTCATCCGCCTGCTCAAGGTCGCTGCCGACGAGCACACCTCTGTATCGGACCTGGCAACCATTATCGAACAGGACCCGAGTCTGACCACCCGGCTGATCAAGATGGCCAACGCCACCTTTTATTCCCGTGGGAAAGCTATCTCAACCGTACCCCAAGCCATCCTGACCATCGGGTTCAACCGGCTGCGCGTCATGGCCTTGAGCCTTTCGCTGAGAGACTCCTTTCCCATGGGGAAAGTCGGTCGGATGAACTACGAGTACTTTTGGAAGATTTCTCTTTATCGAGCCTTTGTAGCCCAGGGTTTTTCCCGATCCGTACTGAGTCGGAAGAACTTCCCCGATGAGGAAGTCTTCACGGCTGCCCTCATTCTGGAGATAGGGCTGTTGATGCTGTATCACCTCTGTCCTCAGGCGCTGAAGGACTCGTTTCCCGATGAAGAGGCCTCGCTTCAGGAAATCGTAGCCTGGGAGGAACAATACCTTGGCATCAATCATCGAGAAGTCGGCCGAATCATCCTCACTCGCTGGCATTTCCCCGAATACCTGATCGAAACTCAGAAACACTTCGGACCTGAAGCTCTTCGGCCGGAGCGCTCGTTCTTGTGCAAGATCATGGAATTTGCCAGATCATCCACCCTGGTGTTCTTCGGGAAAACGAACGATTTTGGAATCATCCGGGAAACCGCCCAGCTGCTCGGGCTGGATATGGAGCGAGTCGATGAGGTCCTTTGTCTCTCCTTTTCCAGAGTGGAAGAGATTGCCGGCCATCTTCAGCTTCGAGTCAATTCCAGTGAGGATGTCCTGGATGTGATGGAAAAGGCCAACCGAGCGCTGGCGAGGATGAACGGTTCATTGCAGGCCAACCTGGCCAAGGCCGTCGGCCTGGCCTCAGAGATTGAAGGGCCGGGTGCGGTGGAACCGGCGGAAGCCATCGACGACAGGAAGGAAACCATCCGGAATGTTCTCGATGCAGTGGCCCACGAAATACGCAATCCTCTCATGGCAATCGGAGGATTTGCTCAAAGGCTGGCCAGGGATTTGAAAGAGAAGGATGATCTCTCCAGATATGCAGGCATCATCGTCAAGGAATCCGTCCGTCTGCAGCAGATCATGAACGAGATTGCCGCCTTTTCGAGCTCCTACAACCCCTCTCTCGGCCGGTTCAACCTGGTGGAAACGCTGGATGAGGTGATTGACGAACTCGATGCTCCGGCCGATGGCAGCAGCACGGAGGTGATTCGAAACTACGCTCATGATCCGATTCTCATTGCGATGGATCATGATGCCATCAAAGGGGCCCTGCAACGGCTCCTTCAGGCAATGATCCAGATGAGCGGAAAGCAGACGGATGCCGGGATCTGGGTTGAGATTTCACCGGTACACTCCAGCAACCAGGTCAGCATAGCACTCTGCAGCAAGGGGTGGGATATGCCGGGAGATGTCAGGCGAATGATCTCAGGTCTCGATTTTTCCTCCAAGACTCTGGGATTGGGTTTCAGTCTTCTCCAGGCGTGGAGAATCATGGAGGCCCACGATGGACATGTCGAATTGAAAAGCGGTGACGGCACCAACTATTTCATCATCACTCTGCCATTGGGGTCGTGAGGTCGATGCCTTTTTAGCGCTCATCACGCTGCGGGTTTATGTTCTTGGTTTTTTGATCTAAAACATAATAATCCGAAACCATTGTGAATACAGAAGTTTTGGAGCCTCAAACATCAATTAAGGACGGAGGGGGCGGGAGGATTGGAAAGGAACAGGCTGATCCGGCTGATTTTTATTCTAAGCATCGTTCTTTTTTCCTCAGGGGCCGGCTGTGCTTCGAATGAGCAGTGGAAGAGAGCGAACCAGGCAGAGCTGGTTCAGGTCCCCGGGCCGGCTGAATTGACCGAAACGGAAAAGGTCCATCTTCGTGAACAGATTGCCGAACAGGTGAGAAACGGCATATCGGACTATAGACTCTCCCTCGGTGATTCAATCGAGATCATGTACCACGTCTCCCTGGCTACTGAAGTCGAAGACTACAGGCTGGGTGTGAACGATGAAGTATCTGTTGATTTCTCTCAACATCCCCAGATGAATCGAACTGTGCTGGTGCGACCCGACGGCAAGATCACGTTGCCCATCAAAGGGGATTTCAGGGCAGCCGGTTTGAAGCCGGTTGAGCTCGCAAATGCCATACGCAAGGAGTTTTCCGATATCCTGAACAATCCCAAGGTGACCGTCCAGGTCAACAAATATTCTTCTAAAATTGCCGAATTGCAGAAGGCCATAACCAATTCGCCAAGAGGGCAGGCTAAGCTCTGCACCGTGAGACCGGACGGCAAAGTCTACCTGCCGCTCCTGGAGGGTATCAAGGTAGCGAACAAGACCGTCGATGAAGTGCGGGAGATGATCAGTGAAGCCTACAACCATGACTTTAACAATCTCCAGATCTCAGTGCTGCTGGAAAGCATCGCAGGAAACCAGGCCTTTGTTTTTGGAGAGGTCCCAAAGCCCGGTACCGTACAGATGGCCAAACCCATGACGGTGCTGCAGGTCATCGCAAGCGTCGGCGGCACACTCCCCACCGGTTCTCAAGAGCATGTGAAAATACTGTACTGGAATGACCGGAATGAACCAGTTGTTCGAACCGTAAACCTTGTCAACATCTTGAACCGGCTCGAACTGGAAGGCGATATGATTGTTCCCTCCAACAGTGTGCTTTTCGTGCCCAAGACCACCATTGCCAAGATGGACCAATTCGTGGATCAGTATATCAAGCAGCTCTTCCTGTCCCAGGGGTCTAGTGTGACGTTTGCCTTTGGGGTGTACAAGAACCTGAACCCTAACGTTCCGTAAAAGCCTGTGAGGTGTCTATGGCGTCGCAGATGGCGGCTGGGACTCAATCTGAAGGGGTTTTTGCAGCGTGACTGAAAAACGAGGGTTGCCCACTGTTCGAGACATTCTGTACGTCTTTTTCAAGAACAAGGTGCTCATTTCCTCTATCTTTTTGACGGCTTTGGTGGCCGCGATGGTCTACTGCTATCTGGCGCCTCCCGCTTATCGAGCAGAAACGAAGCTTTTGGTGAGAATCGGCAAGGCCCAGGTTTCCGGGATCGAGCAGTATCGGCCAGAATCCTACAATATCCTTTTCCAGGAAAGGTCACAAAACATCCGTAACGAGATTGAGCTGATAAGGGGGCAGTACCTTACCGAGAAGGTCTTGAAAAGGCTTCATGAGCAACAGGGTTTACTGTTGGAAGTAGAAGGGGTTCACTCTGGTCAGAAATCGGTCCTGCAGTTCATGGACGCTCTTCGAGTGGAATTGCTGGAGGAGTCGGATATGATCAAACTGTCGTTTGACTGGCAAGACCCCGATTTTGCAGCACTTGTCGTGAATACTTACGCTGATGAGTACCTGGAGCACCATGCCAAAGTCCATGGGTCCGAGCGGTCCCACAAGTTCTATGTTGAACAGATAGAAACCTATGGCAACAAACTCAAGGAAGCTGAGGATGAACTCCAGGCTTTCCTCAACCAGACTGGTATAGCTAACCTTGCCCTCCAGAAGGACCTGCTCTTAAGGAATATTACGGAATATGAGAATAAATACCAGCAGGAAGCTGTCTATTACAACGAGACGCTTACGAAGCTGAACCGGGTCAAGGAGATGATTCAGACAAATGCCTGGATCGAAACCCCTGATATGGGTTCCAAACAGGTGGATAAGCTGGCCTACCTGCAGACATTGGACGAAGCCTATTTCAAACTGAAGGTTGAAAGAGAAAGACTGCTCAAGACGTTCACCCCAAAGGCTGATGAGGTGCAGAGTATTGACCAGCAGACAAGCAGTCTGAGAAAACAGAAAGCTGAGAGCCTCCTGAATCTGCTCAAACTCGATCTGGCCACGACAGAGACGAAGAAGGAAAGCCTGCACCGAGAACTGTCCGCTCTCAAGGATGACATGGAACGTCTAAACTCCCTGACTCTCAGGCTGCGGCAGTTGGAGCGAGCAAAAGAGATCATCGAAGTCAACTATCAGCTGTATCTGAAGAAGGGAGAGGACCTCAGGATAGCTGACGACCTGGACGCGAGGAAACTCACCAGCGTGAAGATTGCGGCCCCGGCATTGCCTCCCCTCTCTCCGGCCTATCCACGCAAGGATCTGATCATAGGCATCTCGGCTTTTCTAGGGCTTCTGTTCGGCTTTGCTTTCTGTGCAGCTCGCGAGTATTTTAGCCACACCTTCAAAGATGACGAAAGTGTTTCAGCTATTCTGGGTATTCCTCTGTTGGTTTCAGTACCCAATATGAAACAGCCCAGTAAGAGATCAGGCGTGAATTCATGAGAAAGCATCTGCTGATGATTTCTCGATCAGGTTAAAGGCGGGTGTGATGCCGGGAGACCGAAGACTTGTTTTGATGAAGCATCTTTTCCCCACCCTCTATTCTGTGCTCTGGAACATACGTTCCGCCCAAGAATCAGGCAAAGGCAACCGAAACGCATGCGATGTCATTGCCTTCGCCAGCGCCAACCATGGAGAGGGGACATCCACTCTGGCACTGAACTTCTCCTTTGCCTTTGCCCTGAATTCGCTGGAAGAAATAGTGCTGGTCGATGGAAACCTCAAGACCCCTTCGCTGCACGAGGAGTTCGGAGTTGCACGGCGTGGGGGGTTTACAGAGTTATTGAGAGGCGAGAGAAGCATTGATGAGGTTGTCTACAGATTCGCTTCGTCTCGCTTATGCTTCATTGCCACAGGGGCAGCGGTGGACAATCCCATCCTGCTCTACGAATCACCGGCATGTGCGCAAGTGCTTCAAGATCTCAGGAGCAGATTCAAAGTCATCATCTTCGACCTGGCTCCCATCGTTAAGTACCCTGAAATTTTGGTGCTTTCGAGTAAAATGGACGGTCTCATACTGGTCCTGGAGGCTGAGAACACGAAATGGGAGGTCGCCCGGTATGCAAAGAGTTGCCTTGAGAGGGCAAACGTTCCAATTTTCGGGGCCATACTCAACAAGAGAGAGCTGTTCATTCCCGATTTGATTTATAAAATGCTGTAAGTATTCCTGTAGAACCATTTCCGCTTGCGGTGCGATGCTGCACCGCGAAAAGCAAGTTGCCGGGAGCGGTCGTGCTGTGAGAAAGGGCCATCTCAGGGCATACGATAATCCTATGAGTTTCAATCGTGTTATCATAACATCTATCATTGGTTTTATATCTATAACACTTGGCATTCTTGCCGTAGGTGTGGCAATTCATATCGCACAGCTCGATCTCAGATATGTTGTGGCTTTTATCGGTGCTATCATAATTCTATTTATATGCTTGATGATAAGAGAGCGCAACAGAATGTTTTATTTTTTCCTTGTGCTATTTACAATGGGAATACCATTCAATCTTGATCTTCACTTATTCTACCGGAAGTTCCATCTTGGCGGAGCGATGGGGATCGATCTATCCCTCAGTTTTATTTGTGCCGCGGTGCTTTACACGATACTTTTATATGAGCGGTACACTTACCCGGATGTTGTTCGTATCCATTACAATAAGGCCCTCGTATGGACGCAGATTCTTTTCATGGTTGCCGGGCTTTCGAGTCTTGTGAATGCTGAGGATACGGTGCTCGTTTTCTTTGAAATGGTCAAACTCACTGTGCTCTTCTTCTTCTCCCTCCTTATGATGAACTTGAGGGATGAACGGCAACTAAAGACCGTCGTCTTTTTTCTCTCTGTCGGGGTAGTAGCGCAGGCCCTGCTCGCTCTGTACCAGTACAAAACCGGGCGATCTTTAGGGCTGCAAGTCTTCGGCGAACAAGCTCTGGTACAGCAGTACCTGGGTTCTATGACTTCGCGAGCGACCGGCACCATCGGCCATCCCAACATCCTGGCCTATTACTTTGAGATCCTGCTTCCACTGCTCTTCGCTTTGTTCCTTGTAGAGGAAAGCAAGCTCGCACAGTTATGGTATTTCACGGCGATGGTTATGGGCGTCTTGGGGATACTCATCACCCTGTCCCGAGCCGGTTGGATCACCATTCCCATATCGTTTTCCATGGTATTGGTCATTCTATTGAAGGATAGATGGCACCATTGGAGAACCATTTTTCAGGTCTTCTTGGGGGCGCTTTGCCTGATCGTGTTCTTTTATTTCTTCTTTCCGACCATAGAAAAACGGTTTACTTTCGAAGATCGTGGTTCTGCCGCCACGAGAATTCCCTTGAACCGAGCGGCCATGACGATCATATCACAGTTCCCTCTGTTTGGAGTGGGGCTCAACAACCTTGCAGAAGTATTCCGGCGCTATGACACTACCGGTGCGACAACCATGATCACCGGCCCCTCACCTCACGTCGTTCACAATCTCTATCTGGCAGTATGGGCTGACGTGGGAACCGTGGGGTTCGCAGCTTTTCTCCTCTTTCTGCTCTCCATTTTTGTGGTTGCCTGGCGACTGCTCTTCCGTGTGTCACGATGGAGACAAGGAATACTGATCGGAATCATGGCCGGTATCCTGGCCCATTTGGTCCATGGACTTGTGGACCCGGGGTTTAAGAGTACTTTAAACATATCCTATCTGATCTATGTGCTTATCGGACTGATCGGTGCCATGGGAACTCTCCCGAAGCAGGAAGCAGCTTCGGACAAACTTGACAATCAGAACACGTTGAGCTCCGTCGGTTCTGCCCGATTGCCTTCAGTCTCCATGGGGCCAAGGTTTGCGTGGAGACGATAAATATTTGTGGTGTTGTCCAATTTCGTCACGCATTGCACGAACACAGTATTGTTCTCGTTGCGGCACAGGCAGCTTATGAAATCGAGAGAATTCATCCCGGAGATGCAGATTGCCAGAGGACTTGGTATCGTTCTCGTATCGGCGGGGCATAGCGAACCGATACGGGATGTGTTTCCGGAATGGTTCAGTCTGATTTATTCTTTCCATATGCCGCTGTTTTTCTTCCTCTCCGGCTTCTTTTCGACCAGGCTCGCCGCCGTGACCAGTCTTAGGGAATGGGGCAGAGAAACACCCCGGCGCATGCTGAGGCTTGTGGTCCCCTATTTTGTCATAAGCTTCTCATACGCACTCCTCAAATCCTTCGTGCCGCACCTGGCAAAGCGGCCGGTGATCCTAGCCGAATTGCTTCCGGACATTCTTCTCTATCCTACAAGAAACCCCGCTCTCTTCCTGTGGTTCCTGTACACGCTGATCATCATAAGACTGCTCCTGCCCATCCTGTCGCGTGTCGATAAGTATCTTCTTCTTGCGCTTCTGCTGCCGTTCCAGTTCTACCTGCTCGATACCGAGATCCTGGGAATCGGCCTCATCAGCTTCTACCTGATATACTACATGCTGGGGCTATATATGGCGTCGATCAGGGAGCGTTTCTTCAGCTGTCTGAAGGGCCGCTGGGGGGTCCCGATTGCTCTGTCCGCTTTCACGGCCGGATACACCCTGCTCAGATTCGCCGACCTCTCTCTCCTGAAGTTCCCCGTAGCGCTCGCAGGCATCGCCGTGGTTCTTTGTGTTTCCTTCAACTTCAACCGGTATCTCCCAACCACAACCCTGCAGGTCCTTGGGCAGTCTTCCCTGGAGATTTACCTGCTTCAGTATTATTTCATTTTCCCCATCTGCTTTCTCCTCTATCGAGCGGGGCTTCCGGGAGAATGGATCGTGCCCTTTACTTTTCTTGCCGCCCTGGGAGGACCTTTGGCTGTAACCAACTTGATCTTTCCGCACAATAGGCCGCTTGCTTTTCTTCTGGGAGGACGTGGGCCCTCCGGCACAGTTGCATGAGGCTCACCATATATGGGGCAGCTGTACCTGGAACCATGGATGCGACGGTGTGAAAGAGACAATATGAATCGAGACGGAATGATTAGAAAGAAGGCTGTCCTGTTCCTGCATGCCGGAGCCGAGTGGTATGGTGCCGATAAGGTCCTTTTCAATACGATCACGGCGCTGAAAGAGCATTGGGAATGCCATGTCCTGCTGCCAAACGTCGGTATCCTGGTGGAGAAATTTGCCGATCTTGGCGTAACGGTGCAGGTCTTTGCCTATCCGATTCTGCGCCGCAAGCAGTTTACCTTGTCAGGCATAATCAGATTCCTGGGCGAATACCTCATTGCGGTCCTGCGACTGTTCGGGTATGTCAGGAAACATAGGATCCACTGTGTCTGCGCGCACACGTTCGCCGTGACGGAAGGGGTTGCCCTGGCCCTTCTTGGAGTCCCACAAGTCTGGCACGTACTTGAGATCATAACCAAACCGAGATCCCTGAACCGTTTTCTTGCACTGGCCGCCAGAACCACGGCGGCCAAAATCATCTGTGCTTCCCGGGCAGTTCAAGAGAACCTGGGAGCCCCCCCGAACAGCGTTGTGATCTACCACGGTATCGATCCCCTGAGCGAGGGCGCTCGCCCCAGAACACTGCGTACAGGCGTTCCGGTCGTCGTTGGAATGCTTGGAAGATTCAATCACTGGAAGGGGCAGGACCACCTGGTGCTGGCTGTGAACCAGCTCCTCCATCGGCGGGGCGCTTCCTACACTATCGGTAAGGCCATCATGGTGGGCGGCGTTTTCGAAAACGACACAGCGGCGCTTGAAAGAGTTGTCTTTCTTATCGGCGAGAGCCTTGATCCTGACATCTTCGAGATCCGAGGCTTTACCGAAGATATCAGCTCCGTCTATGATGAGATTGATTTGTATGTCCTCCCGAGCACGCTGCCTGATCCGTTCCCGACAGTGGTGCTCGAGGCAATGTCAATGGGGATTCCGGTTGTCGGTTATCGGCATGGCGGTATTGTGGAAATGCTCGATGGAATGTCCGGTGTTCTGGCTGAGCCATGCAGCACGGATGCCCTGGCGGCCGTCATTGACACGGCCCTCTCCCACGAGGATGTCTACAACGGCATGGCACGTGTTTGCTATGAAAAATACAACGCATCCTATAAACTGAGCGCTTTCCAGGCAACTGTTAGGTCGGTTTTTGATGGTTTGTTGATGAAGCAAAAGCACCAGCACAGCAAATGAGCACAAAACTATCCATAATCATTGTCAACTGGAATACGCTTGATCTCTTACGCCAGTGCCTCCGATCAGTCATTGGCGCACTTGGTGAGTTGCTTTCGGAAATTATTGTCGTTGACAATGCCTCGTCGGATGGCTCACCAGAAATGGTCAACAAGGAATTCCCTTCAGTTCGCCTCGTTGAGAATACCTCCAACCTGGGATTTGCAAAGGCAAACAACCAGGGGCTTTCCATCGCTCATGGCGAGTACGCACTGCTGCTGAATTCCGACACCATCATAGAGGACTGTCGGTTGTTCACTGAATGGATAGCCTTCATGGATCAGCACCCGGAAGCCGGCGCGAGCGGTTGCCGACTCGTATTTCCGTGTGGCGCATACCAGGTCGGCGACGCGGGTTTCCAGCCTTCGCTGCTGACTGCGGTGAATTTCTCGATGTTTCTGTCAAAGCTGTTCCCCCGATATTGCCGGGGACTTTTTCTTCAGGACGAATGTCCTGGGCTGCCCTTAGATGTTGACTGGGTGAGTGGTGCGGACTTCCTGGTCAGGAAGTCCATTCTGTCCCAGACAGGCATGTTGGACGAATCGATCTTCATGTATGCCGAAGATATTGAATGGGGTTGCCGGATCAGGAAATACGGATACCGAATCTATTACCTGCCGCATCTGCAAATAGTTCATCTTCAGGGAGCTTCCTCGGTCAAGGATCGCACCCTCAATAGCTACTCGGTCACCTGGCTCCGGAATATACGGAATCTTTATTTGCATCTGGAGCCGGGAGCTTCGGTGTCCCTGTTTGATGCCGTCCTTTTTCTGGGTTATGTCTTACGCACAGGGCTCTATTTTGGCCTCTACCTGAAAACCGGAGAAGCCCGGTATGAGCGCAGAGCGCAGCAGATGTTTCAGTATGCTGCGTTTTTCATAAAACGGGACCTGCTGGGGGGACCATGATGTGGGTGTGGCACCAGAGCTGATCGTAATGGTGAGCGTTGGCGGTAGACAATGAATGATGATCATCTTAATTTCAGCGTAATCATCCCGACCTTCAATCGGGCCGGCGTGCTGCAACGATGCCTCGAAGCACTTACCAGGCAAACATTCCTTGCAGAGCGGTTTGAGATCATCGTGTCGGATGACGGTTCAGACGATGACACGGCAGATGTGGCTAAACGATGGGTCGCTCTGAAGACGCATTCCATTCGTTATCTGTCGCAGGCGAACCAGGGTGCCAATGCAGCTCGAAACCTTGCCGTGAGGGAATCCCGGGCGCGCCTTCTGCTGTTTATTAATGACGACACCATCGCCCCGCCGACGCTGCTGGCGGAGCACTACCGCATCCACTGCCAGTATCCCGAGGAGCAAGTTGCTGTCCTGGGGCGGATGACCTATTCTCCGGAGCTTCCGCATAATCTGTTTTCCAGGCTTCATCTGGACGCCAACTATGGACTCTGGACCGGAAAGAAAGAGCTCGACTGGCGTGCTTTCTACACCTGCAATGTGTCGGTGAAGAAGGCCCTGTTGCTCAAATACGGGCTTTTCGAGGAGCGGATGCGCTATCATGAAGATTTGGAGCTCTCCGAACGGCTGTCGCGGCATGGGTTGCGCCTGCTGTACAACCCGAATGCCCTGGGATACCACTACCACTTGTTGCAGGAAAGCGAGTATCTGCGAGTTGCAAAGCGCGAGGGGAAGGCCCTTGCCATATGGTATGATCTGTCCCCACAGCTTGGCAGGGAGCTTGCCGTCATCGGGTTCCATCCGACAGCTGGCCCCCTGCGAAGGCTGAAGCTTTTTTTAGGGGATCTGCTCTGCAATCGCCTGACGCGCCCGCTCTTCCTGGCGGGAGCTCGATTTCTTTCCCCCCGCAATGAGGACTTGGCCTGCTGGTTCTATACTAAGCTGTACCAGTCCCTCAAGCGGGAAGGTGTTCGGGAGGAGCTGAGGCACCTGCGGCAAGACCGCAAGAGATCCTCATAGAGCGGTCGGATATCGCACCCCTGACGTGTTTGCCATGCTCGATATCACTGGTCACTGCACGGATCGATTAGAGCGATGTACCCACCTCAGGTATGCAGGGCTTTCGTAATAGACGAAAGGATGTCACGCGGTATCACCCTGAAGGCAATAAGAAGAGCTGTGTAGAGGATCGGGGCAAGCCCAACGGCAACCCATTCGCTCGCTTCAGGTGACAGCTGCAGGAATGCATACAAAATACCGTTCACCGTGATGATTTTCAAACACTGTGCCGGTCGAAAGACATTTCCCAAATGCCTTGTGATATAGACAAAGGTGATGAACGATAGCAGCACTTCGCAAATCAAAGCCACCCAGGCGGAACCTGCCGCTCCATACTTCGGTATCCACAGATAATTGAGAGTCACATTGAGGCAGGCGGCCAAAACGGTGTTCCAGTATTTAAAGCTTACAACCTCAATGGAAAGACACAAGGCGGAACCGAAAAGCGAATAAAAGACAAAAAGCGCCATCCAGCCCAGGATATTCAGCACATAAACGGATTCTGAAAAGGCATTCCCGAAAAGCAAGGTGATGATCATGGGGGAGACCGATGGAAGTAGAATGGCACAGGGCAGCAGAATGAAGCTGATGCCTTCAATGACGATTGTGAAGGTCTTTTTCAGCATGGCCCGGTCAGTAACTGCCTGTTGCGAAAGAATCGGGATCAGGGGAGTCATGGCCACCACGGCTAAAACCGCCGCCATCTCGACAAAGCGGAAGGCCGCGTTGTAGACCGCAACTTCGTGGTCCAACTTCATGTAGGCCATGATGAGAATGGCGGCCCTGGCGTTGACAATGACAAACAGATCAGCAAAGCCGATGGGAAAGGCAATTCTGAGGATTTTCTTTATGAACGCCGGGTCAAACCGGAAGACCGGTTTCAGCAACTTGAAGGCCAGATGCAGTGAGACCACGCAATAGACCAGATTGGCCAGGATATAAGCCGCCAGGATGAACATGATGTCGTGGGTTTGCAGAAGTGTCAACACGACCAGAATGAGGTAAGTCATGCCGTATCCGGCGTTCGTGTAGACGGAGAAGAGCGGACGATTGAAAACCTGAAAGACCGGTTCAAAGAAATGCGAGGCCAGAATGGGCAGGAACATGAGGCTGAACAGGAGGTAGGGAAACAGATCCTGGCGCAATGCGTAGGCAGCGGCAACGGAAGGGACGATCATGCTCAAACCCATAGCGAGGCGCAGCATCAGAAAGTTGCCCCAATAACCCTCCGGTGAATCCTGGACCTGGGTAAGATCCTTGCCTATCACGGAACCGGTACCGAATTCCGCCAGGAGAATCGACAGCGAAAGGAACGTCAGAACATATGAAAATTCTCCAAAAGCGTCCGTGCCCAGCTGGCGAGCAATGATGACAAAAACGGCAATGCTGGCACCCATCGAGCACAAGCGGCCGAGGCCCTGGGCCGACACATTGGCGACGTATTCGCGCACCTTTCCCATGGCTACTTGTTTTTGGTCCTGGTGATGAGGGCTTCGAAGAAAGCCCGGGTTTCATCTGCCTTCTTTTCCAGTGTGAAGTTTTTCAGCACTCGATCCCGTCCCGCCCGCCCGAGGGCAGTCCGTAAAGCCGCATCCTGCAGGAGCCTCTGCAGGGCTTCCTGTAAAGCTCCCGCGTTATGGGGCGCCACCAGCAGTCCGTTTACACCGTGATCGATGATCTCTGGGATACCTCCGACCCGTGAAGCGATGACCGGCTTTCCGCACGCCATCACTTCGAGCACTGAAACGGGGAAAGTCTCGAACCGCGATGGGAGGACGAAACAGTCCAGGGAATTATAAAAATCAGGCATCTGCTGGTTCGGAAGAGGACCAAGGAGATGAAAGTTGGGATGGCTGCCATAGTCGTTCAGCTCATTTTCAAAATCCTTCTCAACCGGACCGGCAACAAAAAACTCCGCCACACCTCTCAAAGCTCTTGCTGCCCGGAACAAAACGTCAATCCCCTTTGCCCTGCTGAGCCGGGCGGCGGTCCCGACCTTGGGCAAAGAGGGGTCATATCGCACAGGCCATGACATGGAAGATTGTCTGGGGCTGAAAGAAGCGGCATCAACCCCGTTGTGGATTACGGTAATGTCTGTTGAGTCGAGTTTTCTCTCCAGCTCCGCCTTGCTCCAGATGCTGCAGGTTACACAGGCATCAGTGTGCTTTTGAATGGTATTCCAGAGGTGGGCAAAAAGCGGCGGCAGCCATGGCCCGTGGAAGCGTATGATCTTCTTGGTACTCTTTCGAAGGAATGGAAAGAGGAGACTCTCCGTCGGGTAGTTGACTTCCAGGAGGTCCGTATCTTCAATGAACTCATTGATCCTCCACAGCGAGAAAAGAGCGCCCATCGCTTCCACATCAAACGGATTGATCTTCTGGTGAAGCGGTGTCTCTTTCAAGATGGAGGAAAAAAGGGTGGTTCTGGAGATAAAGGGGAAGCCCAGCCATTTGATCGGGCATGAGGAAACCAGTGTCGAAAAATCCCTGGTGAAGCGACCGCTTCCGACAATAAGCCGGAGGTCGACTTGTCGTGAGAGAGACCTCGCGGTGCTGATTACATAGCTCTCCGAGCCGCCGTATGCGGTTCCAGCCGAAGAATGCAGCAAAGCCACCCGAGGGGTAGTGGATCGTTCCCATCCGTTTGTGGCGATCATGGACCGCAGTCTTTTTCGGGTTTGCTGAAAGTCCCCTCACGATGCACACCCCATAACGCGAGGGCGGCGCGGCCACCTTGCCGGCATTCCACATTCGTCGGATTAACCCGCAATGGATTCTAATCTTGACCAGCCACACGATTACGAGGTGTGGTGACAAAAGAATCGCTTTTTCGAGGGTTCTGTCTAACAGGGGTTGTAGGTACTGTCAAGTCAGTTGCTTACACCCATGGTGATACGTTGGATTTATCCACTATATCAGGATATTACGCTTTCCTGTTGATCGAATCTTATATTGGATTATATAAAGAAATAGTGAAATCCAATCTGCGAGCAATGTCTGAGGTCTTGGATCTTCAGTTCCACTTGGCTGAAGTGATATCACGATTCCGGAGTCTGGTCGGAATGGACTCGAATTTCTCTGACTGCTTTATGATTCTGGTGCACGAGTGATGATATGGACTCATTAGCCAAAAGGACCATGATCGCTTGCTGCGTGCTGCTCCTTCTGACACTCTGCGTGTTTCAGAAATGTGGAGAATCTGCAGAGTGCTCAATCAGCAAAGACTGTATTGCTGTGATTCAGCCTTATTTATTCGAACGGGTCTGCTTTCTCTACGCCAGCGAGCGTTCGCACAATCCCAGCACCGACTTCTCGATGACTCTGCCCAATATAGAACTCCATCCTGATCCATTGCACGTTGAATTTCTAAAGATGTTGACAGAGAAGAAATTCCTCAGCTTAAAAAGAGGGACGCCCATATCGGGCTGTCAGGTCGACCTCACAACACTCAACCAAAGTGGTGCGGGCACAGCGGCCTGTGACGACCTTCCCCGGTTCAATTGCAATGGTGTTTTGAGCCGTTTGGTTTTGATCAAGCCGCCCGGTATTCCTACCTGCTATTGGGTTGCGGTTGAGGACGTGGTTTGCAGATAAGCGGATGCAGGCGTTAACCGCTGACAGGTTGTAGCAAGGTTGGGGGTATCAAGAGACTACCTCAAAAAGAGTTCATATTTCCTATGGCCATTTCACCGTATTCGTATCTCAGAAAAAAGCAAATGATCAAACGGACTGTGTTACGTTTCATTCAGCTTTTCGGACCACTTCTCACCTTCCTTTCGGCGGTTTGGTTGAAGGTTGTCAAGAAGATGGGAACAGGGACGTACGAAGATAAGATATTTATGAAATTGGGAATTCTGCCGATTCTTGACCACTATTATCAGCCAATGATTAATCCCAAGAAACACTTAACTAAATCATTGAGAGATGACAGAGATCTCAAAGGGATCGATTTGAACACGGAAGAACAATTGAAGTTATTGACCCTGTTTAAATTCAATGAAGAACTTGTGACATTTCCGCTCAACAAACGGGAAGAAATGGAATTTTATTATTATAATGGCATATACGAAATTGGGGATTCAGAGTACCTTTACAATATGGTTAGATATTTCAAGCCGGGTAGAATAATCGAAATAGGCAGTGGCTATTCTACTCTAATGATGAGAAATGCCATTGTCAACAACATGAGCGATGATTCGTCATATATGTGTAATCAAATATGTATAGAACCATATGAAAATATATGGCTTGAATCATTAGATGTAACACTAATTAGAGAGAGAGTGGAACGTACTGATAAGGCACTATTTCAATCATTGAAAGTGAATGATATTCTGTTTATTGATTCATCACATATCATTAGGCCACAAGGTGATGTTTTGTTCGAGTACTTGGAAATATTGCCAACTCTGCAATCTGGCGTTATCATACATGTGCATGATATATTTACTCCGAAGGATTATTTGGACCAATTTGTCTATAATCACTATTTATGGAATGAACAATATCTGCTGGAAGCTTTCTTGACTTTCAATTACGAATTTGAAATTATCGGAGCATTGAATTATCTGAGGCATAATTATCGGAAGGAACTGTCACAGAAATGTCCAGTATTTGCAAAAACTCATGATTGCGAGCCGGCAGCATTTTGGATGAGAAGGAAATGACTGCGTTTACCCGTCAATATACCGATCATAATAAAGCAGTGAGATGAGTACCTGCTCTGCGGGCAGTGTGTTGATCATTCCTCGATCTAATGAGGCTCATGATGAAGATAGCGATTTTGGGAACAAGAGGAATACCGGCCTGTTATGGGGGGTTTGAGACCTTTGCCGAGGAACTGGGTAAGCGCCTTGTGACGAGAGGGCATGAGGTCACAGTCTACGGAAGGTCCAACATCATCCGCTACTCTGAAAGCCACTATTTAGGAGTTCATCTTGTCATTCTGCCCACCATCAGCCACAAGTACTTTGACACCGTTTCCCACACATTGCTTTCCATGGTCCATGCCCTGAAGGAGGACTATGAGATAATCCTTCTCTGCAATGCTGCAAACAGCCCATTTTCCTTCATACCGAGGCTTGTGGGACAGAAGGTTGTGATCAATGTGGATGGTATTGAGAGGCTGAGAAAGAAATGGAACATCCTGGGCAAGCTATGGTACCGATTGGGTGAGATTTGCGCCACCGTTTTCCCAAATGTGACCCTGGCTGACGCCGAAGTCATTCGGGATTACTATAAAAGAACATACGGTAAAGACACGGTATTCATACCCTATGGTGCGGACATTGAAAGAGTCTCATCGACGCATGTTCTAGATACTCTAAACCTGAAACCGGGTCGATACATCCTCTATGTGAGCCGTCTGGAACCGGAAAACAACGCGCATCTCGTTGTCAAGGCATTTGAAAAGACTGATACCGACATGAATCTTGCCATTGTTGGTGACGCGCCCTACAGCAAAGACTACATTGCCGAACTGAAAAGCACAAGAGACCCCCGCATTGTCTTCACGGGATATGTTTTCGGTTCCGGGTACAAAGAACTGCAGTCCCATGCATTCTGTTATGTCCACGCGACATCTGTGGGAGGGACCCATCCAGCCCTCATAGAGTCCATGGGTTTTGGCAATTGTGTGATCGTGAACGGTACTCCTGAGAATCGAGAAGTTGTGGGCGACGGTGGCATTATCTTTGAGGAGAATAGCGCAGAGGGCCTGTGCAACAAGCTCAACTGTGTGATCTCAGGTGAGATATCCGTGGACGAGTATCGAAAATGCGCGAGGAGGATTGTTGCCGAGAAATATAGCTGGGAAAAGGTAACGGAGGATTATGAGAAGCTGTTTCAGAAATGCCTTGGGCGAAAGATATCTCAATAGGCCTTGGCGCTAATTTGAAATGACCCACCTGCGCTCACGAGAAATGACCCATCAAGGTTTTTTTCTTTGAAGTACTCGACCTTTCCCCGTGCGCCGGTTAGGGCTCCCGTGCGTCTCCTGGGCTCACCGGAGGAGAT
>CAYTWB010000043.1:0-34274 GCA_964441945.1 uncultured Syntrophobacteraceae bacterium
GGCAGCCACTCAGGCAATCCCCTTTCTTCTGGAGACTCCACCCTGAACTGAGCTTTCCCGAACCTTGTATAATTATTGGTTCAGGGCCGGCAACAGAGAGAAAAATAACTGAAAAGAGGGATCTTGTCATCGCAAAAACAAGTTCTTGCTGTTTGTTGAGTGATCTCAATAAGCTGAGCTTTTGTGTTGACTCCCCTGGAAGTGGAAAAGTATATACTCCAACTCTGGAGGTTCTTTGATTCTGAACTTCGAGGTCTCTGAATCTCTAAAACTTGGGTTGATGGTCCTCTCCGGGATGGTGTTTATTGCACGGCCCTCCTGATTCTTAGACATTGATTTCAGCAGCTTCGATTGGTTTTGATTCTAATGGAGAAATACCTGGACGGTATTGAAAAGCCCGGCCGCTATCTGGCCTGTGAAATCAATGCTTATCACAAGAGTTTTGATCAGGCTCACGTGCGTTTTGCCCTGGCTTTTCCCGATGTATACGAAGTGGGAATGAGCCATCTTGGCCTGAAGTTGCTCTATGAGCTCCTGAATCAGGCCGAAGGCGTAATGGCGGATCGGGTTTATACCCCCTGGATCGATTTGGAGGAGAATCTCCGTAAGACGGGGGGACTGCTCTGTGGACTGGAAACACAACGCCCTCTTCGGGATTTTGACTTTGTGGGATTCAGTCTTCAGTATGAGCTGAGCTACACGAATATCCTCACTATGCTTGATCTGGGAGGCATTCCTGCTCAGGCAAAAGACCGCGGTCCCAAGGTCCCCTGGATTGTTGGAGGTGGGCCTTGTTCCTTCAATCCGGAGCCGCTGGCGGAAATCTTCGATTTCTTCGTTTTGGGAGAGGCAGAAGAGGTACTCCCGGAGCTGGTTGAGATCTTCAGAGGATGGCAATCAACAACGAGGAAGAGACGGCATTTCCTTGAAGCGGTAAGGACAATCGGCGGGGTTTATATCCCTTCCTTTTTTGCTGTGTCTTACCATGGAGACGGCACAATCGCCGCCGTTGATCCGGAATACCCAGATTACACTTCTGTAACCAAACGTCTTGTACCCGATCTGGATGCGGGCTCTCCAATCCCGGCAAAGCCTCTTGTGCCCCTTTTGGATATTGTACACAATCGGCTGGGTCTCGAAATAGCCAGAGGGTGTACGGGGGGATGTCGATTCTGCCAGGCCGGTTTTGTCTATCGTCCGGTGCGAGAGCGCCATCCGGGCGTGGTCCTGGATCGAGCCATTGATGCCTTGGCCAACAGCGGTTTTGAAGAATTGTCGCTCCTCTCTCTGAGTACCGGTGATTATTGCCGGATTGAACCGCTGCTTGCCGCCCTGATGAACCACTGCCTGCCCCGAAGGATCGCTGTTTCATTGCCCTCGATGCGGGTCGGGACGCTCACGCCGGAACTGATGGAGCTGATTCGGCGGGTCCGCAAAACCGGTTTCACTCTGGCACCCGAGGCAGGAAGCGAACGGTTGCGCAAAGTGATCAACAAGAGGATACGCCGGGACGACTTGCTCGTTGCTGCAGAGCATGCGTTTGATCTGGGATGGCGACTGTTGAAGCTCTATTTCATGATCGGACTTCCCAGCGAGAATCAGGCAGATTTGGATGACCTGGTGAGGCTTTGTTTGGACGTCTGGCACCTGGCCAAGCCATCACGATCCTCCGTCAATGTATCGATTTCACCATTTGTGCCCAAACCGCAGACCCCTTTTCAATGGGTCCCTCAGATTGGAGGTCCTGTCATTGAAGAGCGCCTGAGCGAGTTGAAGGCGCGCTTAAGGCGCCCGGGCTTGCGTTTGAAGTGGCATCATGCGGGTCACAGTCTTCTTGAAGCAGTCTTCGCACGAGGTGATCGCCGCCTGGGGAAGGTCCTGGTGAGCGCCTGGGAGTCAGGAGCGCGTTTTGACGGCTGGTCCGAAACCTTTCGCCTCGACCTCTGGCAACAGGCCTTTTCGAAAGAAGGGTTGGATCGGTCTTTCTATGCCAACCGTGAACGCCCCCTGGACGAAATGCTTCCCTGGCACCATCTGTCAGCAGGAGTCACCAAAGGTTTTCTCGTGAAAGAGTACCAGCAAGCCCTGCAGGAAGCGGTCACAGAGGATTGCCGGTTTGGGCCTTGTTCGCAATGTGGCGTCTGCGATCAACTGGCAGTTCGGCCCCTTCTGCACAAGAAGCTCGATGCAGGGGTGGTTCGTGAAGAAGGGGAAGCGATCCCCGAACGGGATGAAACCACCTGCCTGTACTGGTTTCGCTTCAGCAAGACTGGTTCAGTGCGCTTCTACGGGCAGTTGGAAGTCGCCCAGAGTTTTAGCCGCGCGGTTCGGCGGGCAGGGCTTCCGGCGGTTATGACCAAGGGTTTTCATCCACATGTCAAGCTCTCTTTTCTCGAAGCGCTGCCTGTAGGGCTTGAAAGTCGAGTGGAAGAAGCCTATCTCAGTACCTATCAGAGATTGGAGGCCGGAGAGGTCCTGGCCCGATTGAACGGGCAGTTGCCTGACGGGTTGCGAATCGAAGAAGTGATTCCAGTGGAAAGACCCTACCCACGAGCTCGAAACAGGCGGGCAACCTATGTCGTATCTCAATTGATCCCATGGCGTGTCCATCGTATCATGCAGAGCTGGTCAAGACGGCTGGGGGAGCCACTCTGCAAGAAAACCAAGAGGGGGGAGACGAGAGCGGCATTGGGTGCGGTCCTCCTTGGTGTTCGACAATTGGATGAGTCCTCCATGGAATTGGATCTCTATGAGGGACCACAGATCAACTTCAGGCCTATGGCAATCTTGAGCCGCCTTTTGGAAGAACCCCTGTCGGCTGTTTCGATCTGCCGAATCTGTAAAACAGCGGTTGTGCCCATCGCTGGACTGGAGGAAGAAGGACATGTCCTCAGAGCTCATCATTAATGCGGATTACTATGAGACTCGTGTCGCCCTGGTCGAAAACGGCCAGGTAGCGGAGTTTTATGTTGAACGAAGCTCCGATCGAGGAATCGGGGGCAATATCTATAAAGGTAGAGTGGTACGGGTGCTGCCGGGAATGCAGGCGGCTTTTGTGGACATCAATCTGGAGAAGGCCGCCTTCCTCTATGTGAACGATGTGCAGCATCCAGTGGGCGATCTGGAGCAGCTTTTCTTGAACTCCTGCAAGACCGACAGCCCTGAGGAAGGACCTGAAGAGATCAGTAGTGAACCCATAGCCGAGGAATTCAAGGATGTCCTCGAATTGCAGCCGTCTTTGCAGCCGAGTTATGTTGAGGTCCCGATTCAGGATCGGCTTCAGGAAGGCCAGGAGATCCTCGTCCAGGTAGCCAAGGAACCCATTGGGCACAAGGGCGCTCGAATCACGACTCACATCACTCTGCCGGGGCGCCTCCTGGTCTTCATGCCGACAATGGATCATGTGGGTGTTTCCAGGCGGATTGAAAATGAGAAGGAAAGGAAGCGCCTGCGTGACCTCATGTGCGCCAACAAGCCTGCCCATTGCGGGTTTATTGTGCGAACCGCTGCGGAAGGTGCGGAGTCGGAAAAGCTCACAGCCGAGGTCGATTTTCTGCTGAAATTGTGGCAGAATATCCAGCGGAGGGCCGAACATGCCTCCGCTACGGCCCTGGTCTACCAGGAGCTCGATATCACCCTCCGCGCCGTTCGTGACCTCTTCACCAAAGAAGTGGACCGTCTTGTCATCGACTCCGAGAGCGAATACCACAAGGTGCTGAATTTCACCGAGACCTTCCTGCCGTCGCTCAAGACATCGGTAGAGCTCTATGATGGGGATGAACCCATTTTTGATGCCTACGGTATCGAAATGGAAATCCAGCGGGCACTCAGCAAGAAGATCTGGCTCAAGTCAGGTGGTTACATCGTGATAGAGACGACCGAAGCCCTTACGGCAATTGACGTGAACACCGGCCGCTATGTGGGCAAACGGAACCTGGAGGAGACCATCCTCAAGACCAACCTGGAGGCGGTCAAAGAGATTGCCTATCAACTGCGTTTGAGAAATATCGGTGGGATCATCATTATTGACTTCATCGATATGGAAAAGGAGAGCAATCGGGAGAAGGTGTTCAATGCTCTCAAAGACGCTACCCGCAAGGATAAGAGCAAAACGAATATCCTGCGAATGTCGGAACTGGGACTCATCGAGATGACGCGCAAGCGGACAAAGGAAAGCATCGGGCGGCTTCTCTGCGAATCATGCTTCTACTGTGAAGGAGAAGGTCACCTCAAGTCGAGGCAGACCGTCTGTTATGAAATACTCAGAGAGCTGGAACGGGAACGGGCCGACCTGTTTGGTCGCAACATCATGGTCGTGGTCCATCCCGATGTGGCGGCTCGCTTTTACGATGAAGAACGAGGACCTCTTGAAAGAGCGGAAGAGGATTTGCACGCAAGGATTATGATCAAGGGAGAGTCGTCGCTCCACCTGGAGCAATATGAAATCACCCCCTTCGAATCCTGAACAAGCCATACGGGGTCTGTCGGAAGAATATCGTTCTTTGTGCCGGTGGAGAGCTACCTCTCAAAGCGGCCCCATGCTGCTGATTGTGACCTCATAGAGGAAGAAGCAAGCGATGAAAAGGGACCTTTCCAAGCAGCTTTATGAAGAAGCCTGTCAAATCATCCCGGGTGGGGTAAACAGCCCGGTGCGCTCTGGACGTGCTGTCGGGGTAACGCCGGTCTTTGCCAGGACAGCCAGGGGATGCCGCCTCATCGATGAGGACGGCAACCAATACATAGACTATGTGGGATCCTGGGGGCCTCTGATCCTGGGGCACGCCCACCCGGAGGTTGTTGCTGCGGTCCGGCATGCCGCCGAAAACGGAACATCGTATGGTGTCCCGACCCGGCTTGAAGTCGCGATGGCTCAAAAAGTTGTGGACATGGTCCCTTCCATCGACATGGTGCGAATGGTCAACTCCGGGACGGAAGCGACCATGAGCGCCATTCGACTTGCCCGCGGATACACCGGGCGCAAGAAGCTGATCAAGTTCGACGGTTGCTATCATGGCCATGGCGACAGTCTGCTGGTCAAATCCGGCTCCGGACTGGCAACTCTGGGGATTCCCGGCAGTCCTGGAGTTCCGGAAGAGATTGCACGGCATACGCTATCATTGCCCTACAATGATCTGGAAGAGGCCGTATCGGTCATGGAGCGGATCGGGCAGGATGTGGCGGCAATTATTGTAGAGCCGGTGGCGGCAAATATGGGAGTGGTCCTTCCGAAGGCTGGGTTTCTGGAGGGTTTGCGCAAGCTGAGTGATCAGTATGGAAGCGTTCTCATCTTCGATGAAGTGATCACGGGATTTCGTCTCGCGCGGGGAGGTGCACAGGAACTCTTTGGGATTCTGCCGGATTTGACCTGCCTCGGCAAGATCATTGGCGGAGGGTTGCCGGTTGGGGCCTATGGAGGAAAGAAAGCCATCATGATGCACATGGCGCCGGCAGGCGATGTCTACCAGGCGGGAACACTGTCGGGAAACCCGCTTGCCATGAGCGCGGGACTGGCTACTCTAAATATACTGGATCGCAAAGGCTTCCATGAAGAACTTGAGAAAAAATCTGAATACTATGCCAGGAACCTCTCTGAGGCAGCGGAATCAGTGGGGGTTGCAGTGGCTTTGAACCGGATTGGGTCCATCGGCTGCGGCTTCTTTTCTTCCGATCCGATAGATGACTTCACAAGTGCTCTTGGATCCAATACACAGGCTTATGCACTCTTTTTCCAGGAGATGCTCAAGAGAGGAGTCTACCTGGCACCGTCGCAGTTTGAGGCTTTTTTCATAAGCGTTGCCCATGAGAGAGACGACCTGGATCGAACGGTGCAAGCAGCAACTGAAGCGCTGCAACAGGTTAGAGAGAAGTTTGGGGTATCCTCCAGAAAAAAGCGTTGACTCAACTGGGGGACTGTGCTACGTACTCTGTGAACATTTACACGAAGTGGGCTATGAAAGAAGATACCAGAAAATACTTGAGGCAGCTGGCAATGGCAAGCACCATTGGGTTTCAGGTGGTGTTTGCGGTCTTCATCGGGTTGGGGATCGGCGTATGGCTCGATACGCTCTTTGGTACACGTCCCAAGCTCTCCCTTGTTTTCCTGGTGATGGGGGTGATTGCCGGTTTTCTGAACTACTATCGTTACGCCCGCAGCCAGCAGGAAGAAGATAGCCGGGATTCAAAGAAGTAGTGGAGATCATTCTTGCCGAAGAAAAGCTGGTACGGCGAATAGAGATAGTGAATGTTGTCCTTCTGGTGGTGTTGCCGCTGGGGGCATGGCTTCTGCTGTCGCCGGAGATCGCGCTTGGGGTTTTTCTTGGTGCCGGAATTGTTACCCTGAGCTTCCGGGTGCTCAAATGGCAGCTCGATAAAGCCTTCAGGACCCCGGGTAGACTTCCCCAAAAAGGGCGGGTTTTTGTCGCTTACTACCTGCGCTATGTGGCGACGTTGTTTTTGGTATTTGTGGTCATCTATTATGGTTGGGCGGATCCGATCGCATTTCTGGTAGGATTGTCGGTGGTTGTGATGAGTATCTTGGTTGGTGGCGGATTGGAGGTTTTTGTGTCGCATGGGAAAAAGGGGGATAGTTAGGATATGGAACATCCGATTCTGTTTTTGAACATCCTGTTTGAAAAGCTTGGGCTTCCGGTTGTCGGTGCGGATCAAGCGCACACGTTCATGGAATTCCTGCTGCAGCCGCACGTTACCTATACATGGGTGGCCATGCTTTTCCTGTTGATCAGCGCCAGACTGGCAGCCAAGACCCTTGAGATGGTTCCCAAGGGGGGGCAGAACTTCTTCGAGGTGGCGATTACCGGGATCGAGGACTTCATGATCGGGGTCACGGGCGAGGAAGGGCGTTTTGTTTTTCCTTTGATAGCCACTCTGGGGTTCTTCATACTGACCTGCAACTACATGGGGATGGTACCCGGGTTCTTTGCTCCCACGGCCAGCCTGAATACTACAGGGGCCTGTGCCGTCATCGTTGTGGTCTTTACTCACGTTATCGGGATCAGATTTCACGGGGTGAAATATATCAAGCATTTTATGGGTCCGGTCTGGTGGCTGGTGCCGCTGATCATGCCGATTGAGATTATCGGTCACCTCGCCCGCGTGCTGAGCCTCTCCATCCGTCTTTTCGGAAACGTATTCGGAGAGGAGCTTGTGCTGGGTATCCTGTTCTTCCTGGTCGGTCTCTATCTGGCTCCACTACCAATGATGTTCCTGGGTCTCTTTACCGGGTTTATCCAGGCATTCATATTCTGCCTGCTGTCCATGATGTACTTCGCGGGTGCTATAGAACACGCTCACTAAACGAGGCGGTTAGGGTTGGGGGAAGGCCGCGTATATATTGTCTCATTTTACTGGTGAATGGTTTTTCAAATCAAAAAGGAGGTTGTTTCATGTCAAAGAGGATTGGGTTGTTGACAACACTGTTCGTAATGGGTTTAACGACTGCTGCGCTTGCCGCGGATCCTGCAGGCTCGATTGAAAAGGCTGAAGGCCTCAGCTTCTTCGTCTATTCTGCCATTGCAGCCGGTTTGGCGATTGCCCTCGCTGCTCATGGTTGCGGTATCGGCCAGGGTATGGCCATCAGAGGCGCAGTGGAAGGTATTGCCCGCAACCCGGATAGTTCAGGTAAAGTGACCGTGACCATGCTGATCGGTCTGGCGATGATCGAATCACTCGCCATTTATGCCCTTGTTATTTCACTGATCCTCATCTATGCAAACCCGGTGAGCACAGCCATTCAAAAGTTTGTGGGATTGACCGGCTAGTCGAGGTTTTGCAGTACGCTGTTTTTCAGTTCAGGACAGGGGCAGAGTCAAGGTTTCCATCTGCTCCTGTCTTGGACGAGAATGTCATTCCAGCCTGGAAGGCTTTTTTTTTGCCGTCTGATGTGAATAATCTCACATGCTTAGGGCCAACCCGAGTCCGGACAGCTGCCGATCCTGCAGATTCGAATTGAGGTCCAGGGATGAAATTTGCCAAGATTCCAATAGCCACCATTATCCGGCTTTCGATCTACACTCGCACTCTCCAGGAGTTGCTGGAAGAGGAAGTGGAAGTCATCTCATCGGAACGCCTGGCCAAGCAGTGTGCTGTCAATCCAGCCCAAATCCGAAAGGATTTGGCTTACTTTGGTGAGTTTGGGGTAAGGGGGGTCGGTTATCATGTTGGTGATCTGCTCAATCAGATCAAGGAAATCCTGGGTCTGAATCGTCCCTGGAACCTGGGTATGGTGGGTGTGGGGAACCTCGGGTCCGCGTTGATCCGGCATGCGAATTTTATTCGGCACGGCTATGTTTTTACCGCTGCATTCGATGTTGACCCTCAGAAGGTTGGCAGGCGGTTGCCAAACGGACTGGTTATCCGGCATCTTGATGAAGTTGAGGAAGTGGTCAAAGAACGAAATGTGCATGTGGGGGTCATTACGACCCCTTCGAGTGCCGCGCAAAGTGTTGCCAACCAGTTAGTCCTTGCCGGGATTAATGGTATATTGAATTTTGCTGCGATACAGATTCAGGTTCCCAGCTGCTGCCATGTGGAAAACGTCGATTTTACGATCAAGCTGGATTCAATCGCTTACCATCTTTCCTCGATGTCCTGACTGTTGTGAAGAAGCTGCTTCAAGGACCTGCCGGTGTGAGAACTGTCGATTTGAGCTATCTCTTCAGGTGGTCCTGAGGCCACCAGGTAGCCTCCCGCATCGCCGCCCTCCGGACCGAGATCGATGACGTAGTCTGCTGTTTTGATGACGTCTGGGTGGTGTTCAATCATAACCACGGTATGTTTCTGATCCACCAACCTCTGAAGTAGATCAATCAGCTTCCTGATATCCTCAAAATGCAGTCCCGTTGTGGGTTCATCCAGGAGGTAAAGGGTGGACGGCCGGCTTTTTCTGCTCAGCTCAACGGCCAGTTTTACCCGTTGGGCCTCACCACCCGAGAGGGTTGCAGCCGACTGGCCGAGGTGCAGATAGCCTAATCCAACTTCCATCAGGACTTCCAATTTATGAACGATGTCCGGAATATTCCTGAAAAGCGCGATTGCTTCGGCTATCGTCATCTGTAGAATGTCGGCAATGGAATGGCCTTTGAAGAGGACCTGCAGGGTTGCCGGGTCATAGCGCCTTCCCCGGCAGACCGGGCACGTAACGGTGATATTGGGCAGGAAGAGCATATCGACGATCTGAGTACCTTCGCCTTTGCAGGATTCACAACGACCGCCTTTGCTGTTGAAGGAAAAACGTTTTGGCCCGTAGCCGCGAGTTCTTGATTCGGGCAATTGTGCAAAAAGGTCACGAATGGCTGAAAAGGCCCCCGAGTAGGTTGCTGGAGTAGACCGAGGAGTTTGGCCCAGGGGGGACTGATCGACCAGGATGACTTTTCGAAATGCCTCGGCGTTCTCGATGTGATCGAAAGGAGCCGGAGATGCTTTGCTCTTGTAAAGATAACTGGTGAGCGCGCGATACAGAGTGTGCATCACGAGAGTCGTTTTACCGGAGCCCGAAACACCCGTAACGCAGATGATGCAGGCAAGAGGAAACCGTACGGTCAGCCCTTTCAGGTTATGACCCCTCGCGCCAACCAGCGTTATGGAACCCTGCGCAAAGGGCACACGTCGTTTCCCGGTAGGAATGGTCTTTCTTCCGGCCAGATAGGAGCCGGTGAGTGAGGCAGGGTGGCGGGTCAGTGCTTTGGGATGTCCTGCAAAGACCACCTCGCCACCCTCAATTCCGGCCCCAGGTCCCATATCGACGACGTAATCCGCCTGCAGAATCGTTGCTCTGTCGTGTTCGACAACGATCAAAGTATTGCCTTTGTCTCGGAGTTCGAGGAGGACGTCAAGAAGTCGCTGATGGTCACGGGGGTGCAGGCCGACACTGGGTTCGTCCAGTACATAGAGAATACCGGATAAGGGTGTGCTGACCTGATGTGCCAGTCTCAGGCGCTGCATCTCTCCCCCGGAGAGCGAACCGGTCGAACGCTCCAGGGTAAGATAGCCAAGACCGAGTCGCTCCATGGTCTTCAGGCGATGAAGGATTTTATCAACCGGTTCGGCTGCAATAAGGCCCTGCACCTCAGTCAGTTCCAATCCCTGAAACCATTCTCCCAGATCGATAAGGGAAAGCCTGCAAAGGTCCTGAATCGTTCGATCACCCAAACGAACTGAGCGGGCAACGTTGTTGAGGCGGCTTCCCTGACATTCAGGACAAATGCTCACCGTTTCAGTCCGATATCGACGTGCCGACATGAAAGGACGCGGTTCGGTTTCAGCGTTCAGGGTATCACCGGCCGGTGCAGAACCGGGTATCGAAGGCTGTCTCCTCCACGCACTGTCTTGATATCCAAGGCCCTTGCACGACGGGCACGCTCCGGATGGGTGATTGAAAGAGAACATGCTGGGATTGGGTTCAGGCAATTGACTTCCGCAAGACGGGCAGATGAAGGATGCGCTGAAAAGCTTTTCCTCGCCGCCTGCCATGGCTGCAACGACCAGGCCTCGACCGATTTTGGAAGCGAGCTCAAGGGCATCAATCAAACGTTGCTGCTTCTCTTCGCTGAGAACGATGCGGTCCACTACGACGTCCATCTGGTAGTGAGCGCGCCGGGGGAGGAGCGGAGGCGGATCAAGGTCATAGATCTTTCCCTCAAACCGAATTCGGGCGAAACCGTCACGCCGCAACCGGCTCAGGGTTTTGGACAGGTGTCTCTCTTCTATGCGCCCCTTCGGTCCGAGGATCAACAGACGGCCCCCGATTGGCCAGTGGTCCATGATTTCCTGACCCATTTGGTGAACCGACTGAGCTCGAAGAGAGATATTGCAGGTTGGGCAGAAGAGAGTGCCCAACCGAGCAAAGAGCAAGCGGAGGAGATCATAAACCTCGACCAGGGTGCCCACCGTAGAACGTGGATTTCGAGATGGATTGCCTTGTTCGACGGCAACTGCCGGACTCAACCCCTCTATGGCATCCACTTGAGGGGCGTCCAGACGCTGAAGATATTGACGTGAACGCATCGAGAGCGCTTCAAGATAACGCCTTTGCCCTTCGGCAAACAGCGTATCGAATGCCAAGGTGGACTTACCGGAGCCGCTGACCCCGGTGATCACAATAAAACGGTTGCGAGGGAGGGAGAGGTTGACGTCCTTGAGATTGTGTTGGCGGGCCCCACGAATGACAATGCAGTCCATGAGCGTAAACCAATGATTCAAGGGTTCCAGTTGTGATAACATTTTGAAATCATAGCTGTTCTATGATTGTGTCTCCCCGCCCGGTACAACTCCCGTTCTCGGAAGGG
Organism: uncultured Syntrophobacteraceae bacterium; assembly: GCA_964441945.1. GTDB lineage: Bacteria > Desulfobacterota > Syntrophobacteria > Syntrophobacterales > Syntrophobacteraceae > JADGQM01. The sequence continues at coordinate 11,304 of CAYTWB010000043.1, forward strand.
TTTGCGATTGGTTCGAATTGCCAGGCAAATCTATCGCGTATCAAGGACTTCCCGTATTGCCATCGCCAAGTTCTTGATCAACAAAGGCTTCGTGATGAATCGGCGGATTCCGAAGCTCGTTGCCTTTTCCATCGAGATCATTTCGCTGAATCCCGTGCAGAGAATGATGGGAAGGTCCGGCCGAATGATGGTCATCTCTCTGGCAAGATCAACTCCGGTCATATTCGGCATGGTCATGTCCGTAATGACAAGGTCAAAGCTGTCAGGTTTGACCCGGAAGAGCTCCAGGGCTTCCAGGCTGCTCGTCCTTCCGGTAACGTCATACCCCAGGTTGGACAGCAGTTCCATTCCAAGTTCAACAAGATTGGCCTCATCATCCACAATAAGGATGCGTTCCCTACCTCCGACAACAGGTGATGAATCCTCGCTTTCCCATTCGATCTCTTCTTCCATCAGGAGGGGAAGATACACATTGAATCGTGAACCCTTCTCCACCTCGCTTTCTACCGTTATCGCACCACCGAAGCTCTTCACAATGCCATATACGACGGAAAGACCCATGCCGGTTCCTTCACCCGGTTTCTTGGTAGTGAAGAAAGGATCGTATATTCTATCCAGGATGTCAGGCGCTATGCCGACACCCGTATCGCCGACCTTCAGTTGCAGAAACACTCCAGGAGACAAGCCATGCTGAATGCTCAAATCATCACATGAATGGATTTCCACAGGACAGAGACTGACCCTCAATTCACCTTTCCTGCCGTTCATGGCATGTCCGGCATTGGTACACAGATTCATCAGAATTTGATGTATCTGTGTGGGATCTGCGAGCACCACATCGAGTTCCACGTCTATTTCTTGATGAATCTGTATGGTAGACGGCAGCGAAGCCCTCAGGAGTTTCAGTGTCTCTCTGACAATTGGACTGACCTTCAACGGTCGGGGTTTCTCATCGCTGCGTCTACTGAAGGCGAGAATCTGCTTCACCAAATCACGTGCTCGCTTACTGGCCTTAAAAACCTGGTCGAGATAGCGCCGCACGCGCTCGCTCACTTCGGGGCTCACAAGAGCCATTTCGGTGTATCCCATGATGGCCATGAGGATATTATTGAAATCGTGGGCGATGCCTCCGGCCAGCGTGCCGATGGCCTGCATCTTCTGGGCCTGGCGCAGAAGGTTCTCCATCTGATATCGCTCCGTGATATCCATGGTATTGCCCAGTACGGCCCGTTTCCCTCCATATGTAATGGATCTCACCGTTTCCATGAGCCATCTAATTCTACCGTTGCGATCGATGATGCGATACTCATACGGGTTATTCCTTTTCCCTTTCAACATGGCAATGGTGTTGACCCGCAACTGAGCTCGATCATCGGGATGGACAAAACTAAAACTATCCTTTCCTATGAGTTCGCTTTCTGAATAGCCCGAATACTCGGGGATATGGGGGTTCACAAATTGAAACTTTCCGTCCTGGACAATATAGACGCCCGCATGGGAAGCATCTGCCAGGGTCTTGTAAAGGATCTCCGACTGCTTGCGCTCGGTGATGTCTTCTATGATTGTTTCATAATAGAGTATTCTGTCGTCGTTATCGCGCACTGCCCGTGAATTAAGAACCACCCAGATTCTGCTTTTGTCTTTACGGTAGTGCTCCACTTCAAAAGCTTCTATGCGTCCCTTACTCTCCAATATATCTTTGAACTTTGCCCTCTCTTTCGGATTAACATATGTTTGCCGAGACATGTCTGTTACAGATCCTATCATATCATCAGCCGATTCATAGCCGTACATTTTGAACCCGGCAGGGTTTGAGCTCAGATAACGACCATCGGGAGTGGTATGGAATATTCCCATTACGGCGTTATCAAATATGCTTTTGTATTTTTCCTCAGATAGTCTACGTTCGGTGATGTCGCGTATAGATTCAATGGCACCAATGCGGTTTCCGTTAGCATCAACTAACGGCGCTGCCGTCGCCCATACATATGCTCCTCTTCCATTGTAGAGGGATGGTGCAAGAGTCTCTGCATACAGTGAACTCCCTTTTCTTTGGACGTATTGATAGCGGGATTTGAGTTCTTCATCGCTGACATCAATCATATGCAACAGAAACTGCCTCCGCTCACCATAGAATGGAACTGCGGCTGTTTGACTTTCCTGGCCGATCATATTCTCTTTTTTGATCCCGGTCATCTCCTCCATAGCCCGGTTCCAGGCAATGATTTTCCTGTCACTGTCAATAACAACCGTGGCATCGGGCAGAAAATTGATAATGTTCAAGAATTGCTGCTGAGATTCCCGCAACATCTCCTCTGACCGCTTGTATTCGGTAACATCAATGAAGGACGCGATGCTTTTCTTTGTCTCGGGAATCATATCCATTGTAAGATGAAAAATCCTCCTGTTACCCTGTGCATCGATGAGGCGGAAATAACAGTGTTTTTCGGCAGCATCTTTGTTGATTCTCCGGAGGCGATGCTGGGCCAACATTCTTTCCAGGTCCTCTTTTGCAACGAATTCCGTCCAGCTTTTATTCCCCTCGATTTCCTCACGCTTGTAGCCGGTGAGTTTTTCGGATTGTGAATTGGCCAGTGCAATGGTGGTGTCCTCTGCAATGATGACGATCCCCGTACCCGTGTTTTCAAAGATGGTCCTGTAAAGGTTTTCGGATTCTTTTAGTCTTCTCTCTGCCTGTTTGCGTGCACTGATGTCAAACAACGAACCAATAATGGCTGGTTTGTTATCCAATTCGATGATACTACCGGAATAGTCGATCCACCGGGTGTGGCCGTCCTTGGTCATGAATAGGATTTCATACCGCGATGGCGGGTTCTCTCCTTTAAGACGTTCAAAAGCTCTTTCTTTGACCAGTTCGCGACAGTCCGGATGAACGACCTCCCAAAAATGCATCTCCGTCAGGTCATCCGCCGTATAGCCGGTGATTGACCCAAATGCCGGATTCACATAGACAAATTTGGTGCCTTGAATGAGAAATATCCCGGAGGAAGAGCTATCAGCAAGATTGCGAAATTTCGCTTCACTCTCCCTCAGCGCGTTCTCAGTCCGTTTACGGTCCGTAATGTCTCGCTCCGAAAGGACCCGACCATCGGAAGCGTTTGAAATCCCCATGTAATCCGGTGAGAGGTTAAAGATGTCGGAAAACTTCCGTTTTGAAAAGCGCAGCGCCTCTTCCAGGTTGCTGTCCCGGGATGGGTGCTTCTCAAACGCAGCTAAGCGCAGACGCAGTTCTCTGAGTTCCTCAATCAGCTGTCTTCTGGTCTTGTTTTCGTCTTCCATGGCAATTCCTCAACAATGAATCGGTTTCCAAAGACGCGTGCATAACACAATCAACCATTGGAATCTACGATGAACAGGGCATGTCAGGAATTTCCGCGGCTCATTTCATGTGGTTTGAGCATGAAAAGGCTTCTCGAACGATGATGTTATCGGCGGTGGTTAAGGTCCAAATTTTTTAGCCGATAATATGCCAGGTATGGCATAATGAGTTCCATCAGGGGAAAGCATCACTCCATGCTATTCGATCTGTTCAGCTGAACTGGATGCTGTTCCGACCCCTGGTCGGCAATGAAATGGGCCCTCATGATTTCAGCAAGTCAGCGCACGGAAGCTTCGGCGTCCGGTGCGAACCTTGGAGATATTCCGATTGTTGTTTTTGAAAGGGTGGGCAACAAGCAATGCTGAGTCTCTTTTGGAAACGGAGGAATTCAAATGGAAAAGAAGATCATCAAGGTAAACGGGGTGGAGAGGACTATGATCGTGAACTCCGAGGCGTCGCTGGCGCAGGTCATTCGCGAGCAGCTCGGTCTGACCGGAACCAAGATCGGTTGCGGAACAGCCCAATGTGGCGCCTGTTCGGTGATCGTGGATGGCAAGGTCACCCGTTCCTGTGTCCTCAAAATGAAGAAAGTGCCGGACGGGGCTGAGATCACTACCATCGAGGGGATTGGCACAGCCGATAACCCTCATCCGCTTCAGGTGGCCTGGATGGTTCATGGGGGCACGCAGTGCGGCTTCTGCAGCCCGGGATTCATCGTCTCTTCCAAGGTCCTGCTCGATGAGAACCCGAAACCGACGCGGGAAGAGGTGAGAGACTGGTTCCAGAAGAATCGGAATGCCTGCCGATGTACCGGCTACCAGCCGCTGATCGATGCGGTCATGGATGCAGCGCGTGTGCTTCGCGGAGAGATGACCCTGGAGGAGCTCGAGTACAAACTGCCCGCGGACGGAAAGATCTGGGGCGGGAAGTATCCACGTCCAAGCGCAATGCGGAAAGCAACAGGGGCCTGGGATTTCGGCGCGGACCTTGGATTGAAGCTACCGCCCGACACGCTTCTGCTGGCCCTGGTGCAGGCAAAGGTTTCGCACGCCAATATTCTTTCCATCGATACGTCCGAGGCGGAGAAGATGCCCGGTGTCTACAAGGTGGTGACCCACAAGGACGTTAAAGGCAAAAACCGGATCACGGGCCTCATCACCTTCCCAACCAACAAGGGAGACGGTTGGGACCGTCCCATTCTTTGCGACAGCAAGGTTTTCCAGTTTGGAGATGCCATTGCCATCGTGTGTGCGGATACGATCGCGAATGCCAGAGCCGCTGCCGAGAGGGTCAAGGTAGAACTGGAAGAGTTGCCGGCTTACATGAGCGCCCCGGCGGCCATGGCTTCTGATGCCATCGAAATTCATCCCGGCACTCCGAATGTCTACTATGAACAGAAAATGGCCAAGGGCGGGGAAACCGGGCCTGTTATGGAAAAAGCGGCCTTTGTGGTGGAAGGAGACTACTATGTGGGCCGTCAGCCGCACCTGACCATCGAACCCGATGTGGGATTCGCCTACTACGATGAGGAAGGGCGCCTCACCATTCATTCCAAGAGTATCGGCATTCACCTCCACCACGCGATGATCTGCCCCGGACTGGGTGTGGAACCGGATAAGCTCCGTCTGGTTCAGAACCCTGCGGGTGGGACTTTCGGCTATAAATTCAGCCCCACCATGGAAGCCCTCCTGGGAGTTGCCTGTATAGCGACCGGAAAGCCTGTTTTCCTCAACTATGACTACTACCAGCACCTTATCTACACGGGAAAACGCTCTCCCTTTTTCCTCAATGTCAGGATGGGAGCGGATCATGACGGGAAGATCCAGGCCCTGGAATACGACTACTTCGTTGATCATGGGCCCTACTCGGAGTTCGGAGACTTGCTGACAGTGCGTGGCGTGCAGTTCATCGGCGCCGGGTACGGTATCCCGAACATCCGAGGCCTGGGACGCACGGTTTGCACCAATCATGCCTGGGGTTCGGCTTTTCGAGCTTACGGGTCGCCGCAGAGTGAGTTTGCTTCAGAAGTGCTGATTGACGAATTGGCGGAAAAGATGGGCGTGGACCCCCTGGAACTGCGCTACAAGAACGTCTATCGGCCCGGAGACACCACGCCGAACGGCTGCCGGCCGGACGTTTACTGCCTTGAGGAGATTCTCGACAAAGCACGGCCTGTATATAAGGCCGCGCTGGAAAAGGCCGGGAAGGAATCCACACCGGAAAAGAAGAAAGGGGTGGGTGTCTCCATCGGCATCTATGGTTGTGGTCTCGACGGCCCCGATTCGTCGGAAATATGGGTGGAACGCACCCCGGAAGGCGTCACCCTGGGGACCTCGTGGGAAGACCATGGCCAGGGCGCCGATATGGGGGCCCTGGCAACGGCCCACAAAGCCCTGGAGCCCTGGGGGATTGCTCCTGACAAGATCAAGCTCGTTATGTGCGATACGGCCATCACACCCAATAGCGGCCCTGCAGGCGGCAGCCGTTCCCAAACGGTCACAGGCCAGGCGATCCGGGTCGGGTGCGAAATGTTGCTCAATGCCATGAAGAAGGCGGACGGGACCTTCAGGATCTATGAGGAGATGGTCGCAGAGAAGGTCCCGCTTCGCTACTCGGGCAAGTGGACCGCTTCCGCCTGTGTGCCCTGCGACGAAAACGGCCAGGGAAATCCTTTCCCCTGCTATATGTACGGGATGTTTGTCTCGGAAGTCACTGTCGACACCAAGACCGGCAAGGTCAAGGTGGACAAGATGACACTGGTTGCCGACGTCGGAAAGCTGGTCAACAAACTGGTAGTCGACGGACAGATCTACGGCGGCATGGTTCAGGGCGTGGGACTGGCCCTGACGGAAGATTTCGAAGACCTGAAGAAGCACACCAGCCTGGTCGCCTGTGGGCTGCCTTACGCCAAGGATGCTCCCGACATGGATATCCTCTATGTCGAAACGCCTCGGCCCCTGGGACCCTTTGGTGCGACTGGAGTCGGGGAATTGCCGTTGACTTCACCTCACGCCTCGATCATCAACGCCATCTACAATGCGTGCGGCGTGCGCATCAGGAGACTGCCCGCTCTGCCGGAAAAGGTCTTGGCCGGGCTTCAGGCGAAAGCCTCGCCATCTGCATGATGAGCGAGCATTTTTCCCGGTGTTCATGAGGGCCGGCAATCGTTCGTCGGGGGCTTTCCATAAAGGATGGCAGGCATGGAACAGCAAGAGCTTCGTGAACTGGAAAGGCAATGCATTCAGGAACACGCTCCGGCCTGCACGGCAGTCTGCCCCATTCACGTTGAGGTTCGCGCAATCATGGGCGCACTCAGCCGTGGTGATTTTGCCGAAGCAGCAAAGATCTTGCGAAGGACCGTTCCCTTTCCCGGCATTGTCAGCCGCGTTTGCGATCACCCCTGCCAGGCTGCCTGTAGAAGACGTGAGGCAGGAGAAGCGATTTCCATTCGAGCCCTGGAGAAGGCATGCCTGGATTGGGCTGTGCACGGCAAAGAAAGATTTCTCCCTCTCCCCAAGAAGGATCAGGCGGTTGCTGTTGTGGGCGGGGGGTTGAGCGGCCTGACGGCGGCCTTCGACCTGGCAGGGAAGGGCTACCGGGTTACTGTTTTTGAAGCAAGGAACCAGTTGGGCGGCAGCCTGTGGGACTTCTCCGAAAAGGAGCTCCCCAGAGCAATCATGGCGAACGATTTCCGGGTCCTTGAAGAAAGCGGCGTCGAGGTCCGAACCGGTTCCATCGTTGAGAAAGACCTGTACTTGACCGAAGCGATTCATGGCTTCGACGCCTTCTACCTGGCCCCGGGAAGGCAACCGCCGGAGACCCTCGGCCTTGCTCTCAATGAACAGGGGCAAATTCAAACAGACCCCGTGACCCTGGCCACAAGCAGGGAAGGGGTCTTTGCCGGAGGGGGCCTCCGCAGAGGGCCTGCCGAGCGCTCCCCCATTCGGTCCATGGCTGACGGACGGATTGCCGCCATATCCATAGACCGCTATCTGCAAAAGGTTTCCCTGACCGCGGTTCGCTTGAACGAGGGACCCTACACGACCCGGCTCTACACCAGCACCGAGGGGGTGGAGCGGCTCCAGGCGGTGTCGATGGAGTCGCCCGAGCAGGGCTACTCCGCAGACGAGGCCATGCGTGAAGCCGGCCGATGCATCCAGTGCCAATGCCTGGAATGCGTTAAGGTCTGCGAATACCTGAAGAGCTTCGGCGGTTATCCCAAAAAGTATGTGCGGGAAATCTACAATAACCTCTCGATTGTCATGGGCATGAGGCATGCCAATAAGCTCATCAACTCGTGCAGCCTGTGCGGACTCTGCCGGGAAGTATGTCCCGAGGACCTGGATATGGGGGTGGTCTGCAGGAAAGCGCGGGAAATCATGGTGGCTGCCGGCAAGATGCCCCTATCGCCTCATGAATTTCCCATTCGGGACATGCTTTTCAGCAACAGCGAAAAGTGTTCCCTGGTACGTCATCAACCGGGTGAAACAACCAGCAGATTTGTTTTCTTCCCCGGATGTCAGCTCAGTGCCTCGGCGCCCGCCCATGTCAGGAAAGCCTACACCCTGCTGACGGAGAAACTTGCCGGCGGCGTCGGGCTCATGCTGGCCTGCTGCGGGGCTCCGGCGGACTGGTCGGGACGCTCGGAGCTTTTCCGGACAACGCTCCAGGCTTTCAAGGAGCAATGGGAGAACATGGGTAGTCCGGAGCTCATCCTGGCCTGTTCCACCTGCTACGAAACCATCAAGACCCATCTGAAAGGCGCCTCTGTGGTTTCACTCTGGGAGGTGATGGACCGCCTTGGATTACCGGAAGGGCCGACGGCGGTGAACGCTTCCACGGTTGCCGTCCTGGACGCCTGTACCACCAGGCATGAGGAATCCATTCACCGGAGTGTGCGGAGTATATTGAACCGGTGCGGTTTTAAGGTTGAGGAGCTGGCGTTGAGCCGGGATCGGACAGAATGCTGCGGCTACGGTGGCCTGATGTTCTTTGCTAATCGCGAGCTGGCAGAGAAAGTCATACGCCGCCGGATTGAGGCAAGTCCGGTTGACTACGTTGCCTACTGTGCCATGTGCCGTGATTATTTTGCCTCCCGGGGCAAGCGCACGTTGCACCTCCTGGACATTGTCCTCGGACCGGTCGTTGATGAACCGGCAACCAGGAGAGGCCCCGGCTATTCAGAGCGGCATGAGAACCGGGTCCGCTTGAAGCGTAAACTGCTCAAGGAACTGTGGAGTGAAAGTGTGGCTGAGAAGAGCGGGCAAGAGACCATCCGATTGAGCATTTCCCCTCGGGTTTGGGAGCTGATGGAAAACCGGCTGATCCTTGAAGAGGATGTGCAGGCCGTGATCCATTTCGCCGAGAGCTCAGGTGCCAGGCTTCTGGACCCGCAGTCCGGTCGCACCATTGCCCATTTTCGGCCGGAAAACGTCACCTATTGGGTGGAATACTCTCCAGAGGGCGACGGCTATGTCATTCACAACGTCTATAGCCACAGGATGGAAGTCGCGGAGGAAGCTAAGCCATGAGTCGGGAAGACGCTGCAGCCGCTGAAAAGCCCCTCATCTGCATCCGGTGCAACCTTGGATTGGAAGTTGGAAAGGTGAATGTGGCCTACCTGGGGAGCATGTTTCCAGTGGATTTGCTCCGTTGTCCTCAATGCGGGCAGGTCTTTGTCCCCGAGGAGCTGGCGCTGGGAAAGATGGCTGAAGTCGAAAAGGTCCTCGAAGACAAGTAATTAGCGGAAATAGCACGATAAAATGGGTGAAAGCCTTGTTGTGGCAGGCAATACGGCCGGCTGTATGAGACCAGGCGGGACCTCGCTGACCGAAACAGCCCTTTCCCGGTGTTCCTTTCCAGCCGGTGCCCGGTTGTTGGATGTAGGGTGCGGCTGTGCCGGTACCGTGGAGTGTCTTCTCGGTCACCGCTTCAACGCGTTCGGGATCGATCCTTCCCTCACGGCCCTCAGGCAAGGACTAGAAAGAAACGACTCCCTGCCGTTGATATCGGCTGTGGGAGAGAACCTGCCTTTTGCGGACGGCGCATGGGATGGCGTTTTTCTTGAGTGCGTTCTCTCCATCATACGGGATTCGGACAGGGTGCTGCACGAGTGCCGTCGTGTTCTGAAAGAGGAGGGCCAGCTCATTTTGAACGATCTGTACCTGACTCATCCGAAGCAGGTCGGCGCGGTTGGCAGGCTGCCGTCCAACTGCTGCCTGGCGCATGCCATGACCAGAGATGAGCTGCTGGGCATCCTCAGTGCTCATCACTTCCAGGTCACCTTCTGGGAGGATCACTCGCCGGCATTGAAGGCATTTGTCGCGCAGCTGATTTTTGCCTATGGTTCTCTCGAAAAGTACTTTTGCCGGGTTTCTGAAGAGAATGGGGGGTGGAGGACCGACCTGGGGATTATGAGGGAGGCTGTTGCCCGGGTGAAAGCCGGCTATTGTCTGCTCATAGCGAGGAAATCCACGAACGGCTGACGAATGGAGCAGGTCAAGCCGGGCATGGCATATCGAGTTGGTCTGCTCGTATCCGTTTCTATCTAAGATGAAGTGTCGAGGTCATAAACATTCTTTTATGGAAGTTTGTACTCAATGGATCAACAGGGAGCGACTCTCATGGACGATGCAATACTGCGCATGATCGCGCTGGCCGGCCAGGGGTTCCATTGCAGCCAGATTCTGCTCTTCATGGGCCTGGAAGCCCAGGGAAAGAACAACCCGGACCTCATTCGCGCCATGGGAGGCCTGGCCGGCGGGCTGGGCTTCACCGGGGAAACCTGCGGCGCCCTGACGGGTGGGGCGTGCTTGATTGGCTTGTATACGGGGAGAGGCACTCCCGAAGAGCAGGAAGACGAAAGGCTGAAAACAATGATCGGCGAGCTTGTTGACTGGTTTTCCGAGACATTTGGAAAAGCCTATGGGGGTATTCAATGCAGGACGATCCTGGGGGACGACCCGGGGAGTCGAACGACCAGGTGCCCAAAGCTCGTGTTCGGGACCTATGAGAAGGTGAAGGAATTGTTCCTCAAACATGGCCTTGAACTTTCCGGTGGCAAATGATGGAGGATGGAGTCGTTCTCTCACAAACGGATAGCCTTTGCCCGGAGTGCCTGGCAAACATACCCGCAATCCGGGTCGCGGTCGGCGATGAGGTCGTTCTGAGGAAGAGGTGCCCCGAGCACGGTGAGTTTCAGACGGTCATCTGGCGTGGTACGCCTTCCTACGTTTCCTGGAACAGGCCGAAGATGCCCTCTCGTCTCGGGACGCCGGCGACCCCTGCTGATGTGCCGGCCGAAAAAATAGAAATCCCCGAAGGTTCGCCTTTGGAAAAAGGGGCCTTGCGAACGGCTCATCCCTTTGGTGGAGATGGGCCGGGGAGGAGGCGTTCCCTCACTCCGCAAGAACAAGAAGTCCCTGTGTCAACAACATCGGCTGGGGTGCAAAGGGGGTGCCCCTGGGAATGCGGCCTTTGCCCGGAGCATCGTCAAAAGACCTGTTGTATTTTAATCGAGGTGACCCGGCGATGTGACTTGAAGTGCCGGGTCTGTTTTGCCGATGCCGGCACCAGCGACGGCAGGGACCCGGATTTCAATGCGGTCAAGGGGATGTATGAGTCTCTTCTGGCCGCTGGAGGCCCCTACAATGTGCAGCTTTCGGGGGGAGAGCCGACGCTTCGGGATGATCTGCCGGAGATCGTTTCCCTCGGGCGTTCTCTTGGGTTCGACTACATCCAGCTCAATACCAACGGCCTGCGCCTGGCGCGTGAGCCGGCTTACCTGGAGAGGCTCAAGAAGGCTGGTCTGGCATGTGTCTTTCTCCAGTTCGACGGCGTGAGCGATGAGGTCTACGAAAAACTGAGGGGGCGGCCTCTTTTCAGGGAAAAGGAGCTCGCAATCACCCATTGCATGGAAATGGACCTGGGGGTCATCCTGGTGCCGACCCTGGTGCCTGGCGTGAACGTCGACCAGATAGGAGCTGTCATCGAATACGCCCTCGGAAATCTTCCCCAGGTTCGGGGTGTGCATTTTCAGCCGGTGAGCTATTTTGGAAGGTATCCGCTACCGCCCCGAAATGAGGACAGGCTCACCATTCCCGAGATCATCACGGAAATCGAGAAACAGACGAAAGGCCTGATCAAGACGGCCTTCTTCAAACCATCCGGAGCTGAGAATGCCTATTGCTCCTTTCATGGCAATTTTGTTCTCATGCCGGATGGAGAACTCAGGCCCTGGGCGACACACCATACCGCAAGTTCTTGCTGCCGTACTGAAGAGGCCCAGCCGGGGGTCCTGAAGGCACAACGCTTTCTCAAGCAGTTCTGGACATCACCGCAGAAACCGTGCTGCCCACCGCCAAAGGGGCCTGGCCTTGGAGGGTGGGACCTGTTCTTGGAACGAGTGAGAACACATTCTTTCTGCCTTTCCGGCATGGCGTTTCAAGACGCCTGGAACCTGGATCTCGATCGAATCAAAGAGTGCCCGCTGCACGTTCTTCACCCCGACGGCAGGATCATCCCGTTTTGCGCTTACAACCTGACCGACAGCGGTGGGCGCCCGGTTTATCGAAATGGATCGGGACATGCTTTCCCCGGTGAAGAGAAGCTGCAGCAACAATCCCTGGAAACAACGCCGTGAAGAGGACTCCCCTGGAGAACTGGATTTCCGAGAAGATCGGCTGCAAAACGGGACTGGTCACCAGAGAAGCCATAGAACGCTTTCAAGTGTCCAGGCTCAAAGAGACACTCGCTCTGGCGGTCGCCGCAAGCCCATTTTACAAGGGGCATCTTGCCGGCTTTGATATGGCGTCACTTGAAAGCATTGAGGACCTGAAACGGCTCCCCTTTACTACCCCGGAGGATCTGAGACGAAATCCCCTGTCGTTCCTGTGCGTTTCCCAAGGCAAAATCCAGCGGGTGGTCACTTCGGGCACCACGGGGGAGGCAAAACGTCTCTATTTCACCAGGGAAGATCAGGAGCTCACGGTTGATTTTTTCCGGGTCGGCATGTCGACACTGGTGGGTCGTGGAACGAGGGTGCTGATCCTGCTGCCGGGCGAGCGACCAGGAAGTGTGGGAGATCTCCTGGCTGCTGGGCTGGACCGACTCGGTGCAAACGGGATGGTCTACGGACCGGTCCGAGATTATGCTCATGTGCTTGAGACAATCGCCAGGGAGAAGATCAACGCCCTGGTTGGAATTCCCATACAGGTCCTGACCATAGCCAGGACCGGCAGGGGAATGGTTCCGCCGGAGTGTGCACTGCTCAGCACCGACTATGTGCCGGCAGCAATAACCGCGGAGCTCAAACGAATCTGGGGCTGCGAAGTCTACGCCCATTACGGCATGACCGAGATGGGATATGGGGGCGGGGTGGAATGCCGGGCCGGAAACGGGTATCATATGCGGGAAGCGGATCTCCTGTTTGAAATCGTTGACCCGAAAACGGGGACTCCCTGGAAAGAGGGCGAAAGCGGAGAGGTCGTCTTCACCACCCTGACACGCCGAGGCATGCCCCTCATTCGTTATCGCACGGGAGATTTGAGTCGGTTCCTGCCGGATCGATGCCCTTGCGGGACGGTATTGAGGACGATGGCCCCTGTGGAAGGCCGCATTGCCGACCAGGTGGAATTGGAACCGGGGATCATGCTTGGCATACCGGACCTGGATGAAGCCCTGTTTCCCATTCACAACCTTGTCGATTTTTCGGCTGAACTGACCTGGAAGAATGAGCGGAGCTGCCTGGAAATCAAAGCGACCTTACTGGAAGAAAAGGGCGAGGAGCAAGGCGGTATCCTTAATGCCTTGCACACTATCCCGGCTGTGCGGTCCCTTGCACATGAGGGAAAACTCCTGGTTGGTGTTACGGTCCGTGAGGGGACCCCTGAACCGTTGAGCGGCAGCACAAAAAGAACGATTGTGGTCAAGAGGGGTTGAGGAGTTACAGCATGGCTGTTTTTGAGACGATTGTGAAGCTCCTGCATGGTGGAGAGAGCTTTGTCCTGGCTACGATCCTCAGCCGATACGGGTCGGCCCCGCGGGATGCGGGATCGAGGATGATCATTCGTTCCGACGGGACGATCCTGGGTACCATCGGAGGAGGCATCCTCGAAGCGACGATTCAGAAGCTGGCCAGGGAGGTTTTTGCAACCCGAAACACCCTGGTGAGATCGTTTACCCTCAACCGCGAAGGCCCCAATCCCGTTGGCATGATCTGCGGAGGAGAAGTGGATTTCCTCATGCAATTCGAAGACGCCTCCCAGCCCGACCGACTGGATCACTACCATGAGGTCCTCTCGGCACTAAATTCGAGAAAGCGTGCCTGGCTCATAACGAGGCTTCCCGACACGGAAGTCAGCGAGGGGGTGCCGTCGGTTCATGTCTTTCAAGATGGCGGACCTTCTCTTGTGAAGCTGGGGCTGCCGCCGGCAAGGGAATTTCTGGCGAAGGCAAGTGGAACGCAGCCCATGGTCCTCGAATTTCAGCGGAAGCGCTTTTTTGTGGAACCCCTATGCTCCGAGGGCACGGTCTATATTTTCGGGGCCGGGCATATAGGCAAGAAGCTCGCACAGTTGACGAAGTTCGTCGGGTTTCACACCGTGGTCCTCGATGACCGGGAAGAATTCGCCAACAGCGAGACACTTGGTTCAGCGGATCGGGTCGTGGTCCTGAGTTCCTTCGACGAAGCCCTGAAAAACCTGGAAATCGACGCGGAGAGCTATCTGGTGATTGTGACCCGCGGACATGTTCACGACCGGACGGTCCTCGCTCAGGCGTTAAGGACCCGGGCACGATATATCGGCATGATCGGCAGCAGAAAGAAGAGGGACGCTACTTACGAGGCGCTCATCGAAGAGGGTTTTTCCGCTCAGGACTTTTTGCGGGTCCATTCCCCTATTGGCTTGAACATCGGAGCCGAAACACCGGAGGAGATTGCTGTCTGCATCGTGGCGGAACTGATCCAGAAGCGGTCCGAGCGCGTCCAATGAGAGCGAAAGCCAGGGTCTGTGGTCTGATATTGGCTGCGGGCGCTTCCTCTCGAATGGGGGCATTTAAGCCGCTCCTTCCTCTGAAGAACTCAACTGCACTGGAAGAGGCAATCAGCCGCTTTCAGAAGGCCGGAATTCGGGACATAAAGGTTGTGGTCGGCTACAAGGCCGGGTTGATCACCCCAATTCTGGATCGACTGAATATTCAGTGGGTGCTCAATGAACGGTACGAAGAGAGCATGCTTGCTTCCGTCCTGGCCGGTGTAAGAGGTCTGGGGCCCGGCGTTGACGCATTCTTTCTCCTTCCGGTGGATGTCCCCCTCGTGAAACCGAAGACCATTGAAATGCTCCGTGAAGCTTTTTTCAGTGGCGATTCGATGGTTGTCTATCCCTGCTTTAGAGGACAACGCGGTCACCCTCCTCTCATTGCAACGACCTGCGTTCCGGAAGATCTCCCGAAGGACTACCCGGGGGGGCTCAGGGCTTTTCTCCTTCAGTGTGAAGCCGGCGCCTTAGATATCGAGGTTGTCGATGAGGCCATACTCATGGACTGCGACACCCCGGCGGATTATGAGAAGATCAAGGCCTATGCGGTGCGCGAGGATATTCCGACCGAGCAGGAATGCCAGGCGCTCTGGTCGGGATTTCGCCTCTCCGATGAGGTGAGGCATCATTCCCGGACCGTTGCTCAGCTGGCACGCCTGCTGGCCGTGGTCCTCAACCTGGTGGGACTTGATCTGAACCTTGATCTGATCGTTTCAGCCGGATACCTTCATGATCTCGCCAAGGGTCAGCCGGATCATGCACATCGGGGCGCTCGAATACTCTGTGACTACGGCTACACAAGAGTAGCGCAGATTGTGGCTTCTCACATGGATATTCACCGCACCGGCGGACCATTAGACGAAACCGACCTGGTTTATCTGGCGGATAAGCTGGTCGATGGCGACCGGTTGGTCACACTCGAAGAACGATTCAGCAGGTCATTCAAGAGGTTTTCCGGCAAACCCGAGGTCCTAAAGGCGATCGAAACCCGCCAAGAGAATGCACGGCTCATCCGGGAAGCCCTAGAGAAGGTTTTGAAACAACCCCTGGAGCGAATCGTTCAGAGATACACGAGAAACATACGTGCCGTTTCGGCGTGCGGCCCCCGGGAGATCACCCTGGTCCGGCATGGCGCCATTGAATTGGAAGGGAATTCCAGGCGATTCATCGGCCAATTGGACCTGCCCTTGAGCGGTGCAGGAATCCAACAGGCACTGAAACTGAAAGAGAGGCTCCGAACTATCCCAATTTCAAATGTTTTTTGCAGCGACCTCAAACGGTCCGTCGAGACCGCCGCAATCCTGGCGAATGCACAGTCCGGACTTAGCCCCGTTCATCGGCCTGATTTGCGGGAAATCAATCTTGGTGAATGGGATGGTCTGACGTATGATGAGGTTCGAGAGAAGATGCCGGAAGAATTTCAGGAACGGGGTCGGGATATAGTTCATTATCGTCCTCCCGGTGGTGAGTCTTTTCTGGATTGTGTCATGAGGGTGATCCCGGCCTTTTTCGAAATGCTTCACTCTACCCGGGGAGACATTCTTATTGTGGGCCATGCAGGCGTCAACCGAATAATCCTGTGCCAGGTCCTGGGCATGCCCTTACAAAATCTTTTTGACATTCGACAAGATTACGGTTGCTTCAATCTAATCCGGTATCAGGACGGAGTGTTTAGCGTCGAGGTCCTTAACGGGACGCCGGTTGACATACGTCCTGGGATACGATGATATTGACCCGGCCTCGGGAGGAATTAATGATGAGCAAAAGGGTCAACGCGCTTCTGTGGATAGGACTCACCGGCATGCTGTTTATCGGCACCAGTTTTGTTGTGGACGTGTGCCGCGCGTTCTGGGGAGATCAAACTATATGGTGGACTCATCAATCCATGCGCTTACCGGTTGAAAAAACGAGCGACAGTTTTGAGCTTTACATCGGAGGGAAGCTTCTGCAAAAGCACCTGTCCGAAAGGACCCTTTTTTCTGTGGACAAAAACGGAAAGCAGTACCCGGTTGTTTCAGAGGACATTACCGTTCGCCTGAACAACTGGGACAAGATCAAAGCATCCATTCTGGCGACTACGACAATGACCGGCTTCGGATTGGGCGTGTCAACCACTTTGTTTGTGATCGGTTTGGCTCAATATATTGCCTGCGGCAAGAAGTCCCGCGAACCGGGCGCTCAAGCGGATGCGGCAAAATAGCGCACCACGCCGCCCGGCTCTGGTTATCAGGAAGATCAACAAGTCAAGGAGTTGAGTCCTCGCAAACGGCACTGATGGGAAAGGAGAGACAGAGATGAAAAGAAGCAGCGAGGGAGTATGCCGATTTTGCCTCAAGACATTTTCGGGGTCGGCGATCGGCAGACACCTGCAATCATGCAAAGCAAAGAAGGAAAGGGATGCCGAGGAAAGTGCAAGAACAAAAAAGCCCGAGAAGATCTTCCATGTAAAGATCGGGGCCTATGGGCAGTTCTGGCTGCACATCGAGATGAAAGCCTCATCGAAGCTTTCCGACCTTGATGCGTTCCTCCGCTCTATTTGGCTCGAGTGCTGCGGGCATCTCAGCCAGTTCGTGATTGAAGGGCAGGCGTACATGCCTTCTTATGTTGGAGACCTGGAGGAGATGGATGCCAAATCGATGGGGGTGCAGCTCGGGAAGTTGCTTGATGTGAAGGATAAATTTGAATACGAGTACGATTTCGGATCCACCACCCTTTTAACGGGGCAAATCGTCTCCGAGAGAGTGGGCGCGTTGAAAGAAAAGGTAAGGATTCTTGCCCGAAATCGTATTCCCGAAGTAGTATGCATTGAGTGTGGAAAACCCGCCGTCCAGTATTGTACCGACTGTGAAGAATTCTACTGCCAACCCTGTCTTGACGCTCACGAATGCGGAGATGAAATGGCTCTTCCCGTGGTCAATTCGCCTCGTACGGGTGTGTGCGGATATACCGGGGAGCAAGACCCTGATGATTTCGAGCGGAAGCTTGAAGCCCCAGGTCCGGCAGCAAGCAAGAGGGACTGACCGGAAGACTCGAAGAGATATCGGGAAGAGAGGCGGAAGAATAATCCTGATCTTCTATTCCATGGTTCGAGTTTTACCGCTATTCCCTGTGTTTTCCCAAGAACGCTTTGTTCAAGGCATTCTCCGAGACACAGCGATCCTCATTTGGGCTTCAGTGACAAACTCACTGAAGCCCAAATAAGAATTGTCAATAGTGCAGCACAAACCGTGCAAATATGATGTATAAACACGTCATAGTGTAATGTATGATGATATAATGGACGCCACCTAATCAGCCCTCATCGCACCGCCGATTATTGCCTGATTTCCATTGAGTATTAAAATTCGGACATTTATTTGTATGGAGCTGTATTAAGGACGAGTCTTTGGCGAGAAGTTGTATAGATTCCTGTCTTTATTGGCATATATATCCTTGACAGTATCTGCGACCGGTGCTATCGACAAATCCTGAAGAAGCGATTTCGTATCACTTATCACTCAAATCACCTCACCACTACGGCATCAACTCCGGCATCGCCCTGAATTGACCGAACGGGTCGGAAACCTGGCCCTGACCGGCCGGGATAAGAAGGGAGGCCGGCCTTGCCTGTTCTGGTTGCCGGTACTCCCTGGCTATGGCGGGCGGGAACCGGCGTCTATTGGCAGAGAAGCCTGTTCAGTCCTGAAGATGCTGAACGAGGCCCCTCCACGATGCAACTGCCGCCCCGGCTATCTAGGGTGTCCAAATCTTAACGGAGGAGTGCGAGATGCCTGAGAGCAAATGGATTCCGACGGTCTGTTACCAGTGCAAAGCGGAGTGTGCCATCCTTGCTCTAGTTGAGGATGGGGTGGTCAAGGAGGTCAAGGGAAACCCGCAGGCCCGTGGCAAGATGTGCGTCAAGGGCATGGCCGGTATCACCACCTTGTACTCCCCGGAGCGGCTCAAATACCCCATGAAGCGGGTTGGTGAGCGGGGGGAGGGCAAGTTCGAACGGATCAGCTGGGATGAAGCCCTGGACATCATGGAAAAGAAGCTGCGTGAGCTCAGGGATCGTGGCGAGGCCCATAAGTTCACCTACTCCATGTTTCCCCATTCCACCACCGACCCCAAGTGGCGGTTCGTCAACGCCGTGGGCGGCTTCATTACCACCGGCTTGCCCCACTGCGATTCGGCCAAGATCATGGCCCACCTCCATACCTTCGGCTGTTTTCCCAACCACCACATCGCGCCCATGTACTACACGGTGCCCAAAGGTGGCATCATGATCCTGGCAGGACGCCATCCTTTTGGCTGCCTGGATGATGCCTGCGTCGTGCGTGACATCCTGAACGCCAAAGAGCGCGGGGCCAGGTTGGTGGTGATTGACCCCATTTTTCGAACGGAAGCGGCCAAGGCCGACTGGTGGATCCCCATCAAGCCGGGCGGCGACGCTGCCATGTTTCTTGGCGTGTGCAACCACATGCTGCTTAAGGGCCTATACAACAAGGCCTTCTGCGACAAGTGGGTGCGTGAGGGCGACATGGACAAGCTCATGGACTACATCAAGGACAAGACGCCCAAGGCCATGAGCCGGATCTGCGAGGTCGCCGAAAGAGACATCATCAAGCTGGCGGAGATGTGCGCCAATGCCCCCAGTGCCTGTGTGGACGCCTTCAAGTCCATCATGTACGGCAATGCCATGGACTGGGGTCATGCCTGGTCCATCTTTCTGGTCATCACCGGCAACCTGGACAATCCCGGCGGGCAGCCCTTGCCCGAGATAGCGTCCATGGCCCCGGTACAGCCGGTGCCGCCCGCGCCCAATTTGAAGGAACTGGGCTATCACCGGACTGGTTCCAACCGGGACAAATTCGACCATTACACCTTCATCCTGGAGCCCACCTGGTATGCCGCTCAAGCTATCAAGGAGGGGACTCTCAAGGTCTTCTTCGCATCGGAATGCAATCCGGCGCTCTCGGAAATGGGTTCGGGGGAATGGTGCAAGGCGGTCACACTGAAAGACAACAAGGGCAACTATCAATTGGAGCTCTTCGTGGTGACCGAAATTCTGCCTTCCGAAACCATGAAATGGGCTGACCTGGTGCTGCCCGACCAGACCAACTTTGAACGCTGGGAGCTCCTGTACATGCCCTGGTGGTACAACTTTGGACCAACCGCTGCTCTTTGCCGGCCGGTGGTCGAACCCATCGGGGAATCACGCCACGCCAACCGGGTCATGATCGAACTCGGGAAACGCATGTTCCCGGAATACTTCAGCTTCAAGGACGATGTGGAATACTACGACCTCGAACTGTCCGGGGTTGGCATGTCCGTGCAGAAGATGCTGGATGGCGGGTGCGTCTGGTCCCCTGGCAGCGTGGGGTTCCGGAAGTATGAGGATTCCGGGAAGTTCAATACGCCCAGCGGCAAGATCGAGCTGGAATGGAGGATGTACAAGGACATTGGCCAGGAATGGCCCAACCCCGAATTGCCCCTGGAGTATCGCCGGGGCGAGAAGGAATTTCCCTTCATCCTTATCAACTTCCGCACCATCTTTCAGAACAACACCGGGGCATGGTCCCACAACAATGCCCAACTCAGAGACCCTGTTTCCGGAGTCGATGCCAATCCTTTGCTGCTCAACCCCGTGGATGCCGCCACCCTGGGCATCAAGGACGGGGCTACGGTAACGGTGGAGTCCAGCACGGCCAAGGTACGCCTTCCAGTAATGTTCAGTCAAAAGATCAAACCCGGCTGCGCAGGTTTGATCCATGGCTTCGGTCAAACCATGGGGAAGGTAGCCGCTGCGGGCAAGTGGGTTGGTGACAATGAGCTGATCGCAGATGCCGGCTCCCATTTGGACGAACAGGACCTGCGCGGCGGAGAGGCCCACGTCTCCACCCGGGTGAAGATCTACAAGTAGAAGGAGCATGCCATGAAACAACTCAGCATCATGGTCGATCTGGACCGCTGCATAGGTTGCAAGACCTGCATCGTCGCCTGCCGTAACCATAAAGGATTGGTGGATCACCAGCATGCCGCGCCCGGCAAGATACCGTATTACATCAGAGTGGAAAGCCGCATCGAGGGTACCTACCCTGACTTGAGAGAGGATTTCTGGGTAGTTATGTGCCAACACTGCAAGAAGCCGGCGTGCGTCAAGGCCTGTCCGTCCAAAGCCATCAGCAAGGACCCTCAAACCGGCATCGTCGTCATTGAGAAGCAGAAGTGCACAGGTGCCAGGAAGTGCCTCCATAAATGTCCTTACGGCGTGGTGCAGTTCGGGGGGGTAGGAGATTATGCCCACAAGTGCGACCTCTGCCAAGACCGGGTGATTCACGGGCTGGAACCGGTATGCGTAGAAGTTTGCCTGGCCGACGCCCTGACCTTCGGCGAACGGGAGATCCTCCTCATGCAGGCCGAAGCAGCCGGCAAGAAAGTCGTGAAGAAGCTTAGCGCGCAGTCCATAATCTATGTGAGGACTTGAGGCTGAGTGTTGCATTAGAGCCAGTCCTCCGCATTCGGTCCGGGTAATAACCCCGCCTCTACCTGTTGGTCGTAGCGGCCCATGGACAGAGGCGGGCCTTATGTCCCACCCGCTGATCCACAAGTTTCGCTGATTCTCTCTTTGAACAACGCACGCATGCATAGGGTGTCACATGATTCAGTTCAGGCTTCGACCACCGTGCTCCCGGGAGTTCTTCAAGGATGTGTGCCGGCCGGGGATCATCTCCCTGGCTAGGCTTTTATGGGGTTCGCTGGGCACAGGGCTCTTTCTTTGCGGTGTTGCCTTGTTTTCGGAGGCCTGTGGAGTAGGACTGCTTTACCCGCCACTGGCAGCCACGTGCTTCATCAACTCCACCTGCATCTATTTGCGGGTAGCTCGGCCCAAGCAGGTCATCGTCGGGCATTTCGTGTCGACCTTGGGCGGGCTGCTGGCGGTCCAGGCAGTGCCGGTCATAGTCAACTCCGCCAGTCTGCTCATCCCGCTCAAGCTGGGGGCGGCGGTTTGTCTAGCCGCCGTATTCATGCAGATTTTTGACGCCGATCACCCGCCTGCAGCAGCCACTGCTGCCATTCCGGCGATCCTGCCTATCCCGGCCGACCCTTTACTCCTGCCCTTGCACATGTCCTGGGGAGCGGTGCTCATCGTAGTCTTCTCTCTCTTCTGGAACCGGATATGGATCGATTTTCCGGCCCCTGAGGACCCATCCTGTCCCCGCAGCCTGGGCCTCGCCATGAGCCGGGCCGAAGCCTGGGGACTGATCATATGCATCCTGGCCACGGTCCTCATGGGGCTCAAGTCCATGGCCCTGCCGTTCTATCATGCCGGACTGGGAGTCATGGGTCTTGGACTCACCGTACTCATGCTGCATCATTTCTTCGATCTCGCTATAGTCCTGGGGGATACATCGGAATCTCGCCTTTGAAATCAGGCAGGGTATCTTCTCTGAGACCTGGCCGGCTGGGAGCCTAACAGGGTAAATTGGTTCTCATTGAACATCATGCTTGAGTGGGGCCCTTTTCATGTTACACCTCGTTCCCACGCTCCTGCGTGGGAACGCACATAATCAGCATAAAGCCTGAGCCGGCTTTGCTCCTGGCAGAAGAAGAGCTGCCCTTATCATCCTCCATCACCAGCGACGTTCCCACGCAGGAGCATGGGAACGAGAGTAAGGCGCAAGAGGCAGTCATTGTTGTTGAATTATGAGAGAACAAATCGGTCCTGGGGAGCCTGATGGTGCGGCTGACATAAAACCATGTGAATGACAATCTACTCTTTCAGTGTGAACCTCCACGCACAGAACCATTCGTTGGGATGAGCATCGGGTGGACACCCTACACACTCGGTGCTGATTCTGGAGTCAATGGCCCTGGCGAAACAGCTGTATTCAACCAAACCGGCTGATTTGCATGGATAGTCATCCAACCCCTGCCGCTTGCGGCTGGACTGGACTCGACAATCGTTCATCTGGAAAACGATGCTGTTGGGACTCTCATCTATAATCGATTGTACATTGATGCGGGCATACATTCTGAGCTGCAAGGCTTTTTTCAATCCTTCCAGGCCGGGTTTGTCATCTAAGCTAAGGTAACGCTGGATTGACCAGGCTTCGAAAGGCGAAAATTTGGTCCAGCAGGTATCATTGCAGCGTTTTGCATCATTCATTCCGTGTTTGAATTCCACTGCCTGGAACCAGGTCCCATCATTGGCCAGCCAGTTGGCACCAAGACCGGTGAGAACGTCCAGTAATTTGTCTTTGGGCATTTCCAGAAGAAGCTTAGGTACGCCGTTAACCATCTCAAAGCCGAATATCCTGGCCAATCGGTTCATTTGAACACTATAGCTTCTGGGATATGCCTCACTCATGACCTTAAAGGCTTCCTCAGTTCCCATCTGGTGCTCAACTTCCTTAAACCAGAAAATATGATGTGCGATGGTTCTGTGCAGCATGTCAACGGCAAGTCTGGCCAGTTCTTCCTGTGAAAGGCTATGATAAAAAGCGGATTCAGTCTTCATAATCTTTGCCTTCAGTGGATTGGATCTGGGTTGGAAATAGGGTTGAAAATGGAATTGGTTCAAACAACGCAAATAACAAGATCTTGTCAAATCTA
>CAYTWB010000044.1:0-11795 GCA_964441945.1 uncultured Syntrophobacteraceae bacterium
TCATCGTTTTTCTCAAAAATGGAAAACGCATCCAGAGAAGAGCGAAATGTGAGATCTATATCTTACATTTCGCTCTTTCCTGGCTGTGTTTTCAATTCTTGAGGTGATTTACAAAAAAACTACCACCATTACGACCGAACTTTGGTTTACGTTTTGAGCGGTCGTGAATTCGAAATGTGATTTTGATAACACTGAGAATTGGTCTCGACTTTGGCCAAATCAGGCTGCCTCGGATAGGTTGTTCAGCAATTGATTGACTAAGTCTGAGAGGAATTCTGTGGACTGAGGTTTTTCCAATGAGTTCACGAAATATCGGGAGGTCCACAGAGTGCGGCGCACCAAGGCAATGATGTCTGAAAAGGTCGCTTGCTCCTTTTGGTACCATGCGGTCTTGATCACGGGTAGCTGACCACCCTTGACGATGTTGGCTGCCATGAGCGTCACCAATGAGAACAAGCCAAAGAGAACCGGGGTAGTGCGTGCAATGGCCCGATCCGACCACTGTCGCTGGGTTTCCATGCCCAGGTGGGCTCGCAATTCTTCGAAGGTTACCTCGATGTTCCATCGGGGTACGAACCATTCGATGATCTGATGGGCCGTTGCATCCAGGTCTGTGCAGAGAATGGGGGTGTTGCCTCTCACAATAAACTGACTGTAACTTTATGATTATGTTGGAGGATTGAAGATGCTATCAGATTATTGTGGATGGTCTTCTAAACTATAGTTTTCAGAGGGGTTGAGATTCGTTTGGTAGGGGTATGCCGCCTGGGCCGCCTGCGACGAGTCACGGTTGGACCCATTCTCGGCGGCCCAGGCGGCAAGACCGGTACCAAAGGGGGTTGCCCGTCAAAAGGGTAAATCGCAACCCTTTACATCGGCGATAATGTAGTCGATTTCTTCGAGTTCTTCAGGGTTGCCGGAGAGTTCCAGGAACTCTTTTTCGTAGTAGTTCCAGAGGCGGTCGTTGAGGTGAAAGAGTAGCTGCCAGATGACCCAGGCGATTCTGACTTCCTGTGGATCTTTCATGGTGAGAAGCTCCTTTGCGGATTTGTCATTAGAGCAGTTCGGTAGCGGCCATGCGCACATGGTCGGCGGAAACCTGCTGGGTTTTCTCCGTGGCGGCGGCGATGAGGGAGCCTCGGGCAAGGTGATTGGCTCGCCTCAGGAGGCCGCCGGAACCTTGGTGGATGGCGGTAATGGCGGTATCAGCAAAAAGGGGATGTGAGATGCCGGCGATCTTCAGGTGGTGGTTCAGATAAAGTTGCATATCGTTTCTGTCAATTCCCTGCAGATGGCAGCGGGCAATGATTCTGGAAGCCAGAGGCAGGGAAGTTCGGTAAAGGAGAAGATCGGCCAAGTTGTTTTGTCCTGCCAGGATGATAGGCAGATAGGGTTTGGAATCGCCGTCAAACTGGGTGATGGTATGGAGCTCCAGGAAGACTTCGACGCGCAAAAGGGAAGCCTCGTCAATAATGATGACGGGTTTTTGTTTACGGTCCCGGCAGAGTTCGAGGGTTTTTCCGCGGATTGTTCGCATGAGGACGGCACGAGAGAAGCTGGAGGTATCCACTTCGAACTCTGCACATAACTGGCGATAGAGTTCGAGAATGGAGCCGCCGGATGCGGTGATCCAGATGGGGCGAAACTCGGAGGGGTGAAGTCGATGGAGAGCCCAGCGCAGGGCGGTGGACTTGCCGCTTCCGACCTCGCCGGTGACAAGGCCGATAGCACCGAGTCGTACGACGTAGTCGAAACGGTCGGCTACGGCAGTGACCTCAGCAGTTTGGAGGATATGCTCGACGCGCAAATCGGGGGGTGAAGGGTTCTCGCGTAAAACCAAAAAAAGGGAGATAGGAAGGTTTCATGACGGGTCCTCCTGCGATGAGAAGGAGAGCTTTCCGGTAGCCAGGCTGGAGGGGGCCAGGGGTTCGATAGCAAGGATAGTTCGGTCGATGCGGCGGACCCGGCAATTGACGTGCAGATCCAGGCGGTTGAGAAAGCCGTGGGAATGGCCTTCGAAGAGGATTTCGATTCTGGCTGGATCGTGGTCATGATAGAGGAGCGTTACCTGTTTGCCGATGAGGCTGACGGGAGCCTCGTAGAGGTTGCCGTTCAACGAGATGGAGCGGTCGTTGGCGACTCTTCTTCTGGCACGTTTTCTAAAATAGTCCTCAAGGTTAGCGGGGGCGGGTCTTAGGCATTCCATGTGGTCGGCAAACCGTTTTAGCGGTGGCAGTCCCGTGGCACTGTGCGGGCGGGTGTGGTAGCAATCGCGCAGCCAGGCATCGAAGGCCTCGTTGAGCTCATGTAGGGTTGTTCCCTTAAATCCCGTCAGGAACTGTCTTTGCACCGTCTGAAAGAACCGTTCGATTTTGCCGCGGCCCTGGGGTTTGTAAGGTTTGGAGTGGATCAGGGCGATACCAAGCGATGCGGTGATCTCCTGGAGATGGGTTGAGCGGAAGGCTGGGCCGTTATCCACATAGAGCTTTCTGGGGAGTCCTCGTTTGAGCAGGGCTAATCTCAGGGCGCCCAGGTATGAGTCGAGGTTTTCGCTCAGGAAGAATTCGCCGTGAGTGATCAGGCGGCTCATGTCATCGATGAAGGCAAAAAGGTAGCTCTTGCGTTTCTTTCCATCGCATACAACCATGGGGCCGTGCATGGCATCGCTTTGCCAGATGTCATTGGGGAGCTCGGCTTCGAACTTGCGGCGGTCCGTGGCTGTAGGCTCGGTGGGATGAAACAGTCCTTCTTTGTGAAACAGGCGATAAACGGTGGCCGGACTTAAGACCAATCCTGGCTTGATTAGTTGGCGCTGGTTCATTTCCAGGATGAGAGAGGGGACGGTGGCTTTGGGGATCTCGCGGCGCAAGTTGATCAAAGCAGCGACGGTGTCGTCGTCCAGGGCGCGTGAGTGTCCTCGGTCATTTCTCGGCCTGGGATAGAGCGACTCAAGTTTACCCCCACTCTGTTGATAGCGCCTGATCCAGGCGGCAATGGTGGAACGGGAGAGACGGC
Source organism: uncultured Syntrophobacteraceae bacterium (assembly GCA_964441945.1). Classification (GTDB taxonomy): domain Bacteria; phylum Desulfobacterota; class Syntrophobacteria; order Syntrophobacterales; family Syntrophobacteraceae; genus JADGQM01. The sequence goes on from CAYTWB010000044.1 coordinate 3,016, forward strand.
TGCGCCCGGAGAAGGGGATCTGCCAGGCTCTTTCACTCTTCTCCCGCAGCAGCCTTTCCTGTTCTCCTCGTTCCAGGTTGGGACGGTTGACGAAATCACTGATGACTCCAAAACGGAATACGGCGATTTGTTTCTGTTGCTGTTCATCCATGGTCAAAACCTCCTTTGAAAGTGAGTTGTGTCCTCCCCTTTAACTGCTATGGGGCCGGCCCACAACGGCACACTTCGGTAGGCTTATGGTCGCTCGTTTGAGCTCTCAGATTGATCTGCTCACGGGGCAGAGACCATGATCAAGGAGTTGTTCAAATGCATCCATGAGGTTTCCGGTCCAGTCAAGGCCAAGGTGGCAGCGGATTTTGCCAAGCAATCCCTTGACCCAGTGTCGGCGGCGGGAGTTTGAGCGAGTTTTACCCCATCGACGCTGCTGGAAACGGTGGGTGAGGCTCTCGCGGATATCAGCGATGGAGGCTTGAAAGCGGCCCCAATAATCGCTCGGGCGAGTAGTGACCACCAGTCGACATTCGGGGCAGCGATAGCGGCGCATAAGAAGCGGGTGAGGACAGTCGTCGAAGTACCTGGTGGTGAACCCGTGTCTCCAGATGCGCCCGCCACAACGCGGACAACAATCGGGTTTGGTCCAGGGAAAACTTCGCCCGAGCTCAAGGATGCTCTTGACGGTGGCTTTGACGAAAAGTATCAATAGAGGTGCTTTCGTGAGTGTTACTCACAGATACCGGGGGCGGAGGGTGCTGCTACACCCTCTACCCCACTCCGTTCCCAAAGTCAGAATAATTGGACAATCAGCTCCTTCTCGTCAAGCCATTATGAGAATCTCACCCCTCCTTGAGGTTGAATACTCTGAGAAGCTACACTCAGAGACCAGATTCTTTGTGAACAATTCATCGAGCAGATATGCCCTGCTGGGATGCCAGGCCTGGCTCGAAGGATCATCGTCAGCCCATGTGCCTGGAATCGTTGCCGTTGCCAGTTCATAGAGCAACATATCAACCCGGTTGAGACCTTCGTAGTAGGAAGGGAGCTTGATTGTCTCCTCCCACCAGTCCTCGATTGGGGTACCCTCGGCGACATCCTTGTCGAGAGACACAAAGCAAAAAACCTTGAACCGGAAGGTCCTTTCCGCGATGAGGGTCGTTGCCTTTTCGACGGGGTCGGTTGGAGCCTTCAACGGCTGCAACCAGTCGTCGAACGCTTCATGACTCGGTCTGTGCTCAGCCCCTTTGGCTCCGGCAGGGGATTGACGGCCTGGCCTTCGGCCGACGGGAATGAGGGTGGCCGTATCGTCAAACTCTCTAAATTTACGCCAAAAACATGCCAGTTGTTCGGGTAGGAATTCCTGTCTCTCATAAGCAAAGTCAGCCATCAGGACCGTCTTGATGCAGAAAAATCCCACTTGGTAGGGAAATAGATAAGCTTCGACAAGGTCGATTTTGACCGGGCATGAGCCCTCTTGCTTTCTAATTCCATCGGAATAAGTGAAAGTATATCTCCAATCAGATGCAAACTCGGCAGCTTCAAGGTCGAGGGAGAGGCGAAGTGTGTTTTCAGGATGAGATTTGGCCAAAAGCTTGGACCAGGACTCACAACTGCCAATCGAAAGGTCTCTAACCTTCTTAACAAGCTCTACTCTGCATGCATTCCGGCTGGCAGCGCATTTCCGATTCTTCTCTCGGTATGGACAGATCTCTATGTAATTCTCATGGTCAGCGCACCTATCGGCGCGATATACTTCTGGAAAAAGCGCCTCGAGGGTGGGTAGATGGAAGTTGCGTCTCAGGCCTCCCAGTAACAATTCAACTTCTCGATCTCCACGGTACCCGCACAGCCATGAGCGCCAACCCACCTCATATACACGACGAATGAAATCTTCGCGAGCCTCCGGCCCATATCCGTGCTGGAAGGAAAGCACAAAGGTAGCAAAGTGATCCTTCACCCGGAAAGCATCGCGATCAGTAGCCTCCATCACAGTGACTGTCCTCTCAGGGGGATGTTCAGATGAGCTCCGTTTCGCCTGCATGCCGTAGGACTGCACCCGGCGCTTTACGTTGAGCCGGCGGCCGGCGGGATGGCTCAGCGATTTAGTGCACAAACACGGTGCCCTCCTTCAGATCACCCATGATACGGGAATGCGGAGTTTCTTTTCTTGGGGGTCTTTCTGATTTCTGACCGGGCCAAACAGACTGGCGCGGTAATCGTTCAGGAAACGAAGTAGGTCTTCGCTTCTGCGGCTTCGAGCAGTCTCCCAGAGCTGCAGCAGATATGCCCCCATTTGGTCGGGAATCTCATTCACAGTGAAATCCCCAAGGTACAGGAGCTTGACGGAATCTTTCGTATGGCTCTTGGAGGGTTCCCATGAATGAAAAAACTCCGACAACCGGTTCTTTGACATCATTCGGGACTTCCCCTCAAAAAAATTCCGGAGCCCCCGGCGATATCCTTTCTTTTCATCGTCGTATTGACCTCTCTGCATGATCCTACCCTCCAACTTCCACGATTCTGGTCTTTGCCATAGATTGCCGCCCTATTGATCAGCTCATGCATTGTTCGACTCCAACAGGAGATTCTCCAGACGCTCACCGCTCATCTCCTCCTCCTCTACCAGAATTTCAGCCCAGTTCTGCAGCGGGTTCCGATACTTCTCCAATGTCGTGCGAGCGATTCCTTCCGCTTCTTGAAGCAGTTGTTGAATAGCCTGGTCGATCTCTTTGGCGGTCTGTTCGCTGAAAAAGAGATGCTTTTTTTCGATTTTCCCGAGATAGTCGCCGGAAACCGAGACGAAACATCCCCTCAGAGAGGAGCACATGCCCCATCGGCAAACCATTTCCGTAGCCAGTCTGGTCGCCTGTTCGAAGTCATTCTCGACACCCGGATTCTGGCCCTCGAAACCTCCGAAAGTAATCTCCTCGGCGACACGACCACCGAGACAGACTGCGATTTTGTTGAGCCAGTATCCACGGTGCTTTCGGTGATGCTTGTCTTCCGGCAGAGTCTCACTGATACCCAGATAGTCCGACCGACTGATAATGCTGAGTCGGTGAAGAGGGTTGGTTTTGAGGGTCAGAGTGAGAATTCCGTGTCCCAGTTCATGTACGGCTGTCTGGAAACGGTCTTGCGGGTTTATCAGCGCCTGAGTCTCGGGGCCGAATTTCACCCAATCGATCACCTCTTCGACGATTCCCTGGGTAATCGTATCCAGGCCTTTGCGCCTGGAAGTGATAGCGGATTCATTCAGCAGATTGACCAACTGTGCCCCGGTGAAGCCAAAGGTTAGACGAGCTATGCGTGGAACATCCAGATTCGCAGTCTCATACGAATCAAGGAGTTTTCGCAAGATGGCTTCGCGCCCGGAGGTTGAAGGAGATTCCAAGGCGAACTTGCGGTCGAAGCGACCGGCGCGAGTGAGTGCTGGATCGAGGATCTCGGGGCGATTTGTGGCTGCAATGAAAAGTATCTGTTCGTGGTGACGTATGCCGTCAAGGCCGGTCAAAATCGATTGCAGCAGCGTCGAGGAGGTGAAGCCTGTGCGGATTTGCCCTATGCCGTCGATTTCATCGATAAAGACCACACAGGGCGCATTCCGTCGGGCTTGAGCAAAAAAGGACACCAGTGCCCGGTCTCCATATTCCGCGTAACGGCTGGCGAGCACACCGGACGAGGAGTAGAGAAAGGGAAGGGCGGTTTCGTAGGCAATGGCCTGGGCCAGCATTGTCTTCCCGGTTCCCGGTGGGCCGTACAATAGAATTCCCTTAGGCAGTGAAGCCCCAAGGGCGAGATAAGCATGTGGGTGCTTGAATATTTCGACCAGCTCCTCGATCTGTGGCCGAATCCCCTCAATTCCCTGAACATGCGAAAGCTGCACGCTGACTCGTTTCTGAGAGTGGAGCCCCAGATCGTCCGTACGGGGCGTGTAAACCGGGTGAATGTTGGTAATCGCGAGCTGCAAGGAATCGTTGGTTCGTTGAGGGCCGGAAACATCAAACGACAGCCCGTTAGCCTGCCCCGCCAGCGAAGACTTCAAGAAAGTGATGCGGTTCTGATCAACCGCGAGTTGTTCGAATATGCGTAGTTGCCTCTGAATCTCGACCTCGTCCAAATCCTTTCTCAGAAAGTCGCGCGCACCTCCCGACTGAAGCACTCGATTTCTGTCGTCTTCCGAAGCCTCATCGGAAAAAATGAAAACCGGAATGGATGGAAAGCGTCTGCGAATCTGTTGAAGTATGTTGGGATGCATATCCATGAGAACGAAGGTATATTCGTTCTGCTTGAGTAATTGCAGGGCATCGGAAACCGATGACGCCGAGTCCCAGGCGAATCCCAGATCCTTGAAGTGGTGACGGTAGTCATCAGGGTCCCGCAAATCCTCCGGGTCATCTATGGCCAAAACGCGCACCTCACCCGACCTGACACACATGCGGTTGCGGAAAGCATTATCTTCCAGCGAGATCCGGATCCGCTTCACACCGGCGAGAGAATTCTCGTCGGCATAGGAGATGAGAGGAGGCACAAAAGCCGTTTCAACCAGAGTCCTCAGATTTCGCACACCGAATTGGAAACCCTCCTTGAATGCCAGCAATGTCTTGACAGCAGGATCGAACTCCATGGTTTCAACAGCTTTGAAATCAGGGTGTGTACGCACGCGGTCCGATAGATCGCCAAGGTTCAGTTCGGCGATCTTTTCCATGTGCGATGGCTGCAGCTTGGAGAGCATGACAAAGGTATCGATGCGGCTGATAAACTCGGGCCGAAATCCGAATGTGCCGGAATCAATTCTTCTGCCTTGAAATTCAGGGTCCCTCGATTGCCAGCGGGATTCCTTGAGCAGAGTCTCCTTGATAATCTCAGGATTTTGCAGAAATCTGGCACCGATCGTTTCGTCTTCATAGAGAGAGGATCCCGCATTGGAAGTCAGGAACACGAGCATATCACTGGTGAGGTGGAAACGATGGTGCTTCTGTTCATGGATTGTTTCAACCAGACCCTCGTCAAGCAAGCTCAGGAATGCCATGAAGGTGGAAGCATGGGACTTTTCGATTTCATCCAGCAGAATGATTCCTGGTTGTGACAGTTGATAATCATTTGACGACCCCGGTACCTTGGTCGACAATTGCTTCAAAAAAGGATAGAGGATTCCCCCTTCCGGCTGTCCCTTAAAGGGGCTGCCGCCGAAAATCATCTGATCTGCAATATCCAGCTGATATCGGCTCATATTGATGGTGAGCAGGTGTTTCTCGTAGTCCTCCGGACCGAAAAGGAACCTTGCCAATTGCTTGACCAGCTCGGTCTTTCCCACGCCCGTTGGTCCCACCAGTGCAAATGAATAGGGCTTCTTGTGGTTCAGGCGCAGCCGACTCACTTTGATGCCGTCCACCAGGGCATCGATGCAGGCATCTTGCCCCATGATTCGGCTTCGGAGACAATTGCGCAGTTCCTGGTAGTACGATTTGCTCTTAAAGACCTTATCCAGACTGCTGTCGGGTTCTAAGAGGAGGGCATCGAGCAGGTGGTCCAGCTCGAAACGATTGCCGCCTGCTATCTTCAAGCCCCTGGAGATGTAGTTCTCGTCTATTGGAGTGTCCACAAGAAAACGTGTTACCTGTACAGCCGAATCATCGATGGTTTGAACGTCCACCCACGGCATTCGATCAACTGTCAGACCGTGAGGCTCGAGGACTTGCTTCAATTTGACCTCTACCTTTCGAGGATCAACGAGATGAATCGCGTTCAGCAACTCCCAACCTTCAACAGGGATGTAACCACTACTCTTCTTCGGGACCTTTCCGAGAGCAAGAGCGGTCTTCTTAGCCAGAAGCAGGGCCTGTTGCAAGGATTCAGAGTAATTCACGTTGGCAGACATGTTTTCCTTTCAATCTATATTTCCGTTCCGGAGCCGGGCCCCAGGCGTTCTCGCAAAAGAGCCTGCCATTCCTCGGGATAGTCCTCGATCTTGTCTCTACCCTGGTTGATGGAGACCTTGATGATGATGTCCAAAAGCTCTCCGAGCTTCTCTTCCGGAACATCCTTTAGTTCGATCATCCCGGCACGCACCGGCTGGCAAAGCATCCGGTACTGGGTTGCTTCGTCCGGTTGCTTTTCTTGCTCTTCTTCCTTTTCAGGCCAGTTGCCGGTATAGTTCATCTCCTGGAAGCACCTGGCTTCGGTGGTCCCGGTATGGATCACCACCCGGATCAACCTCTCGAGCAGGGGATCATAGGCATCCCATGGCTCATGGAATCCTTCGGTTGCCTCCGCCGCTTCAAAGGCGAGCTCGCCATCCTCGGGGTCATAGCCATATCTCCCCATGATGAGACTGTAGTTAAGAGCCATTGCCTTCTCGAGAACTGCGGATTTGTGTTTTTCCTGAACAATCAGGATACCGCGCAGGGCGCACAGAATAAAGTCGCGGCGGTTATCCACACGTATGCTAATATTATAGCCCGAAAACGGCAGCATAAACACTGCCCGCTCTTCAGATTCCTGCTCATAAACGGAATTGAAGTGTTCCTTGAGATACTTGCGGACGTAATCGACGTCAAACGGCATGGGTTCCTCCTGTGGATATCAAAGGTTCTAACATCGAAGTGGCGACGGTGCCCTCTTAGAAGCCGTCTGGGAATTGACTCACGGTGCCCTCAGCGTCATGCCGGTGAAAACCGGCATCCAGGAATTACGCGGCTTTCTGGATACCGGCCTTCGCCGGTATGACGTATGCGGGTATTTTTCAGACGGCCCCTTGGTACGGCTCCGCACAAATGAGTGTCCGAATTCCCAATCGTCATACCGGCATGTTTAGGCCGGTATCCAGAAAGATATTCCGGATTCCGGCCGGAAACATGCCGGAATGACGGCTTGCGCTAATGGTCACTCCATTGAGCAGCGCTGTACTTGGTCGTCTTTTATAGCAATCTCTTTCTTTCCTTTCAACAGCTATGACTATTTACCCCAGGAGGTCTTCTTGAATCAGAAAGCACTTGTTGCAGGAATACTCAGACACTGGCTGAGCGGCTATGAAGGCTCACTTCCCGCGCTCTACATCGTTGGCGGGGTGGTTCGCGATCTGCATCTATCCCGAAGATCCAAAGACATCGACCTGGTCTGCAAGAATGCCGAAGCGGTCGCCCGTCAGCTGGCAGGAACCAGGAACGCGGTCGTGGTGCCCCTGGAGAAGAATGCCGGTGAACCCTGCTATCGCGTTGTGGACAGGGCCAACCCAGACATGTCAATCGATATCGCCGAGCTTCGTGGCAAGGACCTTGTCGAGGACCTCTGCCGTCGGGATTTCACCATCAATGCCATGGCCATCAGGGCAGAAAAAGACGGAGCGCTCGGGGAGGTCATCGATCCCTGCCGGGGGGCTGAAGACCTGGAAAAAAGGATGGTTCGCGCCACCGGACCGACGAGCTTCATCTCGGACCCATTGAGGATTCTCCGCGCCATACGGTTTGCGGCAAATCTCGATTTTGAAATCGATGCCTCGACACTGAACGAAATGGAACGTACTGCACGGTCAATCCAGGAAGTGTCGGCTGAAAGGATCGTTTCCGAGCTGTTGCAGATTCTCGCCACTCCGCGGAGTGCTCCTTTTTTTCGCCAAATGGATGAACTCGGGGTGCTGGAGGTCATCTTCCCCGAAATCCGGGCCATGAAGGGGTGCACCCAGAATTCTTATCACCACAGGGATGTATGGCAGCACTCGTTGGCCGTTTTCGAGAACATTGAGACCATCCTCAGCCATCTGCCGGAGTTCTTCGGCAACTCAAGCGGTGCCGTTCCGGAGAACCTGCAGATCCATGACAGGGCAGCGCTCCTGAAGCTGGCCGCGCTTCTGCACGACATCGGCAAACCGGCCGTTCGGAAGATCGACATGCAGACGGGGCGGATCACCTTCTACGGGCATGACCGGGAGGGAGCAGGCTTGATAGGCGAAGTGGCACAGAGACTCAAGATGTCCAATAGGGCTCGGAGCTTTCTCTCCCTTCTGGTTGCAGAGCACCTTCACGTGCTGAAGCTTTCAGAACCGGAGGTGAGGCACACCACAAAGCTCCGCTGGTTCCGCAAGCTCAAGGAGCAAAGGGCTCTGGACGATGCGGTCTCCGTCATCATCCTCGGCATGGCGGACATCAAGGGGACACTGGGCGCCGATTCGAGAGAAGAGGATCGAACCCGGCATCTCGAATGGTCCAAACAGGTGGTGGGCGAATATTTCAGATCCATCCAGCCGGAGCTCGATCGAAAAGATCTGATCACCGGCGCCGACCTGCTTGGGCTCGGCATGGAACCCGGACCACGGATCGGTGCTGTCTTGAAGCGCATCAGGGAGCTTCATGATGAAGGTGAGATTCAAGACAAAGAGGGGGCACTGCGGAAGGCAAAAGAATTGCTGAGCATCTAGGGCAACGCATCTTGCCGCATGGATGTCGGTTCAGCCTTCTTGCTTTTGATTGTATGGACAAGGGTTCACTCACATGCTTTATTGTGTCTTCCTCATTTCCAGGGCATCGACCACCAGTTGCCACAACCGCTCGATCTGGCCGTGAACCATTCCCGCTGAACGCAGCGGTTCGAGGAGCTTTTTGGCCTTTCTTAGCCACTTCACTTCTTCATCGCGTGGGCATACGCGATAAGCATTCCAGTAGCTGATGCCCAAATCGACATGTAAATCGGTTCTCTCCGGCTCCCTTAAAACCAGCTCTTCCATGGCCTGAAGGTCTTTCTCAAAATACTCCAGGGCCTTTTTCGCATCGCCCATGGCTTTGAAGATGTTT
>CAYTWB010000044.1:11895-33772 GCA_964441945.1 uncultured Syntrophobacteraceae bacterium
CCGAGAGGTCGCGCCTGAAATCGGTTCTCTCCGGTTCCCTTAAAACCAGCTCTTCCATGATCTGAAGGGATTTCTCAAAATACTCCAGGGCCTTTTTCGCATCGCCCATGGCTTTGAAGATGTTTCCCACATTGTTGAAGCTCACCGAGAGGTCGCGCCTGAAATCGGTTCTCTCCGGTTCCCTTAAAACCAGCTCTTCATGCCAGGGAAGAGCAGACTTCAGAATCTCGAAAGTGCCTTTTGTTTTACCGGTCTTCATGGCAAGAGTGTTCACGGTCCACAGCGATGTCATGAAAGGTTCGTAGCGGTTGCCCGGTTGATACGCGCTCCTGATGAAGTCAAGTGGTACGTTCCCAAGTGTTTCCATGTCGCACATCTCATGCAAAACGGACCGGCATACGGTTTTCAGTGCCGTTTCCACTCCCTCCTCCATTTCAAGGAGCCATGGGAGAAACTCAGCGTCACCCCCATGAAGCCATTCAGCCATGAGGGACGCCCCGGCATTAGCCAGCCATTCAAATCGTTCTCCCTTCTGCAGCCACCGGCAAAAAAACTCCTCGATCGCCTCGCGCGACTTGGGAACGGTGGCCCAAACCGCTGCAATCTTCCGTTTCAATACCTGTTCGCAGATCTTCTGGTGGCTGAACTGGTAGCCCCTCTCCTCGTCATCGGTCGGCCGCATCAGGAGGGAAGCGGAAACCAGGGTCTCTACCGGTGTTAAGGAGCAAACTTGAAGGACGGAGTCGAAATGGTTTTCCCGAATCCATTCATCAGTCAGCCTCCAGGCTTCCTCCTCAGGCCAGATTGAAGTTTCCCGCTCATAGAAATAGTCTCCAATGGATTCCAGGGTCTTTTCGATGCCTGGAAGTTCACAGGAAAGCGAATTGAGATAGGCTTCAAACAGCGTGTGCTCGCCGGTCATGCCGCCAAGGTCCGCTTCTCTCCCTTTCCATGTTTCGTGGAAGACATGGAGATAGAGCGGTGCCGAGAGTAGCTGCTTTGTGAGGGGATTGAGGCTCTGATAGCGGTTCAGTGCGGCCCGCAGGGGGAGCCGAGTTTGGCGCAGGACATAAGCCTTCTCGGTCTCTTTAGCCGTGAATGACGGGATGACCAGCCGTGGCTCCTCTTTCGGACCCGTCGGGTATGCATTGGTGAAGACCTGCAAAACCATTTCATCGGAGAAGGGAACAGGACCCTGGATGTTCCGGGTCCCGGCTTCTTGCACGAATGCATCCAGGGCACCGGTTCTCGCGGAGCAGATCACCCGTATCCAGGGATATCGGGACGTTTCATGAATGAAGTAATCAAGGTACCGCGCCAAATCCCTGAAGCGGTCCACCTCGTTGATTGCATCCAGGATGATCCAGACCTTGCGCTCCTGGTCGGTATCTCTTCTGTCACTCCCTTCGGCCGCAGTGACATTTTCATCCAGTCGTTTTAGAAAATCCAGGGGCGTGTTGAATTCACTCTCCCTCACTCCACAGGCCCTGAGAAGCGCACGGCAGAATGCTCGTTCCATAGACTCCCCGCTTTCTGCGGGGACCCCGTTTCGTCCGGAGAGGAAGATGACCAGATCTCCGCCGCCCTTTAAGGTCATGAAGGCATCCAGTGAAGATTCTTTAGTAATATCCTTGTCCTTGACCTTTTGCATGAAGTGCTTCAGGCGAGTTTGATCATCTTCGGCAGCCAATGAGCTTTGCACCAGGTTTTCCACAAACCGGCAGAGGAGGGAGCTCTTGCCGGAGCCCGCTTCCCCGCCGACGACGATCCCCCTGCCCCGACGGCGGGAGGCGGCGAGAAGATGGCGATCGGCAGCCCGTTCAACGTAACACTGGGGAAAGTACTTGTTCATGGTCATATTCTGCACGGTTGACAGGGCATTGTCCCTGGCCCATTCGACCATGAGCCACCGGTTGGCCATGTCCCTCGATAGGCCCAGCTGGTGTTGCTTTCTGCCCAGAAGCTCGACGACTTTCCGACCAAGTCCCTCAACGGGGCCATTGCTGCGCACTCCCAGGTGAACCACTTTCTTCTCCGAAAAAGCATCCACCATCGTAACGGGTTCAATGAGCCCCCCGCTTCCGTGTGCTTCCCTGTCCAGGGCCAGGAAGAAGGGGTAGATGGGCAGGCATCTGCCCTCCAACCGTGCGGCCAGGGACGATTTCAGCAGCACCTCGCGGAGGGAATCACCAAGGTTCAGTTCCTCGACCTCGAAATGAAAATCCTCGTGGACCCCGTGAAGCGAGATGAGCGGTATCTTGTCGGCAAGAGGATCCATCAAGGTGGAGCGGATTGTCTCAACGCCGGCGGAGTCGGTGATAGGGAGTCGAAAAAGCTTGGGAGCATGAGAACCTGAAAGCTCTTCAAGTGTGAACTGGAGGAGCGGCAGGTGTTTTTCCAGAACTTCGGCTTCGTTTCCCTGCTCGTCCTGCACCCCCTGTCGGTGTGCCCGGTCATTTCGAAGATTTTGAAAGATCTCCATGGGAGGTGGAGGTTTCTTGCCTTCGGCAAAGAGGGCGAAACGAGCATCCTTCTCCCAGGCTTTCCCGAGACCCATCCATGCTTCCGCCAGCTTCAAGAACACAGGCGTTGAAAGAGGCTTGTATTTGTCGTTCCTGCCGGCGATGTACCTTGCCAGGGAATCGGTCAGGGTCTTCCACTCTCCCCAGTGCGGCATGCGCATCTTCGAAAGCGGTCGTCCCAGGCTTAAGCAGTTGCCGTCGGATTCCAGGTAGTCGGAAAGCAGCAAGAGCCCGGTGAGCCGCATGGCTTGATAGGCCGTAAAAATCAGATTGTTGAGTCGTTGAACCGGATGTAGCGATGCATTGAGGCTCTTGGACCACGGGTAAGCGATAGGGAAAGGGACTCGGTCGATCAAATCCCCGCATAATTCAGGCTCGCTTTCTTTCGGGGTCAGAGTGCCGCCGCATTTTCGAGTACAGCAGTACTCGTTTTGATCGGCATCGTTATCGTTCCAGTGTTTACCGCATTTGACACAGACGTACATGGTGCGCTCCAGAGGGACGTTTGTTCGGAAACCAAGTCAGCTTTGCGGAATCTCCTTGTGATCGTTGCTCAACCGAACGGCTCCACCGGGTTGGAATTCTCAGGAATGGGAGTGTCGAAGGTTTCGACTGTTCCTGCCTACAGAATGGACCGAACGGTGTCAAGGGAATACTTCTCCTCATCGCCTTGCCTATTCCGGGTGGGGTTTCAACCCGGGATGAGTCCAAAGAGCTTGAAGACCGCCAAGAGCGTTGCGGCGATACCCCACATGCACAGGAGTCCCGGCAGACAAGCCATGGCCAAGATGGTTCCCACGAACCACGGGATGGAATAGTACGGCCCCAATTTGAACAGCTCCAGTGCTCCGAACGTTCCGGGAACCGATGCGGCTAAGTAGATAGCGAGCTTTCCGTAGTTGTAACGGTTTGTGAGGAGTCTGCGCCATTGCGCCCAGGGGGCTTCACGGTCGCTGTTCGACGCCTTCTCTTCTTTCGCTTGTGCCGATTGCTCCAATTCGTTACCCACGGTTCTTTTCCCCTCCATCATATATCCTCCTTTGCTTGGGATTCACAATGTCCAGCCTTGCTTTGCCGTCACAAGGTGTTCACTGGTTCAGTCGCAGGAATTTCCGGTGAGGTGACGCTCAAGGGGGAGAATTGGTTCACAATCTCAAAGGGGGGAGTGAGCAGGCAGTTGCCAAACCAACGACGTCAAGTGTGTCCGAAGCTCAGGTGGGAACCGAAGAGCGGCAAGAAAGATTGGAAAGGACGTCACCTTCCGGCGTTCCGATACGACATACATAGCAAAGCTTGAATGGAGTTGAGCGTGTACAAGCTGGATTGAACGGCTAAGAAGAATGGCCGTATCCTCAAAAAGAAAACAGAAAAGGAGGAATTCATGGGCAAGGATCCAAAGGTAAAGTACTCAAAAAGAGACAATCTGCCGTTCTGGGCTGGACCAATCAAGGCTCTCTGCGGTGGTGCTGACACCAACATGGATGTGGCAACCATCGAAAGCGGCGGCAAGAAGTATGAAGGCACCGGAAGATCCAGGCAGGAGGCTTTGGAGAAGGCCATCAAGAAGATGGAGAAGGAGAGGCGATAAGAGTAAGTGGGATGGAAGGCCACAAAGCCTTCCATCCCACTTACCCGAGTCCCGCCCTTACCCGAATCCACTCCAGAAGATCGCCGTCCCTTTCCAGTTCACCGAGAATGGCCGCAAGGTTTCCTTCCTCGATTCCTTCAACCGTGCCGCTCCCCGCCTCGAGTTCGCCCCATGCGGCTGCAAGTCTGTCGAGAGTATCTTTCGGGAGTTCCGACCACAGCTCGTACCATGGAAAAAGAAAGTGCCTGTCGGCTGGTATGGTTCTGAGTTTTTCTCTGCGCCAGTCGTTCAACGGGACAAGACGCAGACCCGAAGGAGCTTCTTCCACGGTAGCACGCATGAGCAGTTTGTCGACAGCGTTTCTGAGATTCTCACCCACCTCTTTTGCATAGGGGGAGAATTCGACCGCCTCCGACAGCAACGCTACATCATCCAGGGTCTCGAGAGAAGATTGGACGCGTTGAGGTTCATCGTAGCAGGCCTGGGGGAGGGAAGGGCCGTTGAGAAAATCCAAAGCGTTTTCCGCACGCTTCTTAAGGCGCTCGATACCTCTCTTGACCTTTTGTGTAGATTCCCTTTCCCCCAGCACCACGTACGATATCTTGTTTAGCGAAGATTTATCGGCATCTTCTTCACTCTTAAGGAGGCCGGCTCGTCCCCATGCCAGCAATACATCCATGGCAACGGAATAGGCGGGCTTGTTTTTCTCCGGTCTCTTAACAAATGTCTTGATCATTAGCGCCCTCTCCGCTGTTTCGACATGTTTCCAGGCCGTGGAAGACCCGGCAGTGCCGCTTGCGGGTGCAAAGGGCCTGCCGGGTGTGGCGAAAATGGAAGATCCTCTACCCTTACAGTCGCCCGCCTTTGGGCAAAGGTGACACGGCTTGGGAGAAAAGGAACAGCTCCCTGAGTCATTGGCGGATACCCTCCCTCACTGCTCCATCTTGGACCCGTACAGCCGTTCCACCAGTCTTTCAAACCTGCGGACCACCCGCTGTTTCCTCTTCTTCAGAGCAGCTGCTTTCATTGTGTACTTCCCGGCAAGGTCCTTCTGCAGCCTTCCTTCCGTCCGTGTCTTGATGATATCCATGAGAAAATCGACGTCTTTGGCGAGTTCGGGAAAAAGCTCCTTAATCTCGCGAGCGATCTGCTGTAGTTCCCGTTCCGGCGGCGGTAGCTCCGGAGGTAAGAGATGTGGACGAGTCCTGCGGGAGCTACGATTTATAGACTTCCAGAATTTCCTGGCAGTCGTTTCTCCAAGTTCTTGTTCGACCGCAGGCCGGAATTCAGCTTCAGTATTATAGATCCGCCCAAGAAGGCTTTCCAATCCGGCAATCACTTCGTTGGGCACTTCCGAGGCCATCCTCGCCAAAGCTTCTTCCGTTATGCTGAAGGCACACTCCCTTACTTGCCTTCTGAAATGATCGATGATCCTCCTTTGCAGGATGCGATGTCCCCAAGAAAAAAACTGCCCTTGACTGTTCCCTTTGAAGGCGGGAACATTTCTCTCCATGCTGATGAAAGTATCGGCGAGGATTTCTTCCTTATCCAGATCAGAAAACGATCCGTACTCTCTCAACAGCTTCCTGCAGCCATATTCCAGCACTGCCACGGCCGTATCGCAAAACCCGCGGGCCATGATCTTGCAGGTTTTGCAGCCGGTCCCCCTGCCACGGTAGGCAAGGCATAGATGGATTTCGGCTTCACGCCTGCTTGAACGGTCGCTTCCGCTCATCAGCATCTCCCAAGTGTCTTATCGCAGCCGGGACTTCTGGAACGGCCTGTAACTCAGATCATCACCAGAGGTGGGGTAGACTTCATTTGCGCCGGTCGCTCAAATCATGTAAAGCTGCTCCCGGCTCATCCGACACCATTGTTCACGAGCCGGGGATTGTCAACCCCAAAACGGGCCCTGACGCTGAGGTCTGCAATGCCCGGCCTACTACACAGAGGAAGGAACATGGACGCAATTTCTCACGAAAGCGAATGTGAAGTCTGTCGGACCTTGATCGATGAAGAGGGCTACCGTCCCCTGATCACTCTTGGAATGATCCACCAGATTACGCCTCGATTAATGGTTCAGTTCTGTGATGCCATCGGGGATGCATCGCAAGTTCTCCATGAAGGCAGACCGTGCACTCTTGCCCTGCTGGTCGGAGACGATGCAACGTTCGGCGATGTCTTGGCTCCTTCAGTATTCGGCCTCAAGAAGGGGCAGTCCATAACCACATTCCGCAAGAAGTTCCATGCGCTTGCCGGGCTTATCGACGGCAACTTCCTCCTTCTTACGGCCAACAGGAAAGGAAGAGTCACCGATATCAGAAGGGTATTTCCCGAGATACTCGGTCCCAGATACCAATCTGAAGTCCCGGAAGTGAACAGCCTGTACACCGGAGTCTATCGGCATATGGCGGTGCTGTCCAGGATGACCGGCTCACTTGCCTTCTATGTGCCTCCCAGGGGGAATACCGCACAACTGTTCGATCGTGGGAGAATCGTCGCTATCTATCGCCACGGAAACTGGCACGAAGTGAATTTCGAAATGTTCCGGGAATGCCTGATTCATGTGTCCGAAAAAGCCCTCTCCTGGGCACCCGCCATGAAAAGCAGCGAGCCGCCTGAACTGTTCCGCATGAGTCTGCTCAAGCTCATGAGAGTGGCCTTCTTCATGTCCACACGCGGTTCGGGAGCAATCTTCTGCCTTGATCCAACGCTGAGCGCAAAAAGAAGAAGAAAGTCTCGTCTCAGTGAAGTGCTGGAACTGATGCAAAGAGACCTTCTCATTACAAACCTTGAGGACGAGGAATTGGCCAACATTGCTTCTCTTGACGGCGCCGTCCTCGTGGATGGCGAAGGCCGGCTACTTGAATTCAACGCCATTCTCCCCTCCACAGAAACCGCTGACGGTGCAGATCGGCAAGGTGCGCGTCACGAAGCAGCCCGCACCTACAGTGCCCAGAGGAGCTCGGCTGTTGTGATCGCAGTTTCCCAGGACGGTGGAATCACCGGTTTTTTCAAAGGGGAAACCGTCACCACCATCAAGATCTCATGAATCCGGTCCGCAGATCATTTGCAGGCACGGTTCTTGTCGTGCAGACGCTATCAGAACTTGACGTTGCCTTTGAAAGCCAAACCGGCAAAGGAATGTAGCGGAGAGTCTAGGACCTTTGCCTCCCCGGCAAGGTCCTCGAAGAAGTTTCCGACCAGCAACCCCTTTACTGCGCCACACATCTTTCCATCCAGGATGAGGATACCGTGGGGCACCGCCACAGAATAGTCACCCCGGCCGGGATCCTGGGTGTGAAGGCCTAGAGCGCTCTGCACCACGAAGCCGATCTCGGTTTTCTTGATGGTTTCGAACAACTCAGAGGAAGATGCACCTTTCAGGACCAACCCCTCAGGGGATAGGCATGGAGTGGGCGCCCACCCGGTTTGCCTGGCCCCTCGCAAAGAAACGTGAGCACCCGCCAGTCTTCCGCATCGAATGAGGTCCACCGCCCTGGCGCCAAGTCCCTGGCCGTCCATGGGGTAGGATCCGGCAGAGAAAGGACGGCATGGGTCATGAGTCAAACTCAATGACTCGTGAAAAAGCGGTTTTTCCTGAGCAAGATCTTCTGCCCTGAAAGCAGACCTTCCTTCGTGAATCCTTTCGGCATCGAGGTTGGTAACGAGATAATGGTCTACGAAGCGCAGGGCTATCGGTGGCAAAAGTATGACGTTGTTCGTTGGAGGAGGGGCGTCTATCCTCTTCCTCAGCACGGCAACCATCTCGCTCAGATGAGCCAGTTGAGCATTCACTGCTTCAAGAGGAACGAGCTCTCGCGAAACAACTTCGATCGAGTAGAGCGAGTCAGCCATGGCGGAGAATTCCATGCATGTGGTGTCGAAACGAACATTGAGTCCCCTGCTGCTGGCAAGTGTCCATTGCTTCAGCGAGGACTCGATGACGGCTGAGCAGTTCCTGGTGTTGAGAGCACGAAAAGTTTCCCGGGCCAGTGCGATAGAGGAAAAGAGCGTCGACGGGTCTTGATCAACCGTGCTTGCTGCTCCCTGTGAATAGACCTTTACGACTGCCGCTTCCTGCACCTCCGGAATATCAGGGGCAAACAGGTCATCATATGCGGATTCCCGCATGAAGGTGAGCAATTGCTCGGGTTCATCCAACAATGGTCTGGAAAGGGAGGTCCTGCTCATCAATCCGTCTGCCCACAACACGGTCAAAACACCACTGAGAGATTGGGTCCAGCGGGGTGGCGCATAGACTCCTCCGACCTCGTCACCACGGACTCCGACCGAAACCCGCCGAGATTCGACCGCTGCCACGAGCCAGTCACGAACCCGTAACTGGTCCGACCGAGTTTCGTGACTCATCAGGGTATCCGTCAACCGGGTCTTCATCGCCCTCCAATCCGAATGTCAGGGTGCGGATCAATGAGGGTAAAGAGCGGTCCTCCCCCGGAGGTGGGCACCTTTTGCCCCTGCTTACCGCACATGCCGGACCTGTTGAGATGCCGGCGGCCGATTCCCAGACGAATCGAATCAAGCACGGCAAAGATGTTCCCGCTGAAGATGGTGGGGGCACAAAGTGTTGCCTGGCCATTCTTCAGGCGAAACATCAGGGAGCAGTTGAAGACGAAGTCTCCGCTGGTTGAATTGACCTGTCCTCCCCTGTAACCGCTCAGGAACAGAACTTCCTCGGCAGGTTCCACCACATGGTTCTGGAGCAGGAAATGGTAGAGCTGTTGAGCCGACAGGTCCTCGAAGTCGCACTCCCACGGCAGGCAGTCTTCTATTTCCAGGCGAATATTGCTCATGCGGGGGATGGGTACAAAAGCATATCCCTGTACCCGCTCGGCACCCGCAGGCTCCGCTCCAATAGGGCGTGCTGTAAAGGCATCGGCCAGAGCTTCTTTCAGAACACCGCGCTCCACAATGGTCACCGTTCTGCGAGGAAATCCATCGGCGCTGAACGGCTGGTCTCCCCAGTCATAATCCAGGGGGCCGTCAACAATGGAAATCTTCTCCGGTCCAACACGCATCCCTCGTCTAAAGCATCCCTTGTCGCTGAGAATTGAACCCCTGTAAACCGCATCGCTTTCGGCAGCATGACCAAACGCTTCGTGCACCAGGCCCCCGGTAAGGTGAGCGTCGATCAGAATACGATATGATCCGTGGGGCACGGATGGCGCAGTGGTAAGGGCTTCAAGAAGAGGCATCCTGGCTTTTGCGCGCCGCCGAATCGTCTCTTTCTCTTGCTCATCGAGGATGGCACGGCAGTCGTTTCCGACCCGGACGGTCGGCAGCGTGAAGTTCCTTCCTCCTGACCACATCGAAACACGGTGCTGGAAGAGGGACCGTGGAATGCTAAAGTGCACGTCTGTTCCGTCCTTGCGAAGAATACGCCATTCCTCATCGATCACCGAAAAGGCGGTCGTGCTCGAAGCAGGGCTCCCAAGTCCGGCAAGCTCCCGATGAAACCCAAGGAAAGCATCGCGCACCGATCCCACTGGAAAGCATCGCAGCCCGTAAGCTGTCGGAAGAAACCGTTGCCCATTGATGGAAGGTCCGGAAAAGAGGGCTTCAGCGGTCACGCGATGCCTGCCCTCATCCCGGGCAATCAGTGCCAATCCTTTGGAGAGGCAGTCATCGACCGCTTCCGGCATCAGTTCATCGGTTGCCGCGAAAGCCGATCGCCCGTCCCTCGAGTATATCTGTATGCCCATGCCCTCCTCTGCTTTGCGGGCGAATTTTCCGCAATGTCCTTCCGCCGCTTCCAGAAGAATGGATTCTTTGTGCTGGAGCCGAAGGACCGCAGTGTGATCTGCAGGCAGGGGGCTCTGCATGAACCGCTGCTTGGTGGCCGAGATGTGGTCCGTTCCCAAATGCATGAATGTGTCTGCATCCTTTCAGTTGATGGATTCGAGTGCAAAACCGCCTGAAAGGCGGTCCACGACTTCACGGTGCATGGCGGCGAGCTCAGGGTCATGAGATTCCTCGACGAGATAGGTCATATACTGGATCACCTCTTCCGGGAAGTGTTTGGATGCGATGGCCTGCCGACCTCGGTTGACCAGTTCTTCGGCTTCTCTCCGGCAGTCCTCAGCCTGGGTCATCTTACCGGTTTGGGTGTAGTACCGGGCCTTGAGCTCATATAACCGTGCCAGTAGTCCCTTGTAGCCATAGCGAGCAATCCAGGCTTCCAGCCGGTTCGTTATGACTTCATCAGATTTCGCGAACTCCTCATTCAACAGGAAAATTTGGGCTGCCTTTTCCCAGAACTCGAAATAAGACCTGCCCGAAGCGCTGAACGTATTCTCTTCTTGATGCTGATCGAGAACTGCAAGGGCAGCCTCAAGGTGTTTTGCCGCCTCGCCGCCCTCCTTCTTTGCTAGAGACACTCGCATATAGTCTTTTTCGATACGGAATTGGTCGATGTGGGACTCCTTGTTCTTCATGTGCAGTGACACCAACTGCGTCAACACATCCTGAGCCCTGTCGAGCTCCGAATTGTCTAGAAGAAAGCCGAGGAAAGTCCTGAGATTGATTATCCGATCCTTGTCGGTCTGAGGGTCTCGGAGGCAGTAGACGAAATAGGTCAGGTAACGGGGTATTTTGGGCAGGCGCACGTCGTCGAAGAGATCGTTCAACAGGTTCAGCGAGACTGTCACGGCACTCTTTTTCCGGCTTGCCGCCCGAATCTCAATTGCCCGGGTGTAAAGCTCGACGGATTCGGCAAACGATCCTTTCATGGACAGGACATACGCCAGATTGTGCGAATTCGTCCCAATGGAGCTGAGAATCCGATCTTTGAAAAATGGATTTGGTTCGGCGGCGGCGAGCTCCCGGTTGAACTGCAATGCCTGCTCATAGCCCTGGATGGCGTTATCGATACGGCCCGCTCTCCTGCAGGATATGGCATAGTCGTTGAAAAAGGACCTTTTCAGGGCATTGAGGCGATATTGAGCAAAGGCGGGATCATTGCACGAGGAAGCAAGCAGGTCGTCAACGGTCATGGATTCCAGCAGCTCTTGTGATTTGCGCAGCAGTTCAAGGCCAAAACCGCTGTTGAACCTTGCCAGATCCACCCTGCACAGTCTGATGCCGCTGACCAGGTAATAGGCCCTGAGGTGATTGATGCAATGGGCCGAATCCGGCGACTTCAGCCTCTCGAGGAAGAGATCCAACCGTTGATCCCGCAGCGCTTGCGTGGTCTTCAGGACTTCTTCAAACCAGTACTCACCGGGCATGAAATGCGCGATGATTCGATCCGAGAATTGATACTTGAACTCGTCACAACCGTAGCCCGTCAGGTCGCCCTGGAGCCTCAGCAGTGCGTAACGCGCGGCGTCATTGCCTTCGACAAACAGATCTTCCATCCGCTTCAGGAAGACCCCGTCTTCCAGCAAATCCTTGGGCGAGCGCTGACGGATCCAATCCCGCAGAAAGACCCTGCAGGCAATTTCGCACCGCAGGTTGTTCCGCCCCAGCAGATTGAGAAAGCCGCTGAAGGCATCCCGATGATCCTTTTCACCCACCTCCCAGTAATGACGGGGCAAATGTTCAAAACCGTAATTCAGCCGCGGATCGCCTTCCTTCCACTGTTCCAGCGGCTCGCACCACTCGATGACTCTGCGATGTGAGGCAAGAATATCGTCATGATCCAAAATGGGATTCTCTCCATGGGACAGGCATTCTCTGAAGCTTTCATGGAAGAAGGAATAGGTGTTGTGCCGGCCTGATTCGATGAGGTAGCCCGGTAAGCGGTTGAGCACGCGGTTCTTGATCATCCGCTTGTTTTGGAGATGGAGGATCTCGGCAAGAGCATCCGCAGTGGGAGCTTCCCGCAAAACCGCCATGGTCGAAAGCGCATCCCGCAAGAGGTCGTCGTTGTTGATAGCGTATTTGTTGATCAGCTCATTATGGTAGAAGGCCGAGATGCTTTCGGGAAGCGATGAAAGCTCTTGGATGCCGCTCTTTTTGATCCGTTCCAGAATGGCGGAGAGGTAGAGAGGATTGCCTTTGGAAGCGGCAAAGACCTTGTCGGTATCGGCCTCACTCAGGTTCATTCCATAGAGAGCGGCAAGTTCCATGAGTTCTGGCCGGCTCATGCGTTCAAGGGTCAAGACCGCCGGGACGTTGGGTGCGAGGTGGTTTCTGAAATCCTGGCAAACCTGACCGGGGCGGCTTGTGACAACGAATTGGATTCGGCTGAACAGAGCCTCCTTTGGGACGAAATGAAAAGCCTTGGTGGGGGAGGCATCCTCACTCGATGTGGTCAGTTCATCCAGGGCATCGACCACGATCAACAGCGCTTCTCCGCTTTCCGACAGACGTCTATTCAGCCGCGAGAGCCCTTCCCGGTAAAGCTGGATGATCGTCTCATCCTCGAAACCTTCCTCGGGAAGCTGAAGGGGATGATCCAGGGTGTCATCGAACCGCTCCTTTGCCTGATAGAGGATAGAAGCCAGGACCTTCTTCCAGTCCCTGCGAAATGGTCGAATGAGATGGTAGGCCGTATGGGCCTGGGTCTTACGGCGTCGGCGAATGAGACTCGCTAGAAAGGCGCTCTTTCCGCTGCCGGGCTCTCCCTGAATGAGAAGGCATTGAGTCTCGCCGTTCAGGAATTGTTCGACTTCCTGTGCGGTCTTCCTCCGCTCCAGGTAGATCTTCAACAGCCGTTCCAGGTCGTCTTCCTGACTGCTGTCAAAAGGAGACGGTTTCGAAGTCTCAGTCCTTGCCACCAGGTCTCGAATGCCCATCCGTGCAAGCAGCAGTCCGAATTTCTCAAGCACTGCCAGGTAGTCGGGCTCCTTCGATTCATGACCGTATTTTTTCTCCGCACAGTCCTGTCGATGCCCCGAAAAGACAAGTTCTCGAATCTCCTTGCGCTTATGTTCGATGGAGGTGAGCACATAGATGTCATCCGGAGCATCGGAGAGAGGGTCCTCATTCCTGGAAGGATCTTCATATTTGAGCGCATCGAAGAGGAAGACCGGGTACAGCAAAAAGGGCGTTGCTTCCTTGGGTTCTTCCAGGGCATCTCTTCCGACAATGAGAGTCATGTTGTTGCGGATTTCCTGATCGGAACGGAGCGCGATGTCGCTGTCGTGAACCTCGAACTCTCCGCTCTTTGGTCCAGGGCCTTCGAGCAGGTAAGCTTTCTTGACGACGCAGATGTCGGCGCTTATCACGGAAATCAGGCAATAGTTCTCCAGGAAAGAGAGGGCCCCAAGGATTTGCAGCAGTTTTTCACGCATCATCATATAGAAATCAGCCTGAGCCGCGGGTGACGGAATGGTGTTCACATGCCCCAGGGCTTCGTTTCGTTCTTTGGGAAATGGATCGATCGATTCTGCTGCAACCTTCGAGAAACCATTAGGATTGAAAAAGACACAGGGCATCTCAGGCATGAAAAGCGATTGACGCAGGGGATACAAATGCCGTGATAATTCCCTCCAGAGATCCACCCACTTCCCGGTGCTCAACTTCCCGGCGGATTGGAAGAAGAATTGCTCCAGCTGCTGGTTGAGCTTTGTGTTGCATGCCCCGGATCGAGCATATTCCATGAGCATTTCCCACACACAGAATCGGCAGAGGGTCTCAAAAAAAATCACGGCATTCTGGACCGCACCCACGACGCCTCCAACCTTGCGAAATCCTCGTTCCGCGGTCTGTGGAAGGTAATAGTAGACCTCTGCAATGGGATACGGAAACTTGCTGATGTCAAAAGGGTGTCTCTTCAAGGCTGCATCTCCGCTGATTGTGTTATGGGCTGATTACCCGGCGGCAGGCATTCCTTTGGGTTGTTTCCTGCGCAGGGTGTTCAATATCTCGCTATGAATGATCGGAATCGGGCTTCTCCTCGGAGGCTCCGGGCCAGCAGATAGGATTGCTTCTGAATCACCTGTTCCAGAGTGAGCTTTTCGCTTCGGTAAGGGACCAGGCTGCCCAGGCGACCCAAGACGGCCTCGACCACCAGCCTGGCCGATTCCGAAGTGAGGCGCCCGGCGGTGGTCACGGATAGATTCCTGCCCCGGGTGAGCATGCTGAAGACGGCTCGATCGACCACCGGTGCCCGGAACGGCTCGATGAGGTCAAAAGAAAGCGAGGGCTTGCCGTCCTGGGGAGCATGGAGCAGGCTGGCATAGACGTTCAGGCCGGCCAGAAGGAGCGCTCTTTCGATTCGCGGATAGAGCAGGCTGTAGCCGTAGTTCAGGCAGGCGTTTACCAGGTCCGTCGCTCCCCGGGTCACACGCCCGGGATAATCGATCTCCTTTGGCAGGAGCAGGCGAACGACTTCCCAATACAGAGCGCCCGCCTGCCCTTCATAGGCGAACAGCTGGTTTCTTGGCTGCTCGTAGGGCAATGCGATCGGGATCTCTTCCACCTTTTCCTGTAGCCTTTCAAACTTAGGCTCTGCCTCAGCCATCTTGGCCGCATAGACAGGGTCCTCGTCATCCCGGTGCCGCAGATAGAACTTCAGCAGGTTCAGCTGGTTGCGAACCTTCCCCAGGACAAACTCTTTGGCCCACGCCAGGGCACTCCCATTATCGATGGCTTTGATCTGGATCAACCCGAGGTCGGGCCTGGAGGACATCTGTGAGGCATGGACCATGGCGTAGCAGTCGCCACCGGGTTTGCTGAAGACGATGGGGACCTCGGCTTTGGCGCAGGCCTCCACCAGGTCGGAAGACATGCTGACACCCCTGGCCTGGATGAGAAGGGATTTGACCCGGATGAGAGGTCGACTGAGCACGATCTTTCGCTGCAGGCTGAGAACCACGCGATTGTTGCGATGACCAATGACGATACCGGGAGTGTAGACGATAACCTCCGATTCCAGCACATCCTTCTTGACATACTGGCGCTTTTTCGCCGCTACCTTGCGCTCTGCCGTCTGCTCACCGGCCTTGTCTTCGTCCTTTCCCGAGTCCTCACGAGACGGTCGCGCCGCCGGTTTATCCTGTTTGGCGAATACCTCGTCGACAAGCCTGTTTGTCAACTCGTCGACTCGAGCCTGATCCCTCACGTCGAAAAAGAGAGGACCCTTCAGGATTTCGCGCAGCTCCTTTTTGGTTTTGAGCCGCCCGCTCTGCCTTTGCCAGTCGAGCAGAACGCGGAGCCGCCCGAGCAGGTATTGGTCCAATGCCTCAAAGGACTCCCAGGGTTCTAAGAAGCCGTAGTATTGCCGCACCCCTTCCGTAGTCTCCCGGACTTCATCCAGGATCTTGTGTAGAGATTGAGGACGTTTTTTTGGGGTGAGCCAGTCAATCTTGCGCCGTATCTTGTCCGCCTTTTCCTCGGCCAGAAGCCGCTCGGAACCTCGGAAATTCACTCCCAGAAAGACGAAACCCGCTTCGACGCTTCGCACGGGGTTGCTTTCGGGGTTCAGCCTGAGCTGCAGTGACTGCTGAAGAAAATCGGTGATCGACTGGAGGCTTTGTTGCGCCTCCTCCTGGGAGGCATGGAGCGCCACGAAGTTGTCGGCATAGCGTACATACGCGGTTTTGGATGCGACCATCTGCACATCGAGAGGATGAGCGTAGATGTTGCTGAGCAGCGGTGAGATGATCCCTCCCTGGCTGATGCCGAGATCCATGTCATGGTAGCGGCCACGTTTATCGACTGCGCCGATCTTCAGCCACATCCGGATCAGGGTGAGTATCTCCTGCTCGAAGATGACCCTCCTGACCTCCTGGATCAGCCTTTCGTGATTGAGCGAATCGAAGAAGTTGTCGATATCGCCGAAGACCGCCCATCTCTTGGCTTCATGAGTGAGGTAGTGGGTCACACGCCCGATGGCTTTTCTCGGTCCTTTATCCTGGCGATAGGCATAACTGGAGTCCAGGAAGCGATTCTCGAACAGGGGCTCGATCAGCATTCTGACAGCCTGCTGGGCGACCTTGTCCTTGATGGTGGGCAGCGATAAGGTGCGAAACTCTTTAGCGGCGTTGAATTTCGGAGTATGGACCCGGGTAGCGGGTTCGGGCGCATATTTACCCCCTCTGAGATCTTCCGCCAGTTCTCTCAGGTGTCTTTCGGCACCTTTGGAGAAAGCCTCTACGCTGACACCATCAATCCCACCCTGAGCTCCTTTCGCTCGAATCCTGCTCCAAGCCTCACGCAAAGTGTTCAGCTCACAGATCCTGTTGAACAATTTGCCCATGGTCCTGTCCTTTTCGGGATTGTGCAACATTCACTACGGTTCTCAGAAATCATAGGAAATGGAGGTCCTCATCGACAAACGCCCCGGGCTGCCCCACTATCTGGATACGCTTTCGGCAGTCCCGGCAGAGGAAATAGTAGCGAACCCGGTCCTCATCCGGGTCAATCATCTTGAGCACTTCTCCCTGCAGCTTCCCCAGCTGGCGTTCTCTGAGCCTGCATTCGAACACGGAATAGTTGACTCTTTCGCCGAAGCCGAGCAAGAGTTTCGCCAGGCGGTTGCGGCGTTTGTTGCAGACGATGTCATAGGCGATCACCACATGGATCATGGGAACTCCGTTGCATCACGAGGCGGCAAAGCAATGGAGACAGCCGAAGTCGAAGTTCAGACTAGTCAGCAGCCGCTCATAGTCTTCCATATCGTTCGGGTCTTGCGGTTTGACCAGGGATAGTCGCAGATGATCCTGTTCCCACTCATCGATGGACTTCCCGGCCCACACCCCATCGGTGAAGGCTACCGGAGTGCCGCCGACGGTCCACTCGACACGGCCGTAAGCCACCGCCAGAAGGTAGACCCATCTGAAGAAACTCTCCCAATCCGCTTTGAGGGGACCCTGGGGAATGGGGTCGTGCTCCAGGAGAAGGCTCACGACGCCTTCCTCCCCTCTCATCATGCGCACCGCTTCCTGATCCCTCGACAGGAAGAGCACTTTGCACCCGGGCGACACAAAGCCGCTGTAGGCCGCCAGAATAACTCGATCATTATGGGTGCTGCCGCCGCTGATGCGGGGGGAGTCCTGTTCATGGCAGCCGGTTTTGGCCTTCATCCGGTTGAATTCCAGCAAACCGAAGTAGCGGAGCCTATCCTCCAGCTGATTCTGATTGAAGAAAAGCCCGGAAAGCAGTTCCTGCTTCATAAGAGGAGCCATCTGCTTCAGGAGCCGGTTATTGATTTTGTCATCACGACTCATCAATTCTTCTCTCACCGTCTCACAAAGAATGAAGTCGATGTTGGGCGAAAGTGTCAGACGGCTCAGGAAGTTGCTGAAGAATCGATCACGAAGCAGATTGGTGTCAAGAGCGATGTGATAGACATCACCACCCTTGTCCACCGGGTGTGAACGGGCGTGGTCCAGTTCCTGGAGCAACGCCGGAATCCCGGAAGGGGTGAGGATGCCGGCTGTGTAAAGGAGCTGAGCCAGGTGATTGTATTCCGGGACCTGGGACCTTGCGTGCTTTTTGTGATCTTTCGTGAGCTTGTTGATCATCGCCCTGTACTCATCGCGTTGGATGAAGTCTTTCATCAGGACATGATCATCCTGGAGGTTTACTCGACAGACGGGCAATCGTTTGAGGAGGGGTAAAGTCAAGGCGATGTTGCGGTCGTAGCCGAGAGCCATCAAAGCGTTTGTCAGAAGCGCCAGGTTTTCGGGGGGGAAGCACCAGGTCTTCTGAGAGGAGTGTGTGGTAGATGGCCGCAAGGGGACATTCTCTTTTGGCAGTGCCCTTTCTGCCATTTCCTTGTTCGAAATCATGAGAGTCTTCGATGCAGAATGCGGCGTCAGGATCAAGGGTGTGTCGGAATCCAAGGCCGATGAGCCCACCAGGAAGAAAAGGGAGAGACGAGGGAACTTCACAGCCAGGCCGGCAGCTATTGCAGGAATGGGAGAGGGCAGGGAGGCAGAAAGATCGAGCAGTATCTCACCATCTTCAGAGCGGCAGTTTTCCAGGAAAGTCTTGAGCTCTTCGGCAAAGACACTCGGACCGGAATAGTCCAGCTCGAGCCACTCTACGAGCGTTTGACTTCCGTAGCGCGCCAGAAGGGCGGTCACCCTTTTGGTCAGAAGTGGATTCGACACCGTCTTGCCAGGTTGCTTGACGAGCAAGACCTTGCGGACCGTTCTCCGGTATGTTCTCAGATAAGCCAGAAGCGAATTCATCGCAATCGTTGGGGGCGTTTCTCCAAACACCACCCAGCAAACCCCCAAACTTCCCGCACTATGCATTCCGTCCTCCTTTCACAAATGTTTGACCGACGGCGAAATGAGCCTGAGAGGGTGTCTGAAAAATACCCGTCTACGTCATACCGGCGAAGGCCGGTATCCAGAAGGCCGCGTAATTCCTGGATGCCGGTTCCCGGCTTGAAACATGCCGGGAACCGGCATGACATTGAGGGCACCGCGAGCCAATTTTCAGACGGTTTCTGAGCTCTGGTATTGGCGCCGGTCAAGAAGGGTGCCAAAATGGCCGGTGAAAAAGTGAGCCACTGCAAGCTTTGGGCAAAACCCAGCGTTATCGGTCGGAACCGTCTCTGGGAAAGCAAAAGATAAGCGGATTACCATGAAAATGCTTCAGCCTCTGGGGACAAACCAACCCTGTCTCCCTTGAGCCGGGAGTTGGAGTGGTAGGAGACGATAAAGCCATCAATCAGAGGGCAATCTCATGGATGTGTTGATCGATATAGCCATATTTCCTCAAGGCTTCGATCCAACGCGGAGCATTCCGTTTGACCATAAGAGCCTCATAATCGACAGAAGGGTCTCTGTAGGGCTCCTTTCTCGACAAGAGAAGGTAGACGATCTCAAGGATTCTATGGCCGACAGCGATGATGGCACGCTTGTGTCCCCGACGGATCACAAGTCCCTGATAAAGCCCCTTGAATTGGCTGTCAGTCTTACGGGCGGCGTTGGCCGCCTCGCACAAGATCGCCCGGACATACCGATTGCCTTTGCGGCTTCGACCGGTTTTGCGCTTGCCGGCGCTTTCATTGTTTCCCGGGCACATTCCCGCCCAGGAGCTGAGACGGTCCCGGCTTCCAAACCGGCTCATATCCACTCCGATTTCAACGAGCAACATCGCGGCACTGGTTTGGTCCATTCCCGGAATGGTCTGCAGCAACTGCCATTCGTTTTGATACGGCTCCATAGCCGTAAAGACCAGACAATCAATGGCTTGGATTTCATCCTGAAGACCTTGAATGTGGCTCGATATTGTCTGCAGAAGCAATCGATGTCGGTCACTGATCCTGCCTTCCAGGGAGAGTTCCAGGTCTTTGACCTTCTTTCGCAGTCTTCCCCTGGCCAGGTTGGCGATCTCCTTGGGGGTGTACCCGTCAAGAAGGGCTCGCACCATTTCGCGAGCCGAAACGCCGTCGATGTCGCTGACTACGGCACCCAACCGGATGCCACAGTCGTCAAGGACTTTGTGCAGGCGGTTTTTCTCTCCGGACAGAATTCCCGAGAGCTTACTTCTATAACGAGTGAGAAGCCGAAGCTCGCGGATGTCACGAGGCGGGATGAAACTGGGACGCAAAAGACCACAACGGGCCAGTTCCGCCAGCCACTCGCTGTCCATGACATCGGTCTTGCGTCCGGGCACGTTCTTAACATGCCGTGCATTGACCACCATGGCCTCGATCTCCTCGTCCTCCAGGGCCTCAAAGACCGCTTTCCAGTAAATCCCAGTGCTCTCCATCACAGCAAGCTCAACACCCTCAAGCCGCAGCCATCGAGCCATCTCCTGAAGAGAGCCCCGGAAAGCCGAAAACTCTCGAACCTTCTTTTCAATCCGCTCATCCGGCCGGCTTCTGAGAAGCGTTACCACAACAAGCGACCGGTGAACATCCAGGCCCGCACAACAATGAACAAGACTCTGAAGCATCGCTTTCACCCCCTTCCCGGAAAAACAGTCTTGGGTAGACCAGACACGGGAAGGTTTTCGGGTGGCCTTGCATCACCCTCGCGGGCCAGCAGGTCTTTTTACCATGCGTCCTCTCTCCTTGCGGAGCGGGATCAATCGGGGGTACGTGCCGAAAACCCGGGTCATGTTAGGTGCCGGGGACCAAGTGCCTCCAAAATCAACCTCGACCTTCTCCCGTGCGGGTCTGCAGTCAACTTATGTCTGCTCGACTACATTTTCATCATCGGGGGCGAAATGAAACACAATTCATGACTGTTAGGTGGTAATACTCCTAGAATGGCTTTTCATAATCCTCCTACTGAAGGGGTAGCCGGTTGACCATTGGGCGGGTAGCATCCAGAGATCGGATAATAATCTTAACCCCTGCTTGTCAGGAAACCGTCTCAAAGAACATCGCCAGTCCCAATAGCTCAACGATCTCAGCCTCTTGAGCGAAGAACAAGATACACATTTACCGAAGTAAAAGGAGTTCGCAAGCGAAAAATACCGAAGAAGAGAAGAAACTGGCATCGTTTCCACCGGCCCCGATACCTAAAACCTGAAACTTAAAACCGTACCCTCTTCCTCCTTGCTAAATCCCCGGAAAAGAGTAAAATGCTCTTACAGTAAAGACGAGGAGTTCAATTGTGAGGATCAGCAGCAAACGTCAAATCTCGATTCCGAAGCGTATCATGGAGGCATTGGATTTGCGTCCGGGGGACGAAGTTGAGCTGGACATCGAGGAAACCGGCGCGGTTCGGCTTGTGCCTGTCAAGACGATCACGGTTCGCAGAGACCAGGCATGGTTCTGGACTCCCGAATGGCAGAAAATGGAGGTGGAGGCAGATGATGACCTGGCTGCTGGCCGATATCGGGACTTCGAGAGCTTGGGGGACCTGCTGAAAGACATGTCGGGTGAAAATTAGACGAACAGCTTCCTTCCTCAAAGACTACCAGAAGCTGCCACCCGAAGTAAAATCGCAGGTGAACAAGCAGCTTGCGTTTCTGGTAGAAAATCCAAAGCATCCGTCTCTAAGACTGAAAAAAATCAAGGGGACGGACAGATTTGAAATCCGTGTGACCAGGGGGTACCGGCTCACCTTGCGATTCTTGGGAGAAGTCCTGGAATTGCGGCGTGTCGGCACACACGACCTGCTACGAAAAGAGGGAACACCTACCACCTGATCATTTCCATGCCTTTCGTTTCCCCGCCCACCCCCATCTCAATGACCTGGCCACCAGATCTAACGGAAAGATTTGGGTTATTTTTCACGAACTAAGCCTCCGTGACCTTGTCGTGAAGTCTGGTGAGCCGATCTCCGATCAGTTCGTGTTCCAAAGCCTTCTCCCCGACGTCGGCAGGCCAATAGGCGAGAGGAAATCCTGCAACTCGCGCAGGAGCTGGAGGGTCCCAAAGCCTTCTCTCAATCGATGTCATCGGCGCCATCTGACCAATGCTCCCTTAGACAACCCAAGGAGGGGAAGATGGTGGATAATGATGTTTCGATGTCATTGCGCGCCTGCTGACCAATCCTCCTAATACCGCGGTGCCACCACCACGGGCGCATATACGTTTCGATGTCATTGCGCGCCTGCTGACCAATCCTCCACCGTATTCCCGTACGTGGAGTACGAGCTGAAAGAAAGTTTCGATGTCATTGCGCGCCTGCTGACCAATCCTCCTTGGAAACCATACAACAGGAGAGGAGTAAAGTATGAAAAGTTTCGATGTCATTGCGCGCCTGCTGACCAATCCTCCACTCCAAAATCAAGGAATATCGGGAAGACTACTGGGTTTCGATGTCATTGCGCGCCTGCTGACCAATCCTCCATGGCGACTGCGTGGTTTTTTCCAAGACACTGGATATCGTGTTAGCGGCGGCGTGAAACTGTAGGAAAAACGGCGGCTTAAAAATGTCGGCAT
>CAYTWB010000045.1:0-5539 GCA_964441945.1 uncultured Syntrophobacteraceae bacterium
TAAAAAACAAACCCTCATCGCCGCCCCTTGAAGAAAACTGTTGCTGGATTCCGGCCAAAAACATGCCGGAATGACGTTCGGGTGACTTCCCGGTTTTGTAACCATTTAGTGCCACACGGAAAACCCTTAAGTTGACGCGTATGGGGTGCTCCCGCCCTGCATCTCGCTCACTCCAACAGGGAGTGAAGGAGCCTGAGATTCTCCCTGTCTTTGCTCAAATCCTTTCCCTTGGGTGTCTCGATGACCATGGGATGACGGCGAAAGCGCGGATCGTTCAAAAGCAACCGAAACGCGCCGGGCCCAATCTTTCCCTTGCCTATGTGTTCATGGCGATCCACCCGTGATCCCAGACCTCTTTTGCTGTCATTCAGGTGGAAAAACCGCAGCCGGTGAAGCCCGATGATATGATCGAAGTGGGAAAAGGTCTCCCGGTAGGCCTCTTCGGTCCGGATGTCATAGCCCGCGGCAAAGACGTGGCAGGTGTCGAAGCAGACTCCAAGGCGGTCTCCAAAACGCGAAGCGCTCAAGATCGAGGCAATCTCCTGAAAGGTCGATCCGAGATTGCTCCCCTGCCCGGCTGTCGTTTCAATGAGTACGGTGACGCGGGATGTCCCCGAACGGGCAAGACCCCGGTCCAGACTGGAGACGAAGCGGTCGATGCCCGCTTCGACGCCTGCCCCGAGGTGTGAGCCGGGATGCATGATGAGATATCCGATGTTCAGCCGTTCGACCCGCTGGAGCTCTTCCGAAAAAGCGCTCACGGATTTTTCCGCTTTCTCCGAATCGGTTGCCGCCAGGTTGATGAGATAGCTATCGTGAGCAGCAACCGGAATACGGCCGCTCTTTTCCCAGGATTGGCGAAAGAGTGCCGTCGTCTCTTCAGTAAGCGGAGGAGCATGCCATTGCCTTTCGTTCCTGGTGAAGATCTGCAGCGCTTCCCCGCCGACCTCCCGGACCCGGTCAAAGGCCCGATACAATCCACCTGAAATCGACTCATGAGCACCGAGTAAGGGCACTGTTCACCTCTTTGCAATAAGCACCGATTATAGGCCGTTCCTTGGAAAATGTTCCGGCCTGTGTTATAGGATAGCCCTCAATCGGACGCAACCGGCAACGACAAGGTCCCGGCCCGTCGATATTGTTTTTCAAAAGGGAGCAGGGCATTGAACCGAACCAACCCGAACAGGAGGCTTCACCCATGATTGATCGGTACACCCGCCCGGAGATGGGTCGGATTTGGACCCTGGAAAACAAGTATCGCAAATGGCTTCAGGTGGAGCTGGCAGTCTGTGAGGCACTGGCCGAATCAAGACAAATCCCGCCGCAGGATCTTCAGGATATCCGGGAAAAAGCCGCTTTCGACGTGAGGCGGATCGCAGAAATCGAGAAAGAAACCCAGCACGATGTGATCGCATTCCTCACGAACGTGGCTGAACATGTCGGCCCGGCTTCCCGCCACATCCACGAAGGGCTGACGTCCTCGGATGTTCTCGATACGTCGCTGGCATTGCTCCTCGTCGAAGCCTCCGACCTCCTGATCGAGGACCTTCAATCTCTCATCGAGGTGCTCAAGAAGTCCGCCCACCAATGGAAAGACACCGTAATGATGGGGCGATCTCACGGCATTCATGCCGAACCGATCACCCTCGGACTAAAATTCGCCCTGTGGTACACCGAGATGAAGCGCCATCTGGATCGTCTCCGCCACGCCAGGGAAACGGTCAGGGTCGGCATGATTTCCGGATCGGTGGGGACTTTTGCGAATATCGACCCGGCCATTGAAGAAAAGGTCTGTGTCAGACTGGGTCTTGAACCCGCACTGGTCAGCAATCAAATCATCCAGCGCGACCGTCACGCCGAATATTTTTCAACCCTGGCCCTGATCGGCTGTTCGATCGAAAAGATCGCTATTGAAGTCAGGCACCTGCAACGCACTGAAGTGCGTGAGGCCGAGGAGTTCTTTGCAGCCGGCCAAAAGGGCTCTTCCTCAATGCCGCACAAACGCAACCCCATTGCCTCCGAAAACCTCACGGGCCTTGCCCGGGTGCTGCGCGGGAATGCCCTGGCCGCAATGGAAAATGTTCCCCTCTGGCATGAGCGCGACATCAGCCATTCCTCGGTGGAACGGATCATTGCACCGGATTCGACCATCCTTCTGGACTACATGCTGGCGCGGATGACCCGCCTGCTGGACCGGCTGGTGGTCTACCCCGAGAATATGCGCCGCAACCTGGGTCTCACGGGGGGCCTTTTCTTTTCGCAGCAGGCGATGCTGGCTTTGACGAAGAAAGGGTTGACGCGCGAGGATTCATACCGCCTGGTTCAAAGAAACGCCATGTCCGTCTGGCAGGAAGGAGGGCAGCTCAAAGAGCGCCTCGCACAGGACCCTGAGGTGGCTAAACACCTCACCCCGAAAGAAATCGAAGAGATATTCGATCTTCGCTATCACCTCAAACATGTGGACACCATCTTCAATAGAGTTTTCGGATAAGGAAAGCTCCTATGCCATTGCTTGAAAATGTAACCATGACGGACTTTGAAGAGGGGAGGAAGAGCCTCCGGACCGTCATTCTCCCGTGCGGGTCGGTGGAGGAACACGGCAGCCACCTCCCTTTGGGGACCGATACCTTCCATGCGGTCGCTCTGGCCAGGGAAGTGGCCGAAAGAATCCCGGTTTGGGTCGCTCCGCCCGTATTCTATGGGCTGTGCCGCAGCGGCAGTGAACATCCGGGCACGATCAGCGTCCGCGCGAAGAGCCTCCAGGCGCTCATCCAGGACATTATTCGGGGCCTCTACTCACAGGGTATGCGGCAGGTGATTGTTCTCAGCGGCCATGCCGGGGGGACCCACATGGCGGCGCTGCTCAACGCCGCGGAGGAGCTCCTGGCCGAGCTTCCGTGCCTCAAGATCGCCGTGCTTTCCGTGCTCGATCTTGGGGAGACCGCGTGGGAAGGCATCATCGAAACGGCCGACGACGCCCATGCAGGGGAGATGGAAACATCGCTCATGCTGTATCTCAACCCACAGCTCGTGCATGGCAGAGCACCGGCGGAACACCCGACTTTTCCAAGACACATCCTGGTTCGAAACAAGAGGTCCTTCTGGCCGGGAGGGGTGTCTGGGAATCCAAAGGCGGCGAGCCTTGAAAAGGGCAAAGCCCTGATGAGTCGATCAGTGGATGCACTGACCGCATTGATCCACCAACTGGAGAACTGGACTGAACCACAGCAAAGCTGAACATCAAGGTAAGGAGCCCATGCCGGAGCTGCTGGCTCCGGCGGGTCACACGGAAAGCTTCTGGGCTGCAGTGGAGAACGGCGCCGATGCCGTTTACCTTGGGCTGAAGCAGCTGAGCGCCCGGGCGTCCGCTACCAACTTTTCCCTGGAAGAACTGGCCGTCCTTCTCCCTTATGCCCATCGGCACGATGTATCGATCTATGTGGCCCTGAACAGCCTGCTTGCCGCTTCCGACCTTCCCAGGGCCCTCGACCTGCTGCAATCCCTTTCCGATCTGAAGGTCGATGCGCTGATCGTGCAGGACCCGGGGATATTCTTCCTGGCGAGGCAGTTCTTCCCATCCCTGAGACTCCATGCGAGCACACTCATGGCCGTCCACAACCACGCCGGGGTGAACCAGCTCGATCGGATGGGGGCTCAGCGAGTGGTCCTGGCGCGCGAGCTGAATCTGCCGGAAATCAAGGCCATCGCCGAACGGTCCAAAGTTGAGCTGGAAGTCTTCGTGCACGGGGCCCTCTGTTACGCTTATTCGGGCCTTTGCCTGGCCAGCAGCTTCCGCGGGGGACACAGCAGCCTGGAGGGCCGTTGTGTTCAACCATGCCGTCTGCAGTTCAGGCAGGGGAAAAAAGAGGGATTTTTTCTTTCCTGCAACGATCTTTGCGCCCTTTCCTTGATTCCGGAGCTGAAGAAGCTTCAGATTGCGGCCTTTAAGATAGAAGGGCGCATGAAGTCCGCGGACTACATCACCCAGGTGGTTCGAGCCTACCGGTTGCTGCTCGATGCCCCTCCAGGGGAAATAGCCGAAGCCATGACCGAAGCCCGTGAACTGCTGGCTCGTGCTCCCTCGCGACGCCTCACCCTGGGCCACTTTTCCGATGATTCCAGATCGGAAATCCTGTCTCCGCACCGCACCGGTTCAAGCGGCCAGTGGATTGGAACGATCCGCCGCATTGACGGCCATCGGGCGCTGATTGCCCTGCGGCACGCGCTGCACCCCGGAGACCGGCTTCGCCCGGAATCGAGGGAGGGCAGGGAAAAACAGGCCTTCACCGTTTCGGAAATCCTGTCCGAAAAAGCGAAAAGCATTCCCTTTGGCCCTGCCGGCAGCAAGGTACTGCTCACCTGCAAGATTGACCTGCGGCCCGGAGAGCGTCTCATCAGGGTGGGGGCCCGGGACAGATCCAGTGAAGGGGCCTGGCAGAAGATTCAGCATCAAATCCCAGCCGGCCGGTCTTTCGGGCGGAGGTTCCCGAAACCGGAAATCGTGTGGCAGGCGATGTCACGCTTTCAATTCACCGGCCGCGACTCAGGGGAAACCCTGATCCTCAGAATTGCCGACGCCGGGGACATCCCTCGAGCATTTGAATCCTCAGCCCGCTGGGTCATACTGACGGCCACGCGCCTCAACCTCGAGCGATTCGCGAAACAGCGGCTCAGCACAGCTCAAAAGCGGCGCTTTGCCTGGTCCTTGCCGCCCATCATCTTCGAAAAGGACGATCATTACTACCGCTCTGCCGTGCGCTGGTTTTTGGAGAGAGGTTTTCACGCCTGGGAGCTCAACAACTGGGGCCATTTCGATCTCTTCGAGAAACGTGAAGGGCTCACTCTCATTGCCGGATTCCGTTTCAATGTCAGAAACCTCGCGGCCATGACCGAACTGAGGCAGGCCGGCAGCCTCTGGAACGTCCTGTCACTCGAAATCACGCGTGACGAGCTCCAGCTTCTGGCGCGGGGGCCTCTCACGACGATGCCTGTAGTGACAACCTTTTTCTGGCCTCCCCTCTTCACTTCCCGTCTCATTCCCGATCTGGATGAAAAGAAGCCCTTTAGAACACCGCGAGATGAAACCTACACGTTTGAAAAAAGAGGCGGAAACGCTCTGGTCTATGCGGATCGGCCCGTCAACTGGCTGGAGCACCTGCCGGCGCTGAGACAATACGGTTTCCGGTGCTTTCTCCTCGATCTCAGCGACGGCCCCTCGGGACGACTGCCCAACATTGAACGACTGCTCCAGGGCTACCGGGAATCCCGGGCAGACAAACCCTTCTCGCTGTTCAACCTCGACCGGTCTCCTCTTTAGCTTGTTCGCCGCCTGCGATGGAAAGAGGTTTCCGGCCCCATCCAAAACATTGGTGGTTTCAATAGGTTATCGGACATTATCGAGCTTGTTAAATTTTTCTCTTGACAACCCGAAGCCATATCATTAAGAGCATTTTCCCAGATCCACTTAACAAAGAGGCGTATCTGTAAGAAGAGGCAACAAACGCGTTGAGGTCCCACTCGTGAATGAATCACGGGTGAA
>CAYTWB010000045.1:5639-32990 GCA_964441945.1 uncultured Syntrophobacteraceae bacterium
TGGGTAGAATCCGGTTTTAAAGCTCCAGGAGGTGTGCCCGTCAGAATACGCTACAACTCCATTCCGTTCTACTGTGATTAGACAACCTACCGGAAACATTAAAGACACAGATCAAGTGTAGTGC
The DNA here is from genome assembly GCA_964441945.1 of uncultured Syntrophobacteraceae bacterium. GTDB lineage: Bacteria > Desulfobacterota > Syntrophobacteria > Syntrophobacterales > Syntrophobacteraceae > JADGQM01. Next base: position 5,764 of record CAYTWB010000045.1, read on the forward strand.
TACAGCTTTGCCTGACAAAGGGGCATATCTGTAAGAAGAGGCAACAAACGCGTTGAGGTCCCACTCGTGAACGAATCACGGGTGAATGGGTAGAATCCGGTTTTAAAGCTCCAGGAGGTGTGCCCGTCAGAATACGCTACAGCTCTATTCGTTTGCCGTTGTGATCAGATAACCCATTGAAAACAATAAAGAACACCGTCATTATTCGGGGTGCGTCTGGTCGGACTTCTGTTGTTTAAACCTAGCTTCAACTCAAAACGACAGTGCTGGTAATACGGAGGAAATTAGCATGCCTGAGACCAGTCCAAAAGCGAAGGGTGCCAAGAAAGAGCATCCGATGGGAGATCCCCGTTATAAAGGGATAGATCGCGTCTTGAAACGACAGCAATACCAGCAGGATGCACTGATAGAGGTGCTCACTGCGGCGCAGGAAGCCTTCGGCTATCTGACTGAAGAGAGCATGGTCTATATAGCCAGGCAGCTGAAGCTGCCGTTCAGTTGGGTTTACGGAGTCGCAACCTTTTATCACTTTTTCTCACTGAAGCCTCAGGGCGAGCACAATTGCATCGTATGCATGGGGACCGCCTGCTACGTCGGCAAGGCCGCCGATATCATTGCGACCGTCGAAAAGGCCTATGACATCAAAGCCGGTTCAACGACCACCGATGGGAAACTGACCCTGATCGCCACTCGTTGCCTGGGTTGCTGCGGCCTGGCGCCGGTGGTCGTTCTGGATCAAGTTGTGCATGGTAAAGAAACCCCAGAGGGTGCTCTGGCTAAAGTGCGTGAGGTGGTTGCTGGTGGCAATGGTGGCTAGCGTGAGGCAGCCGTTCTCCGTTCCAGACAAGCTGAGGTTGTGGTCCAGCGGCCTTACCGGCGTGATTTAACTTCAAGCGGAACTGACGATGAGAATGGCGGCCGGCACAGAACTGCGAGCCTGAATCCACTGGAAACGATAGAATGTGAGGAGAAAACAGCGTTATGAACCGAGAAGAACTCAAAGCTATGGCCCAGGCTGAACTGGACCAGCAGCAAAAATTCCGCTGCCGAATTCTCGTTTGTATGAGTACCCCGTGTATCTCTTCCGGCGCGGTCGCCGTGCAGGAAGCACTGGTAGCGGCAATCAAGGCCGCTCAGCTCGATGCTGAAGTGGAGTCGGTTGCCACAGGTTGTCTGGGCCCCTGTAGCCGTGGACCTTTGATTACAATCCAGGTCAAGGGCCAGCCCGACGTTATTTACGAACATGTCAGCCCTGACATGGCCGCGGGGATTGTCGACAAGCATTTCAAAGGGGTCGCTGTACCGGCCCTGGAAAAGAATACTCTTCCGGGAGATCTTCCCTTTTTCACCAAGCAGGTACAAATCGTTCTTGCCGACAGCGGGGTGATCGATCCCGAGAAATTGGAGCCCTATGTGGCACGGGGCGGTTACGCGGCATTGGCCCATGTGCTGCGTGAAATGAGCCCGGAGGAGGTTTGTAAGGAGATCAACGACAGCGGACTCCGCGGTCGCGGTGGTGCGGGTTTCAGGACAGGTCTCAAATGGGACATGGTCCGTAAGGCCATCGGCGAAAGAAAATACGTGGTCGCCAACGGTGACGAAGGGGACCCCGGCGCCTACATGGACCGTACGTTGATGGAATCCGACCCGCATCGCGTTCTCGAAGGGATGGCGATTGCCGGCTATGCGGTGGGGGCCGAGCAAGGCTACATCTATGTGCGCGGCGAATACCCTCTGGCTGGAAAACGGCTCGAAAAGGCCATCCGCCAGGCCGAGCGTAAGGGCTTGCTGGGCAACCGTATTCTCGACAGCCCCTTCAACTTCCGCATAGACCTCCGTATGGGTGCAGGCGCCTTCGTCTGCGGTGAGGAAACCGCGCTGATGCAGTCCGTTATGGGCCGCCGCGGTCAGCCGATGCCAAGACCGCCCTATCCGGCTCACAAAGGCTTGTGGCAAAGCCCGACCCTCCTCAATAACGTGGAAACGTTCGGCAATATCTCGGCCATTATCAACAAGGGCGCCGCCTGGTATGCCAGCTACGGCACGGATACCACCAAGGGATCGAAGATCTTTGCCCTGGCCGGCAAGGTCAATAATACCGGCTTGATCGAAGTCCCGATCGGCATCACGCTTCGCGAGATCGTGTACGACATCGGCGGCGGAATTCCGGGTGGGAAAGCCTTCAAAGCCGCACAAACCGGAGGCCCCAGTGGTGGTTGTATTCCGGCTGAGTTCCTGGATGTTCCCATCGACTACGAAAGCCTGGCAAAACTGGGGTCGATCATGGGCTCCGGCGGCTTGATCGTCATGGATGAGACCAGCTGTATTCCGGACGTGGCCAAGTTTTTCATGGAATTCTGTATGGATGAAAGCTGCGGCAAGTGTACCCCATGCAGGGCCGGGACAGTCCAGATGTATCGCATGCTGGAAAAGATCACCGACGGGACTGCGGACAAGGACACCATCCCCAGGCTTGAGGAGCTCTGTTTGATGGTCAAGGAATCCAGCCTTTGCGCACTTGGAGGAACGGCCCCGAACCCCATCTACAGTACGCTTCGCTACTTCCGCGATGAGTATGAGGCGCACATAAAGGACCATTACTGCCCGGCCGGGGTCTGCACGTTTTCCAAGAAATCAAAGTAGGGCTGATTGAGGTGCTGTTTCAGCCAGATGAATTGTATAGGTCTCCAACGGAGGTATCATAATGTCAGAGGTTGTCACGCTTACCATTGACGATAAACTGATCAGCGCGCTGCCGACCAAGACTGTGCTGGCTGCGGCCAGAGACGCGGGAATCGAAATCCCGACTCTTTGCGCTCTGGAAGGTCTGTCCGATCGGGGTGGTTGTCGCCTGTGCCTGGTTGAGGTAGAAGGCAATCCCAGGCTGCTCGCCTCTTGTGTCACGCAGGTTGCCGAAGGCATGGTGGTCAAAACCCAAACAGAACGGCTTCAAAAGTATCGGAAGATGATGGTCGAGCTGCTCCTGGCCGAGCGCAATCACATTTGTGCCGCTTGTGTTATGAACGGCCAGTGCGAACTGCAGGCCATGGCGGCAAAGCTCGGGGTGGATCATGTGCGCTATGACTACCTGGCCCCCAAGTTGGCCATGGATGCCACCCATGAGCGGAATGTGAGGGACCCCAACCGGTGTATTCTCTGTGCACGCTGCGTGCGTGTCTGTGATGAGGTGGAAGGTGCTCATTGCCTCGATATAATGGGGCGCGGGATCCACTGCAATGTCATTACCGGCATGAATCAGCTTTGGGGTGAGGCCAAGAGCTGCACCACATGCGGCAAGTGCGTCCAGGTCTGTCCGACGGGTGCTCTTTTCAAGAAGGGTGCTACGGTCTCCGAGATGCAGAAGCAGAAGGATTTCTTGATCTGGATTCTGGACGGTCGAGACAAGAAGATTTGGCACTGGGCCAGATAAAAGGAGAGCCACGACATGACCACCCAAAACAACAAAGTTCGGCTGGCTACCGTTTGGTTTGGCGGATGCGCCGGCTGTCATATGAGCTTTCTGGACCTGGATGAGCGGCTGATTGATGTGGTTGGGCTGGTGGACATTGTTTACAGCCCCGTCGCCGATATCAAGAAATTCCCGGATAATGTTGACGTAACGCTTATAGAAGGAGCCGTGTGCAACAGCGATCATATCAGGGAAGCCAAGGAGATCCGAGAGAAGAGCAAGGCGGTGATCAGCTTTGGCGACTGTGCGGTCACGGGGAACGTTCCCAGTATGCGAAACCCCCTCGACATCGACACGATCATTTCGGAAGTCTACTCGGCAAGCCCCGGCCCGGCTCCTCCGGACAAGGGCATTCTCGACGTTATGCCGGTGCTTTTGCCGCAGGTCGTTCCAGTACACCAGGTGATCCCGGTCGATATCTTTCTGCCCGGATGTCCTCCCGATCCGGAAAGGATTTGGGCGGCCGTTACCCTGCTGCTCAAGGGCGAACCAGTGGTTTTGCCCCCTGAGATGCGCAACTTCGGATAATCTGCCGAATTGGGGTTCGTTGGTCGGATGATCTTTATCGTCCGGTCGGTTCCAAACCTGTAATCTGTTTGTGAAGAAGGACGAGTATGGCACAGACTATTCATATTGAACCAGTCACTCGTATAGAAGGACACGCCAAAATCACAGTTCAGCTGGATGACGCCGGCCAGGTGACCGATGCCAAATTCCATGTCGTGGAATTTCGCGGCTTCGAAAAATTCTGTGTGGGGCGTACTTTTCCCGAAATGCCGGGCATTACCATGCGAATCTGTGGGATCTGTCCGGTGAGCCACATGCTGGCTTCGGCCAAGGCATGTGATGCCATCCAGGGGACAAAGGTCCCCGCGACGGCGCAAAAACTTCGACGACTCATCAACCATGCCCAGTACACTCAGAGTCATGCCTTGAGCTTCTTCCATCTGAGTGCGCCGGATTTGATCCTGGGCATGGAGAGTGAGCCCGCAACACGCAATGTGGTCGGCCTGATCCTGGCCAATCCGGAATTGGGACGCAAGGCGATCCGTCTGCGTCAGTTCGGCCAGGATATTATTCGGATGATCACCGGTAAGAGTGTCCATCCCGCGTGGGCAACGCCGGGTGGTGTACGCAACGGCATCCTTCCCCCCCAGGTTGCCGAGATCAAGGCACGGTTGCCCGAAGCCTTTGAAACAGTCGATATTGCACTCAACTGGCTGAAGGACAACTACGCCTCATTCAATCGTGAAGTTCAGACCTACGGTGACTTCCCAAGCCTCTTCATCGGATTGGTGACGCCCGAGGGCGGTCTGGAGCACTATGACGGACTGCTCCGCGTCATGGATGCCAACGGAAGGATCCTGGAAAAAGGCCTCGCCAATGATCGGTGGACCGAGATCATCGATGAAGCCGTGGAACCCTGGAGCTACTTGAAGTTCCCATATTACAAACCGCTTGGATATGGGAATGGAAACGGGTCGGTCCCGGGTCTCTATCGCGTTGGTCCCATTGCAAGACTGAATATCTGCGATTTCGCCGGGACGCCGCGAGCAGACCGGGAGCTTCGCAATTTCCGAAGATTGGGCAAGGACGGGAAACCGGTCACCGCCAGTTTCCATCATCACTACGCCCGGCTCATCGAGGTCCTGTTCTCGCTGGAGAGAATCGAGGAGCTCATGAACGACCCGAACATCTGCGATACCAAGGTCCGCAGTCAGGGCGGGGTAAACGAGCTGCGAGGCGTCGGCATTATGGAAGCACCGCGGGGCACTCTCTTCCATGAGTACCATGTTGATGATTCCGGTATTCTGACCGGTGTCAACCTGCTGGTGGCCACGGGCAACAACAACCTGGCCATGAACAAGACGATCTTCCAGATCGCCAAGGCCTACATGAGCGGGGCCAAGATCACGGAAGGGCTTTGCAACCGAGTCGAGCACGGGATCCGACTCTATGATCCCTGTCTGAGCTGCTCGACCCACGCCGTTGGACAGATGCCCTTGCAGATCCAGCTCTTTGACGCCCATGGCCAACTGGTCGACGAGAAGATCAGGGATTGATGAAGCAATGATCGGGGGAATTGCCCGATGGTCCTGATCATTGCCTACGGAAACAGCCTGCGCCGTGATGACGGCGCAGGCCTGGTCCTGGCGGAGCTCCTGGAAGAGGCATTGCGCGCAAATGGCCTTGAGATCACGCGCGTTGCCGTCCATCAGCTTACGCCTGATCTGGCCCTTTCGGTTGCTGCGGATGATGTCGAGGCGGTTGTGTTCGTGGATACGCGGGTTGCCGCTGCCGGAGACGAACCGTTGGAGCTTCTGGCCTGTCCTCTTGTCTCCAGCCTTGATTCGCCAACCCTGGGGCATCAGCTTGGCCCGTCCACTCTGCTGACTTACGCCCGCCTGCTTTACCGGAAAAGCCCGCCCGCCTGGCTTCTCACCGTCCCCGGCGTTGATTTTGATCATGGCGAGGGACTGAGCGATGCGACACGACACGCTCTGGACACCCTTCCGGACTTGCTTCGAAAACTGCCGCCCGCCTGGCCGCTCAATCCATGACTTTTTAAAAAGTGTGGCGAGACAGAAAAAAGTGCGGTACAAGGACAGGCACCTGTGCTATGCACAGGCCCGATGAAATCGATGATTGACATGCCGGTCCTCATCATCTGAACTCATACCCCTACTGTTCGGAGAACGAAAATGAAGCATTCAGGAAGATCGTTTGCCTTGGGGTTCGGAAGACTGCTTTGGCCCATACTGCTGATGGTTCTTGTGTTCGGGTGCAACAGCATCTCGGTTAGTCCGATAGGACACACCGTGCCGGAGGTCAAGTGGATTGCACTCCCGCAATCGGGCGAATACTCCGGGACCTGGACGAATGAAGACCTGTCCCTGCCCTACAAGTTCCTCCGAAACCAGAGCCAGCTGACGATCTCGGGATCCGTTCGGTTTGCCGACCGGATCACCAACAGCTTTAAGACCATTCAGTACTTCCATCTGGATGCCCTGCCCGTAGACTCCCAGGGTAAGGTCCTGGATATGGTCGCCCTCACCACGGAAGGCAACGTGATCCTTGAGTTCAATCGCTCCGTGGCTTTCAGCAAGGACCTGACCCTCCCGCCAAACACGGCTTCGATCGTATTCAGCTACCGCGGAAGGGCTTACGGCGGGAACTCCGCCGATGGGGGCGGCACTATCGATTTTTGGGAGTATCCGGTCTATTAGAGGCTTCTTCCGTCCGAGAATCATATGACTGGAATGCACTATGAGGGAGTGATCATTCGCCCTCCCAGTGAAGCGAACAGCATTCTGCTCCAGGTTACCGTAGGGTGTTCTCATAATCGATGCACCTTCTGCGGCACCTATAAAGGGCAGCGTTTTCGCTTCAAGGATGACGCAATCATTGAGGCGGACATTCGTTACGCTGCCAAGGCCCTCTCCTTTCTTCGCCGTGTCTTCCTGACCGACGGCGATGCGCTGATTCTGCCTCAAGACAGACTGATCCGCCTCCTGACCCGAATCCGTGAAGCCATGCCTTGGATACAACGTGTGGGCCTCTACGGGAATGCCAAGAGTATCCTCCGCAAGACAATCGGGGAACTTGAGCAGCTCCGGGAACTCGGGCTGGGAATCGTCTACCTGGGTCTTGAAAGTGGCGATGCCGAGGTCCTGTCGGAAATAAGAAAGGGGGTTTCACCGGAACGCATGATCGAAGCGGGGAAAGCGGTCCGTTCCGCCGGGTTGAAGCTTTCGGTTACGGCCCTTTTGGGAATTGCCGGCAGGAATCGCTCCCTGGTTCATGCGCGGGCGACCGGTGCAGCTCTCAGCGCCATGGATCCGAACTATGTCGGAGTCCTCACCCTGATGATTCTGCCGAATACGGAAGTTGCGGAAAAGGTCAGAGAACTCCGGTTTGAGTTGCCGACACAGCCCGAGCTGTTACTCGAGCTTCGAGAAATGCTCCTGCACACCCATATGACCCGTGGGATCTTTCTTTCCAATCACGCGTCCAACTACCTGCCGCTCAGAGTGAAAATGCCTTCCGGCAAAGACCAGGGCCTTCAATCCATCGATGAGGCCCTGATGGGAAGATCTCCCTTGAAGCCGGAATGGCTGAGGGCATTGTGAGGTCAGAAATTCAGGACAGTCCCCACTTCAACTTGGTCCTCAGTATCCTGAAGTAGTCGATGGACGGAGTCTTGATGAGCCTCAACGGGTTGGGGGCAACGGAGATGAGCAGCTGATCCGTGGAAGCCAGTTCACAGCCCACCTGACCATCGCATGTGAGCGTCACGTGCTGGACGGGCCCGCTTAGCGCCACCTGAATGGTCGCCTGGGGAGGCAGAATAATGGGTCGATTGGTCAGGGCAAAGGGGCAGATCGGAGTGAGGACGATCGCATTGGTGGTCGGATAGACGATCGGGCCGCCCGCAGCCAGATTGTAGGCCGTAGAGCCCGTCGGGGTGGAGACGATGAGTCCGTCGGCCCGGTAGTGGGTGAGATAGCGCCCGTCGATTGTCGTATTGAGGTCCAGTATTCGAGCCAGCGCGCCTTTGCTTATTACAACATCGTTCAATACGCTCTGCGAAAAGACGTTTTTGCCCTCTCGCTGGATCAGAACTTGGAGGCGCAAGCGTTCTTCTATCTCATACTGACCGTCCAGAATTGCATCAATCTCCTGAAAGCAGGCTGCAGTACTGATCTCCGTAAGAAACCCCAAGCCTCCCAGGTTGACCCCGATTACCGGGATGGAAGAATCCTCGAGAAAACGAGCCACACTCAGCAGGGTCCCGTCCCCCCCCAGCACCACCACGGCTTCCACTCTCTGAGGGATATCGATTCTGGAGTCACTGCAAGAGAGATCAGAAGTGTCGATGTTCTCGTGGGAAAAAACCTCAACCCGCCTGCCCTCCAGCCAGCTTCTGAGCTCTTCAGCCAGGATTGCAGCCTCAGGCCTGGCATGTTTGTAAATGATCGCAACGTGGTGCAGCATCCTCATCTCCCTGTTGATTGAACACTACATGATAGGCAATTCGCCCTCCCAAATGCAATCGCAAAACCTCCCCTGACACGGCTGATTTGTTCTCTCATAATTCAACAACAATGACTGTCTCTTGCGCCTTACTCTCGTTCCCATGCTCCTGCGTGGGAACGAGGTGTAACACCCTTTGCGATAAACGCAGAATTCTCTTCTCGGTTGTCATAAGAAATAACAATTTTGTAGCCGGCGTGTTGGATGGATCGCTTGTGTCACCTGCATTGTATTGACTGGGTTTTGCCTGACCACATGGTCCTGGAGCCAGCCCGATCCCAGACAAGAGACCAAAGGGGAGTTCAAATTTGTAGCATTACATTGATTCCACTCAGCCAACTCACCCGACCTGAAAATGATAAGTCTTTGTCATAACACAGTATTTTAATAAGAGGGCCGGTCTGATCCCAGGCAGCACCGACTTGGCAGGGAAATTGCCAATGCTTTTACGAACCCTTTGGAAATGCAAAAACACTTAAGGAGGAAGAATCATGACCCCCAAGGATGTAATGGCCTTCGCAAAAGAGCAGGGCGCCAAGATGGTGGATTTCAAGTTCCTGGATTTCGTCGGGACCTGGCAGCATTTTACCAACCCCATCGAAGAACTGGGCGAGGAGGATTTTGAAAACGGGTACGGATTCGACGGGTCGAGCATCCGGGGATGGCAGCCCATTCACGCCAGTGACATGTTGATCATCCCCGACGCCTCCACTGCGGTGATGGATCCTTTCATGGCCGTGCCGACCTTGACCCTGATCTGCAATGTGGTGGACCCGGTGACCAAAGAACGCTACACCCGGGACCCCCGGTACATCGCTCAGAAGGCTGAAGCTTATCTCAAGTTCACCGGCATCGGAGACATGGCCTTCTTCGGTCCGGAAGCGGAATTCTTCATTTTTGATGAAATCCGGTTCGATGACGCCTGTCATTTTGGGTACTACTTCATCGATTCGGTCGAGGGAATCTGGAACAGCGGCAGGGAGGAGAAGCCGAACCTTGGCTACAAGCCTCGCCACAAGGAAGGGTATTTTCCGGTACCCCCAACCGACTCCCAGCAGGACCTTCGCACCGAGATGGTCCTGATGCTGCAGCAGGTTGGGCTCAAAGTTGAATGCCAGCACCATGAGGTGGCCACGGCAGGTCAGGCCGAGATCGACATGAAAGCGGCTCCCCTGGTCCAAATGGGGGATAATCTGCAGTGGTACAAATATGTCATCAAGAACGTGGCCTGGCATAACGGCAAGACGGTAACCTTTATGCCCAAACCACTCTTCGGCGACAACGGTTCCGGAATGCACATCCACATGAGCATCTGGAAGGAAGGGCAGCCGCTTTTTGCCGGGGATAAATACGCGGGACTGAGTGAGATGGCTCTGTTTGCTGCGGGCGGCGTCCTCAAGCATGCCAGGGCGATTTGTGCGATCACCAATCCGACCACCAACTCATACAAGCGGCTCGTTCCCGGGTATGAAGCCCCGGTCAATCTGGCCTATTCGAGCCGCAATCGCAGCGCCGGCATCCGGATTCCGATGTATTCACCGTCTCCGAAGCTCAAACGTCTGGAAGTACGGTTCCCGGATCCATCCTGCAACGGCTACCTGGCCTTCAGCGCCCTGTTGATGGCTGCGCTCGACGGCATCGAGAATCGGATTGACCCGGGAGAGCCTCTGGACAAGGACATCTATGCTTTGAGTCCGGAAGAGCTCGCCAAGGTGCCTTCTACGCCGGGTTCATTGGATGAGGCCTTGAAGGCCCTTGAAGACGATCATGAATTCCTGCTCAAGGGCGACGTGTTCACCGAAGATGTGATCCAGACCTGGATTGAATACAAGACCCTGAAAGAGGTAGACCCAATGCGCATGCGGCCTCATCCTCACGAATTCAAACTCTATTTCGATATCTAGGAGCATGCCCTTCCGTATCACCCAACGAGAAAAGGCAGGCTTGTGCAGCAAAGAGAAAGGCAGGGGCAAAGCCTGCCTTTCTCCAAACACCGTGTCCCCAGGTCGCGGTCCATCTCCCACGTGGTCGGCGCCAAACCGTTGATCGCATCACACCCGACACACCCGTCATTACACGTGTCCACCGTCAGGCTGTTAGCAGCGACATCTCCTGCCGCATGTCCAGGTCGTGAATGCTCCACGCGACATGCAGGTTGCAGTTGATCACCAGCCCCGCTATAGATGCATAAGGTCAGTTTCTCCACGCTCTCAAGGTCTCCTTGAGCCGATATGAATCCCATCTTCCGGTCTCCTTTTCTCTTAACCATGCAGACTTTGGATGAAGGGAAGAGAATGTCCATATTGCAGGAGCATGCGAGGAGAGAACCCATATGGGAATCCCAACTCGGCAAGATCTACAAGGTGAATGGGTGAAAGCGCTCAAAACATTTGCACACTCCAGCGGGGGCTTGCATAATGGCATGGGTGTTCATCGGGAGAGGATTCAGGCATGAAGGATGAGGACAAGACCCCAAAGGACCTCATGGATGAATTGGCACAACTGCGCCAAAGACTTGCCGGACTGGAAGCGACTATCGCTGAATACCGATCGAAGGAGATGGCAGCAGAGGAACGTGAAGAACGCTTGGAGTCGAAGCTGGAGGTCATCCAGTCCCCCTCTGGGGAGATCGGTGAGGTAGAAATACCACAATCCGTTGACTTCCACGCCGAGCAAAAGCGGGCGGGAGAAGAAGCTCTTCGGAATACCGAGCAGAAATCCCGCAGTGTTATCGAAAAGGCTCCCATCGGGATATTTCTCACTACGGCAGACGGCAAGTTAACCGCTGTGAATTCTAAACTCGCCGAGATGTTCGGATATGCATCAGCAGAAGAGATGATCTCCGCTGTAAATCGTACATCGATTGCCGAATCTTGCCATGTTGATCCGGAAGCCCGCACAAAGATCTTACGAAAGGCCATGGAGAGCAAAGGGGAATGGGTCGAGGACGAAAACCTTATGCGCCGCAACGGGGGCGAAACTATAACCGTGCGGTTGTTCTTTCGTGCAGTCTCCGGTGATTCAGGTGAATCCGCCACATTGGAAGGCTTCGTGGAAGACATTACTGAGAGGAGACGGGCGGAAGATGCCCTCCGGACTTCCGAGATGAAATACCGTATCGTTGCCGACAACACTTATGACTGGGAGTATTGGGTGAACCCGGAAGGACAGTATCTCTACTCCTCGCCATCATGCCAAAGGATTACCGGCTACCCGCCGAGCGAGTTTGAAAAAGACCCCGGTCTACTCTCCCGTATCATTCATCCTGATGATCTTGCTCAAGTCGCAGCACATCTGGAGCCGAACCATAGCGCAGATGCGCCATGTGAAATGGAGTTTCGCATCATTCGACACGACAGCACCACTCGGTGGATCGGGCATGTCTGCCAGCCGGTAGTCGATGTCGAGGGTCGATTCTTGGGCCGCCGTGGCTGCAACCGTGATATCAGCCGTCGCAAGAGCGGTGAAGAAGCTTTACAGAAGGCTCATGATGAGCTTGAACACCGGGTGCAAGAGCGGACTGCAGAGCTCAAGTTGGCAAACGAAGAACTCCAGCAAAAGATCTCTGAATGGAAACGGGCTGAGATACTGCTCAGGATACAGCATGATCTGGCCCTGGTTCTTGGCTCAACAAGTTCCATGGCGGAAGCCATGGAGCGACTGCTGCAGGCTGTTCTGCAAATCGAGGGTATCAACTCGGGCAGGGTCTATCTCGCCGATGCCTCAACCGGCGATCTACGCCTCATCTCCCACGTGGGTCCATCTCTGTCTATCGATCAGATCTCGCGGTATGCTCCAGACAGCCCTCAGGCGCAATTTATCTCGCAGAATGAACCGGCCTACTGGACAAATCCCTCGGCTGTTTTCGATATCGGAGGTCTCCTGGGATATGAGGAGATTGCCTCACTGGCCGTTATTCCGGTCAAGCTCAAAGATAGGGTCGTTGCAGTACTCACATTAGCCTCCCATTCGCACAGGGATATTCCCGAAAGCACAAGGGATGCCCTTGAAACGATAGCCGCCAGGATCAGCGGGATTGTATCCCGAGTCAGCACCGAAGAGGCCCTCAAGATGGAACAAGAGCGTCTGGCCGAGGTGAATTCAGCCCTGAAGGTCCTACTGCGCCAGCTCGGGGAAGATCGAAGGGAACTCGAAGAGTCCCTGCTCCTGAACCTGAAGAATCTGGTCGTGCCTTACCTGGAGCGACTCTCTCGAAGTCGATTGAGTTCCGATCAGACGCTGCTCCTCGAAATTATCGAATCGCACTTAAAAGAGATCACTTCCCCCTTTCTGCGAAGGCTTTCCCAGCAGTTTATCGAGCTTACCCCAACGGAGATACGGGTTGCCGACCTGATACGAGAAGGAAGAGTGACCAAAGAGATAGCCGATATTCTGCACACCTCAGAAAGAGCCGTCCTCTTTCACAGGCAAAACATACGGGGAAAGTTCGGCTTGAAGAGCCGAAAAGTGAACCTGAGATCTTATCTTTCCTCCCTGCCGTAGTATCAGGTTTTGCCTGTCATTATCCTGTCGATTATTTGTCATTAGCAGCATCCCCCAATCTGCTATAATTATTTGTAATTGCAGTGAAACAAGCCATAGAGAGGGTGTGATTGTCGAAAAGGGGGTGAGGCGGCGTCAATGAGGATTCGATCGGCAAGTACGGAAGACCGACGGTTTTCGAGAATTCGGGGGAGTGATCTTCGATCAATCCGGCCGATTCTGCCACATTCAACTCAGCGCGATGAACGCTGCTCACCCATCTTAAGGAGGTTTCGTCAAACTGGTTACCTCGGAGAGGGTCTCGCAGGGAAAGCCCTGGCAGCATTCCGTGGGAACCAATACACGGATGAGCCATTGTGGAAGGTGAGACTGGCGGTTCAAACGCCCACGAATAACCAGCCGTATTTCTTCGCTGACCAGACCAAGGGAGCACAGCATGTACAATCGACACCAGAGGGGTTCTTTCGCGGCGTTTGCGATGACCAAGGGCGCATTTTACTAACCCCGCCCCGTGGGCGGGAACAAGATCAGCAGATTCATTCCGAATAGTCATCCCCTACCAGATAATCCTCCAAACGTTCAGTAGTCTGATCTGATTCTTCTCTCCGGTGACAATCCAATAGCGACTGGAACGGGGAGCTGTCACTCTCATCACATCCTAATTAACAATGACTGGTCAAAGATTAGTTAGGAGGTTGATTATGGCTGAACGCAAAAGATTGAAACTGGTTAAAGTTGAAAAGCCCATACTACCCAGTCAGACGCCGGTAGATGAGCTGCCCTATTACGCTACGGCATCGCAATCGGTTTTACCCAAGGCCGCGAAGGTAGTCGAGAGAAACGGCGTGAAGCCGATCACCTACAAGTGGGATGCCCTCACCAAAGAGCAGCAGACGGCCGTCGAGAAAGTATGGAAGCTGGAAACACTTACCCCCGAAGAGGAGAATATCCTCCCTTACGAGGAATGGGCTCGCTATATTTTTGATCCAAGGCGCCGGTTCAGGAAACCGGAGGCACTGGACGGTGTGAGAGTATTGGAGTTGTGTCGGCCTGACTGGTGGTCGCTTGCTCTTCAGGTTGGGGTGTCTTTTCTGGCAGAACACGGCGCAGAGGTGATCAAGATTGAGGACCCGAAGAAAGGCGATCCTCTCCGCTGGGTTGGTCCCTCAGAGGAAGAAGGGGGTGCCATAAAGGCTGAGGGTGAGAATTATCCTCCCCACGGATCGGCTCTCTTCGCGCTGGTCGAAACCCGCAATCGCCACTGCATCAGCGTGGACATTACCACAGCCAAGGGCCGCGAAATTGTCAGAATGCTCGCCAAGCGGGCAGATGTTGTTCTCGAGAACTACGACCCGGGTTATCTTGATTCCCTGGGCATTGGTTACAGACAGCTCAGGAAGATCAATCCCCGCCTGATTTACGCCGCAGTGACCGGTTTCGGTTCCTTTGGCGCCGACTCCTGGCGCAAACCCTTTGAATCGGGCATTCAGGTGATGACCACAGTGCCTTCCTTTGCTGGTCCCTTCGATATGTCCAAGCCCACTCTGGAAGAGGCGCAGGAAGCCGGATATCTGCCGTCCCGAGCCGGATGGCCTTTAGGCTTCTACACCGGGGGAATCAGCACCGCTGTGGGCGTTGCCGCTGCCCTCTATTACCGTGAAAAAACAGGCAAGGGACAGATGATCGATGTGGCTAGCTATGCCCACTGTCTGCGCTGGTGTGACTGCAGTTTCCCCTGGTATTCCATGACGGGGAATATCAGACGACAGTTCGGTAACTGCGATTTTGAAATCAATCCTTACGGTCTTCACCGCGCCAAACCCGATGAATTCGGGGACAGATTCAGCATCATTGCCGCGATCGGTCCCGTCTGGCCGAGACTTTGTGAATGCATGGGAACCGAGAATATGAAGAAATGGGAAAAAGAACTTCCCATGAATTCGGATCGCATAACCTGGAAGGCACAGGTTGAGATCAACGCGGAAATCGACAAGTGGACAGCGGAACACACCCTTGCGGAGATCGATCGGGTAGCCATGAAATACGGCTTTGCCGGCGCCGGATGCCGTAACATCAAGGAAATAGCAAACGATCCCCATTTCCGGGACAGAGCTTCAGTCGAGGAAATCGACGATCCCCTTTACGGGAGAATGCTCGTCCAGGGTTGCAGGCCCAACTTCCATTACACCCAGGCCAGGATCAAGTGGCTCAACAAGCCCATGGGCTGGGATAATGAGGAAATCCTGCGGAAATACTGCGGCCTCTACAAGTCGGACCTCGATCAACTGGTTGCCGAAGGGGTGATCGGCAGGAAGGGAGGAGGGTATTGATATGGGACTGTCACCACAAGCGCGATTCAAAAAGGACGTACCACCGGAGCAGATGGAAGCTGTATCGTATGATTTTGATCAGCTCAGTCCCGCCCAAAAGGCACTGGTGATGAAAGCCAGGCGAGCCGAAGACCTGACTGAAGAGGAAGAGGACGCCCTGCCATACGAGGAGTTCTGCCGTTACACGTTCCATCGAAAGAGGGTGTTCAAGAAGGACAAAATCCTCGATGGCATCCGGGTGGTCGACTTCACGACCCTCATTCTAGGCCCTTCCCACTGCGCCATGCTGGCTGAAATGGGAGCGGAAGTGATCAAACTGGAACTCCCCGGCCGCGGCGATACCATGCGTGCTCTCGCCCCACCCAAGGAAATGGGCGGCTTCCCCATGTGGTCGGAGGAAAAAACCGGCACCAAGGCGCCCGGCATCCTTGGCGAAGGCGTTGCCGCGGAGACGGATATCGCCATGGCAGGCGGTCTCGGCTGGACGGACTGTGCGAAGAACAAACTGCACACTTGTATGGACATCCATCCCGGAGAAGGAGGAACCATTTTCAAAGAGCTCTGCAAGAGGGCGGATATCTTCGTCGAAAATGTCCGCGGCGGCACGCTGGCCAGGTGGGATGAAGGCTACAAACAGCTCAGGGAGATCAACCCGAAGCTCATTTATCTCACCTCCAACGGACCGGGCCAGTGGGGCCGAGAAGATCTGGTGCGCGCTTCCTATGATATTCTTGCCCAGTCCATGGGTGGGAGCGTCTTCATCAGCGGCCATGATCCCGGAGATCAGATGAAGATTCCCATCTGGGTGGCCGACTATTTCGGCGGCACGATGGGACTCTTTGCCACATTGTTGGCACTCTATGCTCGAGAGAAATATGGTGTGGGCCAGATGATCGAGAACTCCCAGGTGGAGAATATCACCCGCGCGCTCGGTCCGGGTATTGTCTGGTACAGTCTGACGGGCCATGTTCAGACACGTTGGGGTAACCGATTCCGCTGGATCTGCCCCGACTGTATCGTGAAGACGAAGGATGGGTTCATTGCCATCGGCGCCGACGATGAGGCCTTCAAGGCGCTCTGCAACACCATTGGCGGCAAGGCTACGGCATTCCCGGTGAAATACCCCACCAACATGGAACGTGTGAAACTGGAGGCCCAGGAAGAGATCTACGAGGTGATTGAGACCTGGGCGGAGGAACACACGGTAGCTGAAATCGACAACCTCGGCAAAAGGCACGGATTTGGAGTCTGTCCCGTGATGAATGCAAAGGATGCCTGCACGAGACCTCATTATCGCGAGAGGGGAGAGATCGAGTACATCGAAGATCCCTGGTACGGTCCCATGGATATCCAGGGCTGCTTCCCGCTCTTCTCCCAGGCCCCGAGCTACACCGAGTTTGGAGGCAAACCCATTGGATGGGACACCGAGTATGTCTTGCGCCGGTTTTTGGGCTATGACACCGAGAAGATCCTCAAGCTTGAAAAAGAACATGAAATCGGCAAGATTGCTGGAGCAGAGGGTCGCCGCACGGCATGGCCTGTCAAGCCGAAAGAGTAACCGTAGAAACACCGGAGAGCGGTTCCGGGGGGAGCCGCTTTCCTTGCCAGTGATGATCATTGGCCGGCCTGCGATGAGCGGGCTCCGGAGGAAGATCCTTGATGATCAATATCTGGGGCATCTGTGAGTTTTCAGAGATGACTCATGATCCATTGAGAAGATGGGATTTTTCCTGTTCTTCTTTTGATCCTGTCGAACCGGCAAGGGTCGAGGGAGCCAAAAACTGCTGCGCCAATTGTATTCACTGGCTCGCTCCGGATGAAAAGCTCAATCCTTGAACGCACGAAACCCGGCCGTGCTGTTCTTCTTCCCCCTATCTTCACTAACCACAACGCGGATTCATCCCTCTGATTCTCCCTCACAGAAATTGAAACGAAAATCTTCTTGCCCCTTCTTGACCGAATCCCTGAGAAGTGCTACGCAACTACCGTCATGAAACGGTTTCCCGGCCGGTCATTGGGGGTCGATTTCGAACCGCATGCATTACCGGCTTACAGGCTCACTACCGGCTTCTTCGGGGATTGATGCAAAATGGAATGTCCCGTCTGTGAAAAGACTTGTGATCCAGGCGACCGGTTTTGCCGCAACTGCGGAGCTCCGGTGGTTGAAGAGCAACCCCGAGGGCGATTCCGGCCTCTCTACCAGAAGGGCCAGGACCCAAATAGTGCCTGGAAAGACTACGTCCTCCCTTTTATGACTGTCGCCGTGATCTTCTGCCTGGGCCTTTTAGCCCTGGCGGGGCTTGTGTTCTGGATAGAGGGCCTCCTTCGCGGCAACTGAACCGCGCCGTTCAGCACCGAGGTGAGAATAAGACGAACCAACCGCTCACCAGAAAACCCTTTGTTCACCTGCATGTACATTCCCACTACTCGATGATGTGGGGAGTGAGCTCAGTGAGAAGCCTCTGCAGGGAGGCTGCGAAAGCGGGCTCCGAGTATCTGGCTCTCACCGATACCAACGGGCTGTACGGACTGATCCATTTCCTGGAAGCGGCTCGCCAATGCGGGATTCGCCCCATCGTCGGCGCACAGCTTCAGCTCAATAATGCTACCGCGGCCAGCCCCGGAAGCATCAATCGCGCTTTGCATCACCCATTGCTCAAAACCCGGCCCTCGACATCCGTCACCGAACACTGTTCCAAAAACAAGACCGAAGCGGTCGTTGTCCTGGCAAAAACCCCGAAGGGCTATGAACTCCTCAGCGAATTGCTGACCCGACGACACCTCAACGAGCATTTTTCACTGGAGCGGGACTTCCCTCGCGCACCGGAAGACCTTGCCGTACTGGGGTCAAACCCGGACATCATCCAGACGCTTCGCTCCCGCGCCGAATGCTGGATTGAAGTCGTTCCAGGGCCTGCCGGCCGTGAGGCGCTTAAGCTGGCTGCAACCTTGGGCATTCCACCCATTGCCACCAATGCGGTCTATTTTGCCCACCCGGACGATTATCCCCTGCACCGCCTGGTGCGTGCCATCGATTGCTGCCTCACTCTCAGCACTCTCCCGCCGGAAGAGGTCGTCCAGCCCGGACAATGGCTGAAAACCACCGAAGAAATGGCCGTCCATTTTCCCGATTGCCCCGAAGCCATTGCCAACACCATGAAGCTTGCCGGGAGTTGTCACACTGACTGGGATCACTCTCGATTGGTCTTCCCCCGCTATAAGGACCAGGCGGACGACCATTTTGCACTCCTTCTGGAAGCATGCCGAAAGGGAATTTGCCGGCGGTACGGCGTCAGCAGCACCGCCATTGAAGAGCGACTTGCCGAAGAGCTGGAGCTGATCCAGGCCAAGGGCTATGTGGATTATTTCCTGGTGGTGGCCGACATTGTGGCGCGGCGCCCCATTCATTGCGGCCGAGGCAGTGCTGCCGCAAGCCTTGTGAGCTACCTCCTGGGTATCACGCACGTCGACCCGATCCGCCACAACCTCCTTTTCGGCCGATTTCTAAACCCTGAACGAAAAGACCCGCCTGATATCGATGTGGATTTCCCCTGGGATGAACGAAGTGCCCTGCATGAAGAACTGCGGCAGTATTATGGAACAGAGCGCATGGCCACGGTGGCCAATCATGTCGGTTTCGGGGCCAGGGCGGCGGTGCGGGAGGTTGCAAAGGTCTACGGGGTCCCGGCGGCCGAAATCAAGGAGGTAACCCGGAGGATGAGTTCCTGGACGGGCCCGCAGGACATTTCGCGTCGGGTGGAAAGCCATCCCAAGTTTCACGGCTTTTCACTCGACCCGCCGTGGCCGGAAATCATGAAGTGGGCCATGCGCCTGGAATCTTTGCCAAGACATCTGGCCACTCACTGCGGAGGAGTTATCCTCGCTCCGGACCGGCTTTCCCGCTATGTCCCGGTGGAGCGCAGCGCGAGAGGAGTACACCTGGTTCAGTGGGAAAAGGACCAGTCGGAAACGGCCGGACTGGTAAAGATCGACCTCCTGGGCAACCGTTCCCTGGCCGTGATTCGGGACACTCTGGCTGCCGTTCAAAAGAACACGGGACTGGCTATCGACTACGCCTCCCTGAATCCGATCGATGATCCTGCCACGCTGGACCTGCTCAGGCGCGGCGACACGATGGGGGTCTTCTATGTGGAATCCCCGGCCATGCGTCAACTGCAACAGCGGGCGGGACGAGGCGATTTCGAACACCTGGTCATTCACTCCTCCATCATTCGACCGGCCGCAAACCGCTACATCCACGAATACATCCGACGCCTGCACGGGGCCCCTTACCAGCCGATTCACCCCAGCCTCAAAGAACTCCTGGCGGAGACTTACGGGATTATGGTCTATCAGGAAGACGTCGTGCGCGTCGCCATGGCGATGGCTGGGTTCACCTGGGCGGAAGCCGACGGCCTGCGAAAAGTGATCAGCAAGAAGGGCTCCGAACAGCTTTCCGACTACCACCACCGATTCACCGAAGGATGCAAACTGCGAGGCATAGTCGATGAGGTGGTGCAATCGGTCTGGGATATGTTCCTCTCCTTTTCGGGATACTCATTCTGCAAGCCGCATTCGGCATCCTACGCACTCGTCAGCTTCAAATCGGCCTATCTCAAGACCCGCTATCCGGCAGAATTCATGGCGGCCGTGATCAGCAACGGTGGAGGCTATTACAGCACTCTGGCCTACATTTCCGAGGCAAGACGCATGGGGATCACCGTTTTGGGGCCGGACATCAACGAGAGCGACTGGAACTATCGGGGAAGCGGGAAAACCATCCGCATGGGGGTGCAGCAACTCCGGAATATCCAAAAAGACGTTTTGCAGGCTATCCTGGAGGAACGAAAACAGAATGGGCCTTTTGCAGGACTGGACGATTTCCTGCGGCGTGTGAAACTCGGCCCGGCCGACGGCTCCATCCTGGTAAAAAGCGGCGCTCTGGATTCCCTGGCTGCAGGACTGCAGCAGACCCGGCAGCCGTCGGGAGCTCGCCGGGAAGAGCCGTCCATCAACCGGGAAGCGCTGCAAATCCGAAACCAAAAGCCGCCTGCCCGGCTCAATCGCCCACAGCTGCAATGGGTTGTCGAGGCATGGCTGAATGGGAATTCCCCATCTCTGACCGGGGGCAAACAAATTGACTTGCCATTGTTTCCCTATTCCCGAATGGTGCTCGCCGTCCCACCGTTGACCGACCTCAAACCCGAGCGCAAGCGGCAACAGGAAATCGAGACGTTGGGATTTGTTCTTTCCGTGCACCCGCTCATACTCTGGGGACCCGTCGTGCGTACCCTTCCCTACCGCCCGGTTCCGGCATCAGAGCTCGCACAACATGTTGGGAAGCGTCTCTGGGTATTGGGCTGGCCCATTACCCGAAAGGAGATCATGACTAAGGAAGGGGAACCGATGGAATTCTTCTCATTCGAAGACCAGACCGCGATTTTTGAGACCGTCTTTTTCCCGAAGGCCTTCAAGCGCTTCTGCCAGGACCTCGACATGAATCGGCCCTATCTCCTGTGCGGACGGGTGGAGAGTGAATTCAGTACGGTGAGCCTCAATGTCCAGAGCGTGCAGAAGCTCAAGCCGCTTCCTGCATAACCGCCCGCATCATCATGCTCAGTACAACGATGCACAGTCGAGTGACCATTACCACAAGTCGTCATTCCGGCATGTTTCTAGCAGGAATCTAGAAGATCTTCCTGGATACCGGCACAAAACATGCCGGTATGACGAACGGGAATTCGGACATTCATTTGTACAGAGCAGAACTCAGTTTTCCATAGCCGAGCAGGCACCGGTATGTTAAGAAACGCGGCCAGAGTGCAGAGGGTGAGGCGATGCGCTTTGGACGGCGGCACTACTGGAACGAGAGGCAGGGATGGAAAGAGCGGCCCGTCAGGATGGGAAAACCTTACTGATACGCCTGTGGCGGTGGCTGAAAGACGATTTCTTTGGGATCATCCGGGAGATGCGCTGGAGCTATGTGCCGCCGCTGATGGTCTATCTGGCTGCGGGTGTCTCCAGCTTCACCGGTATCATCGAATCCTTTTTCGTCAAGGAAAAGCTTGGACTGAGCGCTGAATTCCTGGCCGCCCTGGGCTTTTGGGCAGGTTTGCCGTGGGCACTCAAAATGCCGCTGGGGCACCTGGTGGACCTCTACTGGCGATGGAAGGCCTTCTTTGTCTATCTGGGCGCCCTGCTGATGGCTGCCGCCCTCCTCATCATGGTCGGACTGACCGGCTACGCGGAATGGATGGCGGCGATTCTATCGGCGGACACCTGGTATGTCGTCTCCGTGATGGTATCACCCATCGGCTTTGTTCTGCAGGACGTGGTTGCCGATGCCATGACGGTGGAGGCGGTGCCGGCTTACGATACCGATGGGACGCCCGTTCCGGAAAAAGAACTGAAGCGGCGGCATGTGACGATGCAAACGCTGGGGCGTATCGCCATTGTGGGTGGAGCGGCACTGGTGGCCGGCGTCGGAGGATGGCTGGCGAAGACCTTCTCCTATCGGACCATGTACGAGATCGCACTGCTGATCCCGGTCATCTCCGTTATGGGCGTCTCATTGGGCAGCCTGATGCAGAGGCACCGAGTGCGGAAGCTGCGAGCCGCAGGACTCTCTCAAGAGACAATCCGGACCATGATGGTCGGGCAGAATCCAGATCTCAAACCCAACCAATACATCCTCGGCGGCAGTGGCGTATTCGTCTTGATGAGCCTCGTGCTGGGCCTTTCCACTCTATCGCTCAAGAAGGAGATCATCTTTATCGGTTCCCTGGCCGTGATCGTCTATCTGATGGCCCAGCTGCTTAAGGTGATGCCTGCCGAAAAACGTCGGGATATCATTGCAATAGCCGTGATTCTTTTCGTCTACCGGGCCATGCCGGGCATCGGAGCAGGGGCCGGCTGGTGGCAAATCGATGTTCTGGGTTTCGACGAAGCCTTTTTCGGCACTCTCCGGCAAGTCTCCGCCATTCTCACCATCATCGGCATGTTTGCCCTGCGCGGCTGGATGGCCCGACGCCCGATTCCCTATCTGGTCGTGTTTCTCTCCATCTATGGGACCCTGATGCTGCTGCCTTTCCTGGGCATGTTCTACGGGTTGCACGAATGGACGGAGAAGACCCTGGGCTTTGGAGCGCGCACGATCGCCATCGTCGATACCATGGCCGATTCCCCGCTCGGACAGGTGGCCATGATCCCGATGCTGGCATGGATTGCCCGGGAAGCCCCTTCCGATCAAAAGGCCACCTACTTCGCCGTGATGGCCGCCTTCACCAACCTGGCGCTCTCGGCCAGCAGCCTCGGAACGGAGTATCTCAACTCCTTCTTCGTCGTACAAAGAGGTATGTATGCGGAGCTAGGGGAGCTGATGATAGCCGTAGCCGCAATCGGTCTCATCGTGCCGGTAGCGACCGTGCTGCTTTTCAACCCGCCGTGGCGCCGCCGAATGGCTGCCATCGAAGTTGAATCAACCTCGTGCGAGGCTGAATCAACCTCGTGAGGGTCGTGCCAAGGCGTTGCCCGAATTTCACATCCCTGTTCCCTCAAAAATCAAGGGGGCTCCTGGCCTTTTTCACAGTCCTGCCTGGTATGCAATGGGTATAGATCATCGTGGTCTTCACGTCGCTGTGGCCAAGGAGCTTCTGGATGGTCCGAATGTCGTAATCCGCCTGCAGAAGGTGAGTGGCAAAACTGTGCCGAAAGGTGTGGGAGGTGACGCGCTTGGTGAGCCTGGCCCTGCGCACGGCCTCGTAGAGCGCACCCTGGACGTGCGTTTCGTGCAAATGGTATCGCCGCAGTTCTTGTGCCGCCGAAACTTGAGTGAGTGTCTTTTGTGGAAAAAACCACTGCCAGACAAGGTTCCTGGCTGCAGAGGGATATTTCTTCTCAAGCCGGTCGTCGAGAAAGACCCCCGCATATCCCGCCGCCAAGTCTTCGTCGTGCACTTTCTTCACGACCTCAAGCTGGGAAGTCAGTTCCGGCACAATCGTTTCCGGCAGGGGAACCGTGCGGTCCTTTTTCCCTTTCCCGTGCACCGTGAGTATTCGGGCCTCGAAGTTGAAATCCTTCACCCGCAGTTGCAGACATTCGAATAATCTGAGCCCGCACCCGTAAAGCAATTTGACCACGAGATCATAAGGATATTCAAGGTGCTTCAGAATAGCATCGATTTCCTTTCGGGAAAGCACAACCGGAATGTATTTCGACTTTTTCGCCCGGGGAACGTCCGAAAAATCCCCGAAATCCTGTTTCAAAGCATGCCTGTACAAAAAGAGGAGTGCATGGAACGCCTGATTCTGTGTGGAGGCCGAAACGCGGCATTGAACAGCGAGATAGGTCAGGTAATCCTTGACATCCGTGGACGAAAGCGATTCCGGCGGTTTGTTCTTCAGGAAACCCTGGAACTGGCGTGACCAATGGGCGTAGGTCTTGAGCGTCTTTCTTGAGTAATGCCTGATTTTGATCTCGGCCGCAAGCTCGGCTATGACGGCATCCCATTCCGGTGATGCGGACGTAACGGCATAGCCGTCTTCCCAGCGGCGCCAGGGCTGGCGGTGTGCCGGCGCAATGAGCGAGGTGGTCTCTACCTGCGCTGGATTCCGGTCCGACACTGGGATATCCTGAGGCGAGGAGGGAGACCTCTCCTGGAGCTGCTGAGGTTCCTGAACGAAAGATGTTCCGGCATCTGTCCCGGGTTCCGGTCTGGACCGGGCATGGGAATCTGCAACCAGGATATCGCCCTTTCCCTGCATTTCAAAATAAAGGGAGACAGCGTGGACTGCCTGATCTAGCTGGAACGGGGCCTGTTTCTTTTCCCGCAACTTATCGATGAACAGGCGCACCTGGTCTGGTCGCGTTTCAGGGACAGGGTACTTGGAGCAATAATCCAGAAAATACCTGAGCCACTTTTTATAGTTTGCACGATCTGACGGCAAAACGCCTCGTTTTTCGAGGATTGCCTCATAGCTTTTAAGAATGGAAACCGGAACAGGCCGCATTGAGTTAAACTGAAACCTCCTATCACAATTAATGGCATATTGAACAATCTATTTAGGTTAATAACTTCAGATAAATTAGTCAAAACAATTCCACTTTCAGATTGACAATCGCAAAACTTCCCGGCATTGAAAGGAAACAACTCAATAATTTGTTATGCCTCACCCGCAACAACGTGCCGCTCTTCTTGTTAACTAAAATTGGGGGCTTCGAATGGAGTTCGAAAGAATTGGAAGGGAAAGAGCGAGTGATCTTACGCAGCTCTTCACCTCCACGTTTTCTTCTTCGGAGGGGGCAGAGGAAGGAGCCCTGATTGGAAGTCTGGTTGCCAAGTTGAGCGCCGATATCGATGATCTTGAAATTTGCTGTTTCGGCGCAGTTGAGAACGAACAGCTTGTCGGAGCCATATTCTTTACGAGGCTCCACTTTGCAGATAGAGCGCCGATTTACATGCTCGCTCCAGTGGCAGTATCTACCGACTATCAAAAGTCCGGTGTCGGGAAGGCGCTAATCAGCCATGGACTCAACGAGTTGGCAAATCATGGCGCCTTGGTGGCGGTAACCTATGGCGATCCATCCTACTACGGAAAAATTGGCTTCAAGCCGCTTTCAGAGGGTGTCCTGAAGGCCCCATTGGATCTATCCATGCCGCATGGTTGGCTGGGGCTTTCTCTTACAGGAGAGCCTATTCAGGCGCGCGCCGAGCGTCCAGATTGCGTCGATGCGTTCCGCGATCCGGCGTATTGGTAATACATGAACTTTAATCGTCGTGAGGCATAACAATTCGCTCCAGCGGACGGCCCTGACGGGCCGCCGCTGAGCTCAAACGTTAGGCTCGATGAGAAGGACCAGTGATGGACTCCAGAGCTTCTCCTGTTGTATTCACGCCGAGCAATGAACCGTATCTCGGTCGGAACCTTTTATTCCATTTCGATCTGATCATCACTTCTGCGATGGAGCGGAATGCCGTCACAGCGCCGACGGCCCATGGTTGCGAGCTCACGGATCACCAAAGCATGGCTTGCCAGGTCATTCCTCAGGCGCTCAGCATCATGCTGTCGATACGTGAGCTTATTCGGCAGGGTTATCTTTTTGGTGCACACGTCCTTGTACGGGCCTTCGTGGAGCGAGCGACCATTCTGCTTTACCTCCACCTGTACCCTGAGCATATCGACCGGTGGAACCGGGGGTGGCGCCAAAAGGACGCTCCCGGGCTTGCTAAGATGTTCGAAGCCATCCAGGCGAAGCAAGGCCACAACTCTCCAGTACGGGGTGGCGACCTCACCGCATCAATGAACAGCCTGTTGCACGCAAAGCCTGACTCCGCTCCCTGGAACTTGGTTTCAATGGGCGAAGGGAGGGTCGGGCACGCAGTGTCCAAGATACTGAACCGGCCGGATCTGTGCGACGATCTGTGTACAAACGTGATCCCTTGGGTCGGAGTCGTTCAGGCACTGATGGCGGCCTACTTCCCTGTGAAGGCAACCGCCTGACGAGCAGGGTCAGCCTGATGGCGGGAAGCAGATTTGAATACCAGGCAAGGCCCCTGGCCCTGCTTGCTATCCTCCGTGTTCGGACTGAAAGGAATTGCACGAATGATTGTCTGGACAGAGTACATGAAATACCGGGCAGAGCTCAGAGGATTTGATGTGTCTCTGGTCGAGAACATTCTAAGATTCAGCAAAGAGCGCTATCATGACACATGCACGGGGCGCAAGGTGGTCGTTGGGCGCCATGGCGGGTTGCTCGTTATGATACCATATGAACAGAGCGGTGATGACATCGTCCCGGTCACGATTCATGCGACCACCCGTCAACAGATCAACTTTCGACTCAAAACCGGGAGATTTTGCAATGACTAAGCGTCACATGGCTTACTTTGAAAGAGAAGACATCCTGCACCTTTCGATCTCCGACGATCCGGAAGTCGCCAGCGTCGAAATCAGTCCAAACATAACTGCAGAGCTCAATGAGAAGGGTGAGCTCATCGGAATAGAGATCCTGAATGCAAGCACTTATGTGCGGGACGCAATTCTTGAATCTGTCCAAGCGAAGATGCTTAAACTCTCTGAAGCGAAAACCGCCTGACACAGGGGGCGAACCGCCTGTCTTGAACTGGCCCACTGTGTAAACAGCCGAGCGCATCGGGAGAATGCCGCGGTATTCCAGGCGTGTCCCGGGCCGCGCGCAGTCACTTTCCGATGATTGCGATCTTTAGGCCACGTGAGTTGTTGAACGCATTCTGAGGCAAGTTGCCCAACCCGTCACTGAAGCGGACACGCAAAAAGCCGCGTGCCGCTTAGTTCTTCGTTCCGCGAAGGCGATCGGCCAGCTTTTTGTGGATTGCCAATAAGTGCAGGATCGGGAACCAGGTGAGCGACAATGAAGTCGACTGACGATTGGAGGCTTAGCCAATTGATTCTCCATACATAGCGGCGGCTGGCAGTCCGGATGTTATCCCGGATTCCTCCCTCCCCGCTTAAAGCATGCGGAAACAGGCTTTGCGGGAGCGATCTTCCTCGGATGATGGTCAGTTTCTTCTTAATCTGGGCGATTCTTTTGATAGACAGCCAGGGTTGTCATGCCCGCGCGGGCGGAAACCAGGAAACCGCCGTCAACCGATGGATGCCCGCCTGCGCGGGCATGACGAAGAGCAGCTGTAAGAATCGCTCAATTTGTTTTTTTGTCGGCTTGCGGTTTGAGAGGAGCATGAGATGAGCGAAGAGATTGTGCGGAAGTATGGGCAAAGGGTCGGATACAATGAAGCAGAGGTCGAGAAGTTCCACGAGGGAGGCCCACGGACGGGGTCGGGCCAAGGCAATATGTTGGAAAAATGGGCATGTAAGGTAGAGAGAACTTATGGCTCGGGCTAAACGTCACTATTT